>DATLFA010000085.1:0-4550 GCA_035525225.1 Acidimicrobiales bacterium
CTGACGGACGGTGGCTGGCCTATCAGTCCAGCGAATCGGGGCGGCCCGAGGTCTACGTGCGGCCGTTTCCCGACGTCGGCAGCGCGCGCTGGCAGATCTCGACCGGCGGCGGCGAGCGGCCAATCTGGTCGCGGGATGGTCAAGAGTTGTTCTACGTCGAGCCCGCAGGGCAGGGACGCCGCGTCCTGATGCGCGTGGCGGTGCAGTTCGCGCCGTCGTTCACGCCCGGCGCCGTGACGCCGCTCTTCACGGCCGCGTTCGGGAGCGGCTTCATCGGCCGCGACTACGACGTCACGCCTGACGGCCAGCGGTTTCTGATGGTCAAGCGCGCCGCAACAGCGGTTGAAAACACCAACAGGCCGCACATGGTCCTCGTACAGCACTGGACGCAAGAGCTGAAGCGGCTCGCCCCGGCGAAGTAGCCGGCCTCACCCGTTACCCGGAACGCCAGCACGGCGCGGGTGGCGTTCCCGGGGCCGACGGACACTCCACCGTCAGAGATGGAGGCCGCGCTCAGTTTTCCGCCGGATCGAAGAGCGGGCCGGCACGCCGGATCCCCATGACCGCGAGACACACGAGCACGAGACGCGCCGTTGGTCGCATAGTCTCTCCCGATCGAGTGGATTGCAGGCGAAGCGGTCGCCTCCGGCGAAGCGTACCGCCGCTATCGCTTTCAGACGCGCGAGTTGTATGTCGATAGACCGACCGGGTATGCTGCGGCATGCCCGGAGACAGAAAGGGGCGAGCCGGATGAAAAGAATGGTGTTTCTCACGACACTTTGCGCAGTGGCCGTGGCGATCGCACCGGCGGCGCAACAACGATCGAGCGTCCTCGACGCGCTATTGCAGGCAGCCGTCGACCAGAAGCGCGTGCCGATGACGGTGGCGATGGTCGCCGACGGCAAAGGAGTAGTGTACGAGCACGCCGTGGGCGCGCCAAAGGATGCGATCTTCGCGATCGCGTCGATGACCAAGCCGATCACTTCGGTTGCCGTCATGCAGTTGGTCGAGGCGGGCCGCGTGAAGCTCGACGAACCTGCTGCGACCTACGTCAAGGAGCTTGCCGACGTGCAGGTGCTCGATGGCGGGGCCCTGCGCGCCCCAAAAGCGCCGATCACGGTGCGACAGCTGCTGACGCACACGTCCGGCTTCGGCTACGAGTTCCTCAACCGCGATCTGCTGGCGCTCGTCGGCAAGAAACAGATCCCCAGCGTCATGGCTGGCGGCGATGGATTCCTCGCAGCGCCGCTCGTCAGCGAGCCTGGCACGCGCTGGGAGTATGGGATCAGCACGGATTGGCTCGGGCGGCTGGTCGAGCGGGTCAGTGGGCAGACGCTCGACGCCTACGTCACTGCCAGGATCACCGATCCGCTCGGCATGCGCGACACGTTTTTCAACGTGCCGGCCGACAAACGCGCGCGCGTGATGACGATTTACCAGCGGGGGCCTGATGGAGCGTTGACGCCACAGCCGGCACTGCCGGCCGGACCGGTTGAGTTCTTCTCCGGCGGCGGCGGGTTGTTTGCGACCGCCGCCGACTACCTCACGTTTGCGCGCGCGATTCTCGCCGGCGGGCGGCTGAACGGCCGTCGCATCCTTGCCGAGTCGTCGGTGGCGGCGATGGGACAGAATCATATCGGCAATCTGATGGTTCGACCGGTGGCGAGCGTCATTCCACAACTGGCTAGCAGCAACGGCGTGACCATGCCGGGCTCGCTCGACAAGTTCGGTCTTGGCTTCGCGCTCAATACCAAGCCGACCGAGGCGGGCCGCGGCACGAATACGCTGTCGTGGGCCGGGATCTACAACACCTTTTTCTGGATCGATCGCGAGAAGCAGGTGGCCGCGGTGCTGATGACGCAAGTCCTTCCGTTCCTCGACGCCGGCGCGAAGCAGGTGGTCGAGGACTTCGACCGCGCGGTGTACGCTGCACGCACGGGCACGCGGTAGACTCTTCTGACTTTCGACCTGCGTCGTTGTCCCTTCTCTGGCTGCCGTCGCCCCTCAATCAGCGACCGCGGTCGACGACAGACTGACGGCGGATCTCACTGAGTTTGACGGTGCCGGTCTGGCGCATGATCGTGGTCAGTTCGCGGCGGAGGATGTCGAGCACCGCCTCGACCCCGGGCTGGCCGAACGCCGCCAACCCCCACACGTAGGGCCGCCCGATGCACACCGCTCGCGCGCCCAGTGCCAACGCTTTGAAGATGTCAGTGCCTCGACGGCCCTCGCGATTCGCGTGCAGCGTACGGTCGTCGTCGACTCCCGTCGCCATGTAGGCAAAGTGGGCGAGTGGGAGTTTTCGTCGAGCCACCGCCTCGAAATCGAACACGTTCAGGGCGAGGTCGGGAGCTGTAATCAGCGGTTTAGTCCAAAACGGCTTATCGTCAGCCCTTCACTGGGCCGCTCGCGCGTTCACTCGCTTGGGTCGCGGGTTGATGTTCATGTTCGGCGAGGGCCCGTACACCAACGTGGTGCGTCGCAGCGCGATGCCCGCCCAACCCATGCCACGAAGCCGGTCGGCCGAGCGACAATCCAGGGCGCGACCGGTAGCTGCCACGCTGATCCAGGTTCTTGGTCACCGGCATCTACCGAAACTGTGACGTCTCTCACGCATCCCGAACGGGTTCCGGCTACAATGCCTGCGTGTTTTTGTCGGCCTCTTCGGGAGGACCCGCGGTGGGCCTTCCGTTCAACGGCACGACGGTTTCGCTTCCGGGGGTGAGATGGTCCTTTGAAAGGCGTAAACAGTAGGTTGAAAGGAGTCGGCGATGCAGCGATTAATTCTCGCGTGGGGTTTGATGCTGTCGGTCGGCGCTTCCGCGGCGGCCGGACAGAGCTACTCCGAGCTCAGGGGGCGCGTGGCTGACGAACAGGGCGCCGTCATGCCGGGCGTCACCATCGTCGTTCGCAACCAGGACTCGGGTCAGTTTCGCGAAGTCGTCAGCGGCACCGACGGCGCCTACATGATGACGGCGCTGCTTCCTGGCATCTACGAGATCTCGGCGGAGCTGCCAGGATTCAAGCGGTTCGTCCGCCGCGACGTGCGGCTGGCGGTCGGCGAGGCCACGACCATCCCCGTGCGGCTCGAAGTCGGCGCACTCGAAGAGACGGTCACCGTCACTGGCCAGTCGCCCCTGATCGACCTGACCTCGAAGACGGTTGGCGGCAACCTGGACTCCCAGGAGCTGCTCGACACGCCGACCGCGAACCGGAACACCATGGGCTACATGCAACTACTGCCGGGCGTTGTGGCGGCCGAGCTGACCTCGTGGGGCGCCGACTCCGTCAGCATCAACGGCCAGCCGTTCACGAATACCCAATTCGCGCTCGACGGTGGTTTCAACAACGACATGTGGAACGGCGGCGCGGGAGGCGCTCAGGTGCGGACGCCGATCGAAGCGGTCGGGGAGCTCCAGGTCCAGACCAGCCAGTACGACGCGGAGATGGGCTGGGGAACGGGCGGCGTACTCAACGCGATTTCCAAGCAGGGCACGAATCGGCTCCGGGGCAGCCTGTTCGGTTTCGACCAGGAGGCGGGCATCTCGAAGAAGGAGTTCTTCACCAGGCAGTTCGGGCTCGAGAAACCCGAAAACAGCCAGCGGCAGTGGGGCGGAACGCTCGGCGGCCCTGTCGTTCGCAACAAGGCGCACTTTTTCGTGAGCGTCGAGCGGGTGACGCAGGACCGGCCGGTCACGATCAACATCCTGACACGGCCGGAGTTCAACAAGAACGTCGTGTGGAAGGATCGCGTCTGGAACGCGCTCACCCGGTTCGACCACCAGATCAACGCCAATCACACCTGGGCGTTTCGCTGGCTGCAGGAGTGGTCGCCCCAGTCCGATCAGCTGACGTCCACGACCCGGACCGAGGCCACGCGCGACAAGGAGAACGACGTCGACTGGACGTACTCGGGCTCGTTCAATTCGGTGATCGGCGGCACGAAGGTGAATACCGTCCGGCTGCACGTGACGCAGGAGGACGTGTTCTTCGGCAATCCGGCCTTCTTCGACAACAACAATAGCCAGGTCGAGCTTCAGCCCACCTTGGATTATTTGACCTTCCTCGATCAGCAGAGCGCACGGGCCAGCCGGCGGAAGGATCGGACCTATGGCTTCGACGACACCTTCGCCTGGTTCCTGCCCAACAAAGCCGGCGACCACGACCTCAAGTTCGGCCTGCAGTACGTCTACGCCCCGTTGCTGTTCCAGAATCAGGGCAACATGAACGGCACGTTCATTTTCAACACCGACCTGGCCTTCGATCCAAGCAATCCGCGCACCTACCCGGAGCGGCTGTCGGTTCGCGTGCCGGGGGCGATCGAGTTCCTCATCAAGGGGCACTTCGTGGGCCTGTTCCTGCAGGACAAGTGGAAGCTGAATCAACGCACCACGCTGAGTCTTGGCCTGCGGTACGACCTCGAAGTCATCCCGATCGACGAGCGCGACAATCCCAAGTTCGCCGACGCCAACGATTATCCGGTGGACACGAACAACCTCTCGCCACGTGTGGGCGTCAACTTCGCGCTCGACGACGAGGGGCGGTCGGTG
>DATLFA010000088.1:0-223329 GCA_035525225.1 Acidimicrobiales bacterium
TGCTATCGGACGGCGTGAAGGTGCGCCAGCCGTCGTTGACCGGTGCCGCGAGCGAGTCGCTCTCGACGAACTTCGGTTCATCTCCGCCGCGCATGACGAGCGACACGGCGACGATCGCGACGAGCGCGATGCCGAGGCCGATGATGATTGCTTGCGGGTTCTTGCGTCCTCTGCCGCCGGCCTTGCCCGTGTAGACCGTGTTCGGAGTCGAAATCCCCGCGGTGAGCGGCATCGAGCACTGCGGGCAACTCAGGTAGCCCGCCGGGACGAAATATTGGCAATTTGCGCACTGCTGCATCGGATACCACCGGGTGGTTGCCCTTTTCCATCGGCGCGATGCCCGCCGAAAGTAGGGCTCTGCCCCCGCGATTTGGCCCGGGCCCGAGCGGCCCTCGGAGCGGGGAGCCAGGGCCCGAGCGGCCCTCGGAGCGGGGAGCCCGGGCCCGAGCGGCATCACCGGGGGACCGGCTCGAGGTGGAGGTGCCCGGCCAGGCGCGCGAGCCGCTCGACGATCTCGTCGTCGTCATCGGTCAGGCGGAGGCGCGCCAGATCGGCTGGCGAGAACGCACCCGTGGCGAGCGGGACCTCGCGCAACCAGTCGATGAGCCCATCCCAGTACTCGCGCCCGTAGAGGATGATCGGGAACTCCGAAAGGCGAGCGGTCTGGATGAGCGTGACCGCCTCGAACATTTCGTCGAGCGTCCCCATTCCGCCGGGCAGCATCACGAACCCGTACGAGTACTTCACCAAGGTCACCTTGCGGGCGAAGAAGTAGTGGAACGCTATACGCCGATCGACGAAGGCGTTGGGCGGCTCTGTGCCGATGTCGATCGTGGCGCCGATCGATATCGCGCCGCCGTCGCGTGCGCCGCGGTTTGCCGCCTCCATCAGACCGGGACCGCCGCCGGTGATGATGTTGAAGCCCAGTTCGGCGACACGCCGCGCGAGCTGTCGCGAGGGTTCGTAGTACGGATGGGTCTCACCGAAGCGCGAAGCACCGAAGAAGGTGATGCAGGGCCCGATGTTGTGCAGCGCCCGAAAGCCGCGAATGAACTCGCGCGAGATGCGCATGACCCGCAACAACTCCTGCGTACGCGAGTCGCGACCCGCGAGCATCTGGTATTCGCTCGTGGCCTCGTCGGAAATCGCCCGCAGTGGTCGTGGTGGAGTCCTCATCGAGCCACGCTGCTCGCCGGTGGGGCGGTCGTAGTCGTCGAGGCGCCGGCGTTGAAGTTGATCACGACCTTGCCGTTGCTGTTGACGACCGCCGGATATTGCCGCAGACCCGCGCCATCCGCGGGGACTTCAGAGCCATCGCAGCGGTCGACGAAGATTTGTCGATCACGCTGCCATTCGAGAAAGCATTCCCGGCCGGCTCCGGGCTTTCGCGCGTCGAAGGCCAGCCACCCCGTCTTGGGGTCGGCGCCCAGATGCTGGACGTAGATGTCGCGGCTGCGGTTGGCGCTGACATCGGGGAACAAGACGGGGCCCTCGTCGGCGATCTGTTTGGCCATGCGGTCTGCGGTGATGTCCTGGAACTGTTCGTCGCCCAGCCGGAACTCGATCTTGTTGCCGCTCTGGCTGGTGACCCACAGGACGAAGAACAAGAGGATCACCGCGCTGAGGACGCCCGCCAAACCCACGACGATGGCACTGCGAGCGGTCATACGCGGGCCGCGAGCGACTGGCATCAGTCGACCGCCCAGCCCATCGCCGAGGGCACCACCCAATGCGAAGCCAAGTACCGCACGTGCCTAGTATCCCCCGGGTGCTCGCCGCGTGGGCAACACGCCTGCGCCTCGATCGAGGCGACAACCAAGAACAAATTCGGACGTCACGGGCGCGGCGCCCGGGAGGATCGCTCGTGGATCTGCTGGAATTTCAGGGCAAGCAATTCTTCGCACAGTTCGGTATTCCCGTGTCATCGGGGGGCGCCGCGGAGACCGTCGACGAAGCGGTGGCGATCGCGGACCGCGTCGGCTATCCCGTCGTCGTAAAAGCACAGGTGCATGTGGGCGGACGAGGCAAGGCGGGCGGTATCAAGCTCGCCAACGACGCCGCCGAGGCACGCGAGCATGCCAGCAGAATCCTCGGGATGGACATCAAGGGTCACGTCGTGAAGATCGTGTGGATCGAGCACGCGTCCGACATCGCCGAGGAGTATTACGCCAGCTTCACCCTCGACCGTTCCAAGAAGCAATACCTCGGCATGTTGTCGGCGCAAGGCGGCGTCGAGATCGAAGTGGTCGCGGAGCGCGACCCCGACGCCATCGCAAAGCTCTGGATCGACCCCGTCGACGGTCTCGACGAGGCGACCTGCCGCGCCTGGGTGAAAGCGGCCAAGCTCAACCCGGCGGCCGAAGACGGTGCGGTCGACATCTTACAAAAGCTCTATCGCGCCTATGTCGAGGGCGACGCCGACCTCGTCGAGATCAATCCGCTGATCTTGACTCCACAGGGCGCGGTCCACGCGCTCGACGCCAAGGTGAGCCTCGACGGCAACGCCGTATTCCGCCATGCCGACTACGTCCAGTACGACGCCACGCAACCACGCGACGAACGCGAGACGGCCGCCCACGAGCGGGGCCTGCAATATGTCGGCCTGAACGGCTCGGTTGGCGTCATCGCGAACGGCGCCGGTCTCGCGATGGCGACTGTCGACGTGGTCAACCAGGTCGAGGGCAGGGCGGCCAACTTTCTCGACATCGGTGGCGGTGCGAATGCCGCGGTCATGGCCGGTGCGCTCGAGGTCATCAACAATGATCCCAACGTGCGCTCCATCTTCATCAATATCTTCGGCGGCATCACGCGAGGTGAAGAAGTGGCCAACGGCATCATCGAAGCGCTCGAGCGGGTGAGCATCGATTCGCCGATCGTGATTCGCCTCGACGGCACAAACGCGGACGAAGGTCGGGTCATCCTGCAGCCACATCTGTCGGACACGTTGATGATGGAACCCACGATGCTCGACGCGGCGCGCAGAGCTGTCGCGCTGGTCAACGCTCGTTCCTGAACAATCGAGAGAGATTCAGAAAATGTCGATATTCGTTGATGAAAATACGAAGGTCATCTACCAGGGCCTCACCGGTTCGCAAGGCAAGTACTACGGCCTCTTGAACCGTGAGTACGGCACCCATGTCGTAGCGGGTACCAATCCGAAGAAGGCGGGTACCGAGATCGAAGGTATTCCGATCTTCGCGTCGGTTGCCGACGCGGTGAAGGCCACTGGCGCGACTGCGTCGTGTGTGTTCATCCCTGCAGCAGGCGTGAAGGGCGCAGTAATGGAGGCGGCGGAGGGCGGCGTCACGTTCATCGTCGTCATCACCGAAGGCGTACCCTCGCACGACGAGGCCTGGTTCTTCAACAAGCTCAAGCGTGAGTTTCCCGGCGTGCGCCTGCTCGGCCCCAACTGCCCGGGCATCATTTCGCCGGGCAAGTGCAACATCGGGATCACCGCCGGGCATATCGCGAAGGAAGGCGGGCCCGTCGGCATCGTCAGCCGGTCGGGCACGCTCACGTATCAAGCACTGTACGAACTGAAGCAAAAGGGCATCGGTGTCACGACCTGTGTCGGCATCGGTGGCGATCCGGTTCCCGGCACGTCGTTCATCGATTGCCTCGAGGCTTTCCAGGCCGACCCCGAGACCAAGGCCGTGATGATGATCGGCGAGATCGGTGGGTCCGCCGAAGAAGAAGCAGCCGAGTTCATCAAGGCGAAGATGACCAAGCCGGTGGTCTCGTACATCGCGGGTGTCACTGCCCCGGCCGGCAAGAAGATGGGTCACGCCGGTGCCATCGTCTCGGGCGGCAAAGGCACGGCCCAAGCCAAGATGGACGCGTTGCGGGCTGCCGGTGTCGAGGTCGGTCTCAACCCCACCGAGGCGGGCGAGCTGATGGCCGCGCTCATTCCTTCCTTGACCTGATGCATTCTGTTGGCGTTCTACAGGTATCGATACCGGTAAAACGCCAAGAGAACGGCTGGAGAGAGCCCGCGACGTGCGCGCCAAGCTCATCATCTTGATCATGGCCACGGTGGCGGTTGTCGCCTACGGCTTTGCGACCGGTAGCAACGACGACGACCAAGTCGAGACGGCCCCTGAAGCCACGACGACCGCGGATGACTCCACGACGACGATCGGATCGAGCCCGGCAACCACCGCCGCGACGTCGATCACCGGCTCGACGATCGTCGACGCGTCGGACGGCGCCAAGCCGACGATCTTCGTCACCAACGCCGGCGCCGTCACCATCGTGCTCGCCAAGGAGGGCTCGCAGTACCGCGTGCGCACGCCATGCGGTGGTGAGGCCAGACTCAGTTCCGGCAAGGTCTACGGCGCGACGACGGTAGTTCTCGATCCCGGCCACGGCGGATTCGATCCGGGTGCGTCCTCCGCGTCCGGGCTCAACGAATCGGATCTCAATCTCGACGTCTCGAAGAGGGCCAAGGCGCTACTCGACGCGATGGGGTACACGACGGTGCTCACCCGTGAGGCCGATTACTACGTGCCCGTACAGATCCGAGCCGAGATCGCGTTGGCGGCGGCCCCCAAGCTCTTCGTCAGCATCCATCACAACGGTGGCGAGGCCGCCACCCGCCAAGGCCCGGGGACCGAGGTCTACCACCAAGTGCAATCGGCGCCGGCCAAGCGTCTCGCCGGGTTGATGTGGGAAGAGATCGTCAATTCGTTCACGAAGAACTACAACGCGACCTGGCGGGGAGCGTCGGATGCGGGCGTGATCTTCCGTCCCGATCGAGACGGCCGAACCGACTTCTTCGGTGTGCTGCGGCGCACGTATCCCACGATCCCGTCGGTGCTCATCGAGGCGGGGTACATGTCGAACCCGCAAGAGGCCGCGTTGATGGACCGTGCCGACTACCGGCAGAACGAAGCGCAAGCAGTGGCGAACGCGGTGAAGCGGTACCTGACGACGACGGATCCCGGTTCCGGTTTCAAGGATCCCATCGATCGAGGGTTCGAGACCGGCACCGGTGGCGGCGGTTTCGACGGCTGCACCGAGCCGAAGTTCAACTGACCGCGCGGTGCTTGCGTCGCGGCGCGCGGATCGTCGCCGCGGGATCCCACCGGAACCGCTTCCACGCGAGGGCGCCGCCGCCGAGACCCCACAGCAGCAGTACGAGCAGATAGCCCCAGTCGAGGGCGCCCGATTTGAGCGGGTTCAACACGTTGGTGGTCGCCTGGATCGCGTGCCATACCGGAAAGAACTGCGCGATCTTCGTCAGCATGCTGTCGGTGCTGATCGGCCCGAAGGTGCCCGAGATGAACACGAGCGGGAACAGCACCACGTTGATCATGGCCGGTGCTGCGTCTTCGTTCGGGACGAAGGTCGACACGAGCGCGCCGAGCGATGTGAAACAGAACGAGATCACGAGCACGAGCAGCGCGAACCTCGGCAGGCGTGACGCGAACTCGGGGAATGTGAAGTCATAGACAACGATCCCGATCACCAGCGTGACGATGGTGAGCAGGGCCGCGATGACGAGTGCATTGCCGACGATGCCTGCGAGGTACAGCGCGGGGGTCAACGGTGTACCCCGTTTGCGTTTGAGGATGCCCTGCGTCCTGCGGATCGACAGAGTGAACGCGAGCGCGGTGTAGCAGGCCGAGATGATGCCGAACACCACGATCGCCGGCACGTAGTACTGCGTGAACTTGACCCTCACGTCGTCGGTCCCGACGAGGTCGTCACCGCTGATCGCCGAGAAAATGACCAGGAAGATGATCGGGAAGACGAAGGTGAAGACGGCGGCGGCGGGATTGCGCCAGAACATCTTTTGCTCCCAGCCGATCTGGCGCACGAGCAATCGAGCCTGCCTCATGCGTTCTCGCCGATCAAACGCAGATAGACGTCTTCGAGCGACGGCTTGGCGACGTTCAATCCGTGGAGCGTGACTCCGGTGTCGATGGCCCACGCCGTAAGGCGATGAAGATCGCGCGTCGCGTCGGCCGATTCGACGACGAACGTTGCGCCGTCGCGCCGAAGCGGGGTCAGTGGCATCGTGGTGGACATGTGATCGGGCACCGAGAATTCGATCACCGTTGTTGCCTGGTCACGCCCGCCGATCGTTTCGGGTGGTCCCTCGGCAACGATCCTGCCGCGAGCGATCACGATGACGCGATCGGCGAGGTTCTGCGCCTCGTCCATGTAGTGCGTCGTGAGCAACACGGTCTTGCCCAACGAGCGCAGGCTGCGCACGATCTCCCATGCCTGGCGGCGCGCGCTCGGGTCGAACCCCGTCGTCGGCTCGTCGAGAAACAACAAGTCGGGATCACCGACGAGACCGAGTGCGACATCGAGACGACGCTGTTGACCGCCCGACAGCAGCTTCACCCGGGTGTCGCGCTTTTCGGTTAGACCGACGAGAGCGATGACCTCGTCGACATCGCGCTGGCGCCGGTAGTAATCGCGGTGCATCTGGATGACTTCGCTGACCGTCAGATACGGGTCGATGCCGCACGACTGCAACACGATGCCCAAGCGCTGGCGAAAGTCCGAGCCGCCGTCTGCGGGATCGATACCGAGCACGCGTACGTCTCCGGAACTGCGTTGCCGGAATCCCTCGAGGATCTCGATCGTGGTCGTCTTGCCGGCCCCGTTGGGACCGAGCAACGCCACGACTTCGCCCTCTTCGACCGCGAAATCGATGCCGCAGACCGCTTCGAGGTCGTCGTAGCTCTTCCGCAAATCGTGCACCGCGATCGCATTGGTCACGGCGAGCAACGCTATCGGCCAAAATCAAAGCGGCCCGCCGAGGGCGGGCCGCTTCGAGAACGTCGAATGCAGATCAGAACGACGTCGGCGGTGCCGAAGTGCGCTCGGGTTCCTTCATCTTGAAGAAACCACCGACCGCGAGGCCGATCGCGGCGATCGCCGCGAGGAAGAGTCCGTACGAACGGTCCACGGGATCGTCTTCGCCGATCAGAAGGCGCAACACGACGAGCAGGGCGGCCAGCCCGCCGAGGACCATGTAAACCTGGCCCCACGTGATGGGGAGAGTCGGCAGCTTGGTCTGTGGCGAGAAGTTCGTGATCGCGACGAGCGCCACCATGATGAGGCCGAGGAGTACGGGAATGATCCCCGTGAGGAAGTAGTCCCAGCCGTTGGCCGATGCGGATGAGCCGCCGAATGGACCGAGATCGATCTCGATTTTGAACCAGGGCAGGAACGAGAAGATCAAGAGCAGTATTCCGCTGACTCCGATTATCTTGTCGCCCTGACTGAGCTTCTTCAGGTCCACAAACATGCCTCCTGCGTTGGCGTCATTGCTGACCGGCTGATTGCCGCCCCCGTGTGTTGGTTCACACGGCCGTTCAACCTAGTCCATCCGCCACCCGGGAGGGTGTTTCGTCGAGAACGGCCCGGGAGCCACGGCCCCGGATCGAGACGAACAGTGCGGTAGCGTCTCGTTGTGCGGCTCGCAGTACTGGCTTCGGGTAGCGGCACCATCCTCGAGGCAATCCTCGCCGATGGGTTGCCGGTGGTGGTGGTCGTCGTCGACCGTCCCTGCCGCGCGACCGAGATCGCCAACGCGGCAGGCATCACCGCCGTGGTCATCGAGCGCGATTCCTTCGGTGCCCATTTCGACCGCAACGGCTATAGCGAGAAGGTGGTCGCGGCGTTGCACGAGCACGGCGTCGAGCTCGCGGTCATGGCGGGCTTCGGGACGATCTTCGCCCAGCCGTTCTTCGACGCGTTCGCGGGTCGTGTGATCAACACCCACCCGGCCCTACTACCGTCGTTCAAGGGTTGGCACGCGGTGCGCGACGCGCTTTCCTATGGCGTCAAGGTCACCGGCTGCACCGTGCACGTCGCCACGCTCGAGGTCGATCACGGCCCGATATTGGCGCAACGGGCCGTCGACGTGTTGCCCGACGACACCGAAGCAACGTTGCACGAGCGCATCAAAGAAGTCGAGCGCTCGCTCTATGTCCAAACCATCCGCCAGATAGTCGAGAGAGGGTCTGTCCTGTGAGTGCGCCGCGCGCCCTGCTGTCGGTATTCGACAAGCACGGCATCACCGAGTTGGCCAAGGGTCTGCATGGCCTGGGCTGGGAGATCGTCTCGAGCGGCGGTACGGCCAAGGCAATTGCGGCCGAGGGGGTTCCCGTGGTCGACGTCTCTGACGTCACCGGCTACCCGATCATGCTCGGGCACCGTGTCGTGACGCTGCATCCCAAGATCCACGGCGGCATATTGGCCGACCTCGACGACGCCGCCCACCGCGCCGATCTCGAGACGCACCAGATCGAACCGTTCGCATTGGTGGTCGTCAACGTGTATCCGTTCACGTCCGAACCGGGCATCGAAATGATCGATATAGGCGGGCCCACGATGATCCGCGCGGCCGCCAAGAATCACGCGCATGTCGGCGTCGTCGTCGATCCCGTCGACTACCCGACGGTGCTCGACGAGTTGCGCTCCAACGCTGCGTTGAGTGCCGGCACTCGCCGGTCTCTTGCGCGCAAGGCCCTCGCGCTGACCGCGTCCTATGACGCCGCGATCGTGTCGTGGCTCGACGAGGGCGACCGGGCCGAGGCGATCGGTGATGATCCGTTGCCGTCGTCGTTGCATCTCGCCGCGGATCGCGTGCAAGACCTGCGCTACGGCGAGAACCCGCACCAGGTCGGTGCGCGATATCGCTTCCGGGGCCAGAGCAGTTGGTGGGACACCGCCATCCAACACGGCGGCAAAGAGCTCTCCTACTTGAACCTCTATGACGCCGAAGCGGCATGGCGATTGGTGCACACACTCGGCATCGATCCGGCGGTCGCCATCATCAAGCACGCCAACCCGTGTGGCGCCGCGGTACACGCCGACATCACCACCGCGTACGTGCGCGCGCACGAATGTGATCCGGTCTCCGCGTTCGGCGGCATCGTCGCGATCAACCGCATCGTGCCCAGGTCGCTCGCCGAAAAGCTGGCGCCCGTGTTCACCGAGGTGGTCGTGGCCCCCGGCTATGAGCCCGACGCACTCGCAGTGCTGACGGCCAAGAAGAACTTGCGCGTGCTCACGGCGAGCGCGCCGACGCCGGCGGTGCTCGACATCCGCTCCATCGACGGCGGGCTGTTGGTGCAGACCGTCGACCGCGTCACCACCGATCGCCAGTCGTGGAAAGTCGTGACCGACCGCGCGCCCGACGACAGCGAATGGCTCGACCTGCTTCTGGCATGGCGGGTAGCCGCGCGTGTGCTGTCCAATTGCATCGTCATGGTCAAAGACGGCCAGGCGGTCGGTATCGGTGCGGGCCAGCAAAATCGCCGCGATGCGGGGCGTATCGCCGCGGAGAAGTCCGACGGACGTGCTCGCGGCGGTGCGTGCGCGAGTGACGCGTTCTTCCCGTTCCGTGACGGTCTCGATGCCGCCGCCGAGGCGGGTTGCACCGCAGTGATACAGCCGGGCGGCTCGGTGCGCGATCAAGAAGTGATCGACGCGGCCAACGAATACGGAATGGCGATGGTGTTCACCGGCGAACGCCACTTCCGCCACTGAGGCCTGCCACTATGACTGCACGATTGCTCGCGGGCACTCCTGTTGCCGACGCCGTACTCGAAAAAGTCCGGGCAAACGTCGCGCAGCTCAGATCACGCGGGATCACGCCGGGCCTCGGCACCATCCTGGTCGGCGACGACAGCGCGAGCGCGGGGTACGTCCGCATCAAACACCAGACCTGCGAGAAGGTCGGCATGGTGTCGCATCACATCGACGTGCCCGCCACGGCCGGGCAAGCCGCATTGCTGGCGGCGGTGGATCAGTTCAACAAAGACGATGCCGTGCACGGCTATTTGATCCAACTACCGGTGCCGAGCGGGTTCGACGCCAACGCCGCGCTGCTCGCCGTCGACCCCGGCAAAGATGCAGACGGCCTGCATCCGGTCAACCTCGGCAAGCTCGTGCTGCAACAAGACGGTCCCGTGCCGTGCACACCGGCGGGCATACAAGCGTTGTTCGTGCACTACGGCATCGACATTTCAGGGCGCGAGGTCTGCATCGTCGGTAGGGGCCCCACTCTCGGTCGCCCGCTCTCGCTACTGCTCACGCTCAAGCGCCCGGGCGCGAACGCAGCTGTCACCGTCGTGCATACCGGCGTGAAGAACATTGTGGACTACACGCGGCGCGCCGACATCGTCGTCGCCGCCGTGGGAGTGCCGAATTCGGTCACCCCCGACATGATCAAGCCCGGTGCCGTCGTGGTGAGCGGCGGCATCACCTACGAGGGTCGTCGTGTCATCCCTGACGTGTCCGAAGACGTCGGCGAGGTGGCGTCGTGGATCACGCCTCGCCTCGGCGGGGTCGGGCCGACCACCGTCGCGATGTTGCTGCGCAACACCGTCACTGCTTGTATCGCGCGATCACCTCACGCGTGACGACATAGGCGTTGGCGGCGACGGGCCAGCCGGCGTAGTGCGCGAGGTGGATGATCCATTCTTCGATGGCATCGACGTCGAGATCGCCGCTCTTGAGCGCGGCCTCGACATGGATGGCCAACGCGGGGCCCGGGGCAAGGGCGGTGCACGTCAGCGACACCATCCGACGATCGCGAGTGGTGAGACCCGGCCGGGACCAGATCTCACCGAACACGTGATCGCGGGTCACTTCGGTGAACCCCGAGACCGCGGCCGGTGGGTCGTTGGCCATCACCTTGCGCCACATCTCGATGCCGGCTGCCGAGTCCATCGTGTCCCCCAAACGTCGCCCGGTCGGGCAGGCATTTCTATCTCGCCGATGCGGGGTGCTGCGCCCTACCCTTGTCGCCATGACGAAGATTCACGATCTGTTGGCGAGTGGCCCGACGGTCTCGTTCGAATTTTTCCCCCCGGCCACCGACGAGGCGCTGCGGGCGCTCGAGAAGAATCTCGACGCGCTGGCAGAGCTCGATCCGTCGTTCGTGTCGGTCACCTACGGCGCCGGTGGTTCGACCCGTGACCGCACGCGCGATCTGGTGGTCGGCATCAACAACAACCGCCCGTTCCCGGCGATGCCCCACTTGACATGTGTCGGCCATACGCGTGCGCAGGTGCGCGATCTGCTCGGCGAATACGAAGCGAACGGAATCGACAACATCTTGGCTCTGGCCGGCGATCCGCCCACCGACGGTAGCCCTGACCTCGGCGATTTTCGCTATGCCGTCGAGCTCGTCGAATTCGTGAGAGAACACGCCGATTTCTCGATCGGAGTGTCCGCATTCCCCGAGGTGCATCCCCGTTCGGCGGATCGTGAGGCCGATCGGCGCAACCTCGCGGCCAAGCTGCGTCTCGCCGACTTCGGCATCACCCAGTTCTTCTTCGATGCCGCGGACTATCCACGGATGATGAACGAGCTCGCCGATCTCGGGGTGACGACGCCGGTACTGCCGGGCGTGATCCCTGTGCTGACGCCATCGCGAGTGCGCCGCTTCTGTGTCATCAACGGCACCCGCGTGCCGGAGGCGCTCTTCGACCGGATCGAGGCGCTACCCGACGAGGCCGCCCGCCTCGAGGTGGCCGTCGAGGCGGCAGTCGAGCTGTGCCTCGAGTTGATCGACGCCGGTGCGCCCGGCGTCCACTTCTACACCCTCAATCGGGCCGAAGCGACCAGTCGCATCCTCGGACAACTTCCCCTCCGCTGAGCCGCTCTGCGGGGCCGCTCGGGCCACTTGTCTTCCCGCTCTGCGGGGCCGCTCGGGCCACTTGTCTCCTACTTGTAGTGGTCGTGGGCGTGCGGGCTAGGCTCTCGTCATGGCTCAGAAGATCACGCAAAATGCAGACGGCAGCCTCAATGTGCCGAGCGACCCCATCATCCCGTTCATCGAAGGCGACGGCACCGGCGTCGACATTTGGCCCGCCGCCAAACTCGTGCTCGATGCCGCCGCGAAGAAACACGGCCGCACGATCGAGTGGCTCGAAGTGCTCGCCGGCGAAAAGGCGTTCAACAACACGGGCGACTGGTTGCCCGAAGACACGATTGCCAAGTTCCGCGAATACCTCATCGGCATCAAGGGCCCGCTCACCACGCCGATCGGCGGCGGCTTCCGTTCGCTCAACGTCGCGCTGCGCCAGATTCTCGACCTGTATGTCTGCTTGCGCCCGGTGCGATGGTTCCAGGGTGTGCCGTCGCCGGTGAAGCATCCCGAGAAGGTCGACATGGTGATCTTCCGCGAGAACGTCGAAGACATCTATGCCGGTCTCGAGGTCGAGCCGTTCACTCCTGAGGCCAAGAAGTTGCGTGGCTTGTTGAAGGACTCCTTCGGATGGGACATCCGCGAAGACTCCGGCATCGGCATCAAGCCGATCTCGAAGTTCGGCTCGCAGCGCCTGCAGCGCGCGGCGATCAATTACGCGGTCACCCGCAACCGCAAGTCGGTCACGTTGGTGCACAAGGGCAACATCATGAAGTTCACCGAAGGTGCGTTCATGAATTGGGGCTATGAGCTCGTGAAAGAAGAGTTCAGTGACGTGGCGGTCGGTTGGGACGATTGCGGTGGCAAGCCGGGCGACAAGATCCTCGTCAAGGACAACATCGCCGATATCACGTTGCAGCAGGTGCTCACCCGCCCCGAAGACTTCGACGTGATCGCCACGATGAACCTCAACGGCGACTATCTCTCCGACGCGCTGGCTGCACAGGTTGGCGGCATCGGCATAGCGCCCGGTGCCAACATCAACTACGTGACGGGCCATGGTGTGTTCGAAGCAACGCACGGCACCGCGCCGAAATATGCCGGACAAGACAAGGTCAACCCGGGTTCGGTGTTGTTGTCGGGCGTGTTGATGTTCGAGCATCTCGGTTGGTTCGACGCGGCCGGCGACATCGTGAGCGCGCTCGAAAAGACCATCGCCGACAAGATCGTCACCTACGATTTCGCCCGTCTGATGAAGGGCGCGACCGAGGTCAAGTGCTCTGAGTTCGCGAGCGCCATCGTCGATCGTTTGTGATACCCGGACGACCTCAGCGCGGCAAGTAAGCCCCCCGCACCTCTAGGAGTCAGCGTGGCGAAAAAGCCAGTTCGCGTAGCCGTGACCGGTGCAGCCGGTCAGATCGGCTATGCCCTCTTGTACCGCATCGCCAGTGGGGCGATGCTCGGCGAAGATCAGCCCGTCATCCTTCAACTTCTCGAGATCGCGCCGGCGCTGCGGGCACTCGATGGTGTGCACATGGAGCTCGAAGACTGCGCGTTTCCGTTGTTGGCCGGTGTTGTCAAGTCCGATGACGCGAACGTGGCGTTCGGCGATGCCGACTACGCGTTGCTCGTCGGTGCCATGCCTCGCAAGGCCGGCATGGAACGTTCCGATCTGTTGTCGGCCAACGGCGGCATCTTCAAGCCGCAGGGCAAAGCGCTGTCCGACAGCGCCAAGAAGAACGTCAAGGTGCTCGTCGTCGGCAATCCCGCCAACACCAACGCGCTGATCGCGCTGAACCATGCGCCCAACATCAATCCCAAGCAGTTCACCGCGATGACGCGACTGGATCACAACCGTGCCGTGTGGCAGATCGCGCAAAAGCTCGACCGTCCGGTCACGTCGGTCAAGCGGATGACGATCTGGGGCAATCATTCGGTGACGCAGTATCCCGATCTCTTCAACTGCAAGGTCAGTGGTCGCAGCGCGGCGGCACAAGTCGACGACCTCGAGTGGATCGAAAAGTTCTTCATCCCCACGGTCGCCAAACGAGGCGCGGCCATCATCGAAGCGCGCGGCGCGTCGTCGGCGGCGTCCGCCGCCAACGCGGCGATCGGCCACATGCGGTCGTGGGCTTTCGGTACCTCCGAGGGCGACTGGGTTTCGATGGGTGTCCCGAGCGATGGCAGCTACGGCGTGCCCAAAGGCTTGATCTCGTCGTTCCCGTGCGAGTGCGCGGGCGGCAAGTGGAAGATCGTCAAGGGCCTGCCCATCAACGATTTCTCCCGCAAGAAGATCGATGCATCGGTGGCTGAGCTCGAAGAAGAGCGCCAAGCGGTGCGCGACCTCGGTCTGATCTGATCTACGCCTCGGGGGCGTCGGTCCACTGCACGACATCGTCGACGTGCACAACGCCGCCCTCGATGACTTCGGCATAGACGCCACCGCCCCAACGAGGGTCGAGCGCGCGTTGTAGCCCCTCGACGACGAAATCGAGTGCTCGGCACGGGCGCGTCTCGCCATTGACGCGAACAGTCGCCGCGCCGATCTGCAGCAGGCGGCCGCGAGTCGCCTCGAGCTCGATGCCCGAGACCATCACGTTGGCCCGGCGCACTACGGGGTCGACATCGCCCAGTGCGTGGGTGAGTTCGCTCCAGCGTTCGCGCGAGAGGATCGTGACCTGGCGCCGGCCCCCGGCGTCGGCGTTGCCCGCAAGACCCCGCCGGGCGACGAACTGCACCTCGCTCACCGCGTCCATCGACCCTCGCTTGGCCCGCTTGACCCACAGGCGTTCGACGCGGCCGCTCTCCACTCGGGGCTCGCTCATTTCAAGAAGCGACTCGTGGTGTTGTCGGCGAGCACCTTGCCGCCGGTCTGGCAGGTGGCGCAGTAGTTGACCGTGTAGCTCGAGTACTCGACGGCTCGGATCGCGTCACCGCATCGGGGGCACGGCTCTTTCGTTCGGCCGTGCACTGCGCCGGGTCGATCCTTGGATGCGCTCATGTCGTTGCGCGTTCGCTCGTAGGCCAGTCCTTCGTCGATCGCCGCGTGAATGCCGGTTTGCAGGGCGACGACGTCGTCGCCACCGAGCTTGCGGGTGTTGGCGAACGGAGAGATCTTGGCCTGCCAGCAGACCTCGTTGGCGAGACGCCGGCCGAGACCCGCGAGCGGACCTTGTTCGCGTAGCCAGCCGTGTAGACGCATGGAGTTCGTAGCGCGCAAGCGCTGTGCGAGCTCGTCGGTGGTCACACTGTCGGCATCGGGGCCGAGGCGGTCGAGCGGATCCTGCGTCAGCGCGTCGCCGCTGCGCACCCACACGCCGGCCTTGTGATCGGTGCCGGCCTCGGTAAGCAACAGCGCACGCCCATCGACGAATCGAATACGAACGAGGCCGCCCCGTACCTTCGCCGCTTGCTTCTCGTCCACGCGCAGCCGGCCTCCCTGCATCAAGTGGATGACGAACGTGATCGGTGTGAAGTCGAGGAGGAGGTACTTCCCTCGTTGGCGGACCGCGGTGAGGGCGTGGGAAATCGCGGCTTCGGGCGGGGGATCGAAGGTTTTCATGGCATGGAAGCTGAGCGCCGTGAGCTTGTCGAGGGGCGTTCCGGCAAACGCGGTGTGTAAGCGTTCGGCGTGGGCGCGTACTTCGGGGAGCTCGGGCATCGTCAGTACTCCGTCTTCGTGCGTACGGCTGCGAAGATCTCGCCGAGTGCGGCCAATGCGTCGTGATTGCGCACCATTGCCATCGTGTCGCCTTCGAGGCGGAGCTGTCCCGCCATGAATGCGGCTTGGGCCGACATCGTGTTGGTGGCGACCCCCTGGGCGGTGAGGCGGTCGGTCGACAAGACGACGGTGGGCGGCGAGGGGGATCCTGCCCTGACGGTGACCGCGTCGGCGGCGAAGCGAATCTGATACACGAACGATTCGTTCGCTGCGAGCTCGACGCGGTACTCCACGACGAACGTGTCGGCGATCGGTGAGACCTGCGCGCTCGCCTCGTGATCGAGCGCCCAGACCCACTCGTCGGTCAGGAATTTCACCACGGCGGAAGCGTAGTGTCGTGACGTGAACGATCATCCGGCGCCATCGGACGAGGGCCGGCATCTCTCGACGTCTCATCCGTTGTGGAACGAATCGTGGTACTTCGATTTCCACGACACCGATGCAACGTTCGGCGGGTACGTGCGGCTGGGTCTGTATCCCAATCTCGGCGTGTCGTGGTTCTGGGCTTGTGTCGTCGGCGCCGGCCGCTCGCTGGTCTTCGTCCGCGACCATGAGGCACCGCTGCCGCGGGGCGATGCGCTCGAGTTGCGGGCGCCGGGGCTGTGGACCGACGTCTCGTGCCTCGAGCCCCTCGAACGGTTCTCGGTGCAGCTCGAGGCGTTCGGGGTGGGTGTCGATGATCCGGTCGAGATGTATGGGCGTATGCGCGGCGATCAGGTGCCGGTCGGTTTCGATCTCGAATGGGAGACAGACGGGGGAGTGTTCGGCTATCCCGAAGGCATCACCCGCTATGAAGTCCCCTGTGAGGTGTACGGCGAGGTGTTGGTGGGCCGCGAGAAGATCGACTTCGAGGGCTTCGGACAACGCGATCACTCGTGGGGTGTCCGTGATTGGTGGTCGTTCCCCTGGTGTTGGTTCAGTGCCCGTCTGGACAGTGGTGAGCGGCTGCACTGCCTCGACCTCGGCAACGGAGGGAGTATCGGTTATCGCGCTCGCGGCGGTGATTTCGAATTTTCGGACCTGTGTGCGGTGGAGATGGAGTTCGGGCGCCACGGGTTTGCCGAGCGGGCGAACGTCCTGATCGAAGGGCTGCAGTGCGAGATCACCCCGGTGGCGTGGGCACCGGTGCTGCTGCAGTCGTCCGCTGGCCGCGCGTCGCGCCTGCCCCGCGCGCTGGTCAAGGTGGAGGCCGTTAACCGCCGTGGAGCAGGATGGATCGAATGGAACCAACCACATCTGGCCTGATCGACACCAACGGAGTCGAACTGTGGGTGGAGTCCTTCGGCGCCGCGGCAGATCCGGCTGCTGTGTTGATCTCGGGCGCCGACTCACCCGGATCGCGATGGGACCTCGAGCTCGTCCACGCACTGGTCAGCGCGCGTTTGCGCGTCATCCGCTTCGACAATCGTGATTGCGGCCTCTCGACGAAGATCGATCCCGACGAGCTCTACACCCTCGACGACATGGCCCGCGATGTCGTCGGCATGATGGACGCGCTGGCTATCGATCGGGCGCACATCGTCGGTCGTTCGATGGGGGGCATGATCGGGCAACTGCTCGCGCTCGATCACGGCAAGCGCGTGCGGTCGCTGGCGTTGCTCATCACCTCGCCGGGGATGGGTGACGACCGCTTGCCCACGCCGGCCGAAGAGTTCCTCGACGCGCTCGCGGCACGTCAACTCGCGCCGCCGCCCAAGACGCTCGGCGAGCGCGTGGACTACCTCGTCGAGCTCTTCCGTCTGTACGCGGGTACGGCGGTGCCGTTCGAAGAGGCGCGGTTGCGGGCGGCGTGCGCGGCCGAGGTCGAGCGCATGTGGTACCCCGAATCGGGCCATGGGTTCGCCGCGTGGTCGACCGCATCGCGCGTCGATCGGCTGGCCGAGATCACGGTTCCGACGTTGATCATGCACGGCACGGTCGATCCGGTCGTCCCCGTCGCGCACGCCCATTGCATGGCCGCCGCCATCCCCGACAACGACTGCTGGCTCATCGAGGGGCTCGGGCACGAGACGCCGGCGGCACTCACCCCCGAATTGGCCCGCCGCCTACTGGCCCACTTCCTCCGATCCCCCTAACCAACAGAAGAACCGGAATCTGACTCATTGCGGTGGACGCAGGGCGGTGCGGATCGTGGTCGTAACGTAGGCGGAGTGCTGGCGGATCTGGCGCCACGTGAAACGCAGCGGCCGCCAGCCGAGCAACACCAATGCGTTCTGGCGTTCGCGATCGGTCTCGAATCGATCGCGTTCGCTGTGTACGCCGAAGCCATCGCCTTCGATCGCCAGCATCTCGTCGGGATACGCCACGTCGAGGAAGTAGTGCTTCCCGCCGTCGGTCACACGATGCTGGCGTACGGGCGCCTTGATGCCGTGCTGACGGATGATTTCGAGCAGACGGACGCGAGCGCGGCGGCGCGCTCGAACGAATCGGTTGGTGACATTCCCGGCCTTGGGCAGGAGGGTTGGGGGGAAGCCACGTTCTTGTCCGCTTCTCGTGGCGTTTTACAGGTGTCGACACCGGTAAAATGCCAACAGAACGGTGGTAAGCCGGGGGGTGTGGGGATGTTACCGTTGGCCGGCGAGCTTGCGGTTCTTGATCTTGGACTTCATGAAATCGCGGTTGAGATACGCGATGAAGTCGAGGCTGATCTCTTTCGGGCAGACCTCATGGCACTCGCCATGGTTGGTACAAGAACCGAAGTACATCTCCATTGTCTCGACCATGTCCTCGACGCGCGACCACCGCTCGGCTTGTCCCTGCGGCAACAAGTTGAAGTGCTCGACCTTGGCCGCCGTGAACAATTGCGCGGCAGAGTTGGGGCACGCCGCCACACACGCACCGCAACCGATGCACGCCGCTGCGTCCATGGCGGCGTCGGCAGTTTCTTTCGGCACCGGGATGAGGTTGGCGTCCGGAGCGGCCCCGGTGTTGACCGTGATGTAGCCGCCGGCCTCGACGATGCGGTCGAGCGGGCTGCGGTCGACCGCCAGATCTCGGATGACGGGAAACGCGGCCGCGCGGAACGGCTCGATGGTGATGTGATCACCGTCTTCGAACTTGCGCATGTGAAGTTGGCAAACGGCGGTGCCCTTCTCCTTGCCGTGGGGCATACCGTTGACGGTGAATCCGCATGTGCCGCAAATGCCTTCCCGGCAATCGCTCTCGAAGGTGATGGGCTCTTTGCCTTCGTCGATCAGGTGCTCGTTGACGACATCGAGCATTTCGAGAAACGACGCGTCCTCGCTGATGCCAATGGGGTAGGTCTCGAACCGCCCGGGCTTGCCATGACCATCCTGGCGCCAGACCTTGAGCGTGAGATTGAGGTGTTTCGACATCGGTTGGTGAGTCCTCACTTGTACGAGCGTTGAGCGAGCTTGATGTTCTCGAACACCAATTCCTCGCGATGCCGGATCTCGGGCGTGTCTTCGCCTGTCCACTCCCACGCGGCGACGTGGGCGAACTGGTCGTCGTCTCGCTGGGCCTCGCCCTCCTCGGTTCGATGCTCCTCGCGAAAGTGCCCACCGCAGGACTCTTCGCGCTCGAGCGCATCACGCGTGAGCAGATGGCCGAGTTGGAAGAAATCGTCGACGCGCCCCGCCTTTTCGAGGGACTGGTTCAACGACTCGCCCGAACCGAGCACGCGGACGTTCTGACGGAATTCGCGGTGCGCCGCCGAGATCTCGGACATCGCCTTCTCGAGACCCGTCTTGTTGCGGGCCATGCCGACGTACTCCCACAAGATCTTGCCGAGCTCGCGGTGATAGTAATCGACGGACTTGGTGCCCTTTGTCGACAACCACCGCTTGGTCTGATCGGCGACACTTGCGAGCGCGGCCTTGAACTCGGGCACATCGGTTGGCACCGGCTGCTTGCCGAGCAGGCCGGCCAAGTAGTCACCGATCGTGTAGGGAAGCACGAAGTAACCATCGGCGAGACCCTGCATGAGCGCCGACGCGCCGAGACGGTTGGCCCCGTGATCAGAGAAGTTGGCCTCACCCAACACATAGAGACCCGGCACGTTCGACATGAGGTTGTAGTCGATCCACAAACCACCCATCGTGTAGTGGATCGCCGGGTAGATGCGCATCGGCACCCTGAACGGATCTTCACCTGTGATGCGTTCGTACATCTGGAAGAGATTGTCGTAGCGCTCTACGATGGCCTGGCGACCGTCGCGTGCAATCGCGCCAGCAAAATCAAGGTAGACGCCGTTCTTGAGCGGGCCGACACCCCTCCCTTGGTCTACGACGGTCTTGGCGTTGCGCGACGCGACGTCACGGGGCACGAGGTTGCCGAACGCGGGGTACTTGCGCTCGAGGTAGTAGTCGCGCTCTTCCTCGGGGATCTGGTCGGGGGGACGGGTGTCGTCAGGGTTCTTGGGTACCCAGATGCGACCGTCGTTGCGCAACGACTCGGACATCAACGTGAGCTTCGATTGGAAGTCGTCACTGGCAGGGATGCACGTCGGGTGGATCTGCGTGTAGCACGGGTTGGCGAACAACGCGCCGCGCCGATGCGCACGCCACGCCGCCGTGACGTTGGACATCATGGCGTTCGTCGACAGGAAGTAGACGTTGCCGTAACCGCCCGTAGCCAACACGACGGCATGCCCCGAGTGCGCCGTGATGTCGCCCGTGACGAGATCGCGAACCACGATACCGGCGGCGCGACCGTCGACGACCACGAGATCGAGCATCTCGGTGCGAACGTGCATGTTGACCGCGCCGAGATGCACTTGGCGCATCAACGCGCTGTAGGCGCCGAGCAAGAGTTGCTGTCCGGTTTGGCCCCTCGCGTAGAAGGTACGCGAGACCTGCGCACCACCGAACGATCGGTTGTCGAGCAAACCACCGTATTCGCGGGCGAGCGGCACGCCTTGGGCGACCGCCTGATCGATGATGTTGACCGATACCTCTGCCAACCGGAAGACGTTGGCCTCGCGGCTGCGGTAGTCGCCACCTTTGATGGTGTCGTAGAACAGACGCTGGACGCTGTCACCGTCGTTCTGGTAGTTCTTCGCCGCGTTGATGCCGCCCTGCGCGGCGATCGAATGGGCCCGTCGTGGTGTGTCGTGGAACGTGAACAGCTCGACCTTGTAGCCCAGCTCGCCGAGCGAGGCGGCCGCTGATGCGCCGGCCAACCCCGATCCCACCACGATGACCTTGAACCGCCGTTTGTTGTTGGGATTGACCAACTTCATGTCGAACTTGTGGTTGGTCCACTTGTCGGCCAATGGTCCGGCCGGAGCCCGTGGATCGAGTTCGCCGATCATCGTTCGACCTCCACTGTGGCGTCAGGTGCGACGTTGTCCTTGTCGATCACGCCTGCCAGCGCCATGATCGGGAAGCTCAAGTTGCCCACCAATATGATGGCGGCGAGGCCACCGGCGAACCCGCGCCGCAACTGGTTGTACTTCGGGTTGTTGATGCCGAGGCTCTGGAACATCGACCATGCCCCGTGGTAGATGTGCAGTGCGAGCGCGATGTTGGCGAAGATGTAGATCAACGCGATCGGCCATGTCTGCAGGCTGTTGGCCGCGTTGTAATAGATGTTGCCCCGTACGTACGTACCGGGATGCATCTTGCCCCATGTCAGATCGGCCAAGTGGAAGACGAGGTAGAGGCCGATGATGACGCCGGTCCAGCGCATCGTGCGCGAGGCGAAGTTTGCGGCCGCGTAGTCGCGCTTGTCCTGGTACTTGGCGCCGGCGTTGGCGGCGATGTTCATGCGCGTCAGCCCGTACGCGGAGTGGATGTGCAGGATGAACATGGCGATCAACCCGAGGCGCATGATCCACAACAGCATCGTGCGTGGCA
Organism: Acidimicrobiales bacterium; assembly: GCA_035525225.1. GTDB lineage: Bacteria > Actinomycetota > Acidimicrobiia > Acidimicrobiales > WLNW01 > DATLFA01. The sequence goes on from DATLFA010000088.1 coordinate 21,158, forward strand.
CCAGATGGCCGCCGAGGTCTCGCAGCGCCTCGCCGTACTCGTTGACCTGGCGCGGCCCTTCGTACAGGTGCAGGTTGCCGATCATGTGGACGACGATGTAGCCGATGAGGCCGATGCCGGTGATCGCCATCACCCACTTCTTGCCGACGGCGGTTTGGTAGATGTTGAGGGGGAACGGAAGTCGCCGTGGCGGCTTACGGATCGGCGCGGCGCCGCCCGGTTGAGACCTCGTCATCGTTTGCGACATCGGACCGTCCTCGGTGGTGACACCGGGACGCTACCGAAGGACATGGCCCAGGCGAGACATCGGAGTACGCGAGCGCCGGACAGCGCACGGCTCACGGCGAGCTCAAATGATCGTGGTTTCGTAGCTGGTCGTCGGGGTTTCGAGGTCGGCGTGGTGCACTTCGAAATCGAAGCGCAACAGACCGGGCGAGGGAGGCACGGGAAGCGCGATGCGCCCCACGAGCACGCAGGCGTCGGCGGTGATGTCGCCGGCGAACGACCACTCGCGCGAGCCCGTCGCCCAGGTGGCTCGCGCCCGCACCTCGGCCTCGTCGAGCGTACGCCTTAGATCGGACACGACATGGACGGCCAATTCGAGGACGACCCCCGGTGCGACCGTGGGGGGCGGTGCGTCGGCGATCGCCACCACCGGACGGCAGGCGTCGCGCAGGGCGAAGAACGCGGCCTTGCGGTGACGCTCGTGGTCGATCAGCGAGAAGCTGATCGACGGTCGCGCATCGGCCAGCCGGTAGACGCAGAACCCGCCGCTCGGCCGGTATTTCAGCCGGCGCAGCACCTCGACGGTGCGCCGCACCACGTACGCCTGGTACTTCTGCGCCGCCGCTCGCCACTCCTCGAAGCTGGCGAAGTCGTCGGGCGAGCAGCGCTGATCGAACACGGCGGTCTGGCAGCCGTACTCCCGCACCAACTGTTCCCAGGGTAGGTCGGGCCATTGGTCGGGCCGGCAGAACGACGCCGCCTCGGGAGGCGACTGGGCGCCGAACTCGGAAACGAAGCGGACGCCGCGGGGCAACGTGGCGGCATACTCCGCGAGCTCTTCGACCTCGCGCTCGTACCACCCGAACCACAGGTGTGAGTCGGTGCCTTCGAATTGGGGCAGATGCGGGGCGACCCCGGAATGCGCGATGACGGGGCGAGTGCCGTCGTTGCGATCGAGCGCGAGCTTCAACGATCCGTCGAGCACGGTGCGATTCCACGAGGGCACCTGTTGCGGCAGAATCGACCGCACGGCCCGACGGCCGTATCCCTGCTGCGCCGCCGCCGGCGCGATCGTCTCGTCGACTTGGTACGGCTCGTTGTGGGCGCACCACAGCGCGACCGACGGGTGGTGCGCGAGGAAGTCGACGGCCTCGCGGGCTTGGCGGACGGCTTGCTTGCGGACGCTGCGCGCATAGCGACGGTGCAGCGGGAGGTCTTGCCATACGAGCATGCCGAGTTCGTCGGCGGCGGCGTAGAGCTCCGGTCGCGAGATGTGGGTGTGCACGCGCACCAGATCGAGACCGGCGTGGCGGGCGTCGCGGAGGTCGGCGGCGAGTTCGCTCGGTGACGCGACACCGAGGTCGGGTCGCGCCGGCCCGATGTTGGCGCCCTTCACGTAGAGCTGCTCACCGTTGACCTGCCAGATCCAGTTGCGCAGCTCTATCGCGCGAAACCCGGTGCGCCAGCGGCGGCGATCGCTGATCACGTTGTCATCGTCGAGCACGACGTCGACCAGCACGTCGTGCAAGGGGGAGGGGCCGAGCGCATGAGGCCACCACCGGTCGGGCTCGGTTACCGCGACCGTCCACTCGACGCGGTTCTCACCCGCAGCCAGCGTGCAGCGCTCTTCGTGCTCGGTGCCGCATACACGGGTGCGTAACGTGACCGCCCGTGACGCCGTCGTGTCGAGGACGAGTCGCACCGTCAGCGCGGCGCGTTCCTCCGACGCCTCGGTGCACTTGAGGCGAGAATGGCGGATCGCCACGGGACCCGTGGTCAGCACGTGCACCGGCCGCCAGATGCCGCCGGGGTTCCACTCGGGCGGAAGATGATCGCCGTGGCCGAACGCGCCCGTGATCGCGCTCTTCGCCTTCAGGTCCTCGGCCCGTCGGGCGGAGACCTCGATCGCAAGGAGGTGCTCATCTCGCTCGAGCATCTGGCCGGTGATCTCGAACTGATGGGCGAAGAAGTACCCCTCGGTATCGCCGACGTAGGTGCTATCGAGCCACACGTCGCCTTGGTAGAAAACGCCGTCGAGTCGCAGCCAGACCCGGTCGTGGCCAGTCGGAACCGGCGTGTCGAATCGATGCCGGTAGAGCACCGGACCTTCGATCGACGACAGCTCGGGGGAGCTGGCCCAGTGTCCGGGCACGGTCACCGGTGTCCACGCGACCTCACGAAAGTCGCGCTCGGGGAAGCTGCGGCGCAGCTCGTCGTCCGCGGGGTGCGCTGTCCACTTTCCCGTGAGCTCCACGCACCGGACGCTACACGCACGTTCAGTGTGATCCGCGTGGCCCACGCGCGTGACGCGAACGACGACGAACACGATGGGCTATCCGACGCTTTCGCGTCTCGAGCTGCCGATTCGTTGACCGAGGGTCACTAGAGCGATACCACTGCGTTCATTCAACGGGAGCGACCTCAGTTGAAAAGGCGCGCTTTGCCATGTCATTGAACGTACGAGAAATCGAAGCGCACAAGTTTGCGATGGTCGGACGGGGCTGCGACCCCGAAGAGGTTCGTTCGTACTTGCGCCAGGTTGCGACCTCTATGAAGGACGCGCCCGGGCGCGCCTACGGTGATGCGGGCGAACGCGTCGCGGGCGTATTCGAGTCCGCCGAAAAGGCAGCCGCCGAGATCAAGGACGCGGCCGAGCGCGAAGCCGAGGCGATGCGCCGTGAGGCCGATACTTATGTGAGCGAGCAGCGCGCGCTGGCGGACATGGTCCTGCGCGATGCCGAAGAACTGGCTGCGGCGAAGGTGGCCGATGCCGATGCGCACCACGACCACGTCCGCAGTGAAGCCGACCACTATGCAGAGACCACGCGGGCCGAAGCCGACCGTGTGAGCGCCGAGCTCAAGGACTTGGCAGAGCGCGACGCGCTGCAGCAGCGGTTGGAGATCATGGTGTTGGCCGAGCGCGAGGTGTTCGACCGGATGGCTCGGGCGTTCGACGCGCTGCGTGGCGCTCCGGACATCGACGGACTTTCCCCGCAGGCCGCCTTGCCGGAGAGCACCGCCAACGGTGGTTACAACCAGAACGACCTCGATCGCTGATCGGGTGAAATAACGGACGGCGCTGCGCGACCCGCACGGTGGCGGGGTCGCGCACTAGTTTGGCGGCATGCCGAGCACTCCTTCTCTAGCGCCGTCACCCCCCGCCTCACTGCCCGACACACTGGGTGCACTGCGGGCGTCGGGTTGGGTTTCCCGGCCGATCAAAGACGAGATTCGCGGCAACGCGATCGAACGTATCCGCGCCGGCGAGGCGTTGTTCCCCTCGGTTCTCGGTTACGAGAACACCGTGTTGCCGCAACTCGAAAACGCATTGCTCGCCGGACATGACGCGATCTTCCTCGGCGAACGCGGTCAGGCCAAGACCCGTCTGATCCGTTCACTCACCGATCTGCTCGACGAGTGGATGCCGATCGTCGCCGGCTCGGAGATCAACGACGATCCGTACCAACCGATCTCGCGGCACGCGCGCCAGTTGATCGCTGCCGAAGGTGACGCCACGGCGCTCACCTGGGTGCATCGCAGCGACCGCTACGGCGAAAAGCTCGCTACTCCCGACACGTCGATCGCCGACCTCATCGGTGAGGTCGATCCGATCAGAGTCGCCGAAGGCCGCTATCTCTCCGACGAGCTCGTGTTGCACTACGGGTTGGTGCCGCGCACCAACCGCGGCATCTTTGCGATCAACGAATTGCCCGATCTTGCCGAGCGCATCCAAGTCGGTCTTCTCAACGTGCTCGAAGAGCGTGACGTACAGATCCGCGGATTCAAGGTTCGGCTCCCGCTCGACATCGTCTTGTTCGCATCTGCGAACCCAGAGGATTACACCAACCGCGGCCGCATCATCACGCCACTAAAGGATCGCTTCGGGGCGCAGATACGCACGCATTATCCCCGCGAGGTCGACATCGAGATGGCGATCGTCGAGCAAGAGTCGACGATCGGCTCTGGTCATGGCGTCACCGTGCAGATGCCACGGTTCATGACCGAATTGATCTCCACCATCACTCAGCTGGCTCGGCAGAACAGTCACATCAACCAGCGCTCGGGCGTGTCCGTTCGTATGAGTGTGGCGAACTACGAGACGCTCGTCGCCAATGCCACCCGACGGGCGTTGCGCCACAAGGAGTCGACGGTGGCACCGCGTGTGAGCGACCTCGACGCGATCCTGTCGTCGACTCAGGGCAAAGTCGAGTTCGACACGCTCGACGACGGCCGAGAGAGCGAAATCCTCGATCAGCTCATCAAGAGCGCGGTGCTCACGGTCTTCAAGCGGATCGTGCCGGCAGAGTCGCATCGCGCCGTCGTCGAAGCGTTCGACGGCGGCGTCGTCGCGAGTGTCGGCGAAGACATCTCTTCGGCCGACTACGCGAAGTTGCTCAACGAGATCTCCGCGCTGGCGCCGCCAGTGCGTGCTGCCCTCGAGGGCTCCGACGACCGTGAGTCGCCGGCGATGGTCGCCAGTGCGGTCGAGCTCGTGCTCGAAGGGCTCCACCTTTCGAAGCGGCTCAACAAAGAGGCTTCGGGAGCGAAGGCCAGCTACCGCGCTCGCAGCTAAGTGGCAGATTATCGCTGCAAATGTGGCTGACCATTAGCGCAAGAACTGTTGCAGGAACTCGCCCGCCGGCTTGATCGCGCGGGTTCGGTCGATGAGGCCGCGCGGTCGGGCGAAGCCGTCGCTCCATTCGTAGCCGTCGATCCCGCTGTGGTGGAAGTACCCGACTACGTCGACGCGATCTTCACGGAGCAGACGCAGTTGCGCGGCGACGCCGCGCAGGTACTCGTCACGCGCGTCTTCGTCGTCGGTCGCGATGCCGTTGGCGGCGATGATGATCGGTCGGCGATCTCGGGCTTCGGCGACGCGGTAGACACATTCGGTGAGCCGCGCCGGCTCACCACGAGTTCCCGGCGTTTCGGCAACGTGCGCGATGCCCATGTAGTCGTAGCTCTCGACGAGGTGCGGCATCTCGATCGAGCCGATCGACGGCAGGGCCAGCAAGCCGTGCTGCAACGCGCCCAGGTACGCCCACGCCGCAACATCCGGGTGGGTGCTTTCGTCGGAAGCGCGATCGACGTGCGGCTCGTGCACCGCGATGACGCACATCGTCGGAGCGCAACCCCCGCGCAACAGCTTCCACGCGGCGTGATTCGCGTCGATGGCACCGATGAGTGCTTCGCGGGCTACGAGCGGGTCGCGGCGCCCCGGCGGGCGCGTACCCCAGAGGTGCCCTCGCAGTGCCCACCCCGTGGGGTCGTCGATGGCGACCCACCCGGCCACCTCATCTTCGAACCACTCGGCGCAACGGTCGACGTGACGGGGCCAGAAATAGCCCCTCGACCGCTCGTCACGAAATCCGCGGGCATCGTCGGAGAACCAACCAGGCAACGAGCCGTGGTGCAAGGTGATCCATGGCGCCAAGCCCGCATCGCGGGCCGCCTCGAGCATTCGCCGGTAGCGGTCGACGGCTTCACGGTCGATGTTGTCGGCATAGGGCTCGACTCGGGCCCACTCAACGGTGATGCGTATCGAGTTGGTGCCGAGCGTCCGCAGCAGCGCGATGTCGTCAACGAAATTCGTCATCCATCCGTCGCCGTCGCCCGACCGCGGTGCGTGTCCCTCGGCCTCCCACGCGATCCAGTCGGCGCGCCGTGCGGCACCCTCGCATCCGGTCGAAGATGACGTCGTTCCCCACCGGAACGTGGGCGGGAACGGGTGATCCGACATCGAGTGCCTAGCCGAAGGTCATGCGACCCGAGTCGATCACGATCGTGTCACCGACCTTCGTGACGAAGAGGGCGTGGTCGGCTTCGATCCAGATCGAGACGTCGAGTTGCTGGCCGGGTAGCACCGGCGTGGCGAAGCGGCCCTCCATACTGGTGAACCGGGCGGTGTCATCGGCACACACGGCGTTCAGCAGCGCGCGGCCGGTGAAGCCGTAGGTGCACAGGCCGTGGAGGATCGGCGTGTCGAACCCGCCGAGCTTCGCGAACGACGGGTCGGAATGCAGCGGATTGCGGTCGCCGTTGAGCCGATAGAGCAAGGCTTGATCGCGCCGCGTCGGATACGAGACGACGTGATCGGGCGCGCGATCGGGTGGAGTGTTGCGCGGTCCCGATGGACCGCGTTCGCCACCCCAACCGCCTTCGCCCCGGATGAACGCCGACATGCTCGTCGTATAGAGCGGTTGCCCATCGGCAGCGTCGGTTGCGATGCCTTCGATCACGACGACCGCCGCCTTGCCTTTGTCGTACATGGCGGCGATGCGGGAGACAACCGATGCGGAACCCTCGACCGGCAATGGCTTGTGCAACGTGAACGACTGCTCGCCGTGCACGAGCATCGCCGGATTGAAGGTGCCGATGCGGCTCATCGGGCTCGCGTCGCCCCGTGGTGCCGATGTCTGGCGCATGCCCAGCACGACACACTGTGTCGGCAGGGCGCGTTGTTGGATCCCGTTCGAATTCTCGGTGGTGAACTGCAGCTCCGCGCCAGTCGGGTCGGCGACACCGGCGCCGACCGAGAGCGCGTAGAGCAGTGAGTCGGTCGACGTCCAAGCGATCTCGACTGCATCGCCCTGGGCGCCGACGGCATCTGGGTTGAGTGGCATCCGTTTTCCTTTGCCGAAGTCGGGCGCAGCGTAGCCGCTGGCGTTCGAATCATGGCCGGTGACGGAGGTGCCCGGCGCCGCTGACCGCGGGCGCGGAAGCACACAAACGGCACTACGCTCCGCGCATGACGTTCTTCCGTCGTCGGGCCCGCCAAGTCCCCGTCTATCGCTATACGCGATGGGACGGCACGCAAAAGGGATTCGAGTTCGACGCCGACGATCTCTTCCGCCAGATCACCGACGATCTCGTGTACCACGGCGACGTCAACAACGCGCTGAGGCGCTTGCTCCAGTCGGGCTTCAACGACCGCAATGGTGAACGCGTCCAGGGCATCCGCGAGATGCTCGAGCGGCTCAAGCGCGAGCGGCAAGAGCGGCTCGATCAGCACGAGCTGGGCGGTGTCTACGACGAGATCGCGCAAGAGCTGCGAGAGGTCGTCGAGATGGAGCGCGAGTCGCTGCAGCAGATGGCCGAGCAGGGGCGCCAGTCGGGTGATCCGAGGCAGCAAGAACTGGCCGAGAACACCGCGGCCGAGCGGCAGTTGCAGCTCGACATGATGCCGCCCGACCTCGCCGGACAGGTGCGTGGCCTCCAGAACTACGACTTCAATTCGGCCGAAGCCCAGCAGAAGTTCGAACAGCTGATGGAGCAGCTACGCGAGCAGATGATGCAGCAGATGCTCAATCAGATGTCCGATGCCATGCAAAATATGTCGCCCGAGGACATGCAGCGCATGAAGGACATGCTCAACGAGCTCAACCAGATGCTGGATCAGCGTGCGCGCGGCGTTGAGCCCGACTTCGAAGGCTTCATGGAGCGCTACGGCGACTTCTTCCCCGAAAACCCGCAGACCCTCGACGAGTTGCTCGAAGCCCTCGCGCAACGCATGGCGGCGATGCAGGCGATGTTGAATTCCATGACGCCCGAGCAGCGCGCGCAACTGCAACAGCTGTCCGACATGATGATGGAAGACATGGATCTGCGCTGGCAGGTCGATCAGCTCGGGCAAAATCTGCGCAGCATGTTCCCGCAGATGGGCTGGGACCGCGGCTATCAGTTCCGTGGCGACAACCCCGTCGGCTTCGGCGAGGCAATGGAGATGATGCAAGAGCTGGGCGATCTCGACCAGCTCGAGCAGATGTTGCGTTCGACCACGAGCCCGGGTGCGCTGGCAGAGGTCGACATCGAGCGGGCGCGCGAGCTACTCGGCGAAGACACAGCGGCGAGCCTGCAGCGACTTTCCGAGCTGGCCAAGATGCTCGAAGAAGCTGGCCTGATCAACATCAAAGAAGGCAAGTACGAGCTGACGCCTCGCGCGATTCGCAAGATCGGCCAAAACGCGCTCTCCGACATCTTCAAGAAGCTCGAACAAGACCGCGCCGGTCGTCATGAACTCGAAAAGACCGGCGCCGGCCACGAGCGCGAGTTCGACACCAAGCCCTACGAGTTCGGCGATCCGTTCAATCTCCACATCGAAAAGACCTTGCGCAACGCAGTCACACGCGCCGGCTCCGGTACGCCCGTCAAGCTCACGCCCGAAGACTTCGAGGTCGAACGCACAGAGCAGATCGTGCGGTCATCGACGGTATTGATGCTCGACCTTTCGCTTTCGATGCCGATGCGCGAGAACTTCTTGCCGGCCAAGAAGGTGGCGATGGCGCTGCACTCCCTCATCTCGTCGACGTACCCACGCGATTACCTCGGCGTGGTGACCTTCAGCGAGATCGCACACGAGATCAAACCCGAGCGTCTTCCCGAGGTGTCGTGGGACTTCCTCTACGGCACCAACATGCACCATGGATTCATGTTGGCGCGGAGCATGCTGGCCAAACAGACAGGCACCAAGCAGATCATCATGATCACCGATGGTGAGCCCACGGCCCACGTCATGGCCAACGGCGAGCCGTTCTTCTCCTACCCGCCCGTTCCCGAGACCATCGAGCTCACGTTGAAAGAGGTGATGCGCTGCACGCGCGACGGCATCCGCATCAACACGTTCATGCTCGACGCCACGTCGTATTTGACGAACTTCGTCGAGAAGATCTCGCAGCTCAATGGCGGGCGCGCATTCTTCACGACGAATCAGACGTTGGGTGACTACGTGCTGGTCGACTTCGTCGAGCAAAAACGCAAGATGATCCGCGGCCGCTGACTCGGCGCGTCGCGGCGGCACCGCGTCGGGCTAGAGCAACGACCGGTAGAGCAACTCGTTCTCTGTGTCGAACGCAACGAGGATGGCGGTCTCGACCGACGTCGGTGTGCCGCGGAGCGTCTCGACCGCGGTGGCGGCGGCCGCGGCCTTGGGATAGCCGTACACGCCCGTCGAGATCGCGGGAAACGCCACTACGCGGGCATCGGCATTTTCGGCCTCGCGCAGGCAATTGCGGTAGCAAGACGCCAGCAAGTCGGCCTCGCCCTTCTTGCCGCCCTGCCACACCGGCCCGACCGTATGGATGACCCAGCGGGCGGGCAGAAGGAAGCCGGGCGTGGTCTTGGCCTCACCGGTACGGCAGCCCCTGAGCAGGCGGCACGCCGCGAGCAGTTCGGGGCCGGCACGACGGTGGATGGCCCCGTCGACACCCCCGCCGCCGAGCAGCGAACTGTTCGCCGCATTGACGATGGCATCGACATCGAGGGTCGTGATATCGGCTCGGATGACCGTCAACAGCAACGGAAACCCACATCCGCCTGGACAGGAGGGAATGACAGTGCTGTAATTACACGGATGCTACTACCGTCCCACTCTCCCGGCCGTGATTCGACGAGTGCCAAGTGCCTCGCCGCACGTCCGGTATGGGGGGTCGGCAGGAGGTGAATACCGCGATGATGCTCCGTCATATTGCCGAAGGTACCGACGATCAATCGTGGCAGGCGTCGGCCAACTGTCTCGGCGTCGATCCCGATCTGTTCTTCCCCGAGCGGGGTGCCTCGACGCGCGAGGCCAAGGAGGTCTGCCGCGGATGCATCGTGCGGGACGAGTGTCTCGAGTATGCGCTGCGCAACGGTGAAAAATTCGGCATTTGGGGCGGTATGAGCGAGCGCGAACGGCGCCGGATCCGCCGTCAGCGGGCGCTCGCTCGCACGTCGGCGGCCGAGCAGCCCTCGGCCTGATCGGCCCCGGTGTTTGGCCCTGCGAAGCCAGGGCCCGGTGCAGTGTGAAGGGCCGGCCCCGGTGCTTTGTGCGCCGCTAGCGGGTCGCCATCTCGGCGAGGTCGCGGCGACGCTTGAGTATGCGGCGACGCTCGCGTTCGGAGCAACCTCCCCACACCCCGTGGTCGATGCGCTGTTCGAGGGCGTATTCGAGACACGGCTCCTTTACGGGGCAGGTGGCGCAGATGCGGCGCGCGACCTCGACACCGACGCCGTCACTCGGAAAGAAAACGGTCGGCTTCTCGTGGGCGCAATTACCCTCTGCCATCCAGATCGTGTCCATTGGACCTCCATGAGACCCGCGGGGAAAGTAAACGCAGCCGGGGCGAAAGGCCCCGTAAAAACACTCTGAGTGTCAAAACGATCGCTCTTGGTAGCGTTCCGACGCTGCGAACTACCTTTCGCGAGGCCGTAGAATCCCCCGGTCAGCTTGAGTCGAAACCTGGGAGCCCGAATGACCGACATTGCAGTCGATACGCCGCCTGCGGGCGCGGCGAAGATCGTCTACCTCGGTCCGGTCGCCCCTCACTGGGAGGTGCGCCACATCCAAGGTGAGCGGTCGCTGATCGACGGCTTTCGTGACCGGGTCTATGCCCGCCTGCTGCTGCTCCCGCCGCATGACCCGCAGTTCCGACGTAACCGTGAACGGGTGAATCGCGACGCCGAGCGCGAGCGCATCCTCATCGAGTGGGATCTCGGGTACGACGAAGACGACGGCTGACTCCGGCCCGTGGGAGGGGCGCGCGATCCGATGATGCTCCAGGCCAATACCGAGACTGATGGCGACCTTGTGTGGCGCGTCGGTGGTGAAGACCACAACTCGTCGCGTTTCTTGAATCGCGAGATGTCGTGGCTCGCATTCAACGGCCGGGTGCTCGCGCTAGCCGACGACGAGCGTATCCCTCTGCTCGATCGCCTGCGCTTCGTGGCCATCTTCGGTGACAACCTCGACGAGTTCTTCCAGGTTCGAGTAGCCGGCTTGTCGGATCAAGTCGAAGCAGGGGTGACTTCACAAACTGCCGATGGGCGCAGCCCGCAAGAGCAACTCGATGCGATCGCTTCGATCACTCGCCAGCAAACCGAGCGGGCGCAGGCGCTCTGGCATGACGAACTGCGACCACGGGTCGAGCGTGCCGGGGTGACCATCGTCGATTGGCCCGCACTCGACCTCGCCGATCAGCAGCACTTCACCGAGCTCTTCCACACGCGCATCTTCCCGACGCTCACCCCGCTCGCCGTCGACCCAGGCCATCCCTTCCCCTACATCTCCGATCTCTCGCTCAATCTCGCGGTCGTATTGACCGATCCGCACGACGGTCGGCGGCTGTTCGCTCGGGTGAAGGTGCCACCGCCGTTGCCGAGGTTCCTCCGGTCCCCCGACGAAGATCGCTTCGTGCCCGTAGAGCAAGTGATCGCCGCGCAGCTCGAGCAGCTCTTCCCCGGCATGCGCATCGCGGAACACCATCTTTTCCGTGTCACGCGCAACGCCGATCTCACTGTGAAAGAGGGCGAGGCCGACGATTTGCTCGCGGCGGTCGAAACCGAGCTGCGTCGCCGCCGCTTCGGCCGCGCCATCCGCCTCGAGGTGACACCTTCGATGAGCCACGAGGTGCGAGCGCTGTTGATTCGCGAGCTCGACCTCGAAGCCGACCAGGTCTACGAATGCGAGTCCCTCGTCGATCTCACCGGGCTGTTCAGCATCGTGGACCTGCCCCGGGCCGATCTGCACGACCCGCCGTTCACGCCGGTTACCCATCCGTTGCTGGCGAATCCTGACGTCGACATCTTCGCCGCCCTCCGCAACAACGACGTCCTCGTGCATCATCCTTACCACTCGTTCGCGACATCGGTGGTCGAGTTCATCCAGCGGGCGGCCGACGATCCGCACGTGTTGGCCATCAAGATCACCATCTACCGCACGTCGGGCGACAGCCCGATCATCGATGCGCTGATCGCTGCCGCCGAACAGGGCAAGCAAGTCGCCGTGCTCGTCGAGCTCAAAGCGCGATTCGACGAAAAGGCCAACATCGAATGGGCTCGCCAACTCGAACAGGCAGGCGTCCACGTTGCCTACGGCCTCGTCGGCTACAAGATCCACACCAAGGTGTGCTTGGTGATCCGCGACGAGCCCGACGGCATCCGCCGCTATGTGCACATCGGTACGGGTAACTACGACCAACGTACCGCCACGCGCTACGAAGATCTCGGTCTGCTCACCACCGACCCGCGAGTGGGCGCCGACGCGACAAACCTCTTCAACTTCCTCACCGGTTACGGTCGCGGTATCGGCTATGACACGCTGCTCGTCGCTCCGGATTCGTTGCGCAAGAGCCTAGGTGAGTACATCGACAACGAGATCCGATGCGGCGACGGACGCATCATCATGAAGATGAACTCGCTCGTCGACCCGACGCTGATCGATCGCCTCTACCTGGCCTCGTCCGCTGGCGTACGCATCGACTTGATCGCGCGCGGCATCTGCTGCTTGCGACCCGGCGTCCGCGGAATGTCGGAGAACATCCGCGTGCGCTCGATTGTCGGGCGATACCTCGAGCATTCACGCATCTACGCGTTCGCAAACGGCGACGGGCCGGGCAAACCGGTGTACCTCATCGGTTCGGCCGATCTCATGCCGCGCAACCTCGATCGCCGCGTCGAGGTATTGGTCCGCGTCGAGGACGAAGAGTTGCAGGCTGAGCTCCAGGAGATACTCGACGTCCTGCTCGCTGACGACCATCTGTCGTGGGAACTCGACAGCGCCGGCGTGTGGTCCCGTACACAGCGCCCACAGGGGCTCGATTCGCAACAGTGGTTCCAGCGCGCCGCGAGTGGCAGCGTTGCCGGCTGAACTCGTGCGTGCCTTGCGATCCGAAACCGTGGTGCGAGCGGCCGGCGGGCTTGTCGTGCGCGACGGCCAAGAAGGCCCCGAAGTGTTGCTCGTCCACCGACCGCGCTACGACGACTGGTCGTTCCCGAAGGGCAAGCTCGACCCCGGCGAGAGCGACGAGCACGCAGCGATCCGCGAGGTCGAAGAAGAAACTGGATACCGCTGCTCGCTCGAGATCGAACTGCCATCGACGAGCTACTTCGACGCAAAGGGCCGACCCAAGCTCGTTCGCTATTGGCTGATGCGCGTGGTCGACGGTGACTTTGCCGCCTACAACGAAGTCGACCAGATCCTATGGCTGCCGGCCGCTGCCGCGCGCGCCAAGCTCACGTATGACCATGACCGCGACCTAACCGAGTACCTCACGTAGTTGGCCGAGACGCGCCGGCACGACTCGATACCACATCCAGGTGCCGCGTCGGTCTCGCTCGACCAGCCCTGCCTCGTGAAGCACTTTCAGGTGATGGCTCACCGTCGGTTGCGACTTGCCGACCGGCTCGACGAGATCGCAGGCGCACATCTCGCCTTCGGCAGCGATCAACGACAGCAGCCGTAATCGAACGGGGTCGCTGAGCGCCGCAAACGCTGATGCCAGCTCTCGGGCGTCGCGTTCCTCGAGTGGAGCGTCGAGCACAGAAGGGCAACACGCAGCGATCGAGAGGGGCGTTCGCTTGGTCGCAGGCACGAGCACAGGATAACCTGGATATCGATCAACATCTATATTGACATCCGTGATATATCACTGATACTTCTATATAGACAATCATCAATATAGGAGCCTCCCTTATGTCACGTGTGCAACTCGCCCTCAACGTGGGCGATCTCGATGCGGCGATCGACTTCTACACGAAGCTGTTCCGCACACCTCCGGCCAAGATCAAGCCCGGCTACGCCAACTTCGCCATCGCCGAGCCACCGTTGAAGCTCGTCCTCATCGCCGGTGCGGGCACACCCGGCAGTCTCAATCACCTCGGTGTCGAGGTCATGTCGGTCGACGAAGTCACCGATGCGATCACCCGGCTGACCGACGATGGGCTGGTCGAGCGCGTCGAGGAAGAGACCACGTGTTGCTTCGCCGTGCAGGACAAGGTGTGGACCGCCGACCCCGACGGCGCGCCGTGGGAGGTCTACACAGTGCTGTCCGACGCAGATGTGATGCTGCCGCCCGACTCCGACTGTTGCGCACCCGCGGGCCAACAAGAGATGTGCTGCGGGCCCACCGCCTCGTGACCGCACGGTGCGATCGCGTCAGATCTTGGTGTCGCTGACGAGGACGAGGCCGGCGTCGTGGACGAGGGTCTTGATGTCGGTGATGAAGGGTGTGATGTCGTCTTGCTGTTCCGAGGTGTGCAACGTGGGTCGAACGGTCGCGACCTGTTTTTAGGTCACAGTGCGGCGATGCCCGCTTTGAGGGTGGCAAGGCCGGCGGTGCTGATGCAGTAGCGGGTGCGCGGGCCTTCGATCTCACCTTGGATCAGTCCCGCTTCGCGCAGGATCCGCAGGTGTTCGGACACGGTGGATTGCGCGAGCGCCAGTTCCGCGACCACGTCGCCGGTGACGCAGGCTTGGCGGGCGTCGAGCACCCGAAGAATCTTTACGCGTGCGGGGTGGGCGAGCGCTTTGGCCATGGCGGCGAGCGTTTCGTCGTCGGGCACGGCTACGTTCGCCGCAGGTGCGACGACGTCGCAGCACTCGTCCTGCGTGGGCTTGGATGCTCGACGTGTCATCGGGTATCGACCATATCGGGCGGCGCCGGTGCGGTGTTCATGGTTGTCGGCCTTCCCCGCGGTTGACGCGCTCAGCTAGTGGATAGAAGTGGCGCTGGCCCCATAGGGCGACATAAACGAGGCCGACGAGGACAGGTACCTCGATCAACGGGCCGACCACGCCAGCGAGTGCTTGGCCGGAGGAGACGCCGAAAACGCCGATCGCGACTGCGATCGCGAGCTCGAAGTTGTTGCCCGCTGCGGTGAATGCGATCGAGGCATTGCGGTCGTACGGGATGCGCATCTTGAGCCCCACGTAGAAGCTGCCGAACCACATGATCGCGAAGTAGACGAGCAGGGGCAGCGCGATCCGGGCGACATCGAATGGCTGCTTGGTGATCCGGTCGCCCTGCAGTGCGAAGAGGATGACGATGGTGAACAGCAGTCCGTAGAGCGCGAAGGGGCCGACCCTGGGCAGGAACCGCTGTTCGTACCACTCGGTGCCCTTGGAGCGTTCGCCGAAGGTGCGGGTCAGGTAACCGGCGAGCAGTGGCACACCGAGAAAGATGAGAACGGACTTGGCGATCTGCCAAATGCTGACATCGACCCCTTCGCTGTCGAGGCCGAGCCAGCCGGGGAGCAGCTCGAGGTAGAAGTAGCCGAGGAGTGAATAGGCGACGATCTGGAACAGCGAGTTGATCGCGACGAGAACGGCGGCGAGTTCGCGGTTACCGCAGGCCAGATCGTTCCAGATGAGCACCATCGCGATGCACCGTGCGAGGCCGACGATGATCAAGCCGGTTCTGTATTCGGGCTGATCTGGCAGCATCAGCCACGCCAGCGTAAACATGACCGCTGGTCCAACAAGCCAGTTGAGCACCAGCGACATCTTCAGTGACCGGCGATCAGCGATGACTGTGGCAAGCGAGCGGTAGCGGACCTTCGCCAGCACCGGGTACATCATCGCAAACAGCCCGATCGCGATCGGCAGCGAAACTGTGTCGATCTTGATCTTGTCGAGTTGGTCGTTGAGATCGGGGACTATCCGGCCGAGCACGATGCCGAGCAGCATCGCGGCCCCGATCCACAGGGGCAACAGGCGATCGAGGGTCGACAGGCGAGCCTTCGCCGCGCGGCTGTCGAGCGGGTCGACTCTGGTGATCTGCGCGTCGCTCACCGAAGCCTCCCTCCCACTTTTCATCGGGAATCGACGAACGACGATCACTCTATCGCGCCTCTGCGTCCGCCTCATCGAGCGGGGGCGATTCGGGCACCTACCCGGACTTGCGTCGTCGTGGTTACATCGGGTTCATCCCGAGCGAACGGATCAGCGACTCGACTTGCCCGCGGATCTCGTCGCGGATGGGTCGCACGGCGGCCACATCCTGACCGGCCGGGTCGGCGAGCTCCCAGTCCTCATAGCGCTTGCCAGGGTAGAGAGGGCAGGCGTCGCCGCAGCCCATGGTGATCACGACGTCGGCGGCCCGGACGATTTCGTCGGTCCACGGTTTCGGGAACTCTTCGGTGATGTCGACGCCGACCTCGGCCATCGCCGCGATGACGGCAGGGTTGATCTCCGACGACGGTTCGGACCCGCCCGAGTAGACGGTCACGCCGTCACCGGCGAGATGGCGCAACCAGCCGGCGGCCATCTGCGAACGACCGGCGTTGTGCACACACAGGAACAACACACTGGGCACAGTCGAGGGCAACGAGCCCTCGACCTTGCCGAGGGCGCGCAGCCGTTGTTTCGCGAACTTCTCCGCGAGTACGGGCAGGAAGGTCGTGATCCTGGCGGTGGGGATGAGCTGTTCGAGTGAATCGACGACGAACCGTTCGACGGTTTCGGGCCCGAACGTGCCCGAGAACTGGGGCTGCAATATGGCCGTCACTCGACGGACGACTTGTCGCTGGTCGAGGGGAAGGGATTCGAAGCGGGCCTTGGTCATGGGTTTGTCTCCGAGAGGTTGTGGGGGTAGATGAATCGGATCAAGCCGTACGCGATCAGGGCACCGAAGACCTGCATCAAGATGAACATCGCTGCGGACGACGGCTTGATGCCGGCAAAGGTGTCCGACAGTGTCCGAGCGATCGTGACGGCGGGGTTGGCGAAGCTCGTCGACGAGGTGAACCAGTACGCGCCGCCGATCCACGCACCTACGGCGAAGGGCACCGCAGACGCGCGGCCGGTGCGCACGCACCCGTGGATCACGAGCAGCAGCCCGACGGTGGCGACGACTTCGGAAAGCCACAGCGCTCCAGCCGATCGGACTTTCGTCGACACGTTGATGGCATCGAGCTCGAACATCAGATTCGCGATCACCGTGCCGATGCACCCGCCGACGGTCTGCGCGACCGCGTAGAAGATGGTGTCGCGCGTCGACGTGGTGCCGAGCAGGCGGTCGACGACGGTGACGACAGGATTGAAGTGCGCGCCGGAGACCGCGCCGAACATCAAGATCAGGCCGATCAGCGCAGCCGCGGTGGCGGCGGCGTTCTCGAGGAGCTGTAGCCCGATGTCGTCGGGGGAGAGGCGGCTGGCCATGATGCCCGAGCCGACCACCGCGATGATGAGCAATGCGGTACCCAATGCCTCGGCGACCAGTCGGCGACCGAGGTCGAGTCGGAGTTGACCGGTGCCGGTTTCGACCTCGACCGACAGCGCGGCATCCGTGGGATGTAAGCGGTCGGTCATCGCGCGGTCTTCGGGTCGTCGAGGAGCGCGTTGATCCGGTCACGAAGCTCCTCGACGGTCGCGTCGAAGGCAGCCCGTGTCCCACGGGGAACGGGGTCGGGGACCGACCAGTGCAACCACCCGTCGCGGGCGTCGAGTGCCTCGTGCGCTTGGTCGCAGACCGTCACGACAAGAGCAGGCAGCCGCTTGACGCTGCCGAGCATGCGCGGAGCCGCATCGCCGAGCTCGAGACCCGCTCGACGCCCCGCCGCGACCGCGCCGGGATGAACCCGGTCGGCCGGATGCGTGCCGGCCGACTCGGCGGGCGCGTCGGCCAGCCGGCGCCACAGTGCCGCAGCAAGCTGGCTGCGGGCCGAATTGCGCGTGCACACGAACAATGCCCGACCCGGTTTCAGACGACGACCAGGCGCCAGCCCGTCGAGCGCGTCGCGGAGCAGATGAACATAGCGACGGCGGCCATCACCGCTCGATCGCGAACGGTTGATCAACCCGACCCCTTCGAGGACATCGAGATGGTGGGCCAGCAAGTTGGACTCGATGCCGACCAGTGCACGCAACTCGACGGGTGCCCGATCCGACATCGCCAACTCGTCGGCGATGGTCAACCGCACCGGATCACCCAGAGCTGCGTGGCGAGCGGCTCTCAACTCGAGCGAAGTGGCAGTCACGCCTCCACAATATTACTCAACAAGTATTGAGTCAATGGTCGACGAGTGAGACTCTTCGCCCCCCTCTTGCCGGGTGTCGCCTCCCAGGAGTGCCTCAGTCGAGAAATTTGGTCCTCAATGCGATCAGGTCTGAGTTATCGACCCCGATGAAGCGGAGGTATTCGTCGATCGAGCCGTGCTCGGCACGGATGAGGGTGAGCATCTGGTGCATCAGGCCGGCTTCCGCACCGAGGAGATTCAACGCAGCCGCCGTCTGGATGGGCGTGGGCGCGGCGCCTTGATGCTTGTTTCGGTACCACGCGACGAGTGCATCCATTGCGTCACTACTCAAGGCATAGTCCTGCGCGATGACATCGTCGGATACCCCTACCGCTGCCAGCACCAGCGCCGCGACTACGCCCGTGCGGTCCTTGCCTGCAGTGCAGTGGAACACCAACGGTTGGTCGCTGGTGCCCACCGCGCTGATTGCCTTGGCGATCCGCGCCCCTCGCGCGGTCACCATGTGCATGTAGAGGCGAAGTAGATAATCGTCGCCCTGCGGGTCGGGTCGCTCACCGGCGAGATCCTCGAAGAGCGGCACATGGTGATAGTCGATCCGGGTTTGTACCTCAGCGAACGAACCGTCCTCGGTGCGTTCATGACCGGTGCGTAGGTCGACGACGGTTGCGACGCCAAGCTCCTCGAGACGGTCGAGGTCGCGGGACGTGGCGCGGTGGAGTCCATCCGATCGGTACAGCAGGCCTGCGGCTAAAGCGCGGGGTTCCGCGCATCGGTCTTGGATTGGTTGACCAGGTTCTGCTGGTCAGGGCGCTGCTTTGCTTCTGACGGATGATCCGACAGATGGTCGGTCTTCCCGACTATCTTTCGGGTTTCCTGTCGTGTTGACGGGTTCGGTGAAGTGGAGGGTTCGTGAGCCTGGCGGTGGTGCGGTCGTTGGACGCGCCGCGTCGGTTGACGACGGTCGAGGAGCGGCACGACTTCGAGCAGGAGCTGGTCGACCAGTACGCGTTGGCGATGGTTGGCGCGGGGATCACTGACGGGCAGGTGGCCTCGGAGCGCTCGGTGCTGTTCAGCTTTATTGCGTTCTTGGGTCGTCCGGTGTGGACCGCGGCGCCCGCGGACGCTGATCGTTATCTCACGCAACAGCGCAAGGACCGCCAGCTGACGCATGCGACGGTGCGCACCAAGGCGCAGACGATCTCTGGGTTCTTCGAGTTCTTGCTCGTCCGTTACCAGGGCGACATCGCCGCGCTCACTGGTGTCGTCGTCGAGCAACCGATCGACGAGTTCAACCGGCCCGCGGGTGGGCGTCCCGGTGTCGGTCGGGTGCCACCGCCGCAAGCCGATGTCGACATCCTCTTCGACGGATGGGCTCAGGCTTTGCCGACGGCGCGCAAGTATCTGCCGGCGGCACGCGACTATTTGGCTGCGTCGCTGTGGCGACGGGCGGGCCTGCGGATCGCCGAGACGGCCATGCTCGACATCGGCGATTGGCGAGCGGATCTCGGTGAGTTGGGCAAGCTCCATATCCGCTTCGGTAAAGGCAGCCGCGGCCGAGGACCCAAGACCCGTCTCGTTCCGTGCATCGACGATGTCGATGTCTTGTTGGAGTGGTGGATGGTCGATGTGCGCCACCAGTTCGGCGATGACTGGACCGATCCGTCGGCGCCGCTGTTGCCCAGTGAACGACGCGACCCGGACAGCGGGCAGTGCGGCCGCGTCGGTCCCGAGGCGCTGCGCGCCGGGCTGGCGAGCGCGGTTGATCGGTGGCTGCCGCGCTGGGGCGGCAAGCTCACGCCTCATGGTCTGCGGCATTTCTGCGCGTCGTCGTTGTATGCGCGCGGTGTCGACTTGAAGGCCATCCAGGATCTGCTCGGCCATGAGTGGCTCTCGACGACGACGGGCTATATCCACGTGCCGGCTGAGCACATCGAGCGAGCGTGGCGGCAGGCCAACGAGCGGGTCACCGCCCGCTTGGGCGTCAAGGAGGACTGAACCGATGCGTTGGAACTTGCGGCTGACCGCGGCCGAGCGAGGGATTTGGAAGTCGACCGACATGCGTCGCCGTCTCGCGGAGGCCGGCTTGGAGATCAGCGCTGGAAAGATGTCGGCGCTGTGGGCCGCGACACCGATGATGATCCGCCTCGAGGACCTCGACGTGATCTGCGCGGTCCTCGAGTGCGCACCGTCGGACCTGTTGGTGTGCGAGCCGGACAAGGTCGCGGCGCGCCGACCCCGCAACAAGGCCACCGCCCACGCCGAGGGTGTCACGTCGATGACGCCGCGGTTGGGACGGAACCGAACCAAACCGCCGGCGTGAGCCGTCCGCGACCGTGCGGCCGCTGCGGTGTGAACCCTGTCGGCTACACCGGCCGGGAATGCTGCTACCGCTGCATACCGCGCAAACGAAACGCGGCGCTGGTGTGCAAACGCTGCGGCTCCGACGACTTCTACACCGCGGGGCTGTGTCGGCGCTGCCATCGCTCGGCGCCGCTGGTTGAGAGCTGCCGCGACTGTCTTGCCTGGGGCGTCACCCGCCACAACAAGTGGCTCTGCGAAGCCTGCCGCGGCTGGCGCCGCCGTTGCCCGGACACCGTGGAGTGTCCCTCGTGCCGGCGTGATGTCGTCGTCAATGCGCGCGGCTACTGCCGGCTGTGTTGCCGCCACGCCACCTCCGTCAACCAGATGCAGCCGGCGCACAGAACACTCGACATGGTCGCCATCAACCGGCACGGCCAGCAGCTGTTCTTCGCCGACCTCATTCTCAAGAAACGCGGCAAACAAACCGGCGCCACCACCGGGCCAACAACGCAGCGAGTCCGTTGGCCGCCGGGTTATCCGGTGACCCACCAACAGCTCGTGTTGTTCAGTTGGCCACACGACGTCCGCAAACTCACAACACGGCGACTCGACCCGCCCATCGCGCATCTCGGCGCCGCGCTGCAACAAGCGATCGACGACCACGGCGACCGGCACGGCTGGACCAAGAACATGCGCAAGCGAACCTGGCGCGGCATCCGAATACTGCTCGCCTTGCAAGACACCCCCGGCGCCCGCGTCATCCTCAGCGAAGCGTCTGCGTTGCTCGACGTCAACCACACCACCGTGCAGCCCGTGCTCGAGGCGCTCGCGTCTGTCGACATGGTCGACGACGACCGACAACCGCCGCTCGAAACTTGGTTCGCCACCCACACCAGCGGGCTCCCCGACTCGATGCGCCACGAGCTGAGCGTGTGGTTCCACGCACTGCGCGATGGGTCCACCAGCACACCGCGCACACGGACCCGTCACATCGACACCGTCCGCAACAACGTCTGGCTGGTCATGCCAGTCCTGCGAAGTTGGGCCGCCGACGGGCACCAATCGCTGCGCGAGATCACCCGCGACGACATCATCGCGGCGCTCACCACCGAGCGGCGCGGCGCGACCCTCAGCCGGCTGCGGAGCCTGTTCCGCTACCTCAAAGCCCGCAAGCTCGTCTTCACCAACCCCACCGCACGACTGCGCGGCGACCCGATCCAGCCAAGCCAAGCACTGCCCATCGAGCTCGACCCGCTCCGAGACGCCCTCCACAGCGACGATCACGCCCGCGCCGCTCTCGCCGCGCTGATCGCGTTTCACGCACTGCGCGCCGGCCAACTCCGCCATCTGCTGCTCACCGACATCCGCGACAGCCGACTCCACGTCGCCGGCAACCGCATGCTGCTCGCCGACCCCGTGCGCGAACGCGTCAACGCCTGGCTCACCGAACGCGCCCGTCGCTGGCCCAACACGACCAACCCCCACATGTTCATCACCTTCCGCACCGCAGTGCGCACCACCGTGGTCAGCAACGCCTGGATCATCGACAAAATCGGCCTGTCGCCACAGAAGATCCGAGAGGACCGAATCCTCAACGAAGCAACCGCCACCGACGGCGACGTGCGTCGCCTCTGCGACCTCTTCGGCATCAGCGTCACCACCGCGCAGCGCTACGTCGACGTCATCGCCAAACCCAACGAGCGAGACCTCACCACCGACCCTCGTCGTGATGAAGTCACATGATCGTCTATCTGACTGGACGATATGTCGTCTACTCCGATAGACTACGCTCGTGACGGCCCGGGTCCTCGTCCGCAAGCTGCGCGAGCGGGGCTGCCAGTCCGTCCGCCAGAAAGGCTCCCACCAGGTCTGGCGCTGCGGCAGATGCCAAACGGTCGTGCCCATGCACACAGGCGATCTCACTCCAGGAACGCTCAGATCGATCGAACGGGACCTCGAACCGTGTCTCGGGCCCAAATGGCTCAGCCGCTGACGCACGACACGAACACGACGGAGGACAGGATGAAGACCTACACCGCACTCCTCGAGCGGGAAAAGGACGGCCGCTGGTCCGTGGAACTCGAAGAGGAACCACGGGTCCACACCTGGGGCAAGACCATCGACCAGGCCCTCACACGCGTGCGCGAGGCCGCCGCCCTGTGGTTCCAGACCGACGAGTCCTCCATCGCCCTCACTCCCAAGCCCGTGCTCACCAAGACCGCAATGCGCACCATCGACGAGGCCCGTCAAGCCCGAGAACAAGCACGCAGCGCCGATCGAGCCGCCCTCAAGAAGATGCGACGAGCCGCAGCAGAACTCGCCCGCAAGGGGATCAGCATGCGCGACGCGGCCGCGATCCTCGGGATCTCGCACCAGCGTGTCCACCAACTCCTCACCACCGACGCGCGAGCACAGACCAAAACCGGCTGACCCCACAGGATCGATGACGACCGTGCCAGTTGCCGAACCCAAGCACCGAACCAGCGCCCACCGGCCCTGCTGCCTTGGGTTCCGAGCGAAACGACCTTCAGAAATCATGAACTCATCGCCTTTCCACCGGGTCGTGGTCATGCCCCCCTGGGCCAGATAGCCGCCGAGATCGCGAAAGTTGAAGAGTGCATCGAACTCGATGCGCCGCGCCCGGGGTTGGGAGGTGCTGTTGCTCGTCATCGTCATGATGCCGACGCTATGAGCGGGTGGTGAACGAGAGGTAACGACTTGGTCCCGCCGAGATGGCGGCGAGGCGAACCTTGCGCTGCGGTGTTCTCCCGGCCGCGTCGGCGCGTCTCACCGCAGCCCGCGCGAAGATGACCCGATGGACCTCGGGATTTTCACGCAGAGTTGCGCGAGCGCGTACCGTGAGATCGGCGAAGCGCACGGTTGGCGCAAGGGTCGCAATGCTCCACGCGGCTATGACGTGCTCACCGCACCGAACACTGCGTGGGATGACCGGCCTCACGAGCGTTATCTGCTGCTTGTTCAACGTCATCTATCGGCGGGCGCCGGGCAACTGGGCGAAAGCGGGCGCTGTTACGGATCCGGCAACATGTCCGCGGCTGTCACCTTGGCCCGGGCGGCCTTTGTCGAATCAGCGAAGTCGTCATGGCTTCTCGAGGACGGCGTCGTTTGGGAACGCCGGGCCGCTCGCGCCCACATTGAACTGCTGGGCAACCTCGAGGCTCAGGTCCGACACCTGCCGAAGCGCCTCGATGACGGCTATCCGAATTTCGTGCGCAAGCAATGGCAGGTGTATCGCAAGCAACTTCGTGATGAAGTGATCGTAGAGCTGTTCGGCAAGCCAGCACTCTCGCGCGATCGCGACGATGCCACGCTCGCGGGCGAGGAGCTGCTGACCTCCTCAGAGCTCGAAGAGCGTTTCGCTCAGATGCTGAGCGCCGATGTGCCCGCAAGGGCGTACGTTGCCGCACCCGACGTGCTCATCGATCCGTCAGCGAGGGTCGCGGTAGATCTCGCGGGGGTCGTCGACGTCGACGAGGGAGTCGTCGCCCGGTCGATGATCTTCGCCGTCGAGGCGTGGCTGAGCGCACTCGTAGCGTGGGTTCGCTACAACTCCTGGGAGACGCGCGTGGTCGACCAACTCGGTCGCCAGCTAGCGGGCCTGCTCGATCCCGCGACGTGAGCGTTGCTTGCTTGACGGTAGTACTGCGTCGACATTGACCGTCACCGAACGAGGTAGCAGTAGTGCCGCCTGCAACATGCTTTCGCTGTCCTGGATGTCAGTCACGTCGACCTCCGCGCCCCACCGCTCGAGCTGACCGATCAGCTCCCGAACGCGAGGCTGGCGCCAGTTGAGGCTGAAGCGGTTGATGCCCCAATGCCGAAGCACCTCGATCAACTCGAGGGCATGTTCGAGCGCACCGAATACGAGTGGGGCGAGGAAATCGGCAGGACAGGAAACGGTGCTCATCGGGTGACTCGAGCGAAGGTTGCGAATGCCGTGTTCGGAGAGATCGTGCAGCGCCCCGGCGAACCACAACGCCGGGTCGGGTAGGCCGCAGACGGCGGTCATGGCGGTGACCTGATCGACCACCGAACCGCCGGCCTGGAAATCGATGCGCACCGACCGACCGGCGTCCACGGCCAGGTCGAGCACTTCGCTCAGGGTGATCTCGGGACGCAGGTGGCCAGGACCCTCCGCGGCAGCGATCTCCGGCCGGCCGTAGCGGTCGGCTCGGACCGGGACAGCGAGCCAGTGAATCGCAGAATCGATGCATTGTGAGAGGGTTCGTGCGCGAGTCACTTCACTGAGCACGAGCTGCACGTGGCCCTGCAACTCGGCCTCGGCAACGAATGGCGCGAGGTCGTAGATCGAACCACTGCACGAACGCGACAATTCGCGGCGAGCCGACAGAAAGATTGTGCTCGCATGCAGAAAGAGGGCATCGTGAGCGGTGTCGGCAGTAGCCATGGCTTCGAGATTGTCTGGTTCGTTGTCGACTACAGCAACAACGCGACAGCCGCCTTCGCGGAGCCGGTTCAGGGCAATCACCTTGGATTCGGCGACTGCCTGGCCCCATTCGCTGTCGTTCATAAACAATAGATCAGAGGCAAACGCGACCCGGTACTCGTCACCCAACTGATTCAGCGCTCTCAAGGTCGACTGACGCACGGATTCGGGTCGCCCGGTGTTCAACGCCACGACTGTGCGTGGCTGCATCTGGAACCATCGGATGACTTCCATCACCCCGCGATACGGCTGATGCGCCGCCAACACCGAGTCATCGCTCCACAGATGCTGGATGTAGTAGTCGATGATGGGTTCGCGACGATGGCGCGGTATATCGAGTTCACGAAGTAGAAGCTCGATCTCTGCTTCGTGAAAGCTGATGCCCTCGACTGGCAACGACCGGAACATCGTGGTGTTGTGAGCCCGGTCATAACCGAGCAGCGTGTGCAGGATCAGATATCGAGTGTCGATGATCGTGCCGTCGATATCGAAGACGATCGCGAGAGCGTCGTTCGGGTTCTGCTTGCGCGCTGCGCGAAAGTGCGCCACTAGACGATGCATCCACGATCCACCGTGTGATTGCTGTTGATCAATGTTGTTCATGAAGCTGAAGGTAAGTGCCTCGCGTGACGACTGCGTGAACACGACATGGACAGCGGATGATGGACGGATTGCTCCGCACGCATCGCTCGATGATTCGCGTGTTGTTCAACGCGCCGCCACCGAGACGTCGGCCGAGGTACAGGTCCGCTTCCTAGCTTGCGCGATCGGCAACCGCGAACGGTGGCCATCACCGATGGAGGAAGTCATGCATTTGGAGCATTCCGAAGGAGTCAATCCGTCCGACAACGGTTCGCTCGCCGATCTGATCCCGTCGCGGCTGTCGCGGCGCCATGTGCTCGGCGGCGGGCTTGCCGCCGCGGCGTTCACGATGATTCCTGCGACCGCCGCGAGGGCGACCACGACCATCGACGGTGGTGAAGTCGATGAACTAGACGCCGCGTCGAACGGTCGCCACCGGAAGCTGCTGGGATTCGACTCGGTTCCTGCGTCGAGCAAAGACAAGTTGATCGTTGCCGATGGCTACGTCGCCGAACTGCTGATTCCCTGGGGTACACCACTCTTGTCGACCGGGCCGGCGTGGAAAGAAGACGCATCGAACACCGCGGAGGAGCAGGCGCAGCAGATCGGTGCCCACCACGACGGGATTCATTTCTTCCCGTGGGGCAACAGCAAAGAACGCAGCCGTCGCGGTCTTCTGGCCGTCAACCACGAATACATAGACCAGATCCTCCATTACACCGATGGCAGCGCCGTCATGACCAAGGAGAAGGTCGACAAGGCGCTTGCCGCGCACGGTGTGTCGGTGGTCGAGGTCGCGCTCTCGAGGGGCAAGTGGCGCCTCGTCGACTCGGAGTACAACCGGCGTATCACCGGCGCGACTCCGATGGCGTTCTCGGGACCCGTGTCCGCAGAGCACCCACAACTGCAGTCGAACAACCCGCCGCTCGGCACGCTGAACAACTGCGCACACGGTTTCACACCCTGGGGTACCTACCTGACGGGTGAGGAAAACTGGCACGGCTACTTCGGCGCGACCGATACGTTCACCGCTACACCAGACGAGGCCCGCTACGGCCTGAGCGCGACGGGCTTCGGCTACAAGTGGCACGTCGGCGACCCCGTACGATTCGATCTCAATTCGAACCGCAAGGAACCCAACCGGTTCGGGTGGGTCGTCGAGATCGATCCCTTCGATCCGAGTTCGACACCGGTGAAACGAACCGCGCTCGGCCGGATCAAGCACGAAGGTGCCACGGTCGTGGAGAGCGACGGTCGCGTCGTCGTCTACACCGGTGACGACGAGGACAAAGAGTACCTTTACAAGTTCATCAGCGCCGACAAATGGAAGAAGCTGCGCCGCGAAGGCAAGAGCCCACTCGATCACGGGGAGCTCTACGTCGCGAAGTTCGATGCGAATGGGTCGGGCCATTGGTTGCCACTCGTGCACGGGCAAGGACCGCTCACGATAGCGAACGGTTGGGCCGACCCAGCGGATGTGTTGTTGCGCACGAGGCAAGCCGCCGACGCAGTAGGCGCAACCAAACTGGATCGCCCCGAATGGGTCGCAGCGAACCCGAAGCGCAACGACGTGTATCTAGCTCTGACCAATGGCACGTCCGGTTCGCCCGGAATCAGTCCGCGCAACCCGAATCCCTACGGGCACATCGTGCACATCGTGGAAGCCAAGCACGACAACACTGCACTCGAGTTCATGTGGGATATCTTCGTGCTGGCCGGCGACCTTGCGTACGACTCCGCCGTCAACATCAACGGCGACATCTATGGGTCACCGGATGGCCTTTGGATCGACGACGACGGTCGCCTGTGGATCCAGACCGACGTCTCGAACTCGTCCCAGAACCGACCCGAACGCGGCTACGACAACATCGCCAACAACGCGATGCTGGCCGCCGACCCGGCCACCGGCGAGACGCGGCGCTTCCTCGTCGGCCCGCGCGGCTGTGAGATCACCGGCGTCATCACAACACCAGATCAGCAGACGATGTTCGTCAACGTGCAACACCCTGGCGAATCGACGACATTCTGGGGAACGCCAACGCCGGAGAATCCGCGGCTGGTGAGCAACTGGCCGGACTTCGAGCAGGGTGGCCGGCCCCGCTCGGCAACGGTCGTGATCCGCAAGATCGGCGGCGGCAAGATCGGTAGCTGAAGGTCGCCTGCGCCGCACGACTTAGATTGGTGTGATGTCGTCGATCCCCGGCATCGCTTCGGGACAGCTGCTGCTCTACGCAATCTACGATGTCGCCGACGAAGCCGATCTTGTTGCTGTCGAGCGCGTCGTGCGTGCGCGGTCGAGTGCAGGTGACCGTATCAGTCGCCTGCAACTCGACCGCCAGCGTACGTCGATCACCTTTGCCAACCCGCCCGTCACAGTCCGATTGGGAGATCGCTCGCTTCATCTCGGTCAGGTGGATCACGCGGTGTCTACTCACGCGAGGGTCTATGACTTCGGTGTCTTGACGGTCGTGTAGACCGTCGCGATTCCGCCGCATACCTCACTTGCTGGGTTGACCGAGCTGGCGGAGGAGCTCGGGCACTTGTCGAACCTGCTCGAAGGATGGATGCGCGACGACGCTGCCGCCGCAATCGACTTGATGGTCGAGAGCCCGGTGCATCCCGAGCTACGCGACATCCACGAGTCGTTCACACTTTTTTCGATCTCGGCCTTCGACGAGCCTGTCACGGCAGCACAACTGCTCGCGACCCCCGAGACCCTGGCTCTCGTAGTGGGCGATCGCGACAGGCTGTCGGCTCAGTTGCGCGCCGAACTCGACGCAGCCTCGTTTTCTTACACCGACCACGATCTGGTCGTCATCGGCTACGACCAGGGCGTCGTCTATGACGCGGACAACGCCGGAGACATCGCCGCCCTCCTCGAGTTCGCGCTCGCGCAGGTGCTGGAGCTCGATTACTACGACGACCTCCTCGACGACCGCATCAGCCACGCTCTCGAGACCGTCAAAGCAACGCGTCGCGGCAGCGGATCGAGGCGACGTCGGCCGAGCGTCGAGAGCCTTCGACGCGAGCTGATGGTGCAGCACATGGATTTCGTCGAGGTCATCGAGAGGGTAACCGCGGCGGTGAAGGTCACCGAGGACTTCTACTACGCAACGGTGTATCGCGGCGCGATGAGCACCTTTCGCGCCGAGGAGGTCATCGACGGCATCAACCGGAAACTCGACCTCATGTTCCGCACTTACACGATGCTCGCCGACGAGGTCGACATCAAGAAGTCGCTACGGCTCGAATTGATCATCGTCTTGTTGATCCTCGCGGAGATCGTCATCATGATCTTCAGCGAGTTGCTGCACTGAGTCGCAGCGCCCCCTTGCATGCTGGCCCGATATCACGCCAAAGTGGTGCCATGAACAAGCTCGAGTCGCACCACGGCGCGATCGAGTTCGCGCTGGAGGCGCTCGCCCGTTCCGGCGGTAACTTGGCGGACGCGTATCGCGTCGTTCGAGAGGGTGCCCCAGACCCGGTAGAGGCCGTGCACGACTTGCGGGTCGCGATCCGGCGAGTGCGGGCAGACTTACGAATCTTCGCCAAGGTCTTCGAGGGCGAGTGGCTCGACGCCACCCAACGGCGACTGCGGGACCTTGGTCGCATGGTCGGGCAGACTCGGGATGTCGACGTCATCGCGGGCCGTCTCGAGCAACTCGCCGAGACGCTGCCCGATCCCGATCAGGCTGGGGCGGAGAGGCTCCTTGCCCGCCTCCGACTCGACCGTGACGTCGCCTTGCAGGCGGTACTCGCCAGCTTCGCCACGAGTAGCCCGGAGCTGATCGTCGATGAGCTCGTTGGTATGGCGCCTCGGAGTCGCTTGGCTGCCGCTGCGGACGAGGTGGATACCGATGATCTCCTCGCGGCTACGCGGCGCCAATGGAAGCGGTTGCGCAAGGCGGCCCGCGCCGCCAAAGACGAGCCGACGGTCGAGAATCTCCACAAAGTGCGACTTCGCGCGAAGACATTGCGGTACTCGCTCGAGACATTGGAGCCTCTATTCGGGTCCTCTGCCGATGAGCATGCGAAAGCTCTGGTGCGGTTGCAGGACCATCTGGGTGAGATGCAGGACGCGGTCGTCATCGAGCACTGGCTTCGTGCCGCGCGCGACGAAGATGCGGCCAACGAGTTCGTGCTCGGTGAGTTCGTCGGTCTAGAACGCGCCCGCAGGGAGTCCATGCGGTCGTCGTGGCGAGACGAGTGGCGCCGCGCCTCGGGAAAACGACTGCGCCGCTGGGCTAAATGACCGTCGCGGTCAGCGAATGTTGGGTTGCTGTTCACCGCGCGTACACGAGCGCGCAGCACGCCGGTAAGCGTCGATGTCTATCGTCGTCTCGAGGTTGGGATGACGATCACCGACATGTCTCGCTCGGCGCGAACCGAAGGAAAAGCCGCGTTCGTAGTGGCCGCGACGCCTACTGGACCGATGGCCCACGCCATCGATGCGTATCGCCAGGCGGTCGCCGTGCGCGTCGGGGCGAACACTGCGCATCAATCCCCGCCACATTGCCTGTTGGCACTTTCGTTCGAGGAAGATCCCTCGGCGACAGATGTGTACCGTCGAGCACTGGCTCGGGCCACCAGAGACGATCGCGGCGTCATTGCGGTGACCGCGACGGCGCTGACTACCACGCCCGAATGGCACGGTCTCGAGCTCGAGTCAGGTGATCTGATCGCGGTCGGTACCCGGTTCGCACAGGAAGTTGCCGCGTCTGCCGGTACCCACCACGTCACCGTTCACCATCGGCTGCGCTTGACCTTGGCTTGTGACTTCGAGGCCAGGGATCGTGACGCTTTGTGCGAGTTCGCCCACCGGATCGTCGACCCCGCGCTACCGGCCGAGTGGCGGGTTGGATTGTGGGTCGATACTGGAGATTGGGCATCGGTGCCGCAGTTTTGTGTGGGCTGACCTGCGCACATCCACATTTGTCGCACAGTTCACCCCTCGTTCACCACGCCCATGCCTGTCGTCGAATATGTTCCAATGGCAGTGGTGAGCGTCCAGTGTCAGGAGATGAGACGATGAAGCTCGAGAACGAGCTCCCAGAGCCGCACGCCGCGACGATGCGCCCTACTCTGAAGCACGTGGCTGTGAGCGGTCGAGATGACGAGGTCAGCGTTGTTGGCCCCACGGTGATCTCCGCGAGTTCGGTCGCGGCCTACTACGGCAGCTTCAAAGCCGTGCGAGACGTCGATCTAGAGATCCACAAGGGTGAGATCACCACGCTGATCGGGCCATCGGGTTGCGGCAAGCAAGCTGCTCGGGTGAGCGACCGCACCGAAAAGATGTTCTCGAACCCGAGCGATGAACGCACGGAAAACTACGTCACCGGCCGATTCGGCTGAGGGGGGTACCTCGTGGACGAGATTCGCAAGAGCTTTCATCAACAACTCGATGACATCAAAACGGACGTCATCGAGTTGGCGGCAATGGTCGTCGAGTCCATCCCGCGCGCAACGCAGGCGCTGCTCGACTCTGACTTGACCGCGGCACAGGCCGTGATCGACTACGACGATGTCCTCGATGCGAAGTCCCTCGAGATCGAAGAAGAGTGCCAGCGCGTGCTGGCGTTGCAGCAACCGATGGCCAGCGATCTTCGCGTCATCATGACGGCGATCAGATTGAACTGGGATCTCGAACGCGCCGGAGATCTCGCATGCAACATCTGCAAGACGATCAGGCGCATGTACGGCACGCCGATCGAGCCGAAGCTGCGAGGTCTCATCGTGCAGATGAGTGACGAGGCCTATCGACTGACACGGCTCGCCATCGACGCCTACGCCGAGCGCGACGTCGCTCTCGCGGCTGCACTCGATGACATGGACGACCGGCTCGATGCACTACAGCGTGACTTCGTGATCGCACTGATCGAGCAGCACGATCGCAGCATCATGCCGCTACAGAGCGCCGTGCAGTTGGCGTTGATCGCGCGGTACTACGAGCGTCTCGGTGACCACGCCGTCAACATCGGCGAACGCATCCAGTACATGGTCACCGGGTGGCTTCCCGAGCACACGGGCGCGGCGCGCGCGGCAGTCAGAAGGAAGACGGCCGAGTCCTTCACGTCGCCCGACAACGGGGCCTGACATCGAATCACGGCGCGTCCTCGTCACCAACGACGATGGCATCTTCGCCCCTGGCCTGGCGGTGCTGGCGGCGTCCGTTCGTCAGGTGGGATACGACGTCGTCGTCGTGGCCCCCGACCGAGAGACGAGCGGGTGCTCGGCGTCGATGGGAGCGATGGCGTACGCCGACCACATCTCCTATGAAGAAGTGGTGCTCGCCGAACTGCCCGACATCGCGGCGTTCGCGATCGATGGGCCGCCCGCGGCGTGCGTGATCGCGGCGATTCTCGGCGGTTTCGGACCACCGACAGATCTCGTAGTGTCCGGCATCAATCCCGGCTTCAACTGTGGCCGCGCCACCCTGCACTCAGGCACGATCGGCGCCACGTTGACGGCCGCGAAGTGGGGCTGTTCGGGCCTCTCGGTCAGCATCGGTTTGGCCGATCGCATCCACTGGCAGACTGCGGCGGCCTACGCACAGGCCGCGCTCGGCGCGCTGGAAGGCTGCGCGCCCTGCACGACCGTGAATCTCAACGTGCCCAACGTGGCCCTCGATGCCATGCGAGGCATCCGATATGCGGAACTGGCGCCGTTCAACGCGGTGCGAACCGTGATCACGGGTCGGTCGGCCGGACGCCTCCATGTGGCACTCCAACCGACCGAGCTCGCGGTTCCCGAGGGAACCGACACCGCACTGGTCCGTGAAGGTTTCGCGACCATCACCTTCTTGTCACCCGTTGCATCAGCGAACCCGCCCTACACTGAAGAAGTCGAGCCAGGATTCGCGCTGTGATCCCTGTAATCCTTGCCATCGTGGTTGCTGCAGTGGCCGTCGCATTGCTCATCGTGCGCCAGCGGTCGCTCGTCAGGGAGCTCAACGAGCTCAACCAACGTCTGGGCGAACGAACGGCATCTCGTCCCGCCGATGCGGTTGCGCTGCTCGAGCGGTCAGTCGATCGGGTGATGCGCCATGACGACGATGCCGAGTTCGCGAGACAACGCCTCGAGAGTGCCCTCAGCGCGATGACGCAGGGCGCCGTGGTCGCGGATCGTGACGGGCAGGTGGTGCTGCGCAACTCGTTCGCGGAGAGTTTCGTCGATGCTCGTCACGGCGACGCGCTGGTCGAATCAGCGGTGCGCGAACTGATCGCCGACGCACTTCGGGGTGAGACTGCCGACAGGGAGATCGAACTCTTCGGCCCGCCGAGACGCACGATGTTGGTCCACGGCTCACCGCTGATGGTCGCCGACACGCTCGTCGGCGCGATCGCCGTCATCGACGACATCACCGAACAACAACGCATCGATGCCATCAGACGAGATTTCGTCGCCAACATAAGCCACGAGCTGAAGACGCCCATCGGTGCACTCGTAGTACTGGCCGATGCGCTCAACGACGAAGAGGATCCTGCGGTCATCCAGCGGCTCGCCGCGCGAATGCGTGACGAAGGCTTTCGGGTGAACCGTATCGTCGACGACCTGCTCGTCTTGAGTCGCATCGAAGGCGAGGGTCTCGTCGAGCGCGAGCGCATCTGTATTGCCGATGTCGTCGCCAGCGCGGTCGACCGAGTGCATCCCGCGGCGGACAAGCATCGCATCACCATCAGCGTGGCTCCGATCGCTCAGTCGCTGGCGCTGATCGGCGATCGTCGCCAGCTCACTTCGGCGCTGTTCAACCTGCTCGACAACGCCATCAAGTACAGCGAGCCGGGCTCGACGGTGCAGATTCGGGTGGCCAACACCAACGACGAAGTATCACTGGTTGTGCAAGACCACGGCATGGGCATACCGGCCAAAGATCTCGATCGCATCTTCGAACGGTTCTACCGTGTCGACCAGGCGCGGTCGCGCGGGACGGGGGGCACGGGGCTGGGACTGTCGATCGTACGCCACGTCGTGCGCAACCATGGGGGAGAGGTGACGGTGATCTCGCGCGAGGGTGAGGGATCGACCTTCACGCTGATCCTGCCCACCCACCTCGCCGCCGAGGCCGCTGTCGAATCAGCGCGCTGACGAGACCTTACGAAACGAAGGAAGAGACAGCAATGTCGAGCGAAGCCCATGTGTTGGTCGTCGAGGACGAGCCCTCGTTTTCTGAGGCACTCACGATCGGTCTCGAGCGCGAGGGC
Source organism: Acidimicrobiales bacterium (assembly GCA_035525225.1). Classification (GTDB taxonomy): domain Bacteria; phylum Actinomycetota; class Acidimicrobiia; order Acidimicrobiales; family WLNW01; genus DATLFA01. The sequence continues at coordinate 54,665 of DATLFA010000088.1, forward strand.
TTTCGGGTGACCACGGTCGCCGACGGTGCCGCCGCGCTGGCTCGGTTCGACGAGTTGTCACCCGATCTCGTGCTGCTCGACTTGATGCTGCCCTTCGTTTCGGGTCTCGACGTCTGCCGGGAGATACGACTCAAGTCGCAGGTGCCCATCATCATGGTCACGGCCAAGACGAACGAGGTCGACACCGTCGTCGGCCTCGAGGTAGGCGCCGACGACTACGTCACCAAGCCCTACCGTCTGCGCGAACTCGTGGCGCGGATGCGCGCCGTGTTGCGTCGCTTCGAAAGTCGTGCGGAGGACCAAGCCACGATCGACACGAAACCGATCGTCGTGGGCGACCTCTCCCTCGACCCGTTGCGTCATGAAGTGAGGGTGAAAGGCGAGATCGTTACGATGCCGCTGAAAGAGTTCGAGTTGCTCACGTTGCTGATGGAAAACGCCGGTCGAGTGTTGACCCGCGACACCCTCATCGACCGGGTATGGGGTAGTGACTATGTAGGCGACACGAAAACGCTCGACGTGCATATCAAGCGCATTCGGTCAAAGATCGAAGACGATCCTCGAAATCCGGCCCGCATCGTGACGATTCGTGGATTGGGCTATAAGTTCGACCAATCGCGCTGATCACAATCTGTCTCCTGTCTAGCATGACCGAGTGACCGCGAGCGCTCCAGGGTGGCGGCCGCTCAATCGCCCGAGCCATCCTGCTTCCAACAACCCGACGCTGGCCGCGACGCCCTTCATGTGGTTGGCTCGCCTCCAAGCGGCGTCGTCGGTTGGCGACGGACTGATCACTGCCGCGCTCGCAGGTTCGATCTTCTTCAACATCAGCCCCGAAGCGGCACGCTCTCGTGTCGCCGCTGCGCTGATCTTGACGGTGGCGCCGTTTGCGGTGATCACGCCGCTGCTCGGCCCGGCCATCGACCGGGCCAAAGGTGGCCGCCGCAGCATGTTGGTCGCGGTCAACGTCGGGCGTGCCGTCGTCGCCCTGCTGATGATCAGCCATATCAAGACCTTGCTGCTCTTCCCCGAAGCGCTCGCGATGTTGGTGCTCAAGTCCGGCGCGTCGATTTCCAGCCGCGCGGTTGTCCCGAAACTGGTCGAGTCCGATCGTCAGCTCGTCGAGGCCAATTCGAAGCTCGCCCTCATCTCTGCGCTCGGCAACATCACCGGCGTCGCCGTCGGAGGTCTCTCGAACTTCATCATTGGCCCCGGGTTCGTGGCCTCACTGGCGATGATCGCCTTCGCCACCGCGGCCGTGCTGAGCTCTCGCCTCCCCCGTATTGCCATCGCGACCGAGCCGGCCACCGAGAAGGAGCGCGCCGAGCTTTCGAGCATTGGTATCGCGCTTGCCGGCTCTGCCATGGGGGTGATGCGGGGCATCGTCGGCTTCTTGTCGTTCCTACTCGCGTTCGAGTTGCGGGGTGGGAGCAAGGGTCTCGACCTGCAGGCCGAGGGCGCAGCCGCCGGCGCCGCGGCGGCGCTCGCGCGCGAGGCCAACATCGTGGGCAACCCTGGCGCCCCCAAGTGGCACTTCGGGGTGGTGCTGATCGTCGCCGGTGTCGGCGGCTTGGTGGGCTCGCGCATAGCACCTGTTTTGCGTACGCGTTGGCTCGAAGAGCGCATCTTGCAGTCGGCATTGATCATCACCATGCTGGCGGCGTTGTTTGCCGCATGGTCGAACGAGCTGAGCGGCATGCTGGCGTTGACCCTGGCCCTCGGGATCGGTGCCGCTGCCGGCAAGTTGGCATTCGACTCGCTCATTCAGCGCGACGCACCCGATGCCAACTGGGGCCGTTCGTTCGCGCGATTCGAGATGCGTTTTCAGTTCGGCTGGGTGATCGGCGCCCTCATCCCGACGCTGGTGCATTTTCCCGAACGCCTCGGCTATGTGGTCGTCGCCCTCGCGGCAGCGTCCGCGATCGCAACGTATCTGGTCGGCTTGCGCTCCGAGTCGGGTGTCTCGCTGTTGCGGCGCGTGCGTCAAATGGCCCGCCCGTCACCCAACGGTCCGCCGACACGGTCGACGGACGACACGACCGCGGTGACACCCGCGATCGAGGTGCCCGCGGATCATGCTTCGATCGGCCTCGAGGACACTACTGCGGTCTCACCCGTCGTAGCTCCCCCGGATGCGCCCGAGAATGCGAACGAGGTCGCGCCCGAAGTTGCGCCGACGAGACGGTGGGTCCCCCGGCGCCCACCGCGACGCGCCCGTCGCGTGCCGCAATCTCCCGACGATCAGCTCGAGCTCTTCGAATAGCAGGGCCGAGTGCACCCAAGTCGTTTGGGTTACTGGCAGCCCGAGGATGACCGCGCTGTTCGGCGCGATCGGCGATCGGTTGCGGAGGCCGGACGTCGTGCGATTCGCCTCGATGATGGTGATGATGCCGTTGATGTTCGTATCCAGCGCGCCCCCGCTCGACACGAATCAATCGACGGATGAATGACCACCAGCACAAGAAGCGTTCATTGTTTGACCACTTTCGGTGACTGTGAGTGGGTGTCTTTACAGTTGTCGTATGTCGTTGTTGATGGATGCGCCGCCCGTGCTGGTGTGCTCGAGAGGCTGGAGGCGATTGTCGCGGGGCCGATGACGGTCGGTGAGGCCGGTGCTGTGCTGCGCGGGGTGGCGCGGGTGCAGGGTCGGGGCGAGGCGGTGTTTGCGGTGGCGTTGGCGGTGTTCACGCGGCGTAATGGGCCGCGCGCTGATGGTGCGGCTGATGCCGCGGCGTGGTTGGCGGACAAGACGAAGACGTCGGGTCGTGATGCGCGGTCGGCGAAGCGGGCCAAGGTGATCGAGGCGTTGCCGGCGTTGGGTGACGCGTTGTCGGCGGGGGAGATTTCGCCGGCGGCACTGTTGCCGCAGGCGGGTTCGTTGGTGGCCGCGGCGAAGTCGTCGACGCCGGAGCAGCTCGAGCGCACGGCGCATCAGTTGGTGATCGACAACGACGGCGATGGTGGCGAGCCGCTCGGGCGGCGCGGCTCAAGGCGCGCCAGCAGGTGCGGTTCTTCGACCGGGACTCCGGGATGCGGGCCCTGTTCGGCGAGTGGGATCCGGAGGCGACCGCGCCGATCGAACGGGCGGTGGATCTCGTCGCCGAGCAGCCGTGGCGGGCGCTGCACCCCGATCGCAAGCCGACGGCGCTCGACGAAAAGACGTTGAAGTACCGCCGCGCCGAAGCGGTCTCCGAGCGGGTCACCGCGGCGAAGCCTCGGCCGGCGGTGGTGTCGCTGTCGGTGCTGATCGACTTCCAGACCCTCACCGGGGTGCTGGCCACCAACGGCATCTGCGAGCTCTTCGACGGCACCCCCATCTCGCCGGACACCGTGCGCCGCCTGGCGTGCGACGCGGCGATCATCCCGATGGTGCTGGGCAGCCGCGGAGAAGTATTGAACCAAGGCCGGCGCATCTATGCGCCGACGATGGCGCAACGCCACTGGCGGCTCGACGGCACCGCCTTCGACTTCGACGTCTACCGACCCGACGGCACGCGCTTCGACCACGTCACCCGAGGGCCGCCATGAGGCAACTGTCGCTCAGACGGTTGTCGAGCTCACTCGTCTACCGGAGCCTCGCCCGCCATCGCATTCCGTAGCGCGCCCCACACTCGCTCGGGCGTGAACGGCGGGTTCAGATCGCGCACGCCGTGCGGCGCGAGCGCGTCGAGCACCGCGTTGATGACTGCGCCGGGCGCGCCGATCGCACCCGATTGGCCGATGCCCTTGGCGCCGATCGGGTTCAACGGCGACGGTGTCTCGGTGCGCCGCGTCTCGATGGTCGGTAAGTCGGCCGCCGATGGCACCAGATAGTCGCCGAAATTGGCCGTTCTCGGTGTGCCGTCGGTGTCATAGACGATGCCTTCGAAGAGCACGGCGGCAATACCCTGCGCCGCGCCACCCTGTTGTTGCCCGTCGACGAGCTCGGGCACGATCAACCGTCCGCAGTCGTCGACCGCGACAAACCGTACGAGTCGCACCTCGCCCGTCTCGACGTCGACCTCGACGACGGCGGCGTGCACGCCGTAGGGAAACGTCGAGCCGTTCTGCGTCCAGTCCAACGCATGACGCACCGGGCCCGACGCCAGCACGTCGCGCCACGCAACGGCGCGTGTCGGCACACCGCGCACCGAGAACGACCCATCGGCGAACACGATGTCGGCCACCGGCGCTTCGAGCAGATCGGCGGCACGCTCGCGGGCCAGGTCGCGGACGACGACGGCTGCCTCGTGCACCGCGCTACCCGCGATCTGCGCGGACCGTGCACTTGCCGAGCCGATACCGCGGGGTACGAGCGCGGTATCGCGATCGACGAGCGTGATGCGCTCGCGAGGAATGCCGAGCTCGCGGGTGACCAAGGCACCGTACGTCGTCTCGTGCGACTGACCGTGTGTACAAGTGCCGGCGAACACCGTCGCTCTCGGCCCGCCGTCGGCGTCGTCGACCACGATCTCGACATACTCGGTCACCAGACGAAACGGCGTCACGTCCATGTAGACCGCGACACCGACGCCGAGTGCGGGTGCCGATGACGAACGCGTTTGCTGCTCGCGGCGAACGCCGGCGTAGTCGATGGCGTCGAGGGCGACACTCAGCGCGCGGCGGTAGTCGCCGCTGTCGTATTTCAGCCCTGTCGGCGTGGTGTACGGGAAGTCCGCCACTTCGAGCAGGTTGCGCCGCCGGAGCTCGATGGGGTCGATACCCAATTCGCGCGAGGCGAGATCCATCAACCGCTCGAGCATGACCGCCGCTTCGGGCCGGCCCGCGCCGCGATACGCGATGGTCGGGCTGGTATTGGTGACCACGCCCATGGAATCGACCGACACGCGGGGGATGCGATACGGGCCGCACGCCATTGCCCCTGTCGCGTTGGGCATGACGGCGCCCAGGCCCGGATACGCGCCGCCGTCACCAAGTAGCCGGGCGGCCACACCCACGATCTTGCCGTCATGGGTGAGTCCCATCGCGGCGTGCTGTGTCTGGCCGCGACCGTGCGAAGCGCCCAGGAGATGCTCGGTGCGGGTCTCGATCCAACGCACCGGACGCCCGACCGCGCGGGCTGCCGCCGCGAGCACGAAGAACTCGTTGCACACGTGGTACTTCGCGCCGAAGCCACCCCCTACGTGCGGCGCGACGACACGCACATCGGCGGCGCGGAGGCCGAGCACCCGCGCGATCGCATCGCGAACCGTGTGCACACCTTGCGCCGACGCGTGCAGGGTGATCGTGCCGTCCGCGTGCGGCTCGACCAGCACCGCATTGGTCTCCATCGGCGAGGCCGACAGTCGCTGATGCTCGAAATAGCCGCGCACCACGACATCGGAACCCGCCAGTGCTTCGTCCTCGCTCAGCCCGACGTGCTGGCTGAACGCTGCGTTGCTCGCGGAGCCGACGAACAGCAACGGCGCGGCCGGCGCACTCGCCATCTGCGGATCGACCGCCGCTTCGAGGGGCTCGTAGTCCACGTCGACGAGCTCGGCCGCGTCGGTCGCCGCGCCGAGCGTCTCCGCCACCACCAGCGCCACCGCTTCGCCGACGAAGCGCACCTTGTCGACCGCCAAAGGCGGACGCGCCATCGACGGACTCATCGTCTCGAACCCGAGAACCGGCGGCAACCCGAGATCACCGGCGGTGAACACCGCAACGACCCCTCGCATCGCTCGCGCAACCGAAGTGTCGATGGCACGCACGTGTGCGTGCGCGTGCGGCGACCGCACGAATGATGCGTGTAGCGCCGTCGCTCGTTCGAGATCGGCGACGTATTTCGCCGCGCCGGTCAGCATCGGCAACAACTCGAGCTGAGGGATCACGGGCCGGGACGATAGCGCCTCCTCACGAATCGAGTACGGGCGTCGTACACTCCGCCCATGGACGTCAGCCAGCTTCGGCTCATCTCGGCCGACTCGCACATCAACGAGCCCCACGATCTGTGGTATTCGAGGCTTCCCGCAGATTTGCGTGACCGCGCGCCAAGGCGCATCCAACAAGATGCGCACGGCGCGTGGGAGCTCGTCATCGACGGGCGGCCGCTCGGATGGGGCGAGTTGTCCGCCGAAGACGCGGCCCGTCAAGAAGCAACGCGCGAGGCCGAAGCCAGTCTCGATGTTCGACTCGAGATGATGCGCGTCGACGGCATCGCCGCCGAGATCATCTTCCCCACGATCGGTCTCTACGTGTGGAATTTGCAAGATCCCGCATTGGGTCGAGCGTGTTGCCGCGAATACAACGACTGGCTCTACGAACATCTCGGCCACGCATCCACGCGCGTCAAGATCGCGGGCATGGTGCCCGATTGGTCGGTGGTCGACGCAATCGAAGAGGTCAACCGCAACGCCTCGCGCGGTTTCGCCGCGCATCTTCTGCCGATCGTCGGGACACCGGAGTGGAACCACAAGACGTGGGAGCCGCTGTGGGACGCTATCGACGAAACCGGCCTGCCGATCGCGATGCACCAAGGCACCGGCCACGACATGTTGTGGTACCGCGGCCCAGGGTCGGCAACGGCCAACCTCTTCGCCACACAGTCGATGGCGCCGCGCGCCGTGACACTGCTCGCCGCATCGGGCGTGATCGAACGGCACCCGCTTTTGCATTTCGTCTTCGTCGAGGTCAACGCCGGCTGGATGGCCTGGACGATGAGCACCACCGACGAGTACTACCAAGCGCACGCACACTGGTCGAAACCGAAGTTGGCCGAGTTGCCCAGCTTCTACATACGTCGCCAGATCCACGCAACGTTCCAGAACGATCCGGTGGCGATCGCGAATCGGGCGATCACCGGTCTCGCTCCCTTGATGTGGGGCAACGACTACCCGCACCCCGAGAGCACCTACCCGCGCTCGCACGCAGTGCTCGACGAGTTGCTCCGCGGCCTCACTGCTGCAGAAGCCATCGCGATCACCGGCGGTAGCGCGGCGGCGGTCTTCGGCTTCGAGCTCGGGCCTGAAGCGGGGCCCGAGCGGCCCCCGGCAGAGCGGGAAGCGGGGCCCGAGCGGCCCCCGGCAGAGCGGGAAGCGGGGCCCGAGCGGCCCCCGGCGGAGCGGGAAGCGGGGCCCGAGCGGCCCCCGGCAGAGCGGGAAACGGGGTGATTTTCGACGACATCATCGTCGGGGCCGGTTCGAGCGGTGCCGTGCTCGCCGCCCGGCTGAGTGAGGACTCGGCGCGACAGGTCCTGCTCATCGAGTCCGGGCAGGACTACCGCAGCGTCGACGAGACGCCCGACGACCTCCTCTACGGCCAGGTTTCGCTCGTGGATCACGACTGGGGTTACACCGCCGAGGCGACTCCCGCTCGCACCATCACGTATCCGCGAGGCAAAGTCGTCGGTGGTTCGTCGGCGGTCAACGGAACCATCGCGCTGCGAGGGGACCCGGCCGACTTCGACGAATGGGCCGCGCGCGGACTGCCCGAATGGGGTTGGGACGAGGTGCGACCGTTCTATGGGCTCGTCGAAGACGATCCCGTCGGCGCCACTATCGATGCGAATCTGCACCGCACCGGCGGCCCTTTGCCCATCGACCGTGTCGCGCCGACAGACTGGCAGCCCTTCCATCGCGCATTTCACGACGCGTGTCGTACTCACGGTTTTGCGTCGTGTCCCGACCTGAACGGCCCGGGTGCGAGTGGCGTCGGTGTGTTCCCCCGCAACAAGCGCAACGGCGTCCGCATGTCGACGGCGCTGACCTACCTCGCCGAGGCGCGCGATCGCCCGAACCTCACGTTGCGCTCTGGCGTGCACGTCGATCGCATCGTGATCGAACGCGGACGGGCCGTCGCGGTCGAGGCGATACATCACGGCCAACCGTTGCGCGTCGAAGGTCGGCGCATCACCCTCGCGGCAGGCGCGATTGCTTCGCCGGCGATCCTCCTGCGCTCGGGCATCGGCCCCCGAGCGGATCTCGACGGCATGGCACTGCCCTGCCACGCGGATCTCCCTGTCGGTGTCGTGCTCCTCGATCATCCGTCGGCCGGGCTGCCCGGGTTGCCGGTCAGCGGCGTTGCGCACGACCTCGACATCGTGACCGAGGTCGGCGTGCGCTACCGCAGCGGCAGATCGACCGACGACAACGACATGCAGCTGTGCCTCGCCACGATGTTCGACCCCGAGCAGATGCGCGGCTTCATGCCCGACCCGGTGCCGATGTTCATGGTGGGCGCGGTGCTGATGCGGCCGCGTAGCACCGGCCGCCTGTCCCTTGCAGCCACCGATCCGCACATTGCGCCCCGCATCGAGCTCAACTATCTCGACGATCCGTACGACACCGCTCGGCTCATCGAGGCATGGCGCATCGGTCACGATCTGTGCCGCACCGAACCGCTCGAGTCGTTGGTGGAATGTCTCCTCGTCGACGACGTCACCCTCGCTGACGACCACGCGCTCGGGTCACTCATTCGTGATCAGATCACGACCACGTTTCATCCTGCGGGTACCGCGCCGATGGGCGTCGCCGGCGACGACCGCACCGTCGTCGATGCTCACGGACGCGTCCACGGGATCGACGCACTGCGGGTGGTCGATGCGTCGATCATGCCCACGAGCGTGCGGTCGAACACCAACCTCACCGTCATCATGATGGCCGAGCGCATCGCGTCGTGGATGGCGAGAGACACAACTGACTAACCAACTAACGCCCGTTCGATCGCTCGAGGATGGTCGCGATCTCGGTCTGGTTCAGCCGCCGGGCGTGTTGCAGCGGAGTGACGCCCGCGCCGTCCGCGAGGTTCACATCGGCCTTGGCCGCCACGAGTTGCGTGACGACGTCGACGTACTTGGCGCTGCCGTCGCCGAGCAGGATGGACTCGAGCAGCGCGGTCCAGCCCAGCCGGTTGACGTGGTCGACATCGATGTTGGTGCGCAGCAACTGGCGCACGATGTCGCCGTGGCCGCGATGCGCGGCACGGATGAGCCCTGTGCCGTTGAAGCTGTCGAGTCCCTTCACGTCGGCACCGTTCGCCAGAGTCAGCGTGAGGAGCTCGACGTATCCTTCGGACGTCGAGATGAGATACGCACTCTGTTGTGAAGCATCTTGCACATTGACGTCGGCGCCCGTCGCGATGAGCACTTTCGCGACGTTGACCTGGTTGGCGTACGCGGCAGCGATCAACGCGGTGCGACCCCGATCGTCGGTGTAGCGAACGCTCGAGCCCACGGCCAGCAGCTTCTGCACTTCGCTGAGATCACCACGCTCGGATGCATCGATGAGCCTGGCGTCGATCGTCAGCGGATCACCACCGGTGCCAAGGCTGCCCGGCGCCGGCGCACTCGTGTCGTCACTGCACGCGGTGAGCACCAGGGCCGCGACGAGCAGCACCGTTGCGCACCATCGCGAGAACCTGCGGCGCCGATTGGACCCTTCGGTCATGAACGGGCGGTCACCGTGACCGTGTCTCGGCCCGACCGCAACACCGTGCCGGGAAGCGCGCCGGTCACGACACCGTCGGTCACCGTCTCGACACCGTTGACGAATATGTGCGCGATACCGGCCGCATCCGCAGTCAACCGGGCAGAGCCGCCCGGTAGGTCGCGGACGAGTCGGGCGGGTGCCGCGTCGATGGTGTCGGGGTCGAACACGACGAGATCGCCGAGGGCGCCCACCGCAATGCGGCCACGGTCGCGCAGGCCGAACATCTGCGCCGGTTTCTCGGTGAGCAACTGCACCGCGTGTTCGAGCGACATCGAACGCCGGCCCCGCAACATGTCGGCGAGGAACTGTGTCGGGTACGAACCTCCGCACATGCGGTCGAGGTGCGCGCCGGCGTCGGATCCGCCGAGCAACACATCGGGGTCGTCCCACAACGACTGGCGCAACGCCCAGTGCGGCGCGTCGTCGTCGGGCGCCGACGGCCACAGGACCGTCCGCAGTTTGTCCTCGGTGACGATGTCGACGAGCGTGTCGAACGGGTCCGCGTTGCGCTCACGCGCGATGTCGCGCACGACCCGCCCGCTGAGCCCTCGATTGGCCTCGCTGAACGTGTCGCCGATGACATAGCCGCCGAAGTCGGCCAAACGGCGGAACATGCCGGCCTCGTCGCTGTTGGCGCGGGCCACCATCATCCGTCGATTCTCCTCGTTGCCGAGCGCCTGCATGCGCTCGCCTACGGGGAGCGTCATGATCGGCCCCCATCCGGGCATGAGCCAGAGCGCGCAGTAGTTGCCGAAGCTCATGTTCATCGGCACGATCGTCGGCATCATCAACGCCACGACACGACCACCGACGGTGCGAGCACGTCGCGACAGTGCCATCTGGCGGTCGAGACGGCCCTCTGCATTAGCGTCGACGACGAGCAAGTTCCAGTTGAGCACCCGATTGGCGGTCGCGGACATGCCCGACAGCAACTCGAGTTCCTTCTCGCTGAAGCCGTCGCTGCCGCCGTCGAAGATGCCGGCAAGTGTCGTACCGGGGTACTGGCCCACGACTTCGCACAGCGAGAGAATCTCGGCCGCGTCTGCTCCTTTGGCCGGCACCGGCGCGCCGTCGCCGTCGGAGTGGACGCCCGAGATATCTGTCGAGAATCCCAACGCTCCCTGGCGCAATGCATCGGCGAGTGCCGCTCGCAGCGCGGGCAACGACGAACCATCGGCCGTGGTCAGGTTGGCCTTGTGCCCGAGTACATAGCGCCGCAGCGCGGAGTGACCGGCGATGAACCCTGTGTTGAGCGCGACGCGGCCTTCGAGCGCGTCGAGATATTGGCCGAAGCTCTCCCATGTCCACGGCACGCCTTGCTCGAGGGCCTCCAATGGCATGCCTTCGACTTTGGCCATCAGGCGGCGCGTGTAGTCGGCGTCGACGTCTTTCAGCGGCGCGAGCGCAAACGAGCAGTTGCCGCCAATCACCGACGTGACGCCATGGAGGTTCGACGGCGTCGCGAAGGGATCCCAGAAAAGTTGCGCGTCGTAGTGCGTGTGCGGATCGACGAATCCGGGACACACGACGAGCCCGTCGGCGTCGATCGTGTGGCGGGCGGTCTCGGTGACCCTGCCCACCGCCGTGATGCGGCCATCGCGCAACGCGACATCGCCGACGAAGCGCCCGCCGCCCGAGCCATCGACGATGGTGGCTCCCTTGATCAAGTGGTCAAGCATCGGACCTCTCCCGAGTTGTCTGCTCCTACCTTACGCAACCCGGCGCAAGCCCTCTCGGCGGCCGCCGCGTCCACCGTGGGGTACCCTTCGCGCCGCGAGCCCGAGCGGCTCCCAGAGCATAAATCGAGACATCAGGGGGCATCGATGGATCGCTACATCATCGTGTCGGCCGACGGGCACGCCGGGCTGAAGTGCGAGGACTACCGCCCGTATCTCGAGGCCAAGTACCACCCACAGTTCGACGAGTTCCTGGCCGAGCGCGAAGCGCGGCGCGCCGAGCAACTACGGCTCAACTACGACTACATCATGAACTGGGAGACCCAGAACGAAGAGGGTCTCAAGGGCGCCTACGACGCCGAGCACCGCGACAAGGAGCTCGATTCCGACGGTGTCGCCGCGGAGGTCATCTTCGCCGACAGCGATGCGATCACCGGCATGGAATCGCCACCGTTCGGCGCGGGTTTGTCCGCAGGCGCGATCGAAGATCCCGACCTTGCGTTCGCCGGCGCACGCGCGCACAACGAGTTTCTCATCGAGCTCTGTTCGTCGAGCCCCGAACGCCGTGCCGGCATCGCGCTGGTGCCGGTCTGCCACGACATCGCACGCGCCGTCGTCGAGGTCGAATACCTCGCGGGCAAGCCGGGCATACGCGGCATCATGATCCCGACGATGTGGCACAACCGCACGCCGTACAACAACCCTGCGTACGACCCGGTGTGGGCGGCGTGTGCGGCAGCACAGCTGCCCGTGCACACGCACTCCGGTGAGGCGCCGCGCGACGAGTTCAACGACGAAATCGGCATCTACCTCGCCGAGGTGGTGTGGTGGTGTGCTCGTCCGCTGTGGCACCTGCTGTTCTCCGGCGCGTTCGAACGTCACCCCGACTTGAAGTTCGTCGTCACCGAGGGTGCCGCGTATTGGGCCGCCGACATGAAATGGAAGTGGGACCAATACTTCGGCGGGGGGCACACGACCAAGAAGATCGTCGCGATGATGAAGGGCAAGATCTCGAAGCTTCCCTCCGAATACTTCGGCACCAACATCTTCATCGGCGCCTCGACGATGTCCAAGGAAGAGATCCGTCGCCGCCATGTCATCGGCTGCGACACCATCATGTGGGGCACCGACTACCCGCACCCCGAGGGCACCTGGCCCAACACGATCGCACGGCTGCGCGAAGACTTCCGCGTCGTGCCCGTCGCCGATGCACGTCTCATGCTCGGCGAGACTGCCGCTCGCTGCTACGGGTTCGACCTCGACGTCTTGCGTCCGATCGCTGATCGAATCGGCCCGACACCGCACGACCTCGGGCAAGACCCGACCATCGAGAGCGATCCCATCGCCGAGCGCCGCGCCGCCGAGTGGTGGCGCGACGAATACAACACGGTCTTCATCGGCTGAGCCCCCACCTCGGGGGACCGCGACCCGTGCGAGTGCACGTGGTTCTGACGTGCATCGGCCGGGCTTGGCGAAACATTGCATTCAAAAACTTGAAGCCGCGGGCATCCACGCCGATTGGTGACGTGTGAACGGGCCCAACGGTGATGTGCGATACGCCCGGGTTGGCCGCGCCCAGATTGTGGCCCTCACGGTCTTGCTCTCGATGGTGTGGCCATTGATGTGGTCGCTCACTTATGGGTCGACCGACGCGGTACTGGGGGTCGGCGTCGACGGGATTTCGCGCGCCACGATCATCGAGGAAATCCCTGACCTTCATCTCGTGGACGATGTCGGCCACGACGGTCAGCAGTACTACGTGATCGCCCGCCACCCGTTCGACCCCAAGTCGGCGGCGCCGAGCCTGGATCGAGCCGAGTACCGGTACCGCCGGATCGTGTTCCCGCTCGTCGCGGGATTGCTCGCGCCCGACGGTGGTCGAGGCCTGATCGCGGCGTTCGCACTACTTTCCTTGCTCGGTGTCTCGCTCGGTGCGTGGGCATTGTCAGGTCTGGCCGCCGCACCGCGGTGGCTGCCGCTCTCCCTCGCCGTCACCCCGGCGGTCATCACGTCGCTCACGTTGTCGCTCGCCGACGCCCTCGCGACCGGCATCGCCTTGGGCGCGGTGCTGGCCGCCGAGCGCCGCCGTCTCGCCCTGGCACTGATCGCAGTGACCGTCGCCGTTCTCACTCGCGAGACCTTCATCCTCGTCGCGATCGGGCTCGCGTTCACGCCGGGCCTACATCGTCGGTGGCGGTTCTTGCTGCCGTCGGTCCCCGCGGTGCTGCTCGGTGCGTGGTCTTGGTGGTGTGCCCACCAAGTTGGCGCATCGCTGTTGGGAGGCGGCGCGGACCTGATCGCGTGGCCGATGTCAGGCTTGTTATCGCCGCACACCGGCGACGCGACGCGTGCCCTGACAGTCGCGGTTGCGGTCTTGCTGGGCGTCGCCGCTTGGCGAGCGAGAACACGTAAGCCACACGTCGCCGCGATTCTCGCGCTCGAGTTCGTACTGCTGCTCTGCCTGTCGGATCTGGTGGCTTTCAGTTGGACGAATTCGCTCCGTACGGCCGCACCGATGCTCCCGTTGGCTCTCTGGTTGTTGCTGGCCGACGCTCAGAGCCCGGACTGTGAAGAGCCTGAGTCTTTGGCCGGTGAGGCGCGTGCAGCCCGTGCGTCTGCCATTTCCGCCTCTCGCGCGTGACTTTCGGCGAGAGAGAAAGCTCGCGCTCGGGATCACCAGCGCAACCAGCGAGTCGGAGTCACTTCGATCAACACGTCATATTCGGGCTCGCTGTCGAGGTCCCAATCGAACTTACGCAGGAACTCGGCGGCCACCGCTTGTGGATAGGGCCGCTCGATGACACGCGCAACGCCCTCGGCGATCATCGGCTGATTGCCGCTCTCGAGCGAAACCGACGCCGTGCCGTTCGTCGTGACGTTGCGCGTCTTCACCGCCTTGCTCGTGGTGCACACGTAGAACCGCCCGTCCACGAACACGAACCAGATGGGCGTGAGATGGGGACGCCCGTCGGGGCGGGCGGTGGCGAGCCAGAGGTTCGGCTCATCCCGCAGCCGCGCCATATCCAGCCGTTCGGGCTTCTCAGTACTCACGCCGGCACCTCTTCTGTTGGCGCTTTACCGGTGTATACACCTGCAAGACGCCAACAGAACCCGGGGGTGGGGGCGTCGGGTAGGTTCGGGGGGTGGTCAACAGCCTTGCGGTCGCAGAGGACCGGCCGGCGGACATCACCGATGCGCTGGTGCGGGGTCGGGCACGCTTCGCCGCTGATCTGCCCATTGCGGATGTCGCGGAACTGGTCTTCGTCCGCTCGCCGTACGCGCACGCCCGCATCATCGACATCGACGTCGATGCGGCATCGCGCGCTCCGGGCGTGCTCGCGGTGCTCACCGCGCGAGACATGCCCGAACTGCGACTCCACGAGATCCACATCATCTCCGAACCGCTGGCACCGCCGGCGTTGGCGATCGACGTGGCGCGCTTCGTCGGCGACCCTGTCGCGGTTGTCGTCGCGACGACACTCGCAGCTGCGCTCGATGCGGTCGAGCTCGTCGACGTCACCTACGAGCCGTTGCCCATCGTCGCGACCGTCGACGCCGCGGTGCGTAATGACGCGCCGCTGCTGTTCCCCTCGCATGGCTCGAATGTGGCGCTGGCGTGGGATCTCGACGAGACCGACGCGGCGTTCGCCGAATCGCTCGCACCGACGTTGACCGTGCGGGGCGAGATCGACCTTCCCCGGCTGGCGACCGCACCGATGGAAGGCCACGCCATCGTCGTCGTACCGACCGGCGCGGGCGGCCTGCACGTCTACGTCTCGACCCAGTGGCCGCACGGTACGCGGATCCAGATGGCCCGCAGTTTCGGGCTCACCCTCGATCAGGTTCGCGCCCAGGTGCCCGCAGTCGGCGGCGGGTTCGGGGGCAAATCCCTCGGTGGCATTCGCGAGCACATCGCGACCGCGGCGGCCGCTCGGTGGTTGAACCGGCCCGTTCGCTACATCGAGCAGCGCAACGACAACCTGCAGTCCATGCAGGGCCGAGGAGTCCACATCAACTACGAAGCCGACGCCACGAGCGACGGTCGTGTCGTGCATCTTCGTGTCGAGGACCTCTGCGATTGCGGCGCATATCCGTCGACCGGCGCGGTCGAACCCGGCAAAACCATGATGATGTCGACGGGCCCGTATCGCATCGGCCACGTCACGTTTCATGCTCGCAGCGTGATGACCAACTTGCCTCCGACCGGCGCGTATCGCGGACCGGGCCGCGCAGAGGCGTCGATGGTGCTCGAACAGGTGATGGACAGCGTCGCGCACGCCCTCGACCTCGACCCCTTGACGGTGCGGTCTCGCAATTTCATGACGATCACCGAGTTGCCCAAGCAGTCGATCACCGGCGCCCACTACGACGAGGCCGACTTCGCGCAACTGGTCGAGCGGGCGCGTGTCACGAGCGGCTACGAACGATGGCGAGACCACCAACAACAGCGTCGCGCGACGGGCGAACCCAACGTGTTGGGTGTCGGCGTGGTGTCGGTCTTCGATTCGTCCGCGTGGTTCGACCGCACCGACGAGGCCAACGTGCGTCTCACTCCCGACGGTGGTGCGTTGGTCGAGTTGAGCAGCTCGTCGGCGGGACAACATCACGACGGCGCGATCGCGCGCATCGTCGGCGACGAACTCTGTCTGCCGTTCGATCGGGTTCGTTTGATCGAAGGCGACACCGTGCTCGGTAGCGGCGGCGGAAGTTCTGGTTCGCGCACCATTCAGATCAGCGGTCACGCCGCCCGCGCGTCGGCGCTGGTGATGCGGCAACGACTGATCGAGCAAGCGGCGCACCTGCTCGAGGCCGCGGCCGACGATGTCGTCCTCCACGACGGGCACGCATTCGTTCGCGGCGTGCCGAGTAGCAGCGTCGCCTATGCCGACCTCGTCCGCGCCATGTCATCCGACGACCTTGCCGCGTGTTGCCGGTTCGAACAGAGTGCGGCAACCTATCCTGCGGCAGTCGACGTCGCGGTCGTGGAGGTCGACACCGACACCGGTCACGTGCGCCTGCTGCAGCTCCACACCGTGACCGATTGCGGCACCGTGCTCGACGCACACGCGGCGCACGGGCAGGTTGCCGGGGCGAGCGCGCAAGGCATCGCCCAAGCGCTCTACGAACGGGCGAGCTATGACGGTGACGGAAACCCGCTGACGGCCAGCCTCGCCGAATACCTCATGCCGTCGGCCGCCGATCTCCCGGCCGTCGATGTCGAGTTCTGCCCGCAGCGCTCGAGCCGCAACCCGCTCGGCGCGAAGGGTGTGGGCGAGGTGGGTATGGTCGCCGCGCCCGCTGCGGTCTACGGCGCAGTGCTCGACGCGTTACGGCCGTTCGGAGTCACCGTGTTGCCGATGCCGTGCGATCCCGAATCGGTGTGGCGCGCGATCAACTCGCGCTAGCGCTTGTCGGGCTCGAGCCCGAGCATGCGGATGGCATTGCCCCGCACCGCTTTGTAGATCTGCTCGTCGGTGAGCCCGGCGAACATCGCCTCGGCGATCTCCTTGGTGTCGGGCCACGACGAATCGGTGTGCGGGTAGTCGGTTTCGAAGGTGATGTTGTCCTCACCGACGACATCGAGCGAGATCAAGCCGTGACGATCGCGGAAGAAGCAGCAATAGACGTGGTCGTAGTAGTAGCTCGACGGCGGATTGGGGATCTTGTCCTTGACCCCGCCCCACGCACGGTGCTGCATCCACACGTCGTCGGCTCGCTCGAGTAGGTAGGGCACCCAGCCGATCTGGCCTTCGCTGTACGCCACCTTGAGGTTTGCGAACTTGATGAACACACCAGAGAACAAGAAGTCGGTCAACGACGCGAACGAGTTGTTGAACGACAGCGTGGCGTTGACCGCGGCAGGCGCATCGGGCGACGCGGCAGGCATCTTGGACGACGACCCGATGTGCATGCACACCGTCGTCTGCGTCTCGTCACACGCGGCGAAGAACGGATCCCACGCGCCGCTGTGAATGCTGGGCAGCCCGAGATGCGTAGGAATCTCGCTGAAACAAACGGCGTGGCAACCACGAGCCGAATTGCGCCTCACCTCGGCCGCCGCGAGCTCGGCATCCCACAGAGGGATGATCTGCAGCGGCAACAACCGGCCACCGCTGTCGCCACACCACTCTTCGATCATCCAGTTGTTGTACGCGTAGACGCACTCGAGCGCGGTTTCGCGGTCTTTCGCTTCGTAGAAGGTCTGACCGCAAAAACGGGGGAAAGTCGGGAAGGCCAACGATTTATCGACGTGGTCGAGCGTCATGTCCTCGAGGCGGTGCTTGGGGTCCCAGCAACCCTGGCGCATCTCGTCGTAGGTGATCGGCGTGAGCGTCATATCGTCACGGGCGAACCCGACGGCAGCGACGTGGCGCTTGTGCGGATACAAGCCGCCTTCGTACATCCAGATGTCGCACAGATCGCCGCTGCCGTCGGCAGGGTCGATCTCGTACTCGTAGTTGAGGCCGCCCTTGTAGACGAGGCCACCGATGCGATGGCGCTCGACGTGCGGGCCCTTTTCGCGGTACTTCGCGGGGAGCCATCGCTCCCACGTGTGCGCAGGTTCGACGACGTGATCGTCGACGCTGATGATCGGAGGGACTACCGGTGTCGCGGACTGTTCGCCCGGCTTCGCGGCGGTGATGGTCATGGCATGCCCCCTTCGTCGGCTCTGTGATAGTACCCAATACCAAGGCAACCTGACGGTCCGTCAGGTTGATGTGACGACAATCGCATCAGATCTACTCAGACCTTGTTGAATCCGGCGAGGAAGTGGCCGGCAACCTGCCCCCCATCGACGGGGATGTCGGCCCCGGTCACGAAGCGACTCTGATCGCTGGCGAGAAAGACGATCACGTCGGCGATCTCGTCGAGCTGGGCGCCCCGCGGGATGGCCCGGTCAGCGTGATAGGCCGCGGTCTCGTCGCCCATGGCGCCCAGCTGCTCGGCCCACGGTGCGAACATTTGCGCGTTGCCGCCCGCGGGACACACCGTGTTGACCCGGATGCCGTCGCGACCGAGCTCGAGCGCAGCCGACTTCGTCAACCCGCGGAGGCCCCACTTGCTGGCGGTGTACGCGGACAGACCGTTCAACGCGACGAGCGCGTCGACCGAGGCGACATTGACGATGGACCCGCCGCGGGCCTGCTTCATCGGCCCGATGACCGCGCGGATGCCGGCGAACGCTCCGACGGTGTTGATATCGAGCAAGCGACGGAAGTCGGCCAGCGATGTGTGCTCGATCGAACCGATGTGCAGCACGGCGGCGTTGTTGACGAGGATGTCGACGCGCCCATGACGCGCCAGTACGGCGGTCACCAACGACTGCCACGAAGACTCGTCGGTGATGTCGAGTCGATGGAACATTGCGCGCTCGCCGAGCTCGCCGGCAACGGCACGCCCCTCGTCCTCGAGAAGATCGGCGATGACCACGTGCGCGCCATTGTCGACGAAACGACGAGCGGTCATCGCGCCGGTGCCACGCGCAGCTCCGGTGACGATGGCGATCTTTCCCTCGAGAAGCACTGTTTCCCCCTCGCCCGATCACGGCACGTTAGTCCCGCGCCTTCAATGTGACTAACCTCCGCGAGATCACCAAGGGGGCGGCGGATGCCAGCGCGCGAGTTGTTTCTGCACGAGTTCATCGACATCATCGGCCAAGGCCAGTGGGCGTACATGGAACACGCCAAAGCACAGGCCGGTCACGAGAAAGTCGACTTCGAACTACTCGGCACGTGGTACACGATGGGTATCACCGGTCGTTGGCCACAGGTGATCAACATCTGGGAGATCCCCGGCGGCTGGGACGGCTGGTACGGCAAGGTCGACCGCCTCGGTCTCAAGCGCCGCACCAACGCCGACCTCTTCAAGTGGTGGGACACGGCCTACAAGCTCAGGACGGGCGGGTTCGACAGGTTGCTGGGCGGCCATCCCGGATGCCCGAACATCGCGCAACTCACACGCGAAAGCGTGAAGGGCACCCTGTTCGTCCACGAGATCACGACGGTCAAGCCGGGCACGGCCACCGAATACCTCGACGCAACGCGCGAAGTGCGACAGCCGTTGATGAACGAGTACGGCCATCGCCTCGTGGGGCTCTACGAGGTACTGATGCACGACTACGAGGTCTGCACCGTCTGGGCCACCGACGCCGTCGATCACGTGCGTATGGGCAAGGCATTCGATGTCGCTCGCGGTCTGCTCGATGCGGACAGCGCAGGTGTTGCCGGCGACTCGAGGATCGTCGAGTGGCGTCGGGCTGCGCAGCAGTGGACCGCACAGTTCCGAGAAGAGCTGATGACGCCGGCACCGGGCACGATCTGCGGACCCACCGAATACGAAACCGACGACAGCGTGATCGAGCAACGCTCGAAGAAGACCCCCACCAAGAAAAGCGCAGCGAGCAAGACCAAGACGGCTACGAAAAAGACGGCCACCAAAAGGACTGCGACGAAAACGAAGACACCGCCCAAGAGCAAGGGCAAGGGCAAGGCCGCCACGAAAAAGAGTCCGGCGAGCAAGAAACGCCGATGAACGGGGACGACCTTCGGGCGCGTTTGGCCAAGGGCACCCCCGTACTGATGCCGGGTGTCTGGGACGCGTTGTCGGCTCGCCTGGTCGCGCAAGCGGGGTTCGACACTGCGTTCGTCTCGGGGTTCTGTGTGTCGGGCACTCGACTCGGCGTTCCCGACTTCGGCTATCTGACGCAGACCGAGATGGCCGAGACGGGCTCCCGCGTCGCGGCATCATCGCCCGAGCTCATGGTGCTGATCGACGCCGACACGGGCTATGGCAACGCGCTCAACGTGCGGCGCACGGTCGAGCTCTACGAGACGGCCGGCGCGGTCGGCCTGTTCCTCGAGGATCAGGTGTGGCCGAAGAAGTGCGGGCACATGGCGGGCAAGCAGGTCGTGCCGCGCGACGAATGGCTGACCAAGCTGCGCGCCGCTGTCGACTCGCGTACGCACCTCCACATCACGGCACGGACCGACGCACGCGCCGCAGTCGACCTCGCCGACGCCATCGACCGCGCGAAGGCAGCAGCCGATCTCGGCGTCGATGCGCTATTCGTCGAGGCACCCCAGTCCATGGCCGAACTCGAACAGATCGCGCGCGAGCTTGCGCCGTTCGGATTGACCCTGGTCGCCAACATGGTCGAAAAGGGCCAGACTCCATTGTTGACGCCGAGAGAACTGCACGAACTCGGCTTCTCGCTCATCGCTACGCCCCTGTCGTTGATGTTCGCCGCCACCAAGGCAATGCGCGATGTCCTCGCCGTGCTCCACCGTCACGGCACGACCCGCGACAATTTGTCGATGCTCGTGCCCTTCGACGAGTTCGGAGCGATCGTCGACCTCGACGGCCACTATGCCCGCGAAGCGCAGTATCGCTGAGAACGACATGGCCGACACCGTGCGCTACGAAGTGGTCGACCACGTCGCCACCATCACCTACAACCGGCCCGAGCGGCTCAACGCGATCAATGGTGAGATGCGCTCCGACCTCAACGCCACATGGGAGCGATTTCGCGACGACAACGACGCGTGGGTCGCCATCGTCACCGGCGCCGGACGAGCATTTTGCGCCGGCGCCGATCTGAAAGACGGAGCGGGTTCGACCGGCACCTTCGCCGCGACGTTCTGGGAGATCCCGACTATCAATTCCTTCGAGAGCGGACTCGAGTTGTTCAAACCGACCATCGCCGCCGTCAACGGCCCCTGCATCGGCTATGGGTTGACCGGCGCGTTGGCCTGCGACTTCATCATCGCCAGCGACCGGGCGTCGTTCAGCTATCCCGAAGTACTGCTCGGCCAACCGACGATCGTCGGCGCCATCCGGCTACCTCGACGCATTGCGTGGGCCGACGCGATGGAATTGCTGCTCACCGGCGAGCGCGTCGACGCGTCCCGGGCCGAGGCGATGCGGTTGGTGTGGAAGGTGGTCGAGCACGATCAACTTCTCGCCGCGGCCAACGACCTCGCGACACGCTTGCGCAAGAGCGCGCCACTCGCCGTGCGCGCGACAAAGGAAGTCGCGCACCGCACCCGTGCCATGCCGTGGATCGAAGCCATACGGTTTGGCGAGACGATGCGCAAGGTTGCCAACCAGACCGAAGACGCGGCGGAAGCGCGAAGAGCCGCCGCCGAGGGCCGGCCGCCTTCGTGGCGCGGCGAATAGTGCTACGAAGCGAGGTCCGCGACCTTGACCACCGTCGCAGACGGCCGCGGCGGCAAACCGTCGGCACACAACCACCTCACGAACGCCGCGCCGATGGGATGGCCGGCGGTGTCGAGCCAGTTGGGCACCCCTGGGTCGGTGTGGGCGATCACGACACGGAACGGATCTCCGGGCGAGAGCCCCGCCTGACGCAGGTTCACCGACGAACGATGATGGCGATAGTCGTGTGACTGCATGAAGATGTTCCACAGCTGGATACCCCAGTACGCGCACGGCACGGTGAGACCCTCGATCACGAGTGCCTCATCGGGCTCGAGTTTGTAGAAGCACCGGGCGTAAACGTTGTCGGGCGTACCCCAGCTCGGGTGGCTGAAGGTGAAGCGGAACGGCTCCGCGCAGTCGTTCCAAGCGTCGACCCGCATGGGCACGATCGTGAACGTGACCCGCATGAAATCGATGACCGCACGGAACCGATGCGCGATCTCGTCACGGGTGAGCGGCGGTGGCGGGCCATAGGAGTCGATGCGCTCGATCGCATACGAAGCCGACCGATCGGTGGTTCGGTCGAAGTAGTACTCGCGCGTGATAATGCAAGCCGCATCGTCTTCGAGCTTCATCCAGTTGCGGGCGCCTGCGGGCCGTTCTCTCGCGAGAACCACTTCGAACGTGCCATCGGGCTCAAAGTGCATCTCCCGATGGTTGAGGTTCGACACGGTGCGCTGGCTGAGGTGATGCGCGCGATCAGGGCCCGCATGCGCGATGAACGACAGGTAACAGGTGTCGCCGCGTTGACCACGGATGCGATAGACGCCCTGCCCGTCGATGTTGGTGTAGTAGTAGACGGTGTCGGTGTTGTCACCGAGCAGCTTCTTCCACTTCGTGGCGATCGGCACGAACATGGGTCGCTCGGGGTCGGAGTCGACGAAGAAATCGAACGCGTAGCTGAGCAGATGCGCGAGGTGTCGGTATCCCTCGGCGACGTCGATCTCGCCGAACACTCCACGCGACTGGTCGAGGAAGATCTCGTCCGCGTCGCGCAGGTAGTCGGTCAGCTCCCGCCACGCGACCTGAGCCACTCCGCCGTCGTTCCACTGCATGGTCATCCCTTCTGCGAACCGCGCTTGGCCGTTGCCGTGCCGAGCTCGCCAAAGGCCTTGGCGTCGAACGTGCGGCGCACGGTGTGTTCGGTTTCGAGAGCGAGCGCGTCGGCGAGCGAGAGCCCGTCGCCGCGCATGTAGAGGCGCATGATCTCTTGGATCGAACCGAGCGCCGGAATGTCGGTCGCCAGCTTGCGGGCGAAGGGAACGAGCTCGTCGTGCGCGACTACGTGGTTGACCAGTCCGATCTGCAACGCTTCGTCGGCGGAGACGAAGTTGCCCGTGATGGACATCTCACGGGCCTTGCGGATGCCGACCGCACGTGGCAGCAACGCCGTGAGGCCCCACGTGGCGATCACACCGAGCCGGGCGTGTGTGTCGGCGAAGCGGGCCCGCTCGGAGGCAACGATGAACGCCGACGAGAGCGCCACCTCGAGACCGCCCGAGACGCAGGCACCGTTGACGGCGCAGATGACCGGCGTGGTCATCGACCGCAGTGCCTTGCCCGGATTGACGGCGAACTGCGCGTCGAATGCGTTCCACTTGCGGGCGAAGTTGCCCGTCGATGCCTCTTTGAAGTCGACGCCCGCGGTGAATACCGGATCGACCGCGGTGACGATGACCGCCCGGATGTCGGGCGATTGCTCAGCCTCTGACAGCAGCGCGCAGAACCGTTCGCGCATCGCCATGGACATGGCGTTCTTGGCCTCGGGCCGGTTGAAGGTGATGGTCCGGACGCCGTCGTCGTCGTTGCACGGCAGTTGGCCAACGGCGAGGGCGGAGCTGTCGCCTTTCGCGGACTCGTCGCTCATCTCAGGCGCCCTTCATCGGCATGCGGCTGTTGTCCCACGTCAGCACGCGCGTATCGGGTACGAACCGGATGAACGTACGGGCGGCGTAGTGCTCTTGTGTCTTCTGCGGCATCGCCGTGTGATCGCCGCGATACTTCGCGTACTTGACGTCGAGTTCGTCGTCGATGCGTTCGATCAACGCACGGTCCTTGTCGAGGTCGAGTAATTCGCATCGACCGGTGAGGTGCACGGCCAGCAAATCGACCCACCGCTCCCCCGACTCGATGAGGAACGACGCTCTCGGGTCGTGACGCAACCGGGCGAGCTTCTTCGTCCGGCTCGGCGCCGCGAGACAGATCGTACGATCGATCGCGACGAACCATACTGGCAGCGCGATCGGCATGCCGTCTCGACGCAGCGTGGTGAAGATGCCCGTATGGGCCTGCGCCAAGGCCTCCCAGGCTTCGTCAGGCGACAGTCGAATACTCACGATCCCCCCAAAACAACGAACGGCGGAGGACCGGGGCCCTCCGCCGCGACGTTAGTGGAAATGCGCAATCAGGCTTCGACCGGCAGGTAGTGGCCGCGCAACGGGGTAAACCCGTTGAACGAGACCGACGCGTAGGTCGTCGTGTACGCGCCGGTCGAGAGCAACCGGATGCGATCGCCTGCAGTCAGTGCCAACGGCAGCTCGTAATGCGTGCATTCGTAGATGACATCGGTGGAGTCGCACGTGGGGCCGGCGAGCGCCACCCGACCGGCGGGGCCGCCGTCGTACGCCGTCTCTATGCGGTACTTGATCGCTTCGCCCTGCGCCTCGGCGAGCCCGTTGTAGATGCCGGCATCGATGTACACCCAGCGCACGTCGTCTTCGAACGAACGACGCGATACCAACACGACCTCGGCTTCCATCACGCCGGCGTCGGCGACGAGGTAGCGACCGGGCTCGGCGATGATCTGCGGAAGTTCGGGGCCGAGGTGGCGATGCAACGCGGCGATGATCGCATCGCCGTAGCTGTCGACCGCCGGAATGCCATCGATGTAATGGCCGGGAAAGCCGCCACCGAGATTGACCAGCGCCGGTGTGATGCCCTCGTCGCGTAGCCGCGCGAAGACTCCCGCGACCGGTTCGAGGGCTTTGTCCCACGCCTGGACATCTCGTTGCTGCGACCCGACGTGGAACGACACGCCCACGGCCAAGCCCTTGCCCGCCGCCGCGACGAGCAGCTCGCTGGCAAGTGCCGGCGTGGTGCCGAACTTGCGCGAAAGCGGCCAATCAGCGCCACCACCATCGGTGGTGATGCGGCAGAACACCGTTGACTCGGGCGCGACCTCGACGATCTTGTCGAGCTCGGCGTCGCAATCGAAGGCGAACATACGAACGCCCTTGTCGTACGCGTACTCGATGTCGCGCTGCTTCTTGATCGTGTTGCCGTAGCTGATCTGAGACGGCAGCGCCCCCGCGGCGAGGCACATGTCGACCTCGTTGGGGCTGGCGACATCGAACCGCGAACCTAGCGATACCAGGAGCCGAAGGATCTCTGGTGCCGGGTTGGCCTTGATGGCGTAGAAGATGTCGGCCATCGGCAATGCCGCGGCCAACTGGCGGTACCGCTCGGCGACGATCTGGAGGTCGACGACCACGAAGGGCGTCTCGAGATCTGGATTGTCGGCGATGAAAGCAGCGATACGTTCGGTCTGCGGCGACTCGATGGCCGTCGCAGGGGTGGATGAATGGCGCGGAACAAGCCGCAGGGCCTTGGGCAATTCGACTCCTAGGAAACAAATGTGAACCAGTAATGGTGGATACCAGTCCGCGCGCAGTGCTCGCATCCAACGTCAGCGAAACGGGGTCTCGGCTACCTGACGTGTTGCGCGCTTACCTGCGCACGGGATGGCTCACATGTTGTCTCCCCCGAGAAGCACGCCCCGGAGTGCGGTGTTGCGCTGCGACGAAGGCATCGTGCGCTCCTCGGTTTGGTGGGTAGTCATCGGGTAACCCGATCGGCGCGAACTATAGCGACCTTTAGGCTTTACTCCACAACCACCGCCAGGTGAAATGATTGCGGTTTGATTGCGCTGACTCGCGCGGCAACGGTCCGGGGGGTACCCATGGTGAGGCAAGACGACACGTTCCACGTCGGTGTGGTGAATTTCGCGCCCGTCTATCACGACAAGGCAGCGACGCTCGACAAGATCGAAGCCAGCATCGTCGAGGCCGCGGCACAAGGCATCGACCTGCTCGCCTTCCCCGAGGAGGCGCTCATCGGCGCGGCGGCGTGCGAAGGCTGCCGCACGGCCGGCGGTGCGTGCGACGAGCACGTCGAACTCGCGGAGACAGTGCCCGGCCCGGCGGCCGATCGCGTCGCGAAGCTGGCCGAGCAACACGACATGTACGTCATGTTCGGTATGGCCGAACGAGATCGTGGCGAGTCGCGCCGGCTGTACAACGCGGTGGCGGTCATCGGGCCCGACGGCATCCAGGGCACGTATCGCAAGATCCATCTCGGTAGCCCGCCGTGGGTCACCGAGGGCATCACGTTCGCGCCCGGCGACGCGCTGCCGGTCTGGAACACGAGATGGGGACCAGTCGGCGTGCTCATCTGCTACGACTTCTGGCTCAATCCCGAGCTCTCGCGCATACTTGCCCTGAAGGGCGCGCAGCTCATCGTCAACTGCTCCGCCTCCTTCGCCGGTCCCGGCAAGCGCGAGTACTTCATGCACACGACCGAGGTCCGCGCCCTGGAGAATCAGGTCTATACGGCCAGCTCCAACTTCGTGGGCGGCGAGGCCGATGCCGGCAACTACGCAGCCGGTGGGCTCGACAAGCCCCGGGTTGCGCACTGGGGCGGCTCGAGCACGATCGCGGGGCCCGCCTTCCCCCGCTTCAACCACGTCTACGCCGCGGCGAGCACGGACCACGAAGAGATCGTGAGCGCGGTGTTGTCGCGGCAAAAGCTCGAGCGGTGGCGCACCGTGTACCCATGGCAACAGTGGCGGCGAGGGCACCAGCGCGATGTCTCGCGACTCATCGCTCGGGAGTTCGACGAACTCTCGCGCTAATTGGCCTCCGCCGCCGGGTCACCGCCGGGGTCGAGTTCCCGGAATCGACGTCCGGGCGCCGCGTCGGGATCGATGTCAGGGTAGTCCTGCTCTCGATCCATGAAGATCACCTGACTGCCACCGAACTCGAAGCGGAACGGCACGTACACCAACTTGTGCAACGCCTCGCGAATCGCGAAGTGACATTCGGGTGGCGCGAAGACCAAGAAGAACCCGCCTCCACCCGCGCCGAGGAGCTTTCCGCCGGTCGCACCGTGGCGGACCGCGATCTCGTAGATGTCGTCGATATCGAAGTTGGACACTTGCGCCGACAAGCTACGTTTGGCCTTCCACGCTTCGTGCAGGAGGAAGCCGAAGGCCTTGAGATCGACCCCAGAGTTCAAGACTGTGACCGCTTCGTCGGTGAGATCCATCATGAGACGCAACTGCCGGTGCTTCGACTTGATGTCGTCGACGTAGCTCTTGGCGACAGTCTGCGCAGTGCGCCGTATGCCCGTGTAGAAGAGCATGAGGTGGTCGTTGAGCTCTTGCAACCGGGACGTGCCGACCGGGACGGCGTTGACCACCAGGTCTCCTGACGGGTGGAACGTGATCAAGTTGAAGCCGCCGTGGGCGGTCGATGCCTGATCCTGCGAGCCGACGGTCTCGCGCAGCACCTCTTGTTCGATGTAGATCGCTTCGCGCGTGAGCTCGTGCTTACCGACCATACGACCCTGCAACGCGTACAACGCATGCAATAGCCCGACGGTGAACGCCGAACTCGAGCCGAGGCCGCTGCGCGCAGGAAGATCCGCGTCGTGGTGGATCTCGAGACCGCGCTCGATGCCGAGATGGCGGATGACCTCACGCGCCGACGGGTGACGTATCTCGTCGACCGTCTTGCAGTTCTCGACCTTCGAGTAGATGATGCGGATCTTGTGCTCGAAGAACGGGGGGAGGTAGCGACAGGTCAGGTAGCAGTACTTGTCGATCGTGGTCGCCAACACAGCGCCACCGTGCTCGCGATACCAGCCGGGATAGTCGGTGCCGCCACCGAAGAACGACACGCGAAAGGGTGTGCGGCTGATGATCATCCCGAGCTCCTCCCTTTCGAGTGTAAGGCCCTACCAGACCTCGCCCAAGGGCCCTATTGCTCATCCTCATAGCCGTAGAGCTCGCGCTCGACGAGTTGGCAGATGATGTGCTCGATCGCCAGGTGGGTCTCTTGGACGAACATCGTGGACGAGCTCGGCACACGGATCGCGACATCGACCATCGAGGGCAACGCTCCACCGGACCCGAGCAGACCGATGGTGTGGATGCGTTGCGTGCGAGCCTGCTCGACCGCTCTCAACACGTTGGTCGAATTGCCGCTCGTACTGATGCCGAGCAAGACGTCGCCGGGCTTGCCGAGCGCCTGTACCTGACGGGCGAACACGTCCTCGTAGTTGACGTCGTTGGTGAATGCGGTCAGAAAGGAGGTGTCCGTCGTCAACGCGATCGCCGGCAGCCCGGGCCGTTCGTAGTCCATGGTGAGCCGGCTCACCAGTTCTGCTGCCACATGTTGACAATCAGCAGCCGAGCCGCCGTTGCCACAGAGCATCAACTTGCCGCCGTCGCGAAACGACGATGCAACGAGATCGACCGCCGCGACGATCGAGGGGAGACACTCGTCGACCGTTTGCCGGGTGACCTCGATGCTCGCCTCCAGGTGGCGGCGCGCTCGTGCGAGTTGGTGCTGTTCGCTCATGTCATCCTGTCGGCGCGTAACGCACCGATAATGACCCGTGCCGCCCCAGGAAGGTCGTCCACCACGAAATCGGCCGTCGCGTCACCGGCGGCCTCGTGGGTGGAGCCGTAGCCCGTACGCACCAGGATCGTCGTCGCACCCAGACCTCGACCCAGACCGATATCGCACGGCTTGTCGCCGACGACGAACACGCTCGCCGGATCGAAGCCGAGATCCGCGGCCGCCCGCTCCACGAGCAGAGTTCCGGGTTTGCGACAGGTGCAGCCCTCGTCGGGTAGATGGGGACAGTGATAGATCGCGTCGATCGTGGCGCCGCGCTCGGCGAGCAATTCCCGCAGCCGAGCATGGATGGCGGCGAGGCGCGCCTCGTCGAAGTAGCCGCGTGCGATAGCCGACTGGTTCGTGACGACGACGAGCCGGCAGCCCGCGGATCGCAACGCCCGCAAGCCATCGGCGGCGCCCGGCAGCAGCTCGACCTGATCTGGGTGCGACAGATAGTGCACCTCGACGTTCAGAGTGCCGTCGCGATCGAGGACGACGACGGGTGTACTGCTGCTCATTTCTTTCGACTCCGCAACGCACGCTCGTACACGTCGATGTGTTGGGGTCCGATGACCGCGGGGGCCCACTCACGGTCGAGCTTGTTACGACCCGCGGCGCCCATCCGGTGGCGCAGCTCGTCGTCTTCGAGCAACGTCACGAGCGCGTCAGCCAGCGCCCGTTCGTCGCGCGGCGGAACCAGCAGACCGGTGACGCCGTCCTCCACGACCGACGGCAACCCGCCCACGGAGGTCGCTACGACCGGGCGGTTGAACGCGTAGGCGATGGGCACGACCCCCGACTGCGACGCGTCGATGTACGGCAAAACGACCACACTCGATTCGCCGAAATACCGCGCAACGCGCTCGTCGGGAATGTGCTCGTTGTCGATCACGAACCGACTCGGGTTCACCATCATGCGACGGTACTTCTCGAAGTCCTCACCCTTGCCGGCGATCACGATCGCGACATCAGCAACACGCGCCGAAATGAGGGGTTCGGCGCGTATCAAGTATTCGAGCCCCTTGTACTCCCAGATGCGCCCGAAGAACAGCAGGCGCTTGCCTCGCTCCGACACCGTTGCGTCCGGGCCGCCGGACGATATTGCGACGTGCGGTATGACGGTGATGAGGTCTGCCGGGAGGTGGACGTCGTCCACCAACACGGACTTCAGTTGCTCGGCGTGCGTGATCAACTGATCGGCGCGGCGGTAGCCCCAATGCACCAGTCGCTGTGGCGTGCGGGCGGACTCGACATCGCCGACGTGGTGCACCGGGTCGTGCACGGTGATCACGAGCGGGTACCGGCGAAGTGTGGGCAACAACAGGCTGAACCACAGATGGACGTGCTGCACGTGCACGACATCGGGGCGAAAGCGGCCGATCGCCCGCCGCAGCCTGGCCATCGCCAACATCTGCTGCGGCGCCTCGCGGATGCGAGGCAAGTCATAGAAGTGCGTCTCGATCTTGGGATTCAGCTTCGATGCGTGGGGCGCCGAGCCGTTCCGCGGGCTCAACAACAGCACATCGGCGTGGTCGCATATGGCGTTCGCCACTTGGACGCCGTATTCGCCGGCGTCGAACGAAACCATTGCCACTCTCATCAGCGATTTCTCCCGGGGAACGAGAACCACCTCTCTCATACCACGCACGGTGGCGATTCGCTTGGGCTCCACGGACCTACTGGTGAAGATTTCTCCGCCAGTGGGTTCCGGCACGCGGCCCTGCGGGTACGGGAGAAGCCGGCACGACGGGAATGGGCGATGACACGACAACTTCTACGCGACGCTCCCGCTGACGTCAACGGTCAGCTGGCGCGGCGGTACCTGGACGTACGCTCGACCACCGACTCCCTGTCGTCGCTGCTGTCCGCCGAGGACCAGACGGTGCAGTCGATGCCCGACGTGTCACCGACCAAATGGCATAGGGCCCACACAACGTGGTTCTTCGAGACCTTCTTGTTGAAGGCGCAACCCTCGTACCGAGAGTTCCATCCTCGCTTCTGCTACCTCTTCAACTCGTATTACGAGACGATCGGCGAGCGACACCCAAGGGCAGAGCGCGGCAACTTGACCCGACCGAGCGCCGACGACGTCAGTGCCTACCGTCGCTTCGTCGACGACGCGATGGTGGAGTTGATTCACGGCATCGGCCCGCACCAGGGCCCGCTGCGCCAGCTCATCGAACTGGGACTACAGCACGAGCAGCAGCACCAAGAGCTGCTCCTCATGGACATCAAGCACGTGTTCTCGCGCAATCCCCTCGCACCTGCCTATGACGCCAACATCCCCGACGTCGCAACCACGACTACGACGCCATTGCGGTGGACGTCGATCGACGGTGGTCTCGTCGAGATCGGCACCAACGACCACGATACGTTCAGCTTCGACAACGAGAGACCGCGCCACAAGGTGTGGCTGGAATCGTTTCGCTTGGCGAACCGGCTGGTCACCTGCGGCGAGTGGATCGACTTCATCGACGATGGTGGATATCGCACACCGTCGCTCTGGCTCTCCGATGGTTGGTCCGCCGTCGATCGCGACAAGTGGACCGCGCCGCTCTATTGGCAACGCGCCGACGACGAATGGCAAGTGTTCACGTTGCGTGGGCTGCGCGCCATCGATCCCGCCGAGCCTGTCGTGCACGTCAGCCACTACGAAGCCGATGCGTTCGCTCGATGGGCCGGTGCGCGACTCCCGACCGAGGCCGAATGGGAACACGCGTCGAGCCAAGTCGCGCCACCGTCCTACGCCAACTTCTTGTCGAAGCGCCGGCTGCACCCCGCACCGGCAAGGGATGCCTTCGGCATCCAGCAACTCTTCGGCGATGTGTGGGAATGGACCGCCAGCGCCTACCTCGCGTACCCCGGCTTCGTTCCGGGCGAAGGAGCCGTCGGTGAGTACAACGGCAAGTTCATGAGCGGTCAGATGGTGCTGCGGGGTGGCTGTTGCATCACCCCGGACGACCATGCCCGCCTTTCGTACCGCAACTTCTTCTATCCGTCACAGCGATGGATGTTCGCCGGCGTGCGCCTCGCGGCGTGGGCCTGACCGACTCGAGGCTTTGTGTCAGCCACAGTTCTTCCTGTCATCGATGTCTACCTCCGGCCGGAGGACACACAGCGCGCACTGGCCGATGACGTGCGCACCGGATTGTCCGCGCGGCCGAAGGAGCTTCCGCCGAAATGGTTCTACGACGAGCAAGGCAGCGAACTGTTCGACAAGATCACACGGCTGCCTGAGTACTACCCAACCGAAGCCGAAAGATCGATCCTTGCCGAGCATTCGAGCTTCATCGCTGACCTCTCCGACGCCGACACACTGGTCGAACTCGGCGCGGGCAGCGCGGACAAGACCCGCGTGCTGCTCGACGCGCTGCGAAGCCGCGGTTCTTTGGAACGCTACGTTCCGTTCGACGTGAGCGAGAGCGCGCTGATCGGCGCGGCCAAGATGATCGCCGGGTACTACCCCGGGCTCGAGGTGCACGGCGTCGTCGGCGACTTCGACCACCATCTCGACGCGATCCCCGGTGGCGGCACGCGGCTGATCGCCTTCCTCGGCGGCACCATCGGCAACTTCGACCCGGCCGCCCGCACGCGCTTCTTCGCACAGATCAACAGCCAGATGAGCGCCCACGACACCTTCCTGCTCGGCGTCGATCTGGTCAAGGATCCGGCTCGCCTCGTGAGCGCCTACGACGATGAAACGGGCGTGACCGCGGCGTTCAACAAGAACGTGCTCGCGGTCATCAACCGATCACTTGGTGGTTCGTTCGATCTCGAACGGTTCGACCACGTCGCCCTCTGGGATCCGGTCAACGAATGGATCGAGATGCGCCTGCGTTCGATCGAGAAGCAGCGGGTGACAGTCCGCGACATCGGCCTCACCGTCGACTTCGCGGCAGGCGAAGAGATGCGCACGGAGATCAGCGCCAAGTTCCGGCGCGAGCGCATCTCCCGGGAGTTGGCGTCGGCCGGCCTCGAGCTGGTGGCCTGGCTGCCCGACACCGCCGGGGACTACGCACTGATCCTCACGCGCTGTTCCTCACGCGCAAGCCCCTGAACGCGGCACGTCCGCTAGCCTCGGTCGGGCTATCCGAAAGGCGGGGAAATGGGCCGAGTCGAAGGCAAAGTTGTCATCATCACGGGGGGCGCCCGAGGTCAAGGTGCGAGCGAAGCCCAGCTGTTCACCGAAGAAGGCGCAACCGTCTACATCACCGACGTGCTCGCCGACGACGGAGCGAAGAGCGCGGCCGACATCGGTTGCACGTTCCTCCGCCACGACGTCACCGCGCCCGGCGACTGGGAGCAAGTGGTCGGGCGAGTCTTCGCCGAGCGCGGCCGTATCGACGTGCTGATCAACAATGCCGGCATCTTGCACTGGGCGCCGATGACGACCACGCCGCTCGATGTCTGGGAGAAAGTGATCGCGGTGAACCAGACCGGCGTCTTCCTTGGCATGCAGGCGGTCGCGCCCACGATGAAAGAACAACGCTCGGGGTCGATCATCAACATCTCGTCGATCGGCGGGATGCGTGGCGGCTCTCCCTGCTTTGCCTATGCCGCGACCAAGTGGGCAGTGCGAGGCATGACCAAGGGTGCGGCCCAAGAGCTGGGACCGTTCAACATTCGCGTCAACTCGATCCACCCGGGCATCATCGACACGCCGATGATGGCCGACAAGCCCATCGCCGACATGGCGACACGCGTGCCGTTGGGGCGCTACGCGTCGCCCGACGAAGTCGCCAAGCTCGCGCTGTGGCTGGCGAGCGACGACAGCGCGTACGCCTCGGGCGCCGAGTTCATCCTCGATGGCGGCATGACCGCGTAACCGCGGCCCGTCAGACCGAATTTTCGAGCACCGTGCCGCGGAAGAAGTCGGGGTTCGCCGCGCGGAACATTCGTACCGGATTGTCGAAGGCAACCGCGCGGAACTGATCCGCGGAGAGGTGGCCCTGCTCGACGAGCTCGTACGAACCGGCGACGACGCCGGCGATATCCGTGACGTCCCAATGGCCCATGTCGCTGCCGAGCACCGGCTTGAGCACCGCGCCTGCGGCGTTCCACGGCGCGAACGCGGTCGCAATGCCGCGGTCGTCCGCTTCGCAGCCGAAGTACATCGAGTCGAAGAGCTTGACGATGTCGTGTTCGTCCTTGATACCTGTGTGGACGAATTCGTCGGGCTGTTCCGGGACCTTGCCGTGTATCGGCAGACCTTGGACGTAATCGTATGGATCGCCACCGAGTAGCTCGGCCAGGCGACCACCGTACTTCTCGAAGTAGGACGCGAGCTTTTGCTTGTCGAGGCGCGCCGGGTTGTACATCTCGAGCGCCTCGAGATTGCGTCGCTCCCAATGCTCGACGGTGTCGCCCACCATCTGCACCGCCCACGAGACTCCACATTCCAAGAACACGAACGGGAGATCGGGGAAACGTCGCGTGACGCCACCCATGACGAGCGCCTTGCACAGCGGATACATCTCGGCCATGAACTGGCCGATGTGGTTGGCGGCATAGCTCGTGATCGACCAGTGGATACCGGGACGCACATTGAGGCCGCCGTGGAACGTGACGGCGAAGCCGAGATCGAGGCACGTCTGCCACACAGGGTCGTAGTCATAGAGGCTGTCGAGCGCGAAGCAGTCGAACCACTGCCGTTGCCCTGCGAACAACCACGGCGAGGGTGCGTCGCCTGCGGGTTGGTCGAGCGGGCGCAACACGCCTTCGGGAAAGCAGGCGACCTTGATGCCGAGCTGGTGCATGTGATGCAACTCGGCAATCGCTTCTTCGGGCGTGTGCATCGGCACGATACCCGCGGCGGTCATGCGATCAGCGAAGGGCCCGTAGACGTCGGCATAGAACGCGTTGAACCCGGCACAGAGCCCGCGGCGTAGGTCTTGATCCTCTTCTGCGGGAGTCAGCAGCGTGTTGGTCGGATACAAGATCGTGAAGTCGATGCCGAGTTCGGGCATCCGTTCGTAGAGCAGCGCAGGCAACGTTGCAGTCGCACGATCCAAGACATTGACCGTGTGGGTGCCCCACCACGCGCCTTGCGGCGTGCGAGAGCTGCGCCGTTCATCGAGGGTCATCGGAGCCTGGGCCCGTTTGATGATGGTGCCCCTGTCGAGCCACTGCCGGAACAGCTGCGGCCCGAGCGCCTCGCGAACGTGCGGGTGGGCCGCATCGATGAGTTCGAGCATGTGGCCGTCGGCATCGACGATCGGATGCCCAACCCGCTCACGTACTTCGGCGCTCGTCAGCTGATGCTCTCCCGACATGTTCTTGCCTCCGTTCCCCGCTGCCAGCAGGGCCTCTACCGGTTAACACGCTGTTCACAAACTGCACACCAAGCCGCAATGCGTCGTCAATACCGTTCGACCGGGCTCATGCACCACATCAACATCTCCAGCGACGTCATCGCCGGCTCTCTGATCCGTCGTCGCGCCGCTGGCACCCTAGTGGCCAGTCCGCCGGCGTTCATACGCCGGCGGGAACCGCCGAGACGAGTGGGAGCGCGGCAATGAGGCCCGCTCCCACTCGCACAAGCACCGAAGGCGAGACGGACACGTGAGCGTTGTTCATCATGACGAAACAATGTCGCAATCCCAGGTGCGTACGGTTCCGTTCGTGGAAGTGGCTCTGGTTCCGTGGCCCGGCGCGGAGGAACGGCGGGTGATGTTGCGTGACGCGGGCATGCCTCGCTTGTTGTTGGTCCCCGAGGACTGCGATCCTCCGGTCACCGACGATGTGCTCGAAGACTGGGTTCGCACTCCGGCCGACCCCCGTGAGGTGCAAGCACGGGTCTCGACGTTGCGCCTGCGGGCGACGCGAGGATTGCATCCCCGTCTCGACGACAACGGCCGGCTCTACGTGGGCACGCAATGGGTCGCGTTGTCGCCGATCGAATGCCGCCTCATCGCGGCGTTGCTCGATCGATTCGGGTCGGTCGTGAGCCGGGCGACGTTGACCCGATCGGGTTGGCCGTCGGGTGAACCATCCCGCAATCAACTCGATGTCCACGTGTTGCGTCTGCGCCGTCGCGTCGAGCCCCTCGGCTTGTCGCTGCGCACGCTGCGGGCGCGGGGCTACTCACTCGATCGCTCGACCAACCTCTGATCACCCGGGGGCAGGCCGTCGCTCTGCCGTCGTGCATCTGAGATGATCGCGGTGTGGAACACGTTCGTCTCGGCCGCACCGGCCTCCAGGTATCGAGGCTTTGCCTCGGCACGATGACCTTCGGCTATCAATGCGACGAACCGACGAGCGTCGCGATCTTGAATGCCGCCGCCGATGCCGGCATCACGTTTCTCGACACGGCGGATGTCTACCCGCTCGGTGGTGGACTCGACACCGTAGGTCGTACCGAAGAGATAATCGGGCGCTGGTTGGTCGGCCACCGCGACGGCGTCGTGCTCGCCACGAAATGCGTCGGACGCATGGGTCCCCGACCGTGGCAGCAAGGTGCGAGCCGGCGCCACATCCTCGATGCGATCGAAGGCTCACTCCGGCGCCTCGGCACCGACTACATCGACCTGTACCAACTGCACAGCTTCGATCCGAGTGTCTCACACGACGAGACCCTTGCCGCGCTCGATCAACTCGTGCGCGACGGCAAGGTGCGTTACATCGGATGCTCGAACTACCTCGCGTCGCAACTCGCACGTGCCATCGGTCGCAGCGAAACGCTCGGCATCGCCCGCTTCGACTCTGTGCAGCCTCGCTACAACCTGCTCTATCGAAACTGCGAACGCGAACTGTTTCCACTTTGCCTGGACGACGGCGTCGGTGTGATTCCGTACAACCCTCTCGCAGGCGGATTCCTGACGGGCAAGCACCGGCCGGGCGCACCCACCGAAGGCACGCGATTCACTCTGGGCGCGGCGGCGCAGAATTATCAACAGCGGTACTGGAACGAACGTGATTTCGCCACTGTCGATGCACTGCGGGCGGTGGCGGCCGACGCAGGGATGAGCCTCGCTCAGCTGGCCGTCGCGTGGTGCCTCGCCCAACCAGCAGTCACGTCGCCGATCATCGGTGCAAGCCGTCCAGAGCAGATTTCCGAACCTGTCGCTGCGCTCGATCGCCGACTCGACGCTGACATACTCGGGAAACTCGACGCGCTGACAACCGATTACCGTCATCATCCGGCACAACGCTGATCGAGTCGTAGAGGATCCATGCGACTGCACCATTTACGCCCAGACGAGCTCACCGCCGAGCAGCGACACGTCTACGACGCCATCAACCAAGGTCCTCGACGCGTTGCGGATGAAGGGATGCAAGATTCATCCGCCGGTCGGCATGGCACTCCAGGAGCTCGGTCGAGCGTTGCGCTTCTCGGGGCAACTGCCACCGCGTGCGCGAGAGATCGCGATCCTCATCGTCGCCGAATCCGAGCGCAGCGATTTCGAATGGGCC
This sequence comes from Acidimicrobiales bacterium, assembly GCA_035525225.1. Classification (GTDB taxonomy): domain Bacteria; phylum Actinomycetota; class Acidimicrobiia; order Acidimicrobiales; family WLNW01; genus DATLFA01. The sequence goes on from DATLFA010000088.1 coordinate 91,055, forward strand.
GCGCATGCCGCGATCGCCGCGCACTTGGGCTTGAAGGCAACGGAGATCGACGCCCTCGCACACGCAGACGCGGTCGAGTTCGACGATCACGTCGAGCAGATGGTCGCGCGCGCGACACGCGCCCTCGTGGCGTCCGGCGATCTCGATGACGAGACGTACCGCGCCGCCGAGGCAACGCTCGGCGCGGCGGGCCTCGTCGAACTTTCGACTCTTGTCGGGCTCTACCGCGCGTTGGCCCTTCAGATGCGCCTCTTCCGCGTGCCCGGGCCGCAAGGGCCGTGGGCGCCCTGATCGGTTCAGTCGGTGAAGAAAGAGCTGTTGCTACGTCGCGGTAACGCGCTGCTCGTGCCGGCGCCACGTGAACGCGACGAGCGCGCCGATGACAATCGGCGGCAGCACCGTCAGCGCTCTGAAGAGCAACACCGCCGCGACGACTTCGGCTTCTTGGCCGCCGAGCTGAGTCAGCGTGCCGACGAGGCCGAGTTCGGTGATGCCGATACCGCCGGGAGTCAACGGCAACGCAGTCAGCAATCGCACGAGCGACCACGCTGTGAACGCCTCGATGAATGTGACGTCGGTTGACCCGACGCCGGTTACCCGCAGCGCGACGATCAACACGAGAAAGACGCTCATCGTCCCTACGACGACACACAGAATCATCGCAAACCAGCGTCGCCGCACCAGATCGATCGAGTCTTCGCGAAAGCGGGCAATCGCAATGCCACTTCCCCGAACCGGCCCTCGCTTGAGCGGGCGCAACAGCAACGACGCGACGCTGTCCCAGACGCGTCCCACGCGTAGTGCCTGCTTCTCACTGCGGATGATGGCCACCAACAAACCCACGCCCACGACGAAGACGACCGCCCCGACCGTCGCGGCGCGGGTGAGGAAACCGTTGTCCTCACCTGTCGACGCCAGCAGCACGATGGCGATCAACGGATAGCCGACGTTGAGCAGGGTGTTCGTAACTCCGTTCAGAATCAACGCACGCGCGACCGCGCGTCCTTCGAAACCCCACTCACGGAACATCCTCCAGGAGATGGCGAAGCTCACCGCTCCACCAGCGGGCACGACATTGGCGACTGCAGTCGACGCCATGGTCACCTCGAGCGCTTGGCGAAACCGCAGTCCCGGCAACATCACCATCCAGTCCGGCGCGAACGTCAATACGTTGAGGATCGTCACCGCGAGCAACAACGCGACCTGCCAGGCCTCCAATGAGCTCAACGCGTCCCATATCGCCCCGTAGCCTGCGATTCTCGGCACGAAGACCGCGAAGGTCAGAATCATCACCGCCAGGCCGAAGCACATCTGGATGATCTTGAACCGACGACTGCGACCTTTGGCCGGTAGTTCCGCGCTCCGCGATGCGGTTTCCACGGTGCCTTAGACGTGACGCCCGAGGAGCGCGAGCAACGTCGTCTGCCCGTCGAGATCGGCCTGCACCTGAACGAACGCTTCACGCAGCGGCGAAGCCCACTGTTCGGGTGAGACCTGCGACACCCTGTCGACAAAGCCCCCGGAAAGCAGCCGATATCGGTCTGCGACCTCACTCATCTCATTCCTCTCTTGTTCGAGCACCCGCACGACGCGCCGGCCGCGTGGAACACTACGATCGGTCCCGCCCCCTCGTACCCGCTATCTCAGATTACGAGGCATTCTGGATGAACGATCTCCGCACGCAGGTCCGCGACACGGGATGGCGGCGCCGTCGACGCACCGTGCCCACGAGGCTCCTCGACGTGACGGTTGCCGCGGTGTTCGCCATCGTGGCTGCCGCGGTGGCGGTGCAAGATCCTCCTCGAGTCCCCGATGTCATCATCGACAACGAAACACCGTATGACCTCACCATCAAAGTGAGCAACGAGGAGGGCGGGGTCTGGATGGCTTTCGCGCTCGTGAATGCGCATTCGCAGTCGATCGTCCGTGCGCCCATCGATCAAGGCCCCGTTTGGACATTCAGCTACGGCGCCGGCGGCGAGTATCCGATCGACCGATCCGCGCTGCACGATGCGGGCTGGCGGATTCGAGTGCCTGCCAGCGTGCCGCAGCGCCTGTCGGCAGCCGGCATCGCACCGGCGCCACTACGCAACCAGCGCTGATCTCCGCAGCATCTAGACTGCGCCCGCAGGCGGACGGGCAACGGAGCCACGCTGCCGTCCGACCCCGCCCTCGTAGCTCAGGGGATAGAGCAACCGCCTCCTAAGCGGTAGGCCGGCAGTTCAAATCTGCCCGGGGGCACTCGCGCAATCCCAGGTCGGGCGCCCTTTTTTGCACGCTTCTTCCTGGGCTTTTCTGTGGATAAACCTTGCTCGCGCGATTGGCGCGCGATAGCGGGCGAAGAAAATCGTGTGAGTGCGTCGCGATATGACGCATCGAGACGATCGGTCAACGCTTCTTCGAGCGACGGGAACAAGTGCCCGTAGCGATCCGCGGTGACCTGAATGCTCGAGTGTCCGAGGCGTTCTTTCACTGCAAGTAGGTGCGCGCCTTCGGCGATCATCAACGCGGCGGCGGTGTGGCGCAGATCGTGGAACCGCGTGCGCGGGTCGATGTCGGTGCGTTCGACTGCGGGGCGGAAGTGTCGGCTGTAGAAGCCGACGTGGCGCAGCGGTCCGCCTGCGGGCGCGGTGAACACGAATGCCGCCGGGTCTTGCGGCCGGGTGCGCAGATGTTCGTCGAGTTCGCGCGCGCGTGTCGGCGGATCGGCAGTTGTTGGTCGTGAGCGCATCAACGTCAGCACACTCGTTGTGGCCAGCGACGCACAGGCCGACTGAAGCGACCCCGAACTGGTTCTTGTAGACCTCTATGAACAAGATCACCAAGGCAGACGCGGGTCGAGCTCCCGCGCGAAGAAAGACGAGGCCGCCAACAGGATCTCATTCGCCCGCTTCAGTTCCTTCACCTCCTGGCGCAACGCCTTGATCTCCGCCGCGCCCGACGTCGTCACCCCCGGGCGGCGACCCGAATCGATCTCGGCCTGCTTGCACCACGTCCGCAACGTGTCCGGGTTCACCCCGACCCGCGGACCAATCCGATGCACCGCCGCGTTCAACGACACAGGTTCTTGCTCACGAGCCTCCAGCACAAGCCTGATCGCTCGGAGCCTCAACTCTTCGGGGTACTTCCTCGGGGCTGGCATAACTCCACCCTTTCGTGGAATCAGACCCTCCATCAAATACGGGGCGCTTCACCTAGAGTGCCGCGTCAGGCAACGGTTGCCTTGTTGGTGGCGTGACCCTGAGTCGGCGGTCAGAGATGCCCCCTAAGACCGATCTGTGTTGCGTGTGTTATCGCCCCGCCGTCCGCCGGGAGTGCCACCACCTCGCCCTTCGATGCGCGGACATCATCCTGTAGCAGGCTCCGTATCTCCGTCGGGAGTACGACCTGAGTCTGGGAGCCGGGCTGGGTCTAACGTTGCAAGAAGTAGCAACCTCGGCCACTGCCACGCACCCGTGCCAATGCCGACCAGGCTTGGGGGGCCGCGATCATGACGACCCGTGCGACCAGCGACGAACAGGTTGGCACCCACCAGGGGAGCCACCGCGCAACGGCATTGCGCCCGCGTCGGCTGGTGGGGAGGGAACGGGAGATCGGCGAGGTGATCGAGAGCGTCGCGTTGACGCCGTTGACCACCGTGACGGGCCCGGGTGGCGTGGGCAAGACGGCGCTGGCGCTGGCAGTGGCGGCCGAGTCGGCGGCGCAATTCCCCGATGGCGTGTTCGTCGTCTGGCTGGCCTCCTTGCGGTCAGCAGAGCACGTCGCTGGAGAGGTGGCCGCACAGGTCGGGATGCCGAGGTCAGGCGGTCAGTCCTACGAGGATGCGCTCGCCGACTGGCTGGCCGAGCGTGATGTCTTGCTCGTGCTCGACAACTGCGAGCACGTGGTGTCCGCGGTAGCCGATCTGGTCGAGGGCCTCACCGCCCGGCTCCCTCGCATTCGTGTGCTCGCGACGAGTCGAGAGCCGTTGTGGGCCGTGGACGAACTGAGCTACAGACTCGCACCACTGCCGGTAGTGGGCCCGGGCGCGAGCCGTGCGGAGATCTACGCGAGCCCCGCGGTGTGCCTGTTCCGAGAGCGAGCAGGCGCGAGGACGCAGGCGTCGCTCGACACCGATCGCGCGGGTCGTCTCCTTGGAGAGATCTGCCGCCGCGTCGATGGCCTCCCGCTCGCGATCGAGCTTGCGGCGGCACGGGTGGTCGGGCTCGATCTGGAGGACATCTCCCTTCACCTCGATGATCTGTTCGACTTGCTCCCGCAAGCGGCGCGGCGGGCCGACGGTGCGCAGCGATCGCTTCGCGCCACGGCGGAGTGGAGCGACGCCCTACTCACCGAGGAGGAGCGGCACCTCCTGCGACGGATGGCAGTGTTCGCCGGTGGGTTCGACCTCGAGGCGATCAAAGAAGTCTGCGCGAGCGACGGCCAGACAGCGGCGAAGATCGCAGACCTCACTTCGCGGCTCGTCGAGAAGTCACTCCTCCTGTGGCAAGGCGGCAGCGGCCCGTATCAGCTGCTCGAGACGATCCGCCAGTACGCCACCGAGCAGCTCGTCGCCGCCGGTGAGCTCGACGCCATCCGAGAACGCCACGCGCGCTACTACCTCGGTGTCGCTCTGCACGAATCCGCAGCGACGATCACCGGACCGGAGCGGCCACACCTCGAGGTGCTCCGTCGCATCGAGGACAACACTCGCATCGCGCTCGAGTGCCTCCTCACATTCGATCCTCAGAAGGCGCTCGAGCTCGCGGCAAGCCTCAACTTCTTCTGGTGGACGCAGGGCAAGCTTCGTGAAGGCATCGGTTGGCTCGAGCGGGCGCGCGAAGCAGCGGTGGATGCGCCGGCCGAGCTCCGGGCGACGAGCCTCTTCTGTGAAGGCTTCCTCGTCGCCCACGACACCGACGACTGGCGTGCCGCGGCCACGCTCGTCGACGAGGGGATCGACGCCCTCGTCGGCGTCAGCGAACCTCCGCTGATCCTCGGCATGCTGCACTGCCTGCGAGGCGAGTGCGACGTGTTCAACGGCGATCCGAAGTCGGCCGTCGTTCGCACCCAAGCCGGGCTCGAGATCTCATCTTCGTACCCAGGGACCTGGGGCCGAGGTTTCTGCTTGTGGAACGCGGCGTACGCACGGCTGGCGGTCGGGGACGAAGACGCCGCCATCGCGCTCTTCACGGAGGAGATCGAATGGGCGAGTACAGGCGGTTACGGCATCGGGGAAATGGTCGGATGCAACGTCATGGCCGAGATCTGGGAGGCGCGTGGCGAGTTCGACACGGCCCGCGCCTTCTGGGAGCGGGCACTACACCTCCGGCGGGAGGTTGGTGCGGTCGCAGCCCCAACCTTGATGATGGCTCCGCCAATCGGCCATGTGCACGGCACGATGCCGACGGCGCTACTCGCAGTGGCGCGCGTGGCCGAGAAGCAGGGCGACCTCGCCACGGCGTCAAAGCTGTTACGCGAGGGCCTCCCGATCGCGGAGGAGATGCGCGAAGTCGCCACGGCAGAGCAGATGGTCGAGCTCCTAAAGAAGACGTCCCAGGTCGAGCCGACGCAGCGCGCGACGCTTCGGCCCGAGGGTGGCGTCTGGCGCATCGACTTCAACGGCAAGAGCGTTCACGTGCCAGACCTGAAAGGGCTCTGGCATCTCCGCGAGCTCGTCTCTCGGCCGCGTGAATTCGTCACCGCCCTGGCGCTCATCGGAGCATCGACTGAAGAGCCGCTTCCGCGCGAAGACACTGGTCCCCTGCTCGATCGCGAAGCCCTCCGACAATATCGAAAGCGTCTCGCTGAGCTGGACGACGCGCTGGACGACGCCGCGGTCCACGGCGACGCCAAGAGGCAGGCGCAGCGGAGCGCCGAGCGCGACGCGCTGATCGCAGAGCTCAAGCGGGCCACAGGACTGGGCGGCAGGCCTCGACGGTCCGGTTCGCCCGCCGAGAAGGCGCGCCTCAACGTGACCAGGACGATCCGCCACGCCATCATCGACCTCTCGACCAAGGCTCCGGAGCTCGCCGCGCATCTGGACGAGGCGATCATGACAGGGGTCGCGTGCTGCTACGAGCCGCGGACCAACATTGCCTGGACGACGTGACCTCACGGCGTGGTTCGTTCGGAACGAACCACGCAGGAGTCGGCAACGAACGCCTTTCCTTTGGGTGGCAAACGGCTACCCGAGAGCAAAGGGGAAGCAGATCATGGCGAACAAGGGCAAGACGCAACTGCTCATCACGTGGGTGGCCAGTCCCGACAAGGTGTCCGAGATGGACCGAATCGTTGAGAGCCATGGCTCGTTCATGGCCAAGACCCATGATCGCAACGGTTCGCACGCGCTGGTGAGTTACGACCTCTCCAAGGGCCCCGAGTTGGAGAACCCGCTCGACCCGAGCTCCAAGAGCACTGGCAACACTCGATACGTCCTCAGTGAGGTCTACACGTCGCCAGAGGGGATCGACAATCATTGGCGTCAAACGCAGGAGTCCTGGAGTGACTTCGGCGCGATGGTGGAGATGCTCTCGAGCTGCGAAACACAGACGCTGCACGGTGGCTCCATCGCCGAGTCCCTCTGGTAGACGCCGACTCGTCGAAGCCGCGCCCGAGAATCCGAACTCGGGCGCGGCGACTTCGGACGCTCGCCGCTCAGTGGTACCCGAACTATGGCAGCGGCTGCACCGCGACCGCGCTCACGTGTGCGACGAGGCGCCGCATGTCGTCGGGATCGCCCGTCAGGATCACCGCGTTGCCAAGCATCGCCGCAGTCGCAACGACGAACGCGTCGACCGCATGACAGGAATCAAGCCGCAACCGTTCGAGAAGTAGCCCGGCGCGCTCCGCAATATCTCTGTCGGTCGGTACAACCCGTGCGTGCCGCAAGACTTGTGCGATTGCCGCCGATCGCGCCTTCGTGCGCGACACCTCCGCGAGAACTGGCGCGGGCGCGCGAGCGATACCGCCGCGACGCTCAATGGCCTCGAGCACTGCCTGGGCGCGCTTCGCGCTCGTTCGGCGGGCAATCGGATCGGCGAGTACCGACAGCGCTTCGGAGTCGAGCACCGCAACCGGTGGCGCCGGGTGCGGCGCGCTACGCCGCCGAGCCACGTCGACTCCGGCGACGCGGCGTTGCGGCTATCTCGTCGAGCATGCGCTCGGCGTCCGCGACCATCGCCTCGTCCGGCGGGCCGATCTCAACCGCGAGCGTGTCGAGCAACTCGCGCAGCGCCACGCGATCGAGCTCGTGGCGCAGCGCGCGACCAACGAATGCACTCAAACCCCGCGGGCCCACCCGCTCGCGCAGTTCTGCGAGCAGCTCCGCATCGACGGTGGCCGAGAACTTGTCCGTGGTCATCTTCAAATCATACAACTATCCGACAAAGCGCGTTTCGCGCGATTCGCACGCGATTAGCAGCCGAAATTGGTGGCCACTCACGGTAAATGGCGGACAAGAGAAACCACGTTTGATCTGCACTTATTTACTTGCCCCCAGCTCACTCAGAGTGCTCCGACTCATCTCCTAAGCGGTAGGCCGGCAGTTCAAATCTGCCCGGGGGCACGACAGCGTAATGCCAGGTCGGAGCTGCTTTTTCGGACGCTTTCTTCGCGGCCTTTGCTGTGGATAAAAACGGGTCGTGCGATAGCCGTGCGATAGTGGGCGAAGAATGCTCGAGTGTCCGAGTCGTTCTTTCACGGCAAGAAGGTGCGCTCCTTCGGCGATCATCAACGCGGCGGCGGTGTGGCGCAGATCGTGGAACCGCGTGCGCGGATCGATCTCCGTGCGCTGGACTGCGGGTCGTCGAGCAGGCGCTCGGCGTCCGCGACCATCGCCTCATCCGGCGGGCCGATCTCAAGTGCGAGTGTGTCGAGCAACTCGCGCAGCGCGACGCGATCGAGCTCGTGGCGCAGCGCCCGACGGACGAACGCACTCGACCCGCGAGGGCCCCGCGAATTCGCAGAACGGTGAAGCCGCCTTGTGGAGCAGGAGATGGGCTACGGTCTGGTGCGTGGCCGACGACCGTGTCGAAGCGGCCGTCGCGCGAGCGCGCCGGAATCGCGTGCCCGCGACCATGGCGTCGGTGTTGCTCGTGGCGATCGCAGTTGCCGCCACCTACTGGGCGATCGAGGATCCGACACCCGGGCACCAAGGCCTCGCTGCAGGTGCGATCGCAATTGCCGCGGCGGTGGCCCTGGTCGCCGCGATGTTCTGGGTCGGCGCGACGCGCGAGGGCTACATACGTGTTGACCGGTGGATGCGCCGCTTCGGGGGGACATACCACGATCCGACCTCCAAGCGCCTATGCCCTCAGTGCGGGCTACCGATGGATGTCCTTTCGCCCGACTTCTATACCGGGCCTCGGTCACCGAACGAACTCTGTCACCGCTGCAATCACTCGGACGATTTGGCATAGCCGCAAGGGGAGGCGCTCGTTTGTGCTGTCGTTCGCCAACGCGCGCGATGAGTAGGCCCGACATCGATTCCAATGGAGGGTTCTCCACGACCGAATCGTCAAACGCATTCGTCGGCGATTCAATAGGTCGAGGATGAGTACGAAGTTCCGCAGATTGTTCGCGTTGGCGACCCTCTTGGTGCTGGCCGCGTGCGGCGCTACCGAGCAACGCGTCACCGCGACCTCGCTCGCGCCGGCACCGACGACGCCGCCCTCGAGCGAACCGGCACCAACGATGCCCGCACCCACGACCACCGTCACCGCTGCGTCGCCTCCGGCGGTCGCGCTCGTCGACGGACGCCTCGTCACCTTCTCGACCGTTGACGGACAGCAGACCGGCGTCCAGTACGACAGTGCACCGGGCATCGTCGGCTCGTTCTCGATTCGCCGCACCAGTGGAGGGATCGAGGCCTACGCGACGCTCGAATCACCGGACCGATGCCAGCCGCGCATCTACCGCATCGTCGACGGCCGAGCCCACGACACCGGTATCGTCGGCGCGGGCCCAGAGATCTCGCCTGACGGCGCGCTCCTCGCCTACGAGAAGGACAACCTCACGAGGATCCCCGTGCCGGGTTTCTGCCCGTGGCGTGATCTCGTCGTGCGCGATCTTTCCACCGGCGTCGAGCGGGCATGGACCATCCCGTCGGCCCAATACGTTCGATGGCTGGCGTGGTCGAGCGACAGCCGACAGGCTGTGATCCACCTGGGCGCCGAGGCGTATTCGGGCGACACGTTCGTACTTGACACGAGCTCCGCGCCTGCTGGAGATCTCCGATCCGTACGTACTCCGGTGCCGGGACTCCAGGCCCGCGAGTGGATTGGTCGACCGATGTCGGTCGCGGACGGCGTCTTCGTCGCTATCTACTGCTGCCGCGAGCCGAACGAAGGGGTGGGCATCGCGGAGTCCATACAGTTCGGCGTGGTGAGCGCGAGTGGGCAACTGCGGCGCATCGCGACGACGAAGGATCGGCTCGAAAGGGTTCTCGCGGTCGACCCGTCGGCTTCGTACATCTTGCTTCATGACTCGAACAACTTGATCCGCGCCGACATCGACGGGACCAACCGCGTTTCCCTCGGCGGCACCTACGAGAACGTGCTCTGGTAGCAACTGCGGCGTGGACGCGGACGTGGACGCGATGGCGGTTCTCATCGACCACGGCATGTTGCTGCAATCCGCCCGTGGCCCGATCCCCAACGTGGCCGAGCTCGTCGCCGGCGAACGCATCAAGGGGAGTTGGTGGGCCCATGCGAAGAATCACGACATCTTCGCCGCGCTGGGGTTGCTCGACGACTCGCCTGATGTCGTGCGCCTGCGGTTGGTGAACGGGAAGGTCACACTGGTACACCGAAGCCTCTGGCCCGCGCTCGTTCGCGTCGCCGATCGATTCACTGCGAAACAGCTCGCCGCCCTACACGAAGAGCACACCGCAACACACGCCCACAAGGTCGAGGAACAGCAATTTCCCGATTGGGTGCCCGACGACGTGCGGCGAGTCGCGGAGCGGCTCTCGGTCGAAGAGGCCCTCGCCCTCTTGCCCGCCTGTCTCCGGGGGAATCAACAAATACCGCGGCCCCTTTCGGCAGGTAGTCCGATACCGTCGACCCATGAGTAGCGACGTCCTCTCCGATCGGCTGTCGGCCACCGTCGTCGCCCGGCCGAGGTTTCGCGGCCATCTCCACACGTGGACTGCCGCGACCGCGCTACCCGCGGGGATCTTGCTGATCGTCGCGGCGCGCTCGGCGTCTGCCCGCATCGGTGCGTCGATCTACGCCGCGAGTGTCCTGGCATTGTTCGGCACGTCGGCGAGCTATCACCGACTCGAGCACTCCGTGAGGGCTCGTCAGATCTTGCGGCAACTCGACCATTCAATGATCTTCATTCTCATCGCGGGGACGTACACACCGGTCTGTCTGCTCGCGCTGCCGCGCGCGTGGGGCATCCCCGTGTTGTCCGTGGTGTGGTCGGGCGCGGTTTTCGGCATCGTGCTCAAGACCGCGGCCTTCCACCGCTTCCCTGTGTTGCACCACGGCCTCTACCCGATCCTCGGGTGGACTGCCGTCGTCGCCATGCCGGTGCTGTACCAGCGATTGACGACCATGCAGTTCATTTTCCTGATCGTGGGCGGTCTCATGTACACGGTCGGCATACCGGTCCTGTTACGCAAACGCCCCGATCCCTGGCCGGCAACATTCGGCTATCACGAGGTCTGGCACACGTTCACCGTCATCGCCGGTGCATGCCACTTCATCCTCGTCGGGTTGCTCGTCGCGTAAGACCGAAGGTCAGCCTGGCGCATCGCGCTCAGGCGGTCCGATGCGTACGTCGACCCCCGGTGAATAGTGCGCGAGCGGAACACCATGCGGTGCCGGTAGGCCGGTCGCTTCGATGAGCTCATCGTGGCACTCGAGCACCGTCGCGCGATGCAGCGACCACGGCGCATGCCATGCGCGAGCGAATCGGTTACGGCTCCCCGGCGAGCTGAACAACACCCATTTGGCCGTCAGCAGATGATCGAGGTCACCGAGCTCGTGCGGCTCGAACGCGTCGCCTATCGCGATCGACACCGCACTCTTGGCGCCGACGGGGCCGGGCCAACGGCGCCGGCACCAGTAGTCGATCCGGTCGTCACTCGGCTCGACGTGCATCGACGACCAGAAGTACGGCAACCGGTAGGTGGTCCGCGCAACGACAACCGCGCCCAGCCGGGCCGCGTCGAGGGAGAAGAACCAGATCCCTGAACGCCCGTCTCGGTCGCGCACATACGTGCGCACGTTCGTCTCGCAGAAGTCGGCCGCCCATGGCAATGACCGCCCGGCACCGGTCGCGACATGCATGAAGAACGGGACGAGCCCGACCCATGCTCGACCTTCGTATTCCTCGACAACGAGGTCGCGCGGGAGGAGCCGTTGGACCACCGCAGGCTCGTAGGACCAATGCAAGAACGTCAGCCGCTGCCATCGCTGCAACATCACCGCGCGGTCCACCTCGAACGGACACGCCGCCGGATCGGGTTGCATCGCCACGACACTACGACGGGTCGCCGCCGAAACACGTTTCGCTTTGTTGTGGCAGCATCATGGCGACGGTGCGACTCAGGGGGAACGATGGCAGAGGCATTGGCGGCAACGGCCGCCTTCAACGAGTTGATCGACACGCTCACGGCGATCCGTGACGACTACGTCCTTGCAGAGGGACGCCTTCGTGACGACCTGGAGCGGGTCGAGGCCTATCGCTATGTCACGCACCTACTGTCCGAAGCGTCAGAGCTCTTGGTCGAGGCAGATCCCGAACGCCCGCGCTTCTCGTCGATCGTGTCGCCGGCGCGCAAGTTCCTCGGCGACAATCCCGACGCGCTGTATCAGCAGACGGTCATTCGCGGCGATCGCTCCTATCGCGTGACCGGCCAGCTCGATGGCCAGGTGTACGTTTCGTTCACGGTGCACGCCGCGGACCCCGCCGGGGGCATCAATGGCGCGGTTCTCGCCGACATCAACCACCACGATCTCGACATCGACGGTGATGGCCGCTTCGAATTGATCCTGAGCCCCGACGAACACCAGGGCAACTGGGTGCAACTCGACCCTCGCGCTCGTTTCGTCTTCGTGCGCAACTACTACCTCAACGAGACGTCGGCGCAGAACGACCCCGGTGTGCACGTACGGCTGCACATCGAACCCCTCGACGATCCGAGCCCTCCTCCGCCACTGTCCGACGCCGTGTTCTCGTCCCGGCTCCGCGATGCAACCGCGTTCTTGCACGCAGGCACACTGGGACTGCGGCTCTTCGATGCCGACTCGACTGTGCCGTTCAGCTCGAACGAGCTCAACACCGTTGGCACGCCGTGGAGCTTTCGCAACGCGAACATCGACGCTGCCGGCGCGGTCGACATCTTCTATTCCTCTGGCCGATTCGATCTCGCTCCGGGCAAGGCACTCGTCATGGAGGGCACGTTGCCCGAGTGTGAGTTCGTCAACGTCATGTTGTGGAACGTGCACATGCAGACGCTCGAATACCGATTCCGCCGCTGCTCGCTCAACGCGACACAGATGCAACTCGACAGTGACAACGGCTACCGCATCGTGGTCAGTGCCGAGGACCCCGGCGTGGCGAACTGGCTCGACACCGGCGGGCATCGCCGCGGCACCATCTTCTGGCGATTCCTCTTGCCGAAAGCTCAGCCGGGCACGCCCCGCTGCCGCGTCGTCGACGTGACCGACCTCGCGAGCGCCTGAACCATACGTTCTACCCCACGTTCTGTTGGCGTCTTGCCGGTGTATGCACCGGTAAAACGCCAAGAGAACGGGTCGTTAAGAGCCGCCGCTGGGGAAGTCGCGGGGGGTGACGGTGACGGTATCGCGGCCCGAGCGCAGGATCGAGCCACCCTTGGCTCCGGTGAGCTCGTCGTCGTGGACGACCTCGACGCCACCGACGACGACGTGGGCCAGACCGATGCCGTGGCTCCAGATGCGGGCGGCGCCGCCGGGTAGATCGGAGCGCATGCTCAACGGGCCCGAGCCGACTCGCGCGGGATCGAAGATGGTGAGATCGGCCACCGAGGCGACGGCGACCCTGCCGCGGTCGCGCAACCCGAAGAGCCGCGCCGGGCGCAGCGTGATGAGATGCACCGCTTCTTCGAGCGTCAGCCGCTGGTGCTCTCGCACGTGCTCGCCGAGCAGCGTCACGAAATAGCGCCAACTCTGCGTCATGTCGAGATGTGCGCCCGCATCACCGCCGCCCAACACCACGCGGGGATCACGCCACACCTGTTGGCGCAGTCGCCACGACTCATCGTCGTCGCCGGGGGCGGGTGGCCAGATGTCGGTGCGCAAGTCGTCGGCGACGACGATGTCCAGCAATGCCTCGAGTGGGTCGCATCCTTGCTCGGCCGCGATATCGGCGAGAGTGCGATTGGCGTATCGATGCGTCGACGGCGAGTAGGTGGCGCCGAGTCGGACGTGCGGCCACTCGAGCCGGGTACGCACCGAGTTGTGGGGCATGCGGGCGTAGCCGTCGAACAGGCGCTGGCGCACGGTCGCGTCGGCAAGTGCCGCCTTGCGCTCGGGCAGGGGTAGCGCCAACACCTCGCCCCACTCGGGCACCATGTTGAGGATCATGCCGTTGTCGAACGAGAGTCGCAGGCGCGACAGCTCGGGCACGGTGAGCGCGATCACACTGCCGCCGCGCGCGTGCGCGTAGTCACCACCGACGATCTGACTTTCGTACACGTCGGTGTGCTTCGCCTCGACCAGCATGACGTTCCAGCTGATCGGCCGTTGACCGGCGATCGACATATCGGTCAGCAGCTGCTTGGCACGGTCGCTGAAGGGGCCGATCGGCGGCGTGATGCCCAGGCTGGTGCCGATGTGGTCGCGCACGGTGGCGGCCAAGCGCACGAACTCGTCGGGTTCGGCGTGACGTGAAGGCACCGGCTGGCCGTCGAGCTTCGCCACGAACTCTTCGAAGCTGCGCGGCGACCAGTCGCACCCCGCGGCAAGCGCTTCGAGCGGCATGCCCTCGACCATCGACAGCATGCGCATGATGTAGTCGGACGCATCGGCGGTGAGCGGCGCGAGGGTGAACCCGCAGTTGCCGGCCAACACGGTGGTGACACCGAGGAGCGGCGACGGCGTCAGGAAGGGATCCCACGAGACCGCGGCGTCGAAATGCGTGTGCGGATCGATGAAGCCGGGCGCGATGACGAGGCCGAAAAGGGCGGTAAAGCCACTTCTCACTCAACTCTTCCTTTGGTTCGGTCGGGCTCTTACCTTCGTCCGTCATCGTGTTCTGCAGACGCCGGACCTCCCGGAATCGACAAGAAGGGGTTGAACATGAAAAGCAAGAAGTTGGCAAAGGCCGGTCTGGCTCTTGGCCTGCTCGGCGGAACCGCCGCCGGTTTCGCATTCGGCACGCCCGGTATCTCGGGTGCGCAAACCGACGGCACGACACCGTCGACGACGGAGCCCGCAGCTACGAAACCGGACCGAGAAACGCGGATGCGCGAGACGCTCCAGCCGTTGATCGACGCCGGCACGCTTACACAGGCGCAGGTCGACGCAGTCGTCACCGCGCTGAAAGCAGCGGAGCCCGCCGGCGGTCATCGAGGCGGCCCGCGCGGCCGGGGCGCCGATCTGTCGGTTGCCGCCACCGCGATCGGCGTCACCGCCGACGAGCTGCGCACCGCGCTGCAATCGGGGCAGAGCATCGCCGACGTCGCTACGGCGAAAGACGTCGCTCCGCAATCGGTCATCGACGCGATGGTCACGGCGATGCAGCAGCGACTCGCCGAATCCGTAACGGCGGGCAAGCTGACCCAGGAGAAAGCTGACGAGCTCGCGGCAAGCGCGACGACGCGGATCACCGATGTCGTCAATGGCGTGGCGAAGCCCGGTCGCGGTCACGGCGTACGGCCGGACCGAGCACCCGCCACGGAGGCCCCCACGACCACTGCGAGCTGACAACCGATCCACCAGCAAACCGCTCTGTCGGCTGGCGCTCACCCCCTCCAGGGCGCCGGCCGACGGAGCCATTGTTTTTGGTGGCGTCGTGCGTTCAGCGAGGTTCACGGGGTAGGCCGAGGACGCGTTCGGCGAGGATGTTGCGCAATACGTTGGAGGTACCGCCCATGATGGTGTAGCCGGGGGCGTAGGCAAT
Source organism: Acidimicrobiales bacterium (assembly GCA_035525225.1). Taxonomy (GTDB): domain Bacteria; phylum Actinomycetota; class Acidimicrobiia; order Acidimicrobiales; family WLNW01; genus DATLFA01. The sequence continues at coordinate 106,148 of DATLFA010000088.1, forward strand.
ACCGCGGGCGATGTCGTTCCACAGCATGGCTTCGGGGCCGAGGACGCGAGCGACGAAGTCGGCGACGCGTTGTTCGTGTTCGGTGCACATGCATTTGGTCGCGGCGGCGAAGCCTGCCGGCGCTTGGCCCATGACCGAACGCATGACGAGCATCTTACCGACGCGGTAGCCGATCTCGAGCGCCGCGAGCTCCTGACGCACGAGCGGGTCGCTCGTGTCGGCGCGGCGCCGGGCGATGTCGAAGAGTGCCCGGTTGGACACCAGCCGGTCGATGCCGCCGCGTTCGTGTTCGAGCTGGCGCATCGTCTGGGAGAACGCTTCGCCTTCGACGCCAACGAGGCTGTCGGCAGAGACACGCACGTCGTTGAACCAGACCTCGCAGAAGTGCTCGCTCTCGGTGAGATCGCGAATGGGACGCACCTCGATACCGGTGGAATCCATCGGCACGATGATCTCGCTGATACCCCGATGCGGCGGGCCTTCTCGCGAAGTGCGACAGATCAGATAAATGAAGTCGGACTTCGCCGCGAAGCTGGTCCAGATCTTCTGCCCGTTGATGACATAGTCGGCGCCGTCGCGCACCGCGCTGGTCTGCAGCGACGCCAGATCAGACCCGGCGTCGGGCTCGCTCATGCCGATACACCACGTCGTCTCCCCCGACAGGATCAACGGAAGATACCGCTGCCGCTGCGATTCGTTGCCATAGGCGATCAACGCCGGACCCATCTGGCGATCCGCGAACCAACTCGCACCGACCGGTGCCCCCGCCGTGATGAGCTCCTCCGCGACGATCAACCGATCCAACGGGGACCGCTCGCCGCCACCGTATTGCTTCGGCCAGCCCATGCCGATCCAACCGTGAGCACCCAGCTCACGCGACACCTCCCTGGAATAGCCGTTGATCCACGAATCGTTCGAACGGCCGAAACGTTCGACCGCGTCGCGCGCGAATTCGCGCGCTTCGTCACGAAGACGCACCTGATCGACCGTCCAACCGAACTCCATCAGCGGAGGACACTAGGTTCACCGACCCGCTATTTGCCTATGCGGGCCCATACACGAGCAGCGCGACGGCGATGACAACGACCAGTGCCAAACTCACGACGACTATCACTACACGCCGTAGGTCGCGCGGTTCGTCCTGCCCTTCGATCGAGTAGTGCTGGCGCGTGACGTCGGATCGATCGTGGAGATCGTCGGCCGCAGCCGGTTGACGGTGGTGATCGGTGTTGGTGGTCGAGGTGATGTCGCCTCCAGCGCGGCGCACCACCGCGGCCGGCCGCGCGACGCTGTCGTGGGCATCGGTCTCGACGCGGACCCCACCCTCGAGAACGGTCGACCACGTATCGCCCGCATCGAGTCCGCGCAACAAGTGGCCGCAATACCGACACGATGCCTCGAGGTCGGTGAGCAGGAACTTGCATTTCGGACAGCTTTTCACGGGCGCTCGCAATGGCCGGACTTGATGTCCTCGTCGGCCGACTTCTCTCACCTTTGAGGGTTCGTGTGCACGAAGTAGGGTCCGCCATGGATCGTGGTCTCGAACTGGGGGCGATGTGCAGCACACGACACTCGGACGAACGGGCGTCACCGTCAGCCGGCTCTGCCTGGGGGCGATGATGTTCGGACAGGACGGCAACCCCGACCACGACGACTGTGTGCGCATCATGCACCGTGCGTTCGACGCCGGCATCAACTTCGTCGACACGGCCGACGTCTATGGGTACGGCGAATCCGAAGAGATCGTCGGCACCGGCATTCGCGACCGGCGCGACGAGATCGTCGTCGCGACCAAATTGCACCACCCGATGAGCGACGACGTGCTCAACCGCCGGGGCTCCACCCGGTCGTGGATCATCCGCGCCTGCGAAGACTCGCTACGTCGCCTCGGCACCGACTACATCGACTTGTACCAAGTGCACCGAGCAGACCCGTTGACCGACATCGACGAGACCCTCGGCGCCATGAGCGACCTCGTGCGGCAAGGCAAGGTGCGCATGATCGGTTGCTGCACCTTCCCTCCCTCCGAGATCGTCGAATCGCACTGGGTCGCCGAACAGCGCGGGCACGTGCGCTTCCGCTGCAACCAGCCGCCGTACTCGATCTTCGCCCGAGGGATCGAGCGCGAAGTCCTGGGTGTCTGCGCCCGCTACGGCATGGGGGTCATCACGTGGTCGCCGCTCAACTCGGGTTGGCTGACCGGCCGATACCGACGCGGTGTCGAGAACCCGCCTTCACCGCGCGTCGCGATCCGGATCAACCGGCCGCGCGACGAAAGCGAGAGCGGGTTCGGCCGGCCTCGACCGAGCTACGGCGCGTTGCACGACTACGACGCGCCGTTCAATCAACGCAAGCTCGACGTCGTCGAAGAGCTCGTCGAACTCAGTGACGAAGCTGGTATCGCTATGGTCGACATGGCGGTCGCCTTCACTCTCGCCCACCCGGCGGTCACGTCGTCGATCATCGGTCCGCGAACAATGGAGCAACTCGAATCGCAACTCTCCAGTGCCGATCTGACGCTCGACGACACGGTGCTCGACCGCATCGATGCGTTGGTGCCGCCGGGCTCGGACGTCTTCATGGGCGACGCGGGCTACCTGCCACCCGAGATCACCGATCCCCGCAAGCGCCGGCGACGCTGATCGGGTCAGAGCAGCACAGGCTTGGGCTGACGAATGACGCCGGCGATGCGGTAGGCGTCGATTTCGTCGAGCGTCTCGCGGATCAACAGTGCCTGCGCGAGCGCGTCGAGCTTGTTCCGGTTCTCGCTCAATACACGCAGAGCGTCCGCGTAACAGTCGTCGACGATACGTCGAACCTCTTGGTCGACCAGTTCACGGGTGGCCGCCGAAGGGCCGTCGCTGCTTTCCATCCACGGCATGTCGCTGCCGGAGCTCGGTAGCACCGAAACCGGCCCGATGACGTCGGACATGCCCCACCGGCCGACCATCTGCCGTGCGATCTGGCTCACTCGCTCGAGATCGTTGGCGGCGCCCGTGGTCACTTCGTCGTACACGAGCTCTTCGGCCGCGCGGCCGCCGAGCATACCTATGATGCGGCCCCTCAGGTACTTCTTCTCGTAGGAGTAGCGATCGGATTCGGGGCTTTGGAAGGTGACACCGAGCGCAGCGCCACGGGGCACGATCGAGATCTTGCGCACCGGGTCGGCGCCCGGCTGCAGCATGCCCAACAAGGCGTGCCCGCTCTCGTGGTAGGCGGTGCGTTCGCGCTCGTCCTGCGACAAGACCAGACGGCGCTCGGTGCCGAGGATGATCTTTTCGAGCGCGTCGGTGAAGTCGGCCATTGTGACGCGGTCGTGTTCGCGTCGAGCGGCCAGGAGTGCCGCTTCGTTGACGAGGTTCTTGAGGTCTGCACCGACCATGCCCGCTGTCGTCGAAGCCAGCGCAGAGAGATCGACGCCGTCGTCGAGCGGCACGGACCTCGTGTGCACCTGGAGGATCTGCTGGCGGCCCACCTGATCGGGCGGGCTCACGACGACACGCCGATCGAAGCGTCCCGGTCGCAACAGCGCAGAGTCGAGAATCTCGGGACGGTTGGTGGCTGCGAGCACGATGACGCCTTCGTTGCCCGTGAACCCGTCCATCTCGGTGAGGATCTGATTGAGCGTCTGCTCTCTCTCGTCGTGGCCGCCTAGGCCCGAGGAACTGCCGCGCGCGCGCCCGATGGCGTCGAGCTCGTCGATGAAGATGATCGCGGGGGACGCCAGTTTGGCTTGTTGGAAAAGATCGCGTACGCGGCTCGCGCCCACACCGACGATCATCTCGACGAACTCGGATGCGGACAGCGAGAAGAACGGGACGTTGGCCTCACCCGCGACCGCTCGGGCGAGCAGTGTCTTGCCCGTGCCCGGAGGGCCGGAGAGCAGCACACCCTTGGGGATTGCGGCACCCAAGCGGCGGTACTTGTCGGGGTTCTTCAAGAAGTCCACGATCTCGACGAGCTCTTGCTCCGCGTCTTCGATGCCGGCGACGTCTTCGAAGGTGGTCCGCGTCTGGCTGGCGTCATAGCGCTTCGCCTTCGACCTACCGATCGACGACAGGCCACCGACACCGCCACCGGCGCGCCGCATGAGGAAGATGAACAACAACACGATGAGGATCGCGGGACCGAAACCGAACAACACACTTTCTATGAAGCTCGGGCCGTCGTCGGGCGGGTCGGCAGAGATGATGACGTCCTTCGACTCGAGTAGCTCGAAGAGGTCGTCTTCGCTCGCGAGCGTCGGCCGCTCGGTCGCGAACTTGGTGCCCGTCTTGCCCTCGTTGGTGACCTCGCTGCGAAAATCGCCCTGTATCGATTCGGCGCGGGAACTGACTTTGGTGACGTTGCCGTCGACGACCTGATTGCGGAACTCGCTGTAGGGGATGCGCAACCGGTCGTCGGGGCCGTTGACGAACGCGCTGGCGACCAACCAGTTGATCAACAACACGATGCCCACGAGCGTCAGGAATCGCATCCAGTTCATGCGGGTCGAGCGGGGCTTGCCGCTGCCTCGCCCGCCGGAGCGTGGGCCTTCGACGCGCCAGCCCGGATCGGGAGGCGGTGGCGGGGGCAGTTGGGGCTTTGTCGCCCGAACCGGACCTTTGCTCATTGGCCCGTCAGGACCCGTATCGGACACGTCGATCCTTCTTGATTTGCCTGCGAGTGAGCGTACCGGCTCGACGACGCGATCGGCCGCCGATGGGTCAGTTCAGCCCGCGACGGAAGGGGGATCGAAAATGATGCTGATCTGCTCGAAGCCCAACGATCGGAGGAGCGTCTCGAGCATCGACCTCGTGTTCTTCTCGGCGAGATCGCGGAGCTGCGATTCTTGCGCCGCGACCCGCAACTTCTGCTCGGCCAACACGTAGAGCTTCTGGTCGTTGATGGGCTGATCGCTGAAGACGCCACCGATGCGAGTGAGGAGTCCCCTTTGGCGCGCCACCACTTCGGTGCGTTCGTTGTCCACACGTGGATCCGCGATCTCGGGGGTCGGCAGGTGAACGACGACCCCCTTGCGGTCTTCGGTTACGACGATGTTCTGCTCGGTCAGCATGGAGAAATCGACCTTGGCGTCGACCGTGCCGGCCACAACCATCACCGAACGCTCACCCGCCACGAGGGCGGGCAGGAACTTGACGTCCTTCTCGAGATCGACGATGAGCTCGAAGTTGCTCGAGGCGGCCCGATACTCCGCAAGATCGCTCAGCTGAACCAGCAGCGGGGGCTGAGAGCGATCGATCTCCGTGCTACCGAAGTCGATGAACCCGAACATTCTGCCCGCCAACAAGAACATCGCCGTCAGCCCGATCGCGGCGAGTCCGAGGACGAACCCGCCACCGCGGCCGGCGGCTCGTTCCTTGCGGAGAATTCCCATGTCACCAAGGTAACAAGGTTGGGTCGTCGGGAGTCCGCGCCCCCTCGGGTTTGTGGCCAACCACCCGAACGGTTCGAGCCGCTACCTTGTGCGCCGTGCCCATGCGTCTCTACGACACAGCGAAGCAGCGGGTGGTGCCGTTCGAGCCCGGACCGACCGTGCGGATGTACGTGTGCGGGATCACGCCCTACGACTCGACGCACCTCGGCCACGCCGCGACCTACCTCACCTACGACCTCCTCATCCGCCGCCTCGAAACCCTGGGCCATACGGTCCATATGGTCCGCAACATCACCGATGTCGACGACTCCATCTTGCCGAAGGCCCGCTCGCTCGGCGTCGACTTCCTCGAGCTGGCGGCCGCCGAGACCGCGCGATTCCACGACGACATGGCGGCGTTCGACACCCGCCCGCCGATCGCCGAGCCGAGGCCCACGGAGTCGATGGACGACATCGTCGCGATGATCCGGGTGCTCGCCGAGCGCGGCTTCACCTACGAGGCAGAGGGCGTCACCTACTTCGACGTCAGCAAGGCGCCCCACTACGGCCGGCTGTCTCGCTATTCACGCGATCACATGATCGATCTCGCGCGTGAGCGGGGCGGGCATCCCGACGATCCACGCCAGCGCGACCCGCTCGACTTCATCCTCTGGCAGCCCTCACTCGCTGACGAACCCGCATGGGATTCCCCTTTCGGATCCGGCCGCCCTGGCTGGCACATCGAATGCTCGGCGATGTCCAAGTCGGTCCTCGGCCCGACCCTCGATCTGCACGGCGGGGGCGCCGACTTGATCTACCCGCATCACGAATGCGAGATCGCGCAGAGCGAGGCGGCCAACGATGCGCCGTTCGTCCGCCACTGGATGCACGCCGGTCTCGTCGCGTACCAGGGCACCAAGATGTCGAAGTCGTTGGGCAATCTCGTCTTCGTGAGCGAGTTGCGCAAGACGGCCGATCCCCGGGCGATTCGCCTCGCGCTCATGGCGCACCATTACCGTGAGAATTGGGAATGGTTCGACGACGCCATCGACGACGCCACCGCCCTGCTCGAACGCCTACACGCCGCGGCCAACTCCCCCGGAGCGGGCCCCGACCCCCGTCCCTACCTCACCCGGGTGCACGAAGCACTCGACGACGACCTCGATGCGCCGACCGCGCGCAAAAGCCTCGATGAGTTGGCCAACGGCATCCTCTCGGGCGCAGGCATCCACGAACAGTCGCCCGGCGCGTTGCGTGATGCGGCGGCACAATGCGGTATCGACCTCGATAAACCGCTGCCCTGAGCGCGTCCGTTCTCTATCCTGGCTCGGTGCTCTCGTTCACCGACACGCTCTCGGGCAAGAAGGTCGCCTTCGCCCCACGCGACCCCGGTCGAGCGGGGATCTACTGGTGCGGCCCCACGGTGTACGACCATCCTCACCTCGGCCACGCCCGCAACGCGCTCGGCTATGACATCTTGCACCGCTACCTCGAATGGCGCGGCTACGCCGTGACCTTGGTGTCCAACATCACCGACATCGACGACAAGATCATCCAGCGCGCCGCGAGCGAAGGGCGGCCCGAGCACGAAGTAGCAACGGAATACGAGCGTTCCTACATCGACCAGATGAACCGCCTCGGCATCCAAGCCCCCGACCTTCGGCCGAGAGCCACCGAGTACGTGCCGCAGATGATCGATGTCATCACACTGCTCATCGATCGCGGCTACGCGTACGCGGTCGAGGGCAGTGGCGTCTACTTCGACGTCGATCGACTCGACGACTACGGGGCACTCGTGCACCGCGACGTCCACGAGCTTCGCGAGGGTGTCGGAGCGCGCGTCGACGTCGATGAGCGCAAGGACGATCCCCTCGACTTCGCGCTGTGGAAATCGGCCAAGCCGGGAGAGCCCGCATGGCCTTCGCCGTGGGGGCCGGGCCGGCCGGGCTGGCACATCGAGTGCGTCGCGATGGCCCTGCAATTGCTCGGCGCTGACTTCGACATCCACGGCGGAGGCGACGACCTCGTGTTCCCGCACCACGAAAACGAGCGCGCCGAGGCCAGCGGCACCGGGCAGCCATTCGCCCGCACCTGGATCCACAACGGCATGGTGCAGGTCAGCGGCGAGAAGATGTCGAAGTCGCTGGGCAACTTCACCACCCTCGCCGAGGTCCTCGAGCGCTACGACGCTCGCGCCCTGCGACTGCTGATCCTGCAGACCCACTATCGCAAGACCATGGAGATCAACCGCGCCGCGCTCGACCAGAGCGCGGCGGCGATCGGTCGACTCGATGCGATGGCGCGCCGCGCGATTGCCGCCGGCATCGACCTCGAGGCGCAGGTCTTCGTCGACGAGTTGGTCGGCGAGTTTCGCGACGCCATGGACGACGACCTCGGTACACCGAGCGCAGTGGCCGTCATCTTCGACGCGTTGCGGCAAGCCAACGCGGCGCTCGATGGCAGCGATCTCGTCGGGGCACGCGCGCTGGGCGCGACCGTCGCCGAGTTGGCCGGAGTCCTGGGATTGACCCTCGACCCCGGCGGCTCCGACGGTGACGACGACGACGACGAGATCTCCGCGCTCGTCGAGGCCCGCCAGGCAGCCCGCGCCGGCCGCGACTTCGCCGAAGCCGACCGACTGCGCGACGTGCTGACCGAGCGAGGGATCGTGATCGAAGACACCCCGAGCGGCCCGGTGTGGCGTCGCGCGTGAGTCAGGCCGACGTCGGTGACTCGCAGCGCGGCCACGAGGACGAGGAAGACCGACAACGTGCCGACGACGATCGTCGCGCTGAGCGCGGCCCATCGCCGTCGCAGCAACTCGAGCGAATCCTCACGGAAGCGAACCAGTGCGAGGCCACTGCCGCGCACCGGGCCCTTGCGCAGGAACCTCAATACAGCAGTCGCAGATCGATCCCAGAAGTGACCGAAGCGGACTGCCTGCTTCTCGCTGTGCATGATCGCGACGAGCACGATCACGCCCAACACGAAGAACGCGGCGCCGACGAGCGCGGCGCGCGTCATCACCGCATTGTCGTCGCCGGAGATAGCCAGCAGGCCGACCGCCACCAGTGGGTAGCCGACGTTGATCAAATTGTTCCAGATGCCGTTCAAGATGAGCGCGAGAGCGACGGACCGCCGTTGGAACCCCCACTCGCGCAGCATCGTCCACGAGATGCCGAAGCTGACCGCGCTGCCTGCGGGTACGACGTTGGCGACCGCGGTCGACGCCATCGTCACCTCGAAGGATTGCCAGAATTTCAGGCCGGGCAACGCCACCATCCAGTTCGGACCGAACGTCAACAGGTTCCATATCGCCACCGCGGCGAGCAACACGACTTGCCACGTCGACATGGAGCCCACGGCTTCCCACACCGATCCGTAGTCGGCGATGCTCGGCAAGAACACCGCGAATGTCGCGACCATCAAGACGATCGCGAACGAGACCTGGATCACCCTGACTCGCCGGCGACGAGCAGCGGGCGCCACCATCGCGACGCTCATCGGGCCTGCCATCAATGCGAGCGTAGGGCGCAGGCGACCGTTGTTCGGGGAGCGCGCGCTGAGGAGACACGCGTGCGCGGGGCCGATCAACCGTTGCGAGGCACCTTCGACCAAGGTAGGTCGCGATCGACTTGGGGCTCCTTGGGCAGGCCAAGCACACGTTCGCCCAGAATGTTGCGCATCACTTCGGACGTGCCGCCTTCGATCGACTGCGCTCGCATGCGGAGGAACAATTTGCGCGGGTTGTCGCCGAAGAGACCCGCATCGCGCGGTCGCGACATCGGATAGCCGTCGGGAAACAACATGCCATCGGCGCCCAAGACGTCGATGCACGTTTCGCTGATGCGCTTGTTGAGCTCGGCCGAAACCAGCTTGGCGACCGATCCCTCGGGACCCGGTGTACCGACGCTCGCATTGGCTCTCGCGCGCAGATTGGTGAGCCGCAGCGTCTCGGCTTCGATCCAGCGCCGGGTTACCTTTTCGCGCAATACCGCGTCGACCGCCCCCGTTTCGCGACGCTTCGCCCACAGCGACAAGAGCACCTTGATGTTGCCCCCGCCCTTGCCGGTATCGCCGCCGCCTAGGGCAACGCGCTCGTTCATGAGCGTGGTGATGACCACGTTCCATCCATCGCCCTCTCGCCCGAGCATCATCGACGTCGGGATACGGACATCGGTCATGAAGACCTCGTTGAACTCCGCTTCGCCGGTGATCTGGAACAGCGGACGTACTTCGACGCCCGGCGCGTGCATGTCGAGCACGAAGTACGACATGCCCTTGTGCTTGGGGGTGTCAGGGTTCGTGCGCGCGACCAACATGCCCCAGCGTGAGTGGTGCGCGAGTGTGGTCCACACCTTCTGGCCATTGACGATCCATTCGTCGCCGTCGCGCATGGCGCGCGCCGCGAGCGAGGCGACGTCGCTACCCGCGCCCGGCTCGCTGAAGAGCTGGCACCAGATGTCCTCGCCGGTGAAGATGCGCCTCAAGAACCGCTCGTGCATCTCGTCGCTACCGTGCGCGAGCACCACCGGCGCACCCATCCCGATACCGATGGGGTTGATGACGAGGTTGTCGACATACGCGCCGAGACGACGAAGTTCGTCGTTGATCGTCGACTGCGCGTTCGGCGACAAACCCAACCCGCCCTTGCCGACCGGGAAGTGCACCATGGCCAGGCCACGATCCCATTGCTCTCCCCGGAACGCGACGCGGTGTTGCGGATCGGCCGTCGCCACGAGGTCGCGGACGGCGCGCCGCAGCTCTTCGTCTTCCATGCGGGCAGACTACCGGCGCGTCCGGCTCAGGCCCCTAGTGCGACATCGGACAGATCGGCGAACAGCGTGAGATTGTCCATACGCTGGTTGTCATGTCCGATGCCCCGACGTCGCCGAGTTGGTGGAGGCTCGTCGGCCGCGCGTTGCTGGCCCGTTGCCCCATCTGCGGGCAGCGAAAGATCTTCCGCCGGTGGCTCACGATGGCTGAGCGCTGCCCCCGCTGCGGCTTCGTCTTCGAGCGCCAAGAAGGCCACTTCATCGGCGCGGTCGGGTTGAACACGGTCATCACCGCCGTCGCGGTCATGGCTTCGATTGCCGTCGGCATCATCGTGTCCGACGGCGAGATCGCCGTCGTGCCCATCCTCGCCGTCACCCTCGGCATCGCGATCTTCGTGCCCTTCCTCATCCATCCGGCCTGCCGCATGCTGTGGACCGCCATCCACCTCAAGATGCAACCGCTCGAGCCAGGAGAGGCCCCGTGGCTGACGGGCAAGCGCTGAGCCGGGCGCCGCGGCGCGAAACGCCCGTCGCAGCAACGGTCGAGACTCGTCGTCGACCGTGGACAGTACGACAGAGCTCGGTGCGACCGTGAACGGCGCTCGAGTGTCGGGTGCCGGCTCGCGCGCGGGGGTGCGTTCGTCGCGAACGACCCATCCTTCGGGGACGTTGACCCGTCGCTGGTGCATCTCGCACAACAACACCGCCCCCACCGCTGCATCGGACGGTTCCAGGAAGATGACGTTCAACGATCCGGGGTCGACGACGACCGCGATGCCGGCAACCCGTCCACATCCGGGGCGCACACACAGACTGCGCGTCGAACTACTCCGCATTGCCCGACCGTACTGCCTCGCGCAGTACGGTCGCGGGATAGTGACACGAGGCGGCACTGCTCGATGAGCGTTTCGGCTTCGAGATTGGTGATCGGCTTCGACGGCGACGACACGTTGTGGCACAACGAACAGTTGTTTGCCGACACGCAACATCAGTTGCGCGAGCTGCTAGGTCACTATGCCGACATGACGACCATCGACTCGAAGCTCCTCGAGATCGAACGGCGCAACCTCGCGATCTTCGGCTACGGCGTCAAGGGCTTCATCGTGTCGATGATCGAGACGGCGATCGAGATCTCGGACTCCAGAGTCGACGCTCGGGACATCCACCAGATCGTGATGTTGGGCAAAGCTTTGTTGGAACATCCGATCGCGTTGTTGGACGGTGTGAGCGACGTCGTCGAAGAGTTGGCGAGCAGGCATCGCCTCATCCTCGTGACGAAAGGCGACCTGCTGCACCAAGAGACCAAGGTCGCCGCATCGGGCCTGGCCGATCTCTTCTGGCAGATAGAGATCGTCTCCGAGAAGGATCCGCCGACCTATCGACGTCTGCTCGACCGTCATGCGGTCTCGCCGGTCGACTTCGTGATGATCGGCAACTCCATCGCGTCCGATGTGTTGCCCGTCCTCGCGATCGGAGGCCGTGCGGTGCACGTGCCGTATCACATCACGTGGGCACTCGAGGTCGCGGCGGCCGACAACGAAGACTTCCCGACACTCGCCGATCTGCGCGACGTACTCACGATCGTCGAGGAGTGGTCGTCATGAGGCGCCTCACGCCGGCCGAGCTCGACGCCTACGACGTATTGCCGCGCGCGTTGGCCGCGCGAGTGCGCATCCAACGGGTGCCGTTTCTCGCGCCCGGTTCCAACGGCATGACCATCGGGCGGGTGGTGTTCCTGCGCAACGACGGCTTGTACGACGGCAGCCGCAAGATCATCGCGCACGAACTCGTGCACGTTCGCCAGTACTACGAGCTCGGCCTATTTCGCTTCCTGGGGCGCTACCTGGCGGGCTATGCGCGGGCATTGGTCAAGCATCGCCGTCACCGAGCCGCGTATTACGCGATCCCGTTCGAGGAGCAGGCCTACGGCGAGGCGGACGAGTGGCTGGCCCGAAGACAACAGAGCCCGAGCGGCCCGTTGAGCGGGGAGCTACGCGCGACGTGAGGGCTTGGCCATGCGGCCCGGCCGGGGGTCGGTCGTCGCCGCCATGGACACGCCATCGCGCCGAATCGGAGTGCCGTTGACGAGCACATGGTGCACGCCCGTCGGGGCGTCGGCGGTCAGGCGCTCGGAGTTGGCGGGGAAGTCACGCACTCGGCGGACCGGCCCCGGACCGACGGTGTCGAGATCGAACACGAAGACATCGGCAAACGCGCCTTCACGAAGATAGCCACGATCAGCGAACCCGAAGAGATCGGCCTGCACGCCACTGAGCTTGCGAATGGCCTTCTCGACGGGCAGCGCCTGACGATCGCGGACCCAATTGCCCAGGAGATCGGTGGGCATGGGGGCATCACACAGTTGACCCACGTGCGCGCCGGCATCGCTGAGACCGAGCGTGCAGTTGTCCTCGCCCAACAACATGCGAATGCCGTCGACGTCGTCGTTGGCAACCACGCAACGCACGCGCAACCCGAGCTCGGGCTCGTCGAGCGCGAGATCGAGCACGGTGTCGAATGGGGTGGTGCGCCGCTCGTCGGCGACCTGACTGAGTCGCTTGCCGATCAGCTCGGGATGCGCGGTCGTCTCCATGATCTCGTAGGTGTCCCAACGCGGCAACATGCCGGTCATGCTGGCCCACGCGTCGCTTGCTTTGTCGCGCCAGGCGCTGTCTGCGTAGGCCTCGCGTCGCTCTTGCAGCGAGGTGCCCATGATCGCGGCAAACTCGGGGTTCGGGTTGAGGGTGAACGGCTCGGACAACGTCATCGAGAAGCTGAGCGGGCGGCAAGTGACCTGCGGCCAGACCTGAGCGCCGTCGGCCCACCCGGCGCGATTGACGTCGACGAGCCGCTTGTGGCTGCCGGTCGGTTGGGTCAAGAGCGCGGTGTAGGTCAAAGGTACGCCGACACGCTTTTGCATTGCGTACATATTGTCGATGGACAGGTTCTGTCCGGGGGTGACCTCGACCACGCCCCGCCCCGATCGTGCGACCGCGCCGAAGAGCGTTTCGTATTCGTTGGGGTCCGCGAGCCGGCTGGGTACGGGCTTGCCATCGGCACCGCGATGCGTCATCGCAAAGCTCGTGGCGAAGCCGGCCGCGCCGGCATCCATCGCTTCGCTCACCATCCGCGACATCACGGCGATCTCGTCGTCGGTCGCGATGCGGTCAGCCGCTTCGTCACCGAGCACGTACAGCCGCAGCGCTGTGTGTCCGATGTAGGCCGCGTAGTTGAGCACGGTGCCGCGCTGTTCGACCGAAGCGAGGTATTGCGGGAACGTCTCGAACTCCCATGGGATGCCCGCAGCCAACGCCGCGACATCCATGTCTTCGACTTTTTGCAGCGTCTGCGCGATCAACTCACGGTGCTCTGGTCGCGTCGGCGCGATCGAGAAGCCGCAGTTGCCAGCGACCACAGTGGTGACACCGTGGAAACACGACGGGGTGAGCGCGGGGTCCCAAAACACCTGCGCGTCGTAGTGGGTGTGGATGTCGATGAAGCCAGGCGTGACGTGGCAGCCATCGGCGTCGATGACGCTGCGCCCGTCGAGCTTGTCGCCGATCGCGGTGATGCGGTCACCGGTGATGGCCACATCGGCGCGCCGTGGTGGTGCCCCAGTACCGTCGACGACCAATCCGCCCCGAATCACGATGTCTGCGCTCACGAGCGTCCCCCTTGTTGTCCGAGCCATTGTTCCGCGATCTCGGCCCACCCACAACCACCACGCGCCGTGCTTGCGGGGTCGCTCCGCTCAGTGTTCGAAAAAGCCGCTGTGGGCGGCCATCCGCATGACCTTGCCGACGTCGATCACCCTCGGCCCGTCACGGCGGATGGTGAGCGTTGCCCGATCACCTTCGAGCAGCCGGCGCTTGCGCTCGCCGTCGAAGGCCAAGATCGCGGGCCCGTCGACCGTCACCGACTCGTCCAGGCGCACGAGGCGGTGGTGACCGATGCCGACCACTGCGAGGTGACCCGGCGCCGTGGCCACGAGTAGTCGAGTCGGTGCGTCGCCGGGCTCACACAGCGCCACGAAGAGGCCATGGTCGTCGGCGTCGCTCACCGGATGCAAAAGGCCGCCGACCGCAGAGAACCCGATCGCGGAGGGATCAGCGCGAGTGAGCATGAGCATACGCATCGTCGACGGGTCGAACAGCTCGAGTGATCCGACGAACGGATCGGCGACGGCGGCGGCATCGATCAACGCGATGTCGGGCTCGTCGGACACTCCGCTGCGTCGATCCCACCGATTCGTGGCTCGATTCTGCGCGGCCAGGACGACTTCGACGTGAACCAGCTTCGCCGGCGCGCTCACTTCGTCGATTGCGACAACGCCGCGGGCGACGAGTGCCGCCGCGAGCCCCGCGACGGTCGGTTCACACCAGACGGGGAACGCGTTGTTGGTACCGGTCGACAGCGGGATCAGCGGCGCGCCGGACCATCCCTTGCAGACCGCGCGGTTCGTCCCGTCACCACCGAGGACGACGACCACGGCGCATCCGGCGGCGCGCATTGCGCGTGCGGCTTCGGTGCTGTCACCCTCGCTGTTGTCGATCGCAGCGACGGCATAGTCGACGTGAACACCCGCCATGGTCTCGGTCGCCCGGCGCACGATGTGGTGAGGTTCGCGGTTGGTGATGAACCGCGTCACCCCGTTCGCCACGGCACCGCGCGCGATGCGGCGCACGATCGAGGTCTTGTCGTCGAGGGTCGACGAGCCGGCGCTGGCGACGACCCGGCGGACGTCGTTTCCCGAGCGCGGGTTGACGATGAGCCCGATCGCGACGAGTTCGTGTGCGCTATTCGACAAGATCGGCGACGGGATAGGGGAAATGGGCGAGATAACCCAACCAAGGGCCGACGTCGGCTCCGGATCCGTCAGCGTTCTGCCAGGGCAAGGCGCGCATCTGGTTTTCGCTGCGCCGTCCGCCGAATATCCGCAAGAGATCGAACGGCTCGGCTTCGAGCATCAGCCCCACCGGTCCCTCGCCGACCGTCCACGAACGCCCGCGACTGGTCAAGGCAACCGCGCCGGGTGCCCCCTTGACGAGAAGGTCCTTGCGCAGCAGATCGGACAGCGCGAACAGGCACCGATGAACCGCATCGGATTCTCGGTCGCCCACCTCACCGAGGGCGTGGAAGATGTCGTGCTCGTGCGCGCAGACGTCGAGCACGAGTTGGCCGCTCGCGGACCGCTCGATGAACGCTTCGACACCCGCGCCGAGCCATTCGTCGACGAGGCGACCGAGAGGGCGATCCCTGCGATCCGAGACGTGGCCGTCGATCCACGCCTGCGTGTCCGAGCCGGGCATGCGACCCGCACCGAGATCCGCGGCGATGCCGGTGACGTGGGCAACGGCGTCGTGAATCGACCACGCCGGGCAGGCCGGCACCGTACGCGAGGCATCGGCCTCGTCGAGCTTCGCCAACCGATCGACGATGCGAGCCCGGGTGGCCCGGTAGTCCGAAACGAGATCCAGCTCTGTCATGGCCGGTGACACTAGGTCGCCGGCGGCCCTGACATGATTGCAGCGTGAACGAGGCGAGACTCGAGCGGGCGACGAGCATGGTGCGCGCCGCCATCGACATCGGCACCAACTCGATCCACCTCGTCGTGGCCCGCATCGACGACAGTGGGCGCTTCGACATCATCACCCGCGAAAAGGAGACGGTGCGCCTCGGCCGCGGCTCGGGCGAGATGACCGAGCTCGAACCGGATGCGATCGAGCGCGGCATCGCAACACTACGGCGCTTTCGTCAAGTCGCCGACGGAGAGAACGCGCGCATCACCGCTGTCGCAACCAGCGCGGTGCGCGAAGCGACGAACAAGGACGACTTCATCCGCCGCGCGCGAGACGAAGCCGGTATCGATGTGCAGGTGATCAGCGGTGCCGAAGAAGCGCGCTTGATCCACCTCGGCGTGTTGCAGGCGGTGCCCGTCTACGACCGGCAGCATCTCGTGGTCGATATCGGTGGCGGCAGCACCGAGTTCATCCTCGCCAAGGCCGGGCAGACCAAAGTCGGCCGCAGCCTCAAGCTCGGCGCCATCCGTCTCACCGATCGCTTCTTCGCCGACGGAACCGTGCGAGCGAGCCACGTACGTGAATGCCGTGACTACGTGCGCGCGTATCTGGCACCGATCGCACGCGAGATCAACGAGCTCGGTTTCGACGTGGCCGTCGGCAGCTCTGGCACCATCAACGCAATTGCCGCGATGGCGAACACACGGCGCAAACGAGAGTCGAGCCGGTCGACCAACAAGGTGGCTTTCACGCGTGACGACCTGGCGACCGTCGTCGACACACTCGTCGGTGTGCGCACGACCGAACTCGACCGCGTGCCCGGCCTCGACCCCCGCCGAAGCGACATCATCGTTGCGGGCGCGCTGTTGCTCGAACAGATCTTCGAACAACTCGGCATCGAAGAGATGGTCCCTTCCGAGTACGCACTTCGTGAAGGGGTGCTCCTCGACCTCGCCCACGGCGACGACCCTCGCGCATTTCACCATCTCTCGAATATTCGCAGCGAGGGCGTCCAGCGCGTCGTCGACCTCTTCGAACGCGACCGCGCCCACGTCGAACACTCCACCGACCTCGCGCTTCGGCTGTTCGACGAGACGCACCTACTCCACGGGCTGGATACCGAAGATCGCGACCACCTCGAAGCCGCGGGCCTCATGCACAACGTCGGGCTGTTCATCTCGCATTCGGCTCATCACAAGCACTCCTATTACGTCATTCGCAACAACGATCATCTCGTGGGGTTCACCGACAACGAGATCGAGCTCATCGCATTGATCGCCCGCTATCACCGCAAGGGCGCCCCGAGCACCAAGCACAGTGAGTTCGCTGCGCTCGATGCGACCGACCAGTACTGCGTTCGTGTGCTCGCCGGCCTGCTTCGTGTCGGCATCGCACTCGACCGTTCGCACGCCCGTCACGTCCACGATGTGCAATGTGAGATCACCCCCACCAACATCACCGTGCAGCCCATGATCCGCGCCGAGGTCGATGCCTCGCTGGAGGTGTATACGGCAAACCAGCGCGTCGATCTCCTCTCCGACGCGCTCGGGCGAACGATCGTGATCGCGAACCCGGTCATCACCGGCCCGAGACGTGCGTGACCACGGACGGCACAGCGCGCACATTCCGACGATCCGACCTCGCCACCGGTGCCCGCTCGCAGCGCTGGGTGCTGTTCGTCACGATGGTCGGCGTTGCCGCCAGCGCATTTCCGACGACGCTGCTCTCCGCGTCGTTGCCCGACATCGCGGCGGACCTCCACACCTCGACCAGCGTGATCTCGTGGGTTCAGGCCGCTCCGTCGATCGCGTTCGCGGTCGGTATGCCCTTCTTCGGCAAGCTCGGCGACCTCTACGGTCACCGACGAACGTTCGTACTCGGCTTCACTGCGATGACGATCGGCGCGTTGGTGACGGCCGTCGCGTGGAACGCCGGTTCTTTGATCGGCATTCGTACCGTGGCCCAGCTCGCAGGCGCGGCGACGAGCACAGCTGCCTTCGGATTGATCGCGTCGGTGTTCGAACGCGACGACCGCGCTCGTGCGATCGGTCTCTACACCGCGGTGCTCGCCATGTCGCCCGTCATCGCGGTGGTGGCCGGGGGGCCGATCATCGAGCGCATCGGATGGCGTTGGCTGTTCATATTCCAGGCCGTACCCGCCACGGTCGCGATCATCGTCGGCTACATCATCTTGCCGGACACGCCCCGCAAGACCGGAACTCGTTTCGACGTGCTCGGTGCGGTGACGCTCACCGGCGGCATCACGACCACGTTGCTCGCCGTAAACCGCGGCAATCCCTGGGGCTGGACCCATCCCGTCGTCGTCGGTGGGTTCGTCATCGGTCCGTTGCTGCTGGCGCTGTTCGTTCGCATCGAGAACCGCACCGACTCGCCGCTCGTGCCCATGGGCTTGTTGCGCCGGCGCGAGTTCAGCCTGCCCGTCGTCACCAACGGGTTGGTGCAGTTGAGTTACATGGGTGGCTTCACCATCGCGCCGTTCATGTTGTCCCGACTGTTCGGGTACAAGACCTACAAGACGGCGCTGATCATCGCGATACGGCCGGTTGCGTTCTCGATCGCGGCGTGGATCGCAGGCCGTCAGGGGCGGCGCTTCGACGTGCGCGTGTTCCAGATCAGTGGCAACGCGGTCGTCGCGCTCTCGAGCGTCATCACCGCGTTCGGAGCCTGGCACCGATCGCTGCCACTGCTCATGATCGGGCTGGTGCTGGCGGGTGCGGGGGTGGGCTATGGGCGACCGTCGAATGCGGTCTCGGTCACGAATTCCGTGCACGAGTCCGACGTCGGCATCGCGACCGGGGTGCTCAACATGGTCTCGACCATCGGCTCCGCGGTCGGCGTGACGGTGATGCTCGCGATCGTGGGCGACCAGTTCGACGGCGCGCCGTTCGCTCACGCGTCGCTGGTCGCCGCCGCAGTAGGTGTGCTGTCCGTGCTCACCGGCGCGATCGTGTCGTCAAGACCGGCCCGCTGACGAGGCCCGCACCATCGCCGCCGCGATTTCCCGTGCACCCCGTGGATCGAACATGACGGTGTAGTGGTTGAGATCCGCGACAGTCGTGACCGTGTGTGGCGCGTGTGCCAATTCTTCGATGATGGCGAGTGGCACGAGGGGGGTGGGCTCGTCGAGCAGTCCCCGCTCGACCCGCACGATCTCGATGGGACAGCGCACCCGCTCGACCGCTCGACCGGCCGCGGGGTCGACGAGCAATTCGAGACCGTCGGCCTGCACCGCGTCGGCGGAGACGCGCGAGCGAAACGCGGGTGCCGTCACTTCGAGGTCCGTCACTTCAAGGTCATAGTCGAGATAGGCGACGACATCGTCGTTCCAGGCACCGGGCCGGGCGAGCGCCGGGTGCACCCGCCAGAAGTCGTGGTAGTCGTCGCGGCTGGCGAAGGTCATCGACAAGCGACTGACTGCGGGCCCGACCACCGCCTCGACGACCTGCTCAGGTTGCAGGCCGGCGGGCATCGCCAGCGGGAACCCTCCGTCGATCAGGACCAGAGACTGCACGCGGGTCGGGTGCGTCACCGCGAACAGCGAGGCGACGTAGGCCCCCATCGAATGCCCGGCCGCGACGACCGCATCGAGGCAGAGCGCGTCGGTCACGCGCAACAGGTCTGCACAATGGGCACGCATCCCGAAAGGCTGCGGCAATGCCGCGCTTCCGCCCCGGCCGCGCAGGTCGACTGCGATGAGCGAAATGTCGTCTGGCAGCGCGCGGGCGACGGCGTTCCATGACACCAACGACGCGGTGATGCCATGGGCCGCGACAACCGTTGCTCGAGCACGTGAAGGCGCGGGGCCGGACAAGCCGACGGCCAGAGTGCCACCCTCGACGTCGATCGATTGCAATTCGAACATATCGCTCACAAGATCCTGTACCTCCCACTCGACGTGTCCAAGGTAACCCTCGAAGCGCTGTCGATCCGCGGACGATGAGATACGTTGGC
Organism: Acidimicrobiales bacterium; assembly: GCA_035525225.1. Classification (GTDB taxonomy): domain Bacteria; phylum Actinomycetota; class Acidimicrobiia; order Acidimicrobiales; family WLNW01; genus DATLFA01. Next base: position 125,770 of record DATLFA010000088.1, read on the forward strand.
GGGGACTACAACGCGCGAGGGCGTGCCATGCCCAAGAAGTCCCCGACCCCGAAGGCCGTCACCAAGAAGGCCGCGACGGCGAAGGCCAAACCAAAATCCACCGCAGCAAAGACCGCGACCGGCAAGCGGGCTCCTGCCGCCGCGAAGTCGGCGGCAAAGCCCGGCGGCAAGCCCGCAGCGCGACGCTCGACCGTGCGCGTCAGCGCCGCCGGCAAGGCCACCGCGACCAACGGGCAACGATCCTCCACCAGGCCGAGCGCCGACGCGGGCAAGAAGGCGCCTCCGGTTCGTCCATCGGGACGCGCTTCGGCGCCCCGCGCCGAAGCGTCTACCGCCGCGGCCGCCGACCCGGCCAACGGCATGTCACAGTCGCTCCAAGACCTGCTCGGCATCGCCGAAGATCCCTTGGTCGCGGCCGATCCGGTCTCGTTCCTGCGGTCACTCGGCGGTGCCGCACTTGCGACCACGCGCAACCCCGGAGCGGTAGTGAACGCCGGCATGCGACTCGCCGTGGGCACCGCGGGCGCCCTGCAGGGGGCAGCGGGTCGCCTGCTCGGGACCAAGGGCGGTTCATCGACGACCCCGGTCAAAGACAAGCGGTTCGCGGACGAAGCGTTCGCCGATCATCCGTTCTTCTATCTGCTCCATCAGATGTATCTCGTCAACCAGCGCTTCGCCTTGGAGTTGCTCGACTCCGCGACGCTGCAGCCCGATCAAGAACGCAAGGCGCGCTTCGCCGCACAGTTCTTGCTCGATGCACTCGCGCCCACCAACACACTCATCGGCAACCCTGCGGCGCTGCGCAGAGCGATGCAGACCGGCGGCAAGAGCGTCACGCAGGGCCTGCGCAATCTGGCGCACGACGTGCGTCACAACGGTGGCTGGCCGTCACAGGTCGATTCATCCGGCTTCATAGTCGGCGAGAACATGGCCATCACCCCGGGCAAGGTCGTCTATCGCAGCGACCTCATCGAACTGATCCAATACGAACCACAGACGGCAGCGGTGTTCGAAACGCCGCTGCTCTTTTGCCCACCGTGGATCAACAAGTACTACATCATGGATCTCGCCCCCCAGAAAAGCCTCATCGAATGGGCGGTCCAGCACGGCCACACGTGTTTCGCGATCAGCTACCGCAACCCAGACGAGTCGATGCGCGAGACGACTTTCGAGGACTATCTGATGAAGGGCCCGCGCGACGCGGTTCGCGTGGTGCGCGAGATCACCGGCGCGGCACGCGTGAACACGCTGTCGGTCTGTCTGGGCGGCACACTTACGGCAATCGCCCTGTCCTACGACGCCGCTATCGGTGACGACTCGATCAACACGGCGACGTTCCTCAACACCCATACCGACTTCTCCGAACCGGGCATCCTCGGCGCATTCACCGACGAGTCCAGCATTGCCGCCCTCGAAAAGCGCATGGCCAAAAAGGGCTACCTCGACGCGAGTCAGATGGCGCACACGTTCGATGCGATTCGCGCCAACGACCTCGTGTTCCAGTACGTTGTCAACAACTGGCTCTTGGGCGAAAAACCGCCGGCGTTCGACCTGCTCGCCTGGAACGACGACAGCACGCGGATGCCGGCCAAGATGCATTCCGCCTACCTGCGTTCGTGCTACCTCCGCAACGAGTTCAGCAGGGGCGAGTTCGTGATCGACGGCATCAAGGTCGACCCGGGCGCGGTGTCGGTCGATTCGTACGTGCTTTCTGCCGTGGACGATCACATCGTGCCCTGGGTTTCCGCGTACAAGACTGCTCGGCTGTTGGGCGGGGACAACCGGTTCGTGTTGTCGACGTCGGGGCACATCGCGGGCATCGTCAATCCCCCGAGCCCCAAGGCCAAGCATTGGACCAATCCCGAGCTCCCCGATGATCCACAACATTGGATCGCGGGTGCGACGCTGCAACAGGGCACATGGTGGCAAGACTGGATCGAGTGGATCGCGTCGCGCGCCGGCGACATGATCGATCCGCCCCGGCAAATGGGTAGTTCGGACTACCCAATCTTGTGCGATGCGCCAGGCACATTCGTATTGACTCGCTCGTGAGCCGCTACCCTCACCGGCGACGTGCTCGAGTACATAGAAGTAGACGGACTCCGTCTTCGCGTTCGCAAGACTGGTAGCGGCCCTCCGTTGTTGTTGATCAACGGCCTATCGTCGCGTGTCGAAACATGGGCCGCTCTGCTCGATCAACTGCGCGGTCGCACCATCATCGCGTACGACGCACCGGGCGTCGGTGCGAGTACCACACCATGTCTTCCGTTGTCGATGAGTCAACTCGCACGCGTTGCCGAAGGCGTGCTCGACGCGTGCCGCGTCGACACCGCGGACATTCTCGGCTACTCCCACGGCGGTGCAGTCGCGCAACAGTTCGCCTTCGAGAGTCCCAAACGGATCAATCGCATGGTGTTGTCCTCGACTTCGTGTGGCATCGGCTCGATGTTGGGCGATCCCTTCAGCCTCGTCGGACGAGTCGCGGCACAGTGGAGCGACACCGTCGACGGCGGTATCGGGTCGGGAGCGACACCGCTCGGGCTCTTGTGGCAAATGGTCGCGATCGGCACGTGGTCGAGCCTCCCCTGGCTCGACCGGATCGGGGCGCCGACGTTGATCCTGGCCGGCGCCGATGATCGCTTCGTGCCGCCGCGCAACGGTCGCTACCTCGCGGCTCGCATTCCCAACAGTCGCTACTGCGAACTCCCCGGCGTCGGCCACGACATGTTCCACCGGTCGACCGCGCCCTCGGTGGCCGCCGAGATCGCGGAGTTCCTCGGCCTCTGACCGGGCCGCTCGGGCCCAGCCTCCCGCTCAGCGGGCCGCTCGGGCCCGTGACGCATGACCAGTAGAAACCATGCGGATGCTTGGTATATTTAGCAGGCCGATACGCAGATCGCCCCGGCCCCCGTTCCAGGAGAAGCAATGCCTACCGATGTCAAAGAATTCAGCGCCGCCACTCAAGAACAAGTTCTGAAGGCGATCGAGGCCACGCAGGCTGCGGTCCTCGACGGCGTTCGTACCTGGTCGAAGACCATCGAGAGCGTCATCCCCGCCAATCTGCCCAAGTTCGACATCCCCGGTGTCGAGGCGCTGCCCTCGCCGAAGGAAGCCGTCGCCCTCGGTTTCGACTTCGCCGAGAAGTTGCTCTCGACCCAGAAGAGCTTTGCCGATCAACTCGTCGCGGCGCTCACGCCCGCACGCTGACTCACCAGCGGGATCAGAAAGTATCAAGCGACACTCATATTTGATGAGACTTGCTCAAAGGGTTTGAGAGACAATTTACCCTTTGCCTCATTGCATACATCAAGCAGCCGTTTGGTATGGTGACGATCCGTTGTGGTTCAGAGCGGGCTCCGGCCCGCTCTGAACTCGTCTCGGAAGGACATTGATGGGCAAGATCGAGCGGGTAGGTGTCGTCGGCGCAGGCACGATGGGCGCAGGCATCGCGGAGGTCTGTATCCGAGGCGGATGCGACACAATCGTGGTCGAGGTCGAGCAGCAGTCGATCGCGCTCGCCCAGGACCGCATTGCGAACGCACTCGAGAAGTCGGTCAGCAAGGGTCAGATGACCGAACGGGAGCGCGACGACGCCCTCGGCCGGTTGTTGTTCTCGTCTGATCTCGGCGCCATGGGCGACCGTGAGATCATCATCGAGGCGATCATCGAGAGCGAGCCCGAGAAGGTGCTCGTATTCGAAACCCTCGACAAGGTGACCCCGCCCGATTGCATCCTCGCGTCCAACACGTCGTCGATCCCGATCATCCGCTTGGCCAAGGCGACCACCCGCCCCGATCGTGTGCTCGGAATGCACTTCTTCAACCCGGCGCCCGTCCAACCGTTGGTCGAGGTCGTCAAGTCGCTCACCACGTCGCCCGAGACCGTGACCGTCGTCGACGCGCTGTGCACCGAGCAATTGGGCAAACACGTCATCCACTGCGGAGATCGCGCCGGCTTCGTGGTCAACCTGCTGCTCGTGCCGTACCTCCTGCACGCCATTCGAATGCTCGACACGGGCTTCGCCACGGCGCAGGAGATCGACGACGGCATGCGCTACGGCTGTGCGCACCCCATGGGTCCACTCGCGCTCTGCGATCTCATCGGCCTCGACACGATCAAGGCCGTCGCCGACGTGCTATACGACGAGTGGAACGAAGCGCACTACGCGCCCCCTCCCCTTTTGAAGCGCATGGTCGCTGCCGGCCTCTACGGCCGCAAGACCGGCAAAGGCTTCTACGACTACGGCAAGGTCTGATTTATTCGATGGCAACAAACGGTTCGACCGCGTTCGACGCGTTCGGCAAGTATCTGCGCAGCCAGCGACAACTCGCGCGACTGACCTTGCGGGAGTTGTCCGAGATCACCAAGATCTCCAACCCCTACCTCAGCCAAATCGAACGCGGGCTGCATCAGCCGTCCATCAAAGTGATCAAGTCGCTCGCCGATGCGCTCAACCTTTCGGCAGAGGCGATGCTCGCCCAGGCCGCCGGCCTCGACGATGACGAAGCCACGCCGGCAAACTCTGGTACCGAAGCCGCGATACGCGCCGATGGGCGGCTGTCCGAGTCGCAGAAGCAGGCGCTGCTCTCGGTCTATCGCAGCTTCTTGTCGAGCGAGCCCGTCAACGGCGACACGTCGACCACCACCGCCCCCAAACGAAAGACCGCCGTCTAGTGAGCATGAGGGCGACGTGATGCACAGATCGCAAACTTCCAAACGAGACGAGCCCGAACAGTGAGCACAGTCGTCCATCTCGAGCGCAATGACGACAACGTCGCGATCATCCGCCTCGACAACCCCAAGGTCAATGCATTGTCGAGCGCGGTGCTCGACGGCGTGCGTCTCGCTGCACTCGAACTCGCGGCCGACCCGCCCGGTGCGGTTGTGCTGACGGGCGGCGAACGTATCTTTGCCGCGGGTGCCGACATCACCGAATTCGCAGGGCCCGACGAGGCCCGTACCATCGGCGCGCTGTTCGTCGAGACGACGCAGGCGCTCGAATCGATTCCCCGCATGGTCATCGCGGCGGTGGCCGGTTTCGCACTGGGTGGTGGTTGCGAGCTCGCGCTCGCGTGTGATCTGCGCATCGCCGCGGACAACGCGGCGTTCGGGCAACCCGAGATCTTGTTGGGCATCATTCCCGGGGGCGGCGGCACGCAACGACTGACCCGCCTCGTGGGCCCGGCACGCGCGAAAGAGATCATCCTCAGCGGACGCATGGTCAAAGTCGAAGAAGCGTTGCGCATCGGTCTCGCCGACGCAGTGGTGCCGTTGGCCGAGCTTCACCAGCGCGTGTTGACGATCGCGTCCGACTACGCCCGTGGCGCGCTCGTCGCCCAAGGCCTCGCCAAACAGGCAATCAATGCGGGCCTCGATGGCTCACTCGCCGACGGGCTCGCGCTCGAACAAAGACTCTTCGCCGAAGTGTTCGCGACAGAGGACGCTCGAATCGGCATCGAATCGTTCAAAGAGCACGGCCCGGGCAAAGCGACGTTCGTCGGCAAGTGATGACGGCGACGCGCGTCGCCGTCATCTGATCACACCTCGGTGATCGTCACCGACTCGATCACGACGTCTTTCCTCGGGCGGTCTTTGCCGTCGGTCTCGACCGATTGCATCGCTTCGACGATCTCGAGACCTTTGACGACTTTGCCGAACAACGCATATTGCGGCGGAAGCCGCACGCCCTGTTGCCCGGAGATCAAGAAAAATTGGCTTCCGTTGGTGTTCGGTCCGGCGTTGGCCATCGCCAGGGAACCGATCTCGTAGCGACCAGCCTTGGGGAGTTCGTCGGCGAACCGGTAGCCCGGACCGCCGGTGCCGGTGCCCGTGGGATCGCCACCCTGACACACGAACCCCTTGATGATGCGGTGAAAGATGATGCCGTCGTAGTAGTGGTAACGGGCGAGGAAAACAAAGCTGTTCACGGTGGTCGGAGCCGACGCCGCATCGAGTGCGATCGTCATCGTCCCCATCGAGGTCACCATCTCGGCCCGATAGTCCTTGGCCGGATCGATGCACATAGGAGGTGGCCCTTCGAATTCGACCTTGCGCGGGCTCGATCCGTCGGGGTTCGGACAAGGCTCAGTTGACATCATGGGCTGCTTTCGTTTGAAGATCTGGATGCGCGAAATCATCGTTGGATCCCCGTCGTCGACGGATGCTCCACCTTTGCACGTTTGCTCCCTATAGTGCGCGCATGCCTCCGCGGAGAGCGTTCGAAGGACACGTTCCGTCGCATCGTCCGCGATCGGTCGTGCTGCGCTGCGATCACTGCGAAGTCACGTGGCGAACAACCTCTGACACTCCGTGCTGGTTGTGCGAACGAGATGGCGTTCTCGCGTCGAGGCCGATGCCGGCGTCATGACCGTGCCGGCGGCGTGACAGGCGGGTGGCGCCGATCAGCCGCCGAACAACTGGACGACCCAGAGTCGGCCGTTGACGTCGGTCGCAGCACCGACACCGATGCGGGTGAAGTTCGCACCGACGATGTTGGCGAGATGACCCGCGCTGTTCACCAGTGCGTCGTGGATGACGGCGCTGCTCACGCCGAAACCGACGTTTTCACCGAGCGTCGACCACGGCTTACCCAACAGTTGTTGTGGCAACCCGCTGTGGCGCAGCACACCGCTCGTCGCGAGTTCACGGGCCCACCCGGCCGCCACGCCGTCAAGCGAGGCGTCGCGGGCGAGAGGGGCCACACCTCGCCCGCCGCGCACGTTGTTGGTGCGCGCCGCGATGTCGGCCGCTGCCGATGGCGCAGCGCTCACAGTGGCCACCGCTGGAACCACCGCGCTGGGTGCCGAAGTGGGCGCCGAAGTGGGCGCCGAAGTGGGCGCCGGAGCAGCGACAGCGGTGGTGACCGGAACAGCCGCAGGCGCAGGTCGAGCGATCGACGGTCGGGGCTGCGGGGCGACGACGATCGGTTCCGCGGGCGGCGGTGCGTGTTCGACGACGGAGCGGACCGGAAGAGGCGAACCGGGCAACACCTCGAGCGCGAGCGACTGAGCAGTCCACACCGTCGGCGTCCGGATCGACAGCAACGGAAGTTGACTCTGGCTCAGCGCGGCAGGATGCGCATTCTGGGCCGCCGGATGGTCGTCACCGGCCGGGATCGTGAACGGGATGGCTGCCGTCGGCGGCGCCGCGAGCGGTGCCTCGGTGTGAACGACGGTGTCACTCTGCTGGCACCCCATCAGCGCCAACAGGGTGAGGGGGGCAAGTATGTTGCGCCGCGATTTCAAATCGGTCCTCGTAGGAGTTTGACCAGCCAAAATGCAGGCGGTCAGGTCGGGCGAAGGTCGGTTCGGGAACCTTATCGGACGAGGCCGATGTAACAGTAGCGTTACGAATGATTTTCGGTCCGAAATGTTCGTCGTCATCTTGCAACATATTGGTGACCGTATGCAACACCATCTGATGTAGCGAAATAACCCGTTGTCCCGCATGGTGCACACGGGATTTCCGGTCCCGGTCGCTGCCGCGTGTAGACCTACGTTGCGGTGATGCCGGGGCGGCTCGGGGTCTCGCAAACGAACGACTCACGAGAGGTGGTCATGACGGACCGTTGCGACATCGTCATCGTCGGGGCGGGCATCATCGGCCTGACGACCGCGTTCAATCTGCTCGAGCGCCGGCGCGATCTGTCGATCATCATCCTCGAGAAGGAAGGCGATATCGCCAGTCACCAGACGGGCCACAACTCGGGCGTGATCCACGCCGGGCTGTACTACGCACCCGGCTCGCTCAAAGCGCAGATGTGTCTCGAGGGCCGCGAGCGACTGATGCGCTTCTGCGACGAGCAGACGATCGACTACGAGGTCTGCGGCAAGGTCGTGGTTGCGACCGAGCCGGTCGAGCTACCGAGACTCGACGCGCTCACCGAACGGGCACAGGCGAACGGGGTCGCCGTCACCCGTCTCGACCGCGCCCACTTGCGTGACCTCGAGCCCCATGCGGAAGGCATCGCGGGTCTGCATGTTCCGTCCACGGGGATCGTGAACTACTCAGAGGTATGCGCTGCGCTGCGCCGCGTGTTGACGGACCAAGGGGTCGAGATCCGCACCGAAGCGCCCGCCCTGTCGATCAGCGAGCGCAGTGGCACGATCGAGGTGGTCGCCCCGACCGGCGCAGTGCAGGCAGCGATGTTGGTCAATTGCGCAGGCTTGCACTCCGATCGCGTCGCGAAGATGGCGGGTGCGGACACCGGTGGCATCCGCATCATGCCTTTTCGGGGAGAGTATTTCGAGCTCGTCGCCGGCCGCCGCTCGCTGTGCCGCAACTTGATCTACCCGCTCCCGGATCCCGCATTCCCGTTCCTGGGCGTGCACTTGACGCGCATGATCGACGGCAGCATCCACGCCGGGCCCAACGCCGTGCCCGCGCTGGCACGCGAGGGCTACACCTGGCGTGCGATCAACGGGCGCGACGTCGCCGAGGTCTTACGTGCGCCGCGCACCTATCGCCTGGCCAAGAAGTACTGGCGCACGGGTGCCGGCGAGATACGGCGTTCGCTTTCGAAGCGAGCATTCACCAAGGCATTGCAGCGGCTTTGCCCCGAGATCACGGGCGACGATCTCGTCCCATCACACGCGGGCGTCCGCGCGCAGGCGCTCGATCGCACCGGGAAGTTGATCGACGATTTCGCGTTCGCGGAGACCCCGCGAGCAGTGCACGTCGTCAATGCGCCCTCGCCTGCGGCGACTGCGTCCTTCGCGATCGGAGGGCACATCGCGACTCGTGCGCTGGCCCACTTGCGTCGCGAGTGAATCCCGACGAGGCTGGTCGGGAATACGGACGTCACGCCACAGTGTTGACGTCTGCAGGTTGACACGACACCGAGGGAGCCAACGATGGCAGTACGACTGGGCGATATCGCTCCAGACTTCGAAGCCGACACGACGGACGGCAAAGTCAGTTTTCACGACTGGAAGAAAGACAGCTGGGCGGTGCTCTTTTCGCACCCCAAGGATTTCACGCCGGTGTGCACCACCGAACTCGGCTACACGGCCAAGCTGAAAGACGAGTTCGACAAGCGGGGCGTGAAGGTCATCGGCCTCTCGGTCGACCCGGTCGACTCGCACTTGCGGTGGGAGAAGGACATCGAAGAGACGCAGGGACAGGCCGTCAACTTCCCGATGATCGGCGACCCTGATCGCAGCGTCGCGACGCTGTACGACATGATCCACCCGAACGCCAACGACACCATGACCGTACGGTCGGTGTTCGTCGTCGATCCCAACAACAAGGTGCGCCTCACCATCACCTATCCGGCAGCGACCGGGCGCAACTTCGACGAGATCCTACGCGTCATCGATTCGATGCAGCTCACCGACAAGCACAAGGTCGCCACGCCGGTCAACTGGAAGCACGGTGACGACGTCATCATCGTGCCGGCGGTGTCCAATGACGACGCCAAGACCCTCTTCCCCGACGGCTGGGACGAGAAGAAGCCCTACCTGCGGTTGGTCAAGCAGCCCAAGTAGCGGATCTCAACCGAGCGCACTCGCGAAGGCGGCGCGCCAACCTTTGGCTTCGATCCCGAGCGCGACGATGCGATCGTCGGATCGTCGCGCGGCGTCGGCCGCCGCGGGCAAGTGCAACGCTTCGCTCGTGGCTGCTTGCGCCAGCGCGACGACTGCGCGGGCGACGCGATCTTCGGCTTGGGACGTGATGAGTTGCGCTCGATCGATGGCGGCCACACATGCGGTGGCGTCCTCGCGGCGCGCGGCCAACAACGCAGCTACCACTGCACTCAACCACCGGTCGGCGTAGGTGGCGCGAGGAGAACGCTCTACTGCGGAAGTCAGAGCCGGCACCTCTTCGTCGGCGCCGTCGATCAACGCGGCCAGCGCCAGTGCAGCCTGAGCGGACGGGTTCGCGCCGGCATCGCCTTCGGGATGCACCGCTCGCTCGAGGTGTTCGCGAGCCGTCTTGAGATCGCCCTCTTGCAGCGCCGCCAGCCCATAGGCCACGAGACGATCGCCTTGACCCACGAGTGCCGGATCGAGCATGGCCGGATCGACATCATTCAGCCATCGCCGCGCCTCGTTGGGATCACCGATGGCGATCGCCGACGCCGCCGCGGCCGCACCGACGAGTTTCGCCACTCCCGTGGCTTCGGTGCCGAACTGTCGCAGCTCGCAGTCGGCGAATACCTGGAAGCCGTCGTTGACCCGGCCCGCGAACACCAACGCGCGTCCGAGGAACGCGGCCGCCTGGATCTCGCCCGCGGCGTCTTCGATGCTGCGCATCAACGACAACGCGCTCTCGGCGCGGCGGATCGCGAGCTCGGTGCGGCCCGACCAGAGGCATACGGCGCTGCGCAGGATCTGCATCATGCCTTCGGCCCAGCGATCACCGCGCTCGCGCGCGTCGCGCAAGGCTTGAGTCGCGATCTCTTCTGCTTCGTCGAAGCGGCCTTGGTGCATACGCACGAAGGCCAGCAAACCCCGCGACCACGCGAGGCCGCTCTGATTGCCCAGCTCTTCGAACAATTGCGACGCGACGCCCAGGCGGGCTTCGGCTTCGCTGCTCATGCCCTGTACGAAAGCGATCCAGGCCAAGTTCTGGCGAGCCCACGCCTCACCACCGCTGTTGCCCACTTTCTGGAACAACGACAACGCCTCGGTGGTGCAGAGCTCGGCATCGACGAAGCGTCCTGCGAACAGATGCGTCATGCCTTCGTAGCGCAGGGCTTCGGCCACCCCCGACTCGACTTCGAGCGCCCGATAGCGAGCCGCGGCGTCGCGCAACAGCTGCACGGCAGTGTCGTAATTGCCGCTGCACTGCTCGACCTCGCCGAGGTACAGCTGCGCGCGCGCCCGCAGCAGGGGCAGCGTGTCGTCGGCCCGTTCGGCTGCGGCGGCGATATCGGCGCGCGCCAGCGGCAGTTCGCGGGTTTCGATCGCCGCCTTCGCGCGCCCGAGTAACAACTCGGCCCGACGCTCGTCGTCGTCGTCGCGCGTCAACGACAGCGCCTGCCCGAACAACCGCTGTGCCGCATCGAGGTTGGCCGCGTTCGAGGCTGCGGTCGCAGCCTTCTGCAACCAGTCGAGCGCTCGCTCGCGGAGGTCGTCGGGCAACCCGGCAACCTTGCCGATCTCGCTCGCCAACTCCGCGGCGCGACGGTAGTGGTACGCGATGGCGTCGACCGCCCGATCGGTTTCGTCGCCGTTGACCAGATAGTCCGCGATACCGAAATGCCGGCGGGCGCGTTCGGACTTGGTCAGCCGTCCGTAGACGACGTCGCGTACGAGATCCGAGCGGAACGACCAATCACCGCGGTCGATACGCGTCACGACGAGCAAGTCTTTTTCGGCCAGAAGGTTCAGTGCATCCGCGATAGACGTCTCGCCTCGGATCTCGCTCGCCATGCGCCGCAATGCCGATACCTGACCGCGGCGGCCGAGCACCGCGGCGTCCTCGAGGATCTCTCGCTCCCCTGCGGACAACCCGTCGAGTCGAGCCGACACGAGCGCTTGGAGACTCGACGGCAATTCGGTGCGCTGAGGTCGAGCGGCACCCGCCGGGCGACGCTCGTCGCGGACCAGGGCTGCGAGCTCTTCGAGAAAGAACGGATTGCCACCCGAGCGGGCCAACAGATCTGCTTCGAGGCGGGGCTCGATCTCGGGGCCGAGCAGATGATTGAGCATCGCACGAGCGGCGGGCTCGTCGAGCGGGTCGACGCTGACCGAGATCAGATTGAAGCGACCGAGTTGCGGCGACCACCGCTCGCCCAACGAGAAGCGGCCCGTTGCAACGATGACGAACGGCAGGCGCGCCAGCCGATTGATCAAACCATCGACCATCCGCAACATGAAGTCGTCGGCCCAATGCAAGTCGCTCAGCCAGAGAATGACCGGCCCCTGCCCGGCGCGCGCCTGTAGGAACGTACGCACGCCGCGCCCCGCTTCGCCCCGCGCCGCCTGCGGGTCGACCGATTTGAGCGCAGTGTCATAGCCGAGCAGATGCAACAGGCCGGTGGCCGACCGCTGCACCTGCGGTGCGTCGCGGGCGATCGCGAAGGCACTCGACACCGTGTCGTACACCCGGATCGTCGCCTCCCCGATCGACATGTCGGCGTCGATGCCGAGAGCGGTACGCATGGCTTCGGCCAGTGGCCACCAGGCATCGGCCTCGCCGTAGGGCACGCATCGTCCGGAAAGCACGAGGATGCCCTCGTCCTCGAGCGATTCTTCGATGGCCTCCGCCGCCAACCTCGTCTTGCCCACACCGGCGTCGCCCAGCAACAACATCAACGCCGCGCGCTCGCGGTGAAGGGACGAGTCGATCACCCGCCGCAACACGCTCAACTCTCCCTCGCGCCCGACGAAAGGCGTCAAGGCCCGCCCCTGACGTTCGCCGGGGAGGCCATAGGGAGCGATCGCCCGAAACGCCTCGACCGGCGACTCCTTGCCCTTGGCCGCAATCGAGCCGACCGCTTCGTAACGGATCACCGCTGATGTGGCGTCGTAGGTCGACCGGCCGACGAAGACCTCGCCCGGGTCGGCGGCGGTCTGCAGCCGCGCGGCCGTATTCACGGCGTCGCCCATGGCCGTGTAGTCGCGATCGGCACGGATCGATCCGACGAGCACCTCGCCGGTGTTCAGGCCGACCCGCATGCGGATCGACACGCCGAGCTCGGAGTCCAGTGCATGCACGCTCGCTTGCATCTTGAGCGCTGCTCGCACCGCCCGTTCGGCGTCGTCCTCGTGGGCCACCGGCGCACCGAACAACGCCACGATGGCATCGCCGATGACCTTGTCGACCTGGCCGCCGAAGCTGACGATGTCGGCGGCAAGCCGTTCCATACAGTCGTCGACCAGGTTCTTGACCTGCTCGGGATCTCGGCCTTCGGCCAGGCTGGTGAAGCCGACGAGATCGGCGAAGACGATGGTGACCACCCGGCGTTCGTCGCTGTGGGTATGCAGCGAATGGCCACAGGCCGAGCAGAACCGCGCAGCGGGGGCGGTCTCGGCTCCGCAGTTCGGACAATTCACAGACCGATTCTAGGACTTATGACACACGAGAGGACCGAGAAGTCCCTCGTGGAGCGACGAATATGCGGGGCCCGAACGCCTGCCCGCTCCATTAGTTTGGTCGCCCGGAGGATCCATGACCACCACGTCCACTCTGAACCCCCCATCCACGACCGAGATCGCCGCCGCCGCAGTCGACGCAGTGAAGATCTACGGCAAAGGCGACACAGAGGTACGAGCACTCGACGGGATCTCGGTGCAGTTCCCCCGTGGCCAGTTCACCGCCATCATGGGGCCGTCGGGCTCGGGGAAGTCCACGCTCATGCACTGCCTCGCCGGCCTCGACACGCTGACGAGCGGTCACGCGTTGATCGGGCCGGTCGATCTCACGACCCTCGACGAGAAGCGCCTCACGTTGCTGCGCCGCGACCAGGTCGGGTTCGTGTTCCAGGCCTACAACCTGGTGCCCACACTCAACGCCCTCGAGAACATCCGCCTACCGCTCGATCTCGCGCGCCGCGATCCCGACCAGGCGTGGCTCGACCATGTGATCGACACTGTCGGCCTTCGCTCTCGACTCACGCATCGACCGTCAGAGCTGTCGGGCGGCCAGCAGCAGCGAGTGGCCGTCGCCCGCGCGTTGGCGTCGCGGCCGGCGATCATCTTCGCCGACGAACCCACCGGAAATCTCGATTCCCGCACCGGCGCCGAGATCCTCACGTTCATGCGCGAGGCCGTCGAGACCTACGGCCAAACGATCGTGATGGTGACCCACGATCCCAACGGCGCCTCCTATGCCGATCGCGTGGTCTTCCTCGCCGACGGACGCGTCGACGGTGAGATGACCGAGCCGACAGGCCAAAAGGTGCTCGACCGCATGAAGGGCCTCGGTGACTGAGCCGTCATGTGGAAGTACACCCTCAAGAGCCTGTTCGATCGCAAGCTCCGGCTCGCGCTCACGATGCTGGCGATCGTCCTCGGCGTCTCGTTCACCGTTGCCAGCTTCGTCGTGGCCGACAGCATGCGGGCGACGTTCGACAAGCTCGTAGGTGATATCGAACAGGGCGTCGACCTGACGGCGCGCACCAAGCTCGAGTTCGGCGAAGAGTTCAACCGCCCGCCGATATCCGACGAGTACTTGGCGGCCATCAAGGCCATTCCCGGCGTCAGGGCTGCGCAGCTCGACGTCAACAACTATCCGGTCGTGCCGATCAAGGCCAACGGCGAGAACGTCAAGACGATGGGCCCCCCGCTACTCGGGGTCAACTACCCCACCGAGCCGTCGATGACGCAGGTGATCCAGAGCGAAGGCCGCGCTCCCAGCGGGCCCACCGAGTTCAACCTCGACATCGACTCCGGCGAGGACAACGACTTCGTCGTCGGCCAGGAGTACACCGTCATCGGCCCCTCGCGCAGTCAAGTGTTCACCCTCGTCGGCACCTTCGCCTTCAATAGCGAGGGCAACGACACCGTCGGTGCAGTTATCAGCGCGTTCGACACGGCGACGGCACAAGACTTCCTCGACCGACCCGGATCAGCCAACGAGATCGACATACAGCTGGCCGACGGCGCCAACGAGGCAGAAGTCGGCCGGCTCGTCCAAGCGGTGTTGCCCGACACCGTCGAGGTCGTCGGCAAAGAAGTGAAGATCGAAGAGCAACGCGCGGAGTTCGCCCAGTTTGCCGACATCTTCGGCACCATCCTGCTCGTCTTCGCCGCCATCATCGTGTTCGTCTCGGCGTTCATCATCAACAACACGTTCCAGATCGTCCTCGGCCAGCGGGTGCGCGAGCTCGGTCTGTTGCGGGCGCTCGGCGCCTCGAGCAAGCAGGTGCGCCGTTCGGTTCTCGGTGAGGCGCTGCTGATCGGCCTTGCGGCCTCGGTCGCCGGCACGCTGCTCGGTATCGTCCTCGGCCAAGGCGTGCGCGCGTTGATCGCCAGTACTGCGTTCCCTCTGCCCGATGGCCCGACGCAGCTCAAGATCCGCACGCTGATCGCGGCGTTGGTCGTCGGCGTGGGTGTCACCACGGTGTCGGCGATCGCGCCGGCATTGCGCACCCGCAAGCTGTCGCCCATCGATGCGCTGCAGGCCGACGCCCGCTTGGCCGGCTCCGGCCTCCGCCGCCGCGTGTTTATCGGTACGACCGTCAGCGTCCTCGGCCTGGTGCTGCTCGGCCTCGGCCTGTTCGGCGACCTCGCAACGACGACGCTGCTGCTGTGCCTCGCGGTCGGCGCCCTCCTGGCGTTCATCGGCGTCAACCTCCTGTCGCCGCTCGTCGCTCGTCCCGTCGCCCGCACCGTCGGGCGCTCGGCCTTCGGCTGGATCTTCGTCGTTCTCGGCGCCGTCCTCGCCATCGCCGCCGTCGCGGTGTTCATCACCGGCATCGTGCAGTTGATCGACGGTGCGCCGGCGGCCATTCTCCTGTCAGTGCTCGTCGCCCCGATCATCTTGGGCTTGGCGTGGCTGAGCTTCGACGGTGGCCGTGGGTCACGCGGCCTGACGGGCCGTCTGGCCCGCGAGAACGCCGCTCGCAACCCGCGGCGCACCGCCTCGACCGCGGCGGCCCTCATGATCGGCCTGGCCCTCGTGAGCATGTCGGCCGTAGTGGGCGAATCGCTCAAGAAGTCGTTCGTGAGCACGCTCGACAATGCGGTCCAAGCCGATTGGTTCATCCGCAACGAGAGCGGATTCGACCCGACCGCCTCGCTGCCCCCGGAGTACACCGAAAGACTGCGCGCACTGCCCGAGGTCGATTCGGTCGTCACCTACCGGTTCGCGTGGGACGGCATCCGCGTGGCCGGTGACCAGAAGGACGTCAATGCCACCGACTACCCGTTGCTGAGCCGGCACATCGACATCGACGTGATCGAAGGCGGCACCGACAACGCGCCGGAAACCGGAATCCTCGTCCACCAGGATTCGGCCAAGGACAACGATCTCGCCATCGGCAGCCCGGTCGAGGTCACCTTCCCCGACGGGTCGGCCGAGACGCTGACCGTCGCCGCGATCTACAAAGACGCGACCATTCTCGGCAACTGGGTGATTTCCAACGCCACCTGGAACCAGCACTTCGCGCGCCAGCAAGACCAGTTCATCACCCTGCGCCTCAACGACGATGCCGATCCCGCGGCAGCCAGAACGGCGATCGAGACCGTCGGCAAGGACTTCCCCCAGGCCAACGCCGAAGACCGGGTGGAGTTCAAGAAGACCCAGCAACAACAGGTCGACTTCGTCTTGAATTTCATCAACGTCTTCTTGTTGCTGTCGGTGATCATCGCCTTCGTCGGCATCGTGAACACCATGTCGCTGTCCGTGTTCGAACGCACTCGAGAGCTCGGTCTGTTGCGAGCGGTGGGCACGACTCGCCCGCAGCTCGGGCACATGATCAAGTGGGAGGCGGCAATCGTCGCCCTGCTGGGTGGGCTGCTCGGCATCGTGCTCGGCATCTTGTTCGGCCTGGCGGCCGTGGCGGCGGTGCCCGACTCGTTCATCAGGTCGACGTCGATCCCGGTCGGACAGCTCTTGATCTACATCGTGTTCGCCGGTTTGGCGGGCTTGGTGGCGGCGTGGTTCCCGGCCCGTCGGGCCGCCAAGCTCAACGTCCTCGACGCCATCTCGTACACCTGATTCACAACTTCCCCTCAGGTCGCTCTGGCGACGGCCGATCAACAACGAGAGGCGACGGCAGTCGCCTCTCGAGCGACGAGGGACGTAGCACGTATGGCGGACGATCAGATCACCGTGCTGACGGCACTACCGGCCGACACCGACAGCGAGCTGCTGCTCGTGGCGCTGGCAACGGCCTATGAGGTGGTCGGTCGACACGACTCACTCGAGACTGTCTCTCTCGCGGCCGTCGACCTGGTGCCCGACGTGCTCGTCGCCCACGACGGATTGGGGCGTGAGGGCTTCGCCGACCTGGCTCGGCGGCTCAGCGACGAGGTGCCCGTCACCCGGCTGTTGGTCCTGACGGATCACGACGACGACCTCACCTACGAAATGGTGCGCAGCGGCGCGTTCTCGGTGGTGTCGACTCGCGCTTCGATCGACGAGATCGTGCACGCCACGCGCAGCGCCGGCCGGCGCGAGAGCGTCATCTCCGCCGGCGTGGCCCGACGACTGATCAACGAGATGACCCGTTCGGCGAACATGGCCGCGCACCCCGCCAACCGACCACCGTCGTTGACGCTCACCGAGCGCGAGGTGTTGACGTTGATCGCCCGCGACAAGCAAGCCGACGAGATCGCGGCGATGTACGACGTGACTGCTCGGCTCGTCAACCTTCAGACCGGTTACGCAGTGGCCAAGCTGCAACAGCACCTCGCGCAGCAGCGCAAGCTCGTCAGCAACGGACCATCTCTGGCTGACAGCGCGGGCACCAATAGGTGAGCCGCCGCGGCTGTCCTTGCGCACGCCGCGCGATAGGAGTGCCACACCGCAGGCATGGTCGTCGAGCCTTGCCGTAAACCGCCAGACCACCCGTGGCCACTGTCGTGCGCGCCGCACTTTCGAGGTTGGCCTGAAGCAACCGCGCCGCAGTCGTATACAACGATCGCACTGTCGCCTCGTCGAGATCGCGGAGTCGAGCAAAGGGATTGACTCGACACGCGAACAGTGTCTCGCTCTTGTAGACGTTGCCGATGCCGCACGCAACGCGCTGGTCGAGCAGCACAGGCCCGATCTCCGAGTCGGGTGACGTGAAGCGCGAGATCCGCTGCAGCGCGATCTCGACATCGGCGTCGGCGCGGCAGAGATCGACCCCGAGATGATCGATCGGTGTGCGCGTCGCCGCCGCGCGATACGAGCGCACCACTGGCGCGAGAAAGCACACGGCGACCCAATCGTCGACCTCGAGTACCACGCGGGCGGTATGCGCCGGTCGCTGCCAGCGCTCTCCCGGCCGATACAGGTGCCAACTACCCGTCATCACCATGTGGGTCTGAAGTGTCAACCCGTCGTCGAAATGAACGAGTAGGTGCTTGCCGACCGCCTCGACCGCCTCGACGGTGGCGCCGGCGTGAGGTCGCTCTCCTTCCATCCGCGGCGCGCGGAAGCTCTGCACGGTCTTGCCGGCGAGCGCGACGCGCAACCGCGCGGCGCTGCGGTGAATCGTGTCGCCCTCGGGCATCGTGCTCGCGTCTACACCGCGCGCGAGGCCGGTCGTAGCCGCCGCGCCCGCGCTCGCGCTTCGACCGCGTCGGCCAACCGCTCTGGGCGCAGCAACGACGCGTAGGCAACCAGCGTCAAGGGATAGATGAAGGCAATGGCCATGACCCCGAGGATCGCGACGTGGAAGAACCACATCGCACTCACCATGAAGGTGCGGATTTTGCCCCGTAGCAAGGCCAGAGGCGCGCCGAGTTCGATGAACATCGTCGCCAGCGCCATCGGCGGGAACAGCCACGCGTGCGCGACGAGGCGAGCGCCCAAGGGCGAATAGGTATCGCCGAGAACGATCTTGCGCAGGTTGTCGTTGGCTACCTGGTTGCGCAAGACGTCGCCAGTGATCCAATGGAGACCGCCGTTGCGCTGTTTCGCGATACCGGCAATGACGTAGGTCAATACCGTGAGCAACGACATGAGCCGCACCGGCCAGCCGTAGCGGGCATCGAGCCCGGAGCGCTGCAGACACGATCGTCGTTCGTCGAGCGAGATGGCATCGGCCGCTGGAGCAAAGGCGAGCACCGCAAGATGCAGGGCGACGAGATTCTCGGTGTGCGCTACATGCTGCCATGAGTTCTCATAGGTGGTGAGCAACATGAAGAACACGGCAAAGAGCGGGCCGGTGACGCGGTAATGCCACCCGACGATCGTTGCACACCCGCAGGCAACCGCAAACGCCAGCGAACTCTTCACGAGCCATACCGGCACCGGTTCTCCCAACCAGCCGAGCACGCCGATCGGCTCGAAACGAGCGGCCGGCAGGCCCGAGATGCCGAAGAGATACGACGATCGAACGGCAAGGAACACGGTGGCGAAGACGCCGACGAGAATGCGCAGCGTGGCGAGACGGCGAGCGGGCGCGGCCTCCATGAACCGTGAATCGAAACTGTGAAAGGCTCTTCGGATCACGGCAGTCATCGCGTTGCGACCGGACCGGTGTCGAGGGCACAGCGGGCGTGGACGATGCGTTGCGAGGGTTCCTCGTGGCCTTCGAACCATGCGACGACATCGTGGACTTCGGTAACCACTTCGATTGCCACGAAGTCTGCGGCACGGGTCCTGGACGTTCGCTGCGCAATCTCCCGGCAGAGACCGGGCGTGTCGCCGTTCGCGATCGACGCGCCAACCGTTGCGAATGCCCGCACCGGTTCGTAGCCGCCCGAGATCAACTCGGGTGAGAGGCGTCGTATCCTTCCGTCGTCGGTGACCCCTACGGCGGTCGGCAAAGCCGACTCTCGCCCGCGGTCGTACGAGAACATCGGGTAGGTGGAAAGGGGGTAGCTGTCGCGCTGACTCGGCCGCAGCACGGGTGAGAACACCAACGCAAGTGCAGCTACGGAAACGACATACGCCCAGCCGCGACGCATCGGGCCAGCGTAGGGGACAGCGACTCAACTTTCCGCTCTGACAAGGGCCGCTCGGGCCCTGTAGATCAGCTCGGGTTGAGTTCGAGCTCGGCGGCCAGATTCAGCTCGTCGAGAATGCCCTGCCACCACGACGAGCGAACCGTCGTGCGGCCGGGGAGACTGCGCAGCGCCGCGTCGATGACTTCGACCAAGCTGGAGGCCGACGTCGTGTTTCGCAGGTCGAGCAATGCGTCGACAATGCGGGCACGCTCGATGAGCTCACCGTGGATCAGACTCACGGATCGTTCGAGAACCTCATCGAAGGACTGCAGTTCGGTACTCATGACAAGTGCAACAGTACGACGGCCGCAGCCATTCCGGCAGTCACAAAAGCATTATTTACACAGGTGACATCCGCCGCACACGAGAATGAAACACGTCAGTGACGGACGCCCATCGATCGATGACCGCCGGATCAGCCCGAACGCTCGTCCCGGCGAAATACATCACGACCCGGTCTGCCGCCCCGTGGTAGCGGTCGATGACCACATCGGCGAGCTCACCCCAGCTGGATTCGACCGTGTAGACGTCCAGCATCTCATCGGTTACCGCCGCACGCATCGCGGCGACGTCACCGGCGCGTTGGCTCTCGTAGAGCCGCTCGGATGTGCCGTGCCATCCGTGGACCTCGAACACGCCCCGATAGGTCCGCGTCGACCCGTAGAAGGCGATCTGCATCCTCGCCCGGTCGCGCCACCGGTCGCGCTCGTCGTTGTCGTCGCCGACGATCGACATGACGGGCACCGCGAGTGTGATCGATTCGGGGCGACGGCCCGCGGCGCGGGCTCCTTCGTCGACCGACATTCGCACGACCTCGTCGAGGTAACGCCGTGAGTGGAACGGGTGCACGTGTACCCCGTCGGCAACCTCGCCGCACATGCGCAACATCCACGGCCGCACCGCGGCGGCGTAAATGGGAATGTCGGGATGCGCGATGGGTCCACCGGTCCACGTGTCGCCGAGCATGGTGAAGTTGTAGAACTCACCTCGATAGTCGAGCTTTTCCTCGCCCTGGAATGCGCGCCAGATCGCGCGCACCGATCGGATGTAGTCGCGCAAACGCGGACCGGGTCGTTCGTAGGCCGACGAATAGCGGCGCTCGATGTGTGCTCGCACCTGGGTACCCAGCCCGAGCACGAATCGGCCCTCTGTCGCGTCTGCCAGCTCCCACGCAACTTGCGCCGTGACCATCGGGCTACGGGGAAATGCCACTGCGACACCGGTGCCGATCGTGACCTTCGTCGTCGCGAGCGCTGCCGCGGTACACGACAGGTACGCAGTACGTCCACCTTCGGTGAACCAGATGCCGTCGAACCCGGCCTGTTCGAACAACGGGGCGAGTCGCTGCACGTCGCGCAGATTGGCTCCGGACACCATTGCGTCTATCTTCATTGCCCGAAGCTAGCTTTCCGCTCAGGGGGCCGCTCGGGCCCTATCGGCGAATCACCGTCGTCATCGCAACGATCGAGGAGAGACGATGCCCCGGCTCGTGAAGGGCTTCGGTGGCTTTCCTTCCGAAGCGTTTCGCTTCTACGAGCAGCTCGAGGCCGACAACACCAAAGCCTTCTGGACACAGCACAAAGGTGACTACGAACAGTTCGTGCGAGCACCGTTCGAGGCGCTGGCGGCGGCGGTTGCCACCGAGTTCGGCCCACTGCACGTCTTCCGGCCGAATCGAGACGTTCGCTTCTCGAACGACAAGACGCCGTACAAGACCCACTGCGGCGCGGTCACCGAAGGTGAGGGAGGCGAGGCGTTCTACCTCCAGATCTCTTCCAGCGCGCTGATGGTCGCATCCGGGTACTACGGCTTTGCCGGCGACCAACTCGAACGGTTCCGGGCGGCGGTGGACTCGAGGGCCGGTAGCGAACTAGATCGGCTGCTCGAGTCGTACCGCGGGCAACGCTTCGCCGTCGGCGGCAGCGTGTTGAAGACGGCGCCGCGGGGCTACCCCAAAGACCATCCACTCGTCCACCTCTTGCGGCACAAAGGTGTGTACGTCTCCAAGACGTTCGCCGTCGCGAAGTGGGTCCACACTCCCAAGGCACTCGACCGGATCGTGACGACGTGGCGGGACGCGGCCACGTTGCATCAGTGGCTCAACCGACACGTCGGCCCGACGACGCAAGCACCAACCGAATGGTGAGCCGCGCAACCGTCCGCCGGCTCGGGCCGCGGCGTCATTAGCATCGGAGCGTGGCTTTGAGGCGACGCCGGAATCGAAGTGAGAGCAGGCGGGTTTCGGCTGCATCACCGCCCACCCACACCAACACCAACACCGAAGATCTCGTGTTCGGCCTTCTCCGCCAGACACAGCAACTCAACGATCGACTGTCCCGTCTCGAAGCACGCTTCGAGGCCAACCTCAAGGCTTCGCTTTCGCAAGCAGATTCGAACGACTTGATCGAACTGCGCCTGCACTCTGCACGATTGGCTGCCGAGCTTTCACGGGTGACGGTCGAACTGCGATCCGAGATCGACGATCTCGCGCGGTCACGAAGCCACCTCGAACGCAACAGCAGGAACACCGACCGCACTCCTGATCCGCCCGAAGCCGACGACGCCCCCCGGGTCGCCGCGCCCGCGCACACGGACGTGATCAATCTCACCGAGCGTCGCGCGCGACAGTCGACAGGATGGCAGCCGATCACCGACGAGTGATCGTTGGCGACGCCTTGATCCGGTCGGCCTAGTTTCCGACGAGTTCACTCAGTTCCGCGACGAGTGCTCTGATTTCGTCTTGCAGTTCGGCGTACCGCTTGAGATCGGTCGCACGCAGCGCGGCATCGGCCTCGGTATAGCGCGCCTGGATGGAGTTGACGAGATCTACGACTCGCGGGTCTGACGTCGGCGTGCCACCCGGTGTGGTCGGTGTCGTGGGTGTCGTCGGCGTCGTCGGCGTCGGCGTCGGCGTCGACTGCCCACCGAAGATGTCGTCGAAGGATTGGCCGAACAATTTCGACAGCGCCTGACTGAACGTGTCGCCGATCGCGATCTGGTCGGCGCTCGAGCCGTAGGCCACGATGACCTTCGACAGCGCCGGAACCCTGGTGGTCACGACGTCGGCCTTTTCGTCGCCCGTCACGTACAGCGGTAACACGTAGAGGAACGATGAAGCGATGGGATAGGTCAACAGGTCACCGAAGCGCACGGTCGTTCCCTCGGCATTGAGCAGAGTGATCTCCTTCGAGATCTCGGGCACGGTATTGATGCGCGCGGCGACGATGGCCGGACCTGCGGGCGGGTTGTCTCCAGGTAACTCGTAGACGCGCAACTTCACCGGTTTGTCCGCGTCGTTCTGCGCCACCATCATCGCGGTGATGTTCTGTCTTCGATTGGAATCGTCGGCGGCGGCGCTCGAAGACTTTTCGGCGAACGGCACGAACGTGCGCACCGCCACGTAGGACACTTCGGTCTCGCCCGGAAGCCGCATCTGCACGTAGTACGGGCTCACTTCGGGTTGTGACTTCGGCTGAGGCGTCGTCGGTGCCACCTGGGAGTCGGACGACGAGACGTTCTTGGGAACTTCACGGCCGGGCTCTTGTGCGATGGCCCACCAGCGAAGCCCATCGTGGAATTCGTTGGCTGCGCTCACGTGATAGCGCGACCACATTGCAGTCTGCACGCGAAGCAGGTCGAGTGGATAGCGGATGTGTTCGTAGAGGTCGGGCGGCATCTCGGAAATCGGTGAGAAGAGCTCGGGGAACGCCGAGGCGTACGCGGCGAGGATCGGATCGTTCGGGTCGTACTTGTAGATACGGACCGAGCCGTCGTAGGCGTCGATCGTCGCCTTGACCGAATTGCGCACGTAGTTGAAATTCGAACGCAACCCGCTGCCGCTGGGCACACTCGCGGTGTCAGCGCGCTGCGAGTTGGGGTAGTAGTTCGACGTCGTGTACCCATCGATCATGTAGATCACATGGCCGTCGGACACGACAGGGTACGGATCGCTGTCCCACTTGATGAACGGTGCGATCTTCTCGACCCGCTCTCGAATGTCGCGTATGTACACGACGGTCGAGTCGGATTTGATGTAGCTCGAGATCAGTGGATCGATCTGACCGAATCTCAACGCGAACATGGCACGACGGAAGACGGAACCCATCTTCACCCCACCCACGCCCTTGGAGAAGATCGTCACCTCTTGATTCTGCTTGTCGAGGTAGTCGACCTCGGGACGAGTGGCGCCGACGATGGCATAACCGCCGAGATCCTCTCCGAAGTAGATCTGCTGGTGTTTGTCGAAGGGATCGACGAACCGCGGGTCGATCTCGGCCGGCACACCTTGTACCAGGAACTCGGGCAAACCCTGCGCATTGACGCGATCCGCGTAGGCGATGGCGACGCCGCTGCCGTGGGTGAAGCTGACGTGCTTCCTCTCGAACGACGCTTCACGTGAGACGTCGAGAACACGAGCGCCGATGATCACTTGTGTCTGCTTACCGTCGATCAGGTACTGGTCGACATCGAGGCTCTCGCCGGGGAAGCGATAGATGCTCTTGAGCCCCTGCAACGATTGGAAGGTGTTGTGCACCTCGTGGGGATCGAGCAAGCGTGCCTGTGTCAGCACATCGGCGTTGTCCCGGATGTCCCCGGCCGTGATCTCACCGGTGTAGTTCAACTGACCGATCTCGATGTCCTGCCCGGGCTCGATGTTGAATGCCTCGCGCGTCGCGCGGATATTGCGTTCGATATAGACGTGCTCGCGCTGCGACTCGGCAGGCTCCACTCGAAATCGTTGGATGAACGCGGGGTAGATGGTGCCCGCAACGATCGCGACCAACGCCCACAACCCGACGGTGACGACCGGGAAGACCCAACCCCGCCGCCAGATGTTGACCACGAGCAACACGAAGGAGAAGAGCGAGATCACCATCAACAGGCTGATGGCGGGGAGCTGCGCTTTGACATCGGTGTAGCCGGCACCGTCGACGAATCCCCGCGTCGAGCCGGTCAACTCGTAGCGGCCGAGCCAATAGTCGGCCGCCTTGATCAACGCCAACACACCGAGGAGCAGCGAAAGATGGGCCTTGACCTGGGGTGTCACCCGTTGGCTGTCGTTGGCGGTGCGACTGCGAATGCCTCCGTTGAGAAAGTGCATCGTGGCCGTCACGAGGAAGATGGTGACGACCGCAGCGAACGTCCAGTTGACGACGAAGCTGAGGAACGGCAGCCGGAACACGTAGAAGCCGACGTCCTTCTGGAACTGCTCATCGACGATGTTGAACTTCTGACTGTGCGTGAAGAGGATCCACTCGTTCCATTGCGACGAGACGCCCGACGCGGCGATCAGCGCGAACAGGCCCGAGATGGACCAGCGGACCAAACCGGCCCGGTGGCCGATGATCGCGTGGTAGCGCTCGCGCAACTCTTCCTCGGGGCCGGGTGGCCGAAAAGCAGGCGCCAACCGGTCGGCGATCAGGAGGTTGGTGAACTGCAATACGAAGAAGATCGCCAGGAAGATGAGCGTGAGCGCCATCTTCGACCCGACGATCGTTTTCCAAACGCCGCCGAGGCCCAACGAGTGGAACCACAGATAGTCGGTGTAGAAGGCGGCGATGCCGCGCAGCGACGTGAGCAACACGATCAGCGCGACGACGACGACCAGTGCGACGATGCCGCCACGATTGGGCCGACGCAAACGAGGGCGACGCGCAGACTCCCTACCGGGCATGGGCAGAGACTAGTTGCGGTCGGGAACGACCAAGCATCGGCAGCGCTGATGTGCCGGCGGATGCGGCGAGCCCGCCGGGAACGACTGGCCCGCGGGAATCGGGCCCGCGAGCGAATTGTCCTGGCAGTCTGGACTGCAACCGCGAACAACGTCGGTGACCCAACGCACCGACATCCCTTCGGGCGCGCCGGCGATGACACCTGCATTGAATCCGGCGATCGCAAGCTCACGCGCAACGAGATCGGCCCGCTGCGACTTCGCTTCTCGATACGCGGAACGAACGCGATCGATGCGTTCGTCGTCGTTGCTCGTGTCGGCGAAGGCGCGCTCGAGTTGCGCTCGCAGTGGGGCCACCAACGACGCGTTGATGATGCGCAGGGACAACGGCCTGAGCGACTCGTCGTCGATCGTCTCGGTGAGTTCGAACATTGCGGCACCCGCCCGGGCAAGCTCGCCGATGGTGGTGCCCAGTGCCGCTTCATAGCGAACGGTCTGTGCCTCGAGATCGGCCACGATCTCTTCGAGCGTCGCCTTGTTCTTGCCCCGCCGTATCGCGTCTTGCATCTCGTTCTGCTCGTCGGTCACCGATCGCTTGAACAGACGCGCCAGTTTTGCCTCGTACGGATCGATGAGCGTGTCGCGCTGGGCGAACACGTCGGGCGCGGACTCGGTCTCGGGCTCGGGCTCGGTCTCTGTCTCGGCGACCGGCTCGGCGACGACCACGGCCGAAGCCGGCGCGTCGGCCGGGCCGAACACCTCGTACGCTCGAGCGACGGCGTCGCTACGGGCTTCTCGAATTCGGGCGAACAGGGCATCGACCGCCGACTCGTCCTCCGGGTCGTCGTCATCGTGCACCGAGGTGCCCGCAGCGGGCTCGGCCTCTGGTGCCGACACAGCCTCTGCCACCGGCTCGGGCTCGTCGTCGGATCGCGGGCCCAAGGCGACATCGAGCGCCGGTACCTCTTCGGTCAACGGATCTTCGTCGTCGGTTCGCTCGTCATCACCCTCGGGCGCGAGCAAGGGCAGGTTTGCCACGCGCGCGAGTGCGATCTCTTCTTCGAGTTGTCCGACGGTGAGTTCGGGCTCGGCCTCGAGCCGTCGAGCGGCCGCGTCGGCCGCGTAGCGAGCATTGGGCAACGCGAGGTTGAGCTCTTCCTCGGCTTCGTCGAGCGATGCCCGCACAGTCTCGTGCGCCTCGACGAGCCGGTCTCGCGCGGCTCGCAACTGCTCGACTTGCACTCGCATCTGCTTGCGTCGCCGCGCGAGGTCGCGCAAGATGCGGTCGCGCACCATCTGTGCTTCGGCGACGAGCTCGCGACCACGGAGGCGTGCGGCATCGATCTCGTCGGACACCGCTTGTTCGGCGGCGGCCCGCACTTGCGCCGCATCGGCCTCGGCCGAGTTGCGCGTCGTGCGGGCATAGTCGTCGGCCTGCTCCCGTAGTTCGCGGGCCTCGGTTGCGGCAACGTCGCGCACCGCGAACGCCGCCACGTCAGCTTCTTGACGTGTCCTCGCGCTCTCGTCGTTGGCATCTTGGCGCAAACGAGCGGCCTCTTCGTCGGCTCGGGCCAGGCGATCGGTGGCGGCTTCGCGCGCCGCGTTGAGAACCCGGGCAGCCTCTTCGCCGAGGAGCTGGGTGAGATGTTCGGGATCGGTGCGAGATTGCTCGCTCGCTCGTCGTTCGGCTTCGTCGAGACGACGGGTGAGATCGGTCTCGCCGGCCCGCAGCCGCTCGATCTCACGAGCGACCATGGACAAATAGGACCGCACCTGTGCCTGGTCGAACCCCCGCCGGACCGTGTCGAAGCCAGCGCGAGCGACGGAGTCGGGATCGACTCGGTCGGGAGGATGCTCGACGGACATGGGGCCCGATGCTACGAGGCCGTCGGGACCAACTGGGGGCAATGACGTAAAAGGGTGCCCGAGCGGCCCCGAGAGCGGGAAGCAGAGCCCGAGCGGCCCCGAGAGCGAAGCAGGTCAGTTGGCGGGGGGCTTGGATCCCAGCGCGAGTTGGTCGGCATTGCCGCCGAAGTCGGTGAGCGCGGCGAGGGCGGAGGCGAGATCTTTGACCGCCACGACTTTGATCGAGGTGCCGGCCTTGGCGATCGCTTCGTCGAAGTTCGCCGCGGGCACCAGCATCAATTCGGCCTTTGCCTTGCGCGCCGCCGCGACCTTTTGGCGGATACCGCCGATCGGCCCCACCGTGCGGTCCGTTTGTATGGTGCCGGTCACGGCGACGCGATGGCCACCCGTCAGCTCACCCGGCGTCAGCTCGTCGATGATCGACAACGTGAAGGCCAAACCGGCCGAGTCCCCACCGACTTTTCCCGAATCGATCGACAGCTCGATCGGCAGGGGATCCCTCTCCAGAATCCGGTCTTCCAACCCGACCCCCACGTAGCCGCGTAGTTCTCCATCCGGGCGAATGCCGAGGACGATGCTCTCGTCGCGGCTCACCCCCGAATCGGACTCGACGCGCAGCGTGACCGACTGACCTGGTGTCGTGCTGCGCAACTGCGTCGTCGCCGCAGCCGCCGAGGCGACCGCGGTGTCGTTGATCGCGACGATCGTGTCGCCTGCTTGCAGGTGGCCTTGGGCAGGCGCACCGTCGACGACACTCTTGATGCGTGCGCCGGTCGTCTCGAACACGTCGTAGCCGAGGTATTGCAGCGCCACAAGCTCTGCCGTCGACTTCGATTGCGTCATCAGCTGGGCGTTGAACTGCGTGGCGTCTTTGCGGCCCTTCGGATAGGCCACCGACTCCTTGACCATGTCGACGTCGTCGTTGCGATCGAACCACCACTTCTCGAGCTTCGACATGCGGTCGACGCTGACCGTGAGGAACAAGATGTCACCAGTCGGCGGGTAGGCGGTTGCGCCGCCGATGACCTCGACACGATCATCGGCCGGGGTTGCGCTGCCCGGCTTGTAGGCCACATAACCGGAGCTGACGAGCGACGCGGCAAGGAGCAAGGCGCCGAGCACCGATAGGACGAGCCCGGTAGACCACGTGGTGCGACGCAGCCACCGCGGCATGCGGCGGCGGGCGAGGACGGGCGGATCACCGTCGGCCCCTGTGTTCGGGCCCGGGCCCTCGGCCGGTAGCATTTCGTTCGTCGTGTCCATCGAGTTGTGTTTCGCCGATACCCATCGTCGGTCAGTGCTGGTTCCTCAGCCTGCCACGATCCCCGACATTCGCGGCTTCGCTCGGCGGCCACGATGAACAAGGCGCAACCGTCGACCTACCCGCGGTGGTACGAACGCCTTCGGGCCGTCGCCGGCATCGCGGTCGTCAACGTGGTCATCGGAGTGCTACTCGCCGTCGGCGTCGGTGCGGTGCTCTTCCTCGTCGCGTTCGCGGTCGAGTTGGCGATCAGCAGTTGATCTACCTTCCGAAAAGACCCCGGCGGCCGCCCGAGATCGCGTCTTCGCCCTGCACCGTCGGTGCGTCGTCGTAGGCCATCGGGGCGACGGGAGCGGGCGGCGGGGGCGGAGGCGGTGCGATCATCATCGAAGGTTCCGACGCCGTGGTCCACGGCGCGTCCTCGTCGGCCGGGGCGGCGTCGGCCACGGTCGACGTCGCGCTGCTCGCGATCGAGGGCGCGCTGCTCGCGACGGCGCTCACCTCGGGCAACTCGACGCGGAAGTACGGTTTGATCTCGAACTTCACCTCTTCGAGGCGATAGATCTGCGCACCGTCGATGCTCTGTTCGTTGCGGAGCCGTTCGACTTCGGCAACCGCGGCGGCCAGTTCTTCGCAGCGCTCGAACGCCGCGCTGCTGTCGAGCCGGGTGTACAGCACCATGTATGACACGGCTGGCTCCTTTGGATCACACTATGAGTTGCAATGAGAATCGGCATCTCGCCGCTGGAGTTGAGAGCAAACTTCCGCGACCAGCTTCTATGGATTCCCTCGACGCTCGCCGGGCCGTCCTTCGAGAGGAGAGCCAACGTGACCCGACAGTCCACCGCTGATCGGATACGAGCGATCGCGGTCGCGGCACACGGGGGCGACCCCGCGCCTGCCCTCGCCGCGCGGTCCGACGCCGACCCGGTGGTGCGGGTCGCGTCGCTCGGCGCGCTCGCACGCGCCGGTGCGCTCGACGGCGCGACAGTGCAAGCGGCCCTCGGCGACCCCGAGCCCCGAGTGCGCCGTCGCGCCTGCGAGCTGGCCGCCCAGCATCGCGGCGTCTCGCTACTTGCGGCGTTGGCCGATGAAGAACCCCTCGTCGCCGAAGCCGCGGCGTGGGCGCTCGGCGAGCACGGCCAAGGAGTCGCGCAGGGCTCGGTGGCTGGTCTGGCCGACATCGTGTCGCAGCATCCGGACGCGCTGGTCCGCGAAGCCGCGGCGGCGGCGCTCGGCGCCATCGGAGACCCCACCGGCCTGCCGGCGATCCTCGTTGCCGTCAACGATGTCGTGACCGTGCGCCGGCGCGCTGTGCTGGCGCTCGCACCGTTCGACGGTCCGGAGGTGGTCGCCGCGCTCGAAGCGGCCGCACGCGATCGCGATTGGCAAGTTCGCAATGCCGCGAGCGATCTGTTGCCGTTTGCTACCGCGCCCGAGGACGAGCATCCATGAACATCGCCCGGACCGATTCGAACGATTCGATACAGCGGCCCGCGCCCAACACGACACATTCGAGCGGCGTATCGACGAGGTGCACCGGCACGCCCGCTTCGCGGCCGATACGCGCGGCCAACCCGCGCAACATGCCGCCACCGCCTACCAGCTGAATGCCTTCGACGAGAAGATCTTGCGCCAACTCGGGGGGGGCCTGCGCGAGACATGCGAGCACGGAGTCGACCATCGACGTGACGACCTCGTCGATGGCTTCCCTGATCTCCTCGGGTGTCAACACCACCGTCTTCGGCAACCCACTCATCAACTCGCGACCGCGCACTTCGGCGCGAACTTCGTCTTCTGTTCGTGCAGCCGAACCCAGGACGATCTTTATGTCCTCGGCAGTGCGCTCACCGATGGCGATGCCATAGACACGGCGGACGTAGCTCTGGATGGCCGCGTCGATGTCGAACGAACCGACTCGCACCGCTTGGATGGCAACGATTCCGCCCAACGAGATCAGTGCAGTTTCGGTTGTACCGCCGCCGATGTCGACCACCATGTTGCCCACCGGCTCGTGGATGGGGAGGCCCGCGCCGATCGCGGCGGCCATGGGTTGTTCGATCAACTGCGCGTCTGCCGCGCCTGCTCGACGGGCGGCTTCTTTCACAGCGCGCCGCTCGACGGCCGTGATGGCCGACGGCACGCAGATCACTACCCGCGGTCGGTTGAAACGACTGACCCCGACCCGCTGGAGCAGCAGTCTGATCATCCGCTGCGTCACTTCGAAGTCGGTGATCGCACCCTTGCGCAGCGGACGTACGGCCACGATGTAGCTCGGGGTACGCCCGATCATCTGCCACGCCTCGTGGCCCATCGCCAACACTTCGCCGGTGCGACTGTTGAGCGCGATGACCGATGGCTCGTTCAACACGATGCCTTCACCGCGGGCGTAGACCAACGTATTGGCGGTGCCCAAATCAATCGCGAGGTCACGAGCCAGAAGCCGACCTGCCTTGTTGATGCGTCGCGCTGTCGCTTTCGATCAGCGTCACGCCTCGCGACTCGTAACGACGATCGGACGCCCTTTGCGTTGCCTGCGACAAGGCGTGCAACTGCGACGAGAACTGGCCGTAGCTGTTGCGGGCGCGCCGAGGCCGGCTGAGGAGCACGACCAGCGAGCCGAGCACGATGCTCGAGCCCAACGCGGCCGCGAGAAACAGGATCGAATTGCTCATGCCGTCGCACCCC
This sequence comes from Acidimicrobiales bacterium, assembly GCA_035525225.1. Lineage (GTDB taxonomy): Bacteria > Actinomycetota > Acidimicrobiia > Acidimicrobiales > WLNW01 > DATLFA01. The sequence continues at coordinate 156,806 of DATLFA010000088.1, forward strand.
CTAGACGATCGACCTCGGTGATGTGCTGTGGTTCGAGACCCCAGCTGGCACCACCTGACCATTCTTCGCGCTTCCAGATCGGAACCGTGGCCTTCAACGCATCGATACAGAACCGTGCCGCCGCGAACGCCTCATCGCGATGCGGCGCGGAGACAACCGCGATCACCGCTGATTCGCCGACAGGCACCACACCCGTGCGATGGATCAGCGCAATGCGTCGAACGGCAGGCCAGCGGATGCGTGCGTCGTCGGCAATGGCACTCAAGCGAGGCACCACCTGCTCGTCGTAGGCCTCGTACTCGAGGACCTCGACGCCTTCACGCCCAGGTGAGTGATCCCGGGCCGTCCCCGAGAACAACACGACGGCGCCACAATCGGGGCGGATCGCCCATTCGTAGGCCGCGGCGACCGGCAAAACATCCTCGACCAATCCAAGCCACGTATCATCGGTCGGCGCCAGCACGCCACCATCGTACGGCTGATCGAGGGGACCAGCGCCAGCCGACGCTCTGCGTGCTGCTCCACCAGGCCGCTCGGGCTCTGATTCGCCCTCGAGGGTGCCCGCGACAATCGCCCTCCCCGCGGCCACGACGGACCCCTGCATCGGTAATCTCGCACTCTGTGCGGAGCAACGACGACGACGACACGCCGAGCTTTCGGCCTCCGCCCGCTCCTGACGATCGTCTCTGGCGGCATCCGAGCGAGATCGCGTCTCCTGCCCGCCCTTCGTCGTGGAGCGCTCGCCACTCGCTCGGCCTCGCTGCATTGTCCGCGCTGGGTGGCGCGCTGTTCACCAGCGCGTTGTGGTTGGCATTCGCGGCACCCGACGGCTCGGCGGTGCGCGTCACGCAGCAAGTCGCGATGGCGCCGGTGATCGCTGTCCAACCGAAATACGTCAACATCGACGAATGGTCAACCGAAGTCAGCACACGCGCGAGCAATGCCCTCTTCCCCATAGAAGTAGCCGTCGGCTCCTCGACGCGAACCGGAGCCGCACTCGCCGTCATCGATGACGGCCACCTGATCGTTCCGGCACATCTGCTGGTCGACGGGAAATCTGTTGTCGTGATCACACGGGAAGGCTTGCGCCTTCCCGCGGTCATAACAGGGATCGATACGGTCAACGACATCGGCGTAATCAAGGTCGACAGGGCCCTGCCGATCGCAGTGGCGAGTCGCGCGGTGTGCCCCGACGTCGGCCAGTCCATCGCACTCGTCGGCGCGGAAGGAATCAATCGACCCGTCTGGCAGTCGAGCGTGACGGCGGTCGATCAACGAGCCCCGCAGGCGAACTCCAAGCAGGTGCTGTTCCGTATCGACTCGCCGATAGATCAGAGTGCAGACGGTGGTGCAATCGTCGACAGCACCGGCGCGGTCATCGGCATTGCGACGATCCCACCGCAAGCAACGGCTCGCGATGGGTTTGCGATACCGATGACGCTCGCCCGGTCGATTGCGTGGGATTTGATCACCTCCGGCACTGCGCCGTATCCCTCATTGGGTTTCGACGGCGCGCGCACCGAGGGCGTGCGTGATCGTGACGCCGGTGTACGTGTCCTATCGGTGAGCGCAACCGGCCCGGCGGCGCTCGCCGGGCTGCACAAGGACGACATCATCATCGCGGCCGATGGCACGGCGACGTCGTCGATGGCCGCTCTCATCGTGCACGCCCGTGAGCGCGGCACGGGCAATCCCGTTGCACTCGAGGTCCTGCGCAACGAACAGCCGATCTGGATCACGCTCACTTTGTCGAGCGGTTGAGTCCGCTGCTCAGGTGCGGATGCCGCTCGCGCGGCGCCGGCGGCGAGTGCGCCGGATGATCAAACTCGTGGTCGCCGCGGCGATGGCGGCCACCACGCCCCCGGTAACACCGAGAGCGATCTGCTGACGTCGACGCGATGTGAGTTTGTCGAGCGGTGTGGGCTGGTGACCCAACACGTACGCCTCTTCGTTTGTGTTGGCTGCCTGCCAACCGAGCGAACGCAATCGATCGTTGCCGACGACCCACGGATGAACGGTATAGGGCACGAGCCCCGGAGGTGCCCCCGCCAAGCCGAAACGCCACCTGATCTTGGCCAACGCGTCGACCGCCCAGCGCGGCAGCATCGGCCGCGGACCGGGATACGCGAGTAGGCCGAGTGTCTCGGGAGAGATCCAACCGTCGGGCGCCACGTTGAGCACGCCATCGATGTGCGCTCGTAGTGCGACGATCACGGCTTCGACGAGGTCATCGACATGGAGGTACTGCGCCGGCGCGTCTCCTTCGTCGGTGCGCACCGTCGCCATCGATCGCAAGAGGCGAGCGGAACGACTCGGCTGTTCATCGGCAACGAGGGGAACGGGACGGAGCACGGCCAGCGTCGCGTGTGCGTTGTCGGCCCGCCACTCGAACGCGCGCCGTTCGAACTCCGCGTGATACACGGCGAACGCGAAATCGGGGTTCGGGCGAACCGGAGCTTCTTCGGTCAACGGCACGGCGTTGTTCGGCCACGCGCCGTACACCATCGCGGTCGACAGGATGATGGCGTGGGCTACGCCGCTCTCGCCCGCTGCGGCGAACACTCGCTCGGCGACTGCGAGAGGGCCGGCGCTGTCCGCGGTGGAGGGTGCGTCGGCGGGGAACGGCGAGCCCAGATGGACGACGGCGTCGGCCCCGGCGAAGAGGGGTCCGAGCTTGGCGGTCGCGAGGTCGACCACCCGATGGTCGACCTCGGGCGCGGTGGTGACCCTGGCCTTGTCGAGGGCCAGGACAGAGACCCCGCACTCGGCCAAGCGGCGGCACAACCGAGAGCCGATGGAACCTGCTGCTCCGGTGACGATGACCTTCATCGCGTGGCCTTCATCGCGTGGCCTTCATAGCGTGACCTTGGCGGTACCAAATTGCGCTCGCACGCCCCTACCATGCCGCTATGAGCGACGAAGGTCCATTCGGAGACGACGCGATGCCGTTCCCGCCGCCGATGCTCGCCGAGCTCATGCGCATGATGCAAGCGGCCGGCCCGATCAGCTGGGACACCGCCAAGCAGCTGGCGACCACCATCGCGACCCAGGGTGCGAGCGAGGCCAACGTCGACCCGAGCGAACGCATGGCCATCGAAGAGCTCGCGCGCGTCGCCGATCTCCACGTGCAGAACGCCACCGGCCTCACCACGATCGTCGAAGGGCGGCCGCCAGTCATCGCCGCGGTGAACCGATCGACGTGGGCGATGCGCACCCTCGACACCTACCGGCCACTGCTCGAGACGCTCGGCGAGTCCATCGCGCGCGTTTCGCGCGAAAGCATGCCCGGCCCAGAAGAACTGACCGATCCGTCGTTGGCATGGCTCACGCCGATGATGCATGCGCTCAATCCCATGTTGCTCGGTTTGACCGCAGGATCGATGGTGGGCCATCTCGCGAGTCGTTCGTTGGGCACCTACGACCTTCCGGTACCGCGCCGGCCGAACAACGAAGTGATGATCGTCGTGCCCAACCTCGACGCGTTCGGCGACGATTGGTCGTTGCCTCGCGACGAGTTGCGATTGTGGATCTGTGTGCATGAGCTCGTGCACCACGCCGTGCTCTCATTGCCGCACGTACACCAACGCATCACCTCGTTGCTACAAGAGCATGCGTCGACGTTCACTGCTGACCACAGCGCACTGCACGAGCGGCTCGGCGAGATCGACATCACCAGTCTGTTGCAAGGACAAGGACCAGATTCGCTCGAAGACATGCAGCGCATCATCGGCGATCCCGAAGTGGTACTGGGCGCGGTGCAGTCACCGGCACAGCGAGCATTGCTCCCCCACCTCGAGGCCATCATCTGCGCGGTCGTGGGCTATGTCGATCACACAATGGATTCGATCGGAGCCCACCTCATCAGTTCCTACGCGATGCTGACCGAGGCTTTACGCCGCCGACGCGTCGAAGCCGACGCGTCTGATCGCTTCGTCGAAAAGATCCTCGGGTTCAACCTGACGCAACAGCAATACGATCGCGGCCGGCATTTCATCGACGGCATCGTCGAACGCAGTGGTCCCGACGCGGTCGCGCAGTTGTGGGACAGCGCGCGTATGTTGCCCACGCCTAGCGAGATCGACGCGCCCGGTTTGTGGCTGGCCCGTCTCGAGCTCCCCGAATAGCCCATGCCAGGTGCGGCTGCCGCAGTGCGCGATCGTAGGTCATGGCGGTCCCCGTGTGACGTGGTCGAAGCGCGTGCCGTCGGGTCGGTAGACGTCGAAGTCGAAGGCGGTGCCGTCGAGCCGCCAGTGGCGTTGCGCCATCGTCGGCGCATAGATATGCCGGCCTTGGTTCAATACTTCGCCGCGGCTGCCCAGCACCATCGGGATGATCGCCGCGTCGCACGCCAGGCGGCGCACGGTGTCCGGCGAGATGGGGGTGCCGTCGAAGAGCTCGCAGATGCCGTTGGCGGCCAGCACCCCGGTGAGGGTCTGGAAGTCGATCAACACCGACAGCGACACCACCGCCGGCCGAGGCTTCGCGCGGTGACCCGCTCGGAGGTGATCGGCGGCTTCGGCCGCCGCCGCATCGGGCTCGCCGGTTTCGGTGCCGGACAGGACCCGGCGGGCGATCTCGCTCACCGCTTCGGCGCGGCGGTACTTCAACGTCTTTTCGTCGAGCGCCGTCGGCTTGCGATCGGGGTGCAGCGCCCGCCACAGCTGCTCGGCGACGAGATCCACGGCCCGTTCGATCGGCGCGGTCGCCTCCGGATCCCACTCGCCGAACAGGGCCCGCATCCCGGAGTCCCGGTCGAAGAAGCGCACCTGCTGGCGCGCCTTGAGACGCGCCGCCCGAGCGGCGCCACCGCGCCGTCGTTGTCGATCACCAACTGATGCGCCGTGCGCTCGAGCTGCTCCGGCGACGACGACTTCGCCGCGGCCACCAACGAACCCGCCTGCGGCAACAGTGCCGCCGGCACGATCCCCGCCACCGCATCGACATGCGCCGGCGAAATCTCCCCCGCCGACAACGCGTCACCCAACGCCGGCAGAGCCTCGATCACCTTGGCCCGCTTCGCCGACCGCGCCGCATCACGACCCGACGTCTTCGTCTTGTCCGCCAACCACGCCGCGGCATCAGCCGCACCATCAGCGCGCGGCCCATTGACGCCGCGTGAACACCGCCAACGCCACCGCAAACACCGCCTCGCCCCGACCCTGCACCCGCGCCACTCCACGCAACACTTACCGGCCTCACCGACCGTCATCGGCCCCGCGACAATCGCCTCCAGCATCTCGAGCACACCAGCACGGGCGGCGCATCCATCAACAACGACATACAACAACTGTAAAGACACCCACTGACAGTCACCGAAAGTGGTCAACGCACCCACAGTCGCGAACGCGCCCCGCGCGAACGCGCACGATGGCAAGGTGACGTGCCATGTCACGGACGTCGAACGCTTCAAGGCCTGACGGCCCGGTGGCGAGCTCGGTCGTCAGCCGATGCCTTTGCGCAGCAAGCGGCCCGGGCGGACACCGGCCCGGTCGACGCCGTTGCGGCGCACGGCGGTGCCGCGTACCCAGACGTGCTCGATGCCGGTCGGATGCGCGACGAGTCGATCCGCACCGCCGGGAAAGTCGTGCACGCGTGCTTCGTGGCCGCCACCAACAGACGCGGGATCGAAGGCGACGAGATCGGCCACGGCGCCGGGACGCAGCACACCTCGATCGGTCAGGCCATAGACGAGGGCGGGATGGCCGGTGAGACGCCATACCGCATCTTCGATCGACAGATCACCACGTTCACGGACGAAGCGGGCGAGAAGGTGCGTGGTGTAGTTGGCGTCGCACAGCTGACTGGTGTGCGCGCCGGCATCGGACAGACCGACCATCATCGCCTTGTCGCCCAACAACTCCGCGATCTGTTCTTCGTCGTCGTTGGTCATCGCGATGCGAAAGCGCGTCGTCGGGTCTTTCAGCGCGAGGTCGACCATAGCGTCGAGTGGCTCGCCGCGCTCGCCGGCGCGCGCCGCCATCGTCTGGCCGTTGATCAGGTCACGGTGCACGTCGCTCTCGGCGATCACCGCCGTGTCGAGGATGTTGCCCCAGAGGCCGCGCACTTCGACGCTGGCGCGCTTGCGCCACTCGGGCTGAGCGATGAGCGCGGTGCGTTTGTCGGACGGCAGTTCGAGGATGTCGTTGAACGCCGGGACGTTGGCGAAGGGGAACGGGTCGCACAGCTGCATCTGCACGACGATCGGCTTGCATGACACCTGCGGGTACACCCGCCCGCCGCTCTTGTGCACCCGCGCGACGAGATCGGGCGCGTATGCCAAGTTGTCTTTCTGGGTGACGATCGCGACCCACGTGAACGGTCGGTCGATCTGTCGGGAAAGCTCGGCCATCTCCTCGACGAAGAAGTCAGGCCCGTAGACCGATTCGATCGTGCCTTGTTGTTTGTCGCCGAGTACCTGTGCCAGCGCGCGGATCTCGCTCATATCGGCGGCCCTCGATGGTACCGGTTTGCCGTAAGCGCCAACGTGGCCGGGCGAGCGCGACGTCGACAGACCGATCGCGCCGGCGTCGAGTGCCTCGCCGACGATCGAGCACATGCGGGCGACCTCTTCGTTCGTTGCGCCGCGCTCGGTCGCGTCTTCGTCCATCACGAAGAACCGGATCGGTGTGTGGCCGATCAGCGCCGCCACGTTGACGCGCATCGGTGTGCGGTCGATGGTGTCGAGATACTCGGGGAAGGTTTCGAATTCCCAGCGGATGCCCGCCTCGAGCGCGGCATAGGGCATGCCCTCGACGTTCTCGAGCGTGCGCATGATGATCGGGCGATGCCGCGCATGGGTCGGCGCGATGCCGAACCCGCAGTTGCCGACGACGACCGACGTCACCCCGTGCCACGACGACGGTGTGAGGTCCGGATCCCAGAGCACCTGGGCGTCGTAGTGCGTGTGGGGATCGATGAAACCGGGCGCGAGCACCAGGCCGTCGAGGTCTACCGATGTGGCATCGGTCGCAGTAACGGTGCCGATCTCGGTGATACGACCGTCGCGAACCGCAACGTCGGCGCGTCGTGAGGGCGCTCCGGTGCCGTCCACGACCGTTGCGCCTCGAAGAACGAGATCCACGATGCCTCCCCGAGTGCTGCCGGCGCAGACGTCAGACGGCTGACCATATCGCCTTCGGGGAAGGTAATCTCGCTCAGACATCCAGCGTTGAAGGGGGAGACGATGCTGATCTCATGCGATTCTCACGTGGTCGAGCCTGGGGAGTTGTGGCTCGAGCGGCTACCGGCCAAGTACCGCGACCGCGCACCGAGGGCGGTGCAGGATACCAAGAACCATCATTGGTACTTCACCGGGCCCGACCTGCCGCGTGGTGTCGATCTCACGTTGTCGCGCAACGCGGGAATGACGGCACGCGAGGTCGACGACATCCTGGCCGAAGACCCCGATGCGTGGGTCGGCGCGCGCGGTGGTCACGATCCTGTCGAGCGCCTTCGCGACATGTGGGCCGATGACACGATCGCCGACGTCTTGTATCCGACGGCGGGCCTCAGCTTGTTGTCCTATGACGACGCCGAGTTCCAGTTCGCCTGCATCCAGGCCTACAACAACTGGCTCGCCGAGTTCTGTGCCACCGACAAGGATCGTCTCATCGGGTTGGCGATGGTACCGACCTGGGATATCGCCCGCGCGGTTGCCGAAGTCGAACGGTGCAACGACCTCGGTCTGCGCGGTGGACTGATGTGGGCGTCGCCCCCCGACCAACGTGAATACAGCTACTTCACCGATCACTACGAACGGCTGTGGGCGGTCGCCTCCGAACGCAACTTCCCGCTGTCGATCCACATTCTCGCCGGGCACGGTTCCAAGGGCATGGCCAACTACGGCAAGACCGTCGAAGACACCTTCTACTTCGGCGTCGTCGTCCGCGACGAGATCCAGCGGACGCTCTCCGAGTTGATCATCGCCGGTGTGTTCGAGCGCCACCCGAACCTCCACATCGTCGCTGCCGAAGCAGGCATCGACTACGTGGCCCGGCTCGAGAAGCGACTCGACTCGACGATGAAGATGTGGTGGCACGCGCTCGACCATGAACTCAAGTTGATGCCGTCCGAATACTTTCGGCGCAACGTCTACTGCACCTACATCTCTGACCCCATCGGTCTCAACAACTTGCGCTTCACCGATGCCGCGCACTTCATGTGGTCGAGCGACTATCCCCACGGCGCCGCGACATGGCCGAACTCTGCGGCAACGGTCAAGGCCGAGTTCGACGAGTTCGGCGTACCCGAAGACCAACGCGTGCGCTTGACGTTGACAAACGTGGCCGAGCTCTACGGCATCGACATCGAGACGGTACGCGAACCGAGCCCCAAGCTCTGACTGGAGCTCGCATGCGCTGACGACTCAAGGGGGAGCAATGGATCGAGGAACGATCAAACCGGTGCGCACCGCGTTGTTCGTCGCCGGCAGCAACGAGAGCGAGCTGGCGAAGAGCCCGGACTATGGCGCCGATCTCGTCGTCATCGACATCGAGGAACCCCGCACGCCTTATCCCGAACACGAGCGCGAGCGCACGCGCGGGTTGGTGTCCGAGTTCTTGTCGTCCGCACCAACGGGGCCCGGCAATCCGCTGTACTTCGTCCGTGTGCAGGCGATCGACTCCGGACGCACGTGGACCGACCTACGGGCGGTGGTCAAGCCGGCGCTGAGCGGCATCGTGCAACCCAAGATCCAATCGCCGATCGATGTGTCCAAGATGGATGCGCTGTGTGAGGCGATCGAGCTCGAGACCGACCGGACGCCGGGCGACCTGATGCTCTATCCGATCTTCGAGACGGCCAACTCGCTGCGGCTGGGTTACGAGATCGCGATGGCATCGCCCCGCATCAAGTACATGGGCGGCGCGGTTTCGCGATTCGGCGATATCCACCAGGCGGTCGGGTTTCGTTGGACCGCCGAGGGGCGCGAGTCGTTGTTCTTGCGGTCCAAGCTCCTCATCGATGCCCGTGCGGCAGGCGTGCGTTATCCGATCTCGGGCATGTGGGGCGGCGGGCTGCACGATGTCCAAGGTCTGCGCCGCTGGGCAAACGAGCTGCGCGACCTCGGCTACTACGGCATGATGATCGGCGCGGCCGAACACGTCGAGATCGTGAACGAGGTCTTCTCTCCGACTGCCGAAGAGATCAAGTACTGGAGCGAGCTCGACACCCTCGCCGCCGCGGCCGAGCGCAAGGCCGACTCCGGCCCGATCCTGCACGGTGATGCCAGCCAAGGCGAGGCGCACGTGGTGCACATCGCGCACGTCGGTTCGGCGCGCCTCAACCTCGAGTGGGCGCGGGGCCTCGGTATGGTCGACGACTCCGGAGGATTGCGATGACCAAGTCAGCGGATATCCGCAAGCAACTCGACTTTCCGATCATCGACGCCGATGGGCACTTCGTCGAAGTGCTCCCGTTGCTGCACGATCACGTCGTCTCGTTCCTCGAGGATTGGGGCGGCGCGGCACTGCGCGATCGCTTCCTCGAGAGTGGCTTCGGTGCCACCGACACCGCAACGGTGCTGATGGACCGCACGACCGAGGGCGTCCGCCGCGACTGGCGGGCGATGCCGTCGTGGTGGGGATGGCAGTGCCGCAACACCATCGACCGGGCCTCGTGTCACCTGCCGCGACTGCTGTACGAACGCCTCGACGAGATGGGCATCGACTACATGCTCGCGTACCCTTCGTCGACGTTGGCCTACCTCGACGTCTGGGATGGCGAGCTCGCGCAAGGTTTGGCCCGCGCGGCCAACACCGCGTTCGCGCACGAGTTCGTACCGTTCGCCGACCGCATCACGCCCGGTGGCATCATCCCCATGCACACCCCCGAGATCGCGATCGCCGAGCTCGAGTACGCAGTCAACGAACTGGGGATCAAGGCGGTGCTCATCGCCGGCTATGCCCGCCGATCGATCGGCCGCATCGAGGAGGAAGCGCCCAAGCTCTCCCGCCTTGCCTACCGTCTCGATCAGTTCGGCCTCGACAGCCCGTATGACTACGACCCGTTCTGGCAGCGCTGCATCGATCTCGGCGTCGCGCCGGTATCGCACAGCGCCATGCAGTATCACCGCGTCGAGCGATCGGTCTCCAACTATGTCGCCAACCACATCGGCGGTCTGTCGAGCTGCCATCACGGCCTGGTCAAGTCACTGTTCCTCGGTGGGGTGACGGCCCGATTCCCGAAACTGCGCTTCGGCCTGCTCGAAGGCGGCGTCGCGTTCGGCTGCAGCTTGTACAACGACCTGCTCGCGCACTGGGAAAAGCGCAACGCCAACGCGATCGGCGATCTCGATCCCGACATTCTCGATGTCGAGGGCCTCATGCGCTACTTCGAGAAGTACGGCGACGAGAACGCAGTCGCGCATCTCGACACGCTGCGCGCGTTCTACAGCCGACCGTCCGCACGACCTGAGCAGCTCGACGAGTTCGCAGCCGCGATGATCTCGAGCCCCGAAGAGTTGCGCGATCGGTTCGTGCCCAACTTCTACTTCGGGTGCGAGGCCGACGACCGGATGATCGCGTGGGCCTTCAACGAGATGGTCAATCCGCTAGGCGCCCGTCTGCGGCCGATCTTCGGCTCTGATGTCTCGCATTGGGACGTTCCCGACTTCACCGAGCCTGTCGAAGAGGCCTTCGAGCTCGTCGAAGACGGCGTCATCACCGAAGCCGACTTTCGCGAGTTCGCCTTCGTCAACCCGGCGCGGCTGCACTACGCCATGAACCCTCGATTCTTCGAGGGGACTTCCGTGGACCGCCAAGTGGCCGCCGTGTCCGGCGAGTTGCTCGCCTGAAAGCACTGACCAACGAAAGGATCAACCATGCGTGAAGACGATCCGAGGTTCAAGATCGCCGCGGCGCGCCGCATACTCGCCCGCGAGGGATGCGAGAGCGCGGTTGCCGGCCACGTGTCGATGCGGGCGGCGGGCGAAGCCGCGTTCTGGGTGACCCCGTTCGAGTACTTCGACGAGACCACCCCTGATCGTGTGATCAAGGTCAGCATGGACGGACGGCTGCTCGAGGGCGACTACGAGCCGTCACCGGCGGTCGAGTTCCACGCGGCGTTCTACAAGGCACGGCCCGACGTCAACTCGGTGATCCACACGCATTCGCACTACGCCATGGTGTTCTCGACAACGCGCCGCGTCATCGGCCAGTACAATGTCGGCTCGGTGCTCTTCTACAACGAGCAGGCGCTCTATGAGGACGACGGTGAGACGCCGGCGGTCGATGGCCCGGTCATGGCCGACCTGCTGGGCGTCGACAAGAGCGTGGTCCTCATCAAGAACCATGGCGCGGTGATCGTTGCCGAGTCGCTCGAGACGTGCACGGTGATGTCGTTCATGCTCGAGAAGTGCGCGCAATACCACATCGAAGCCGAAGCGATCGGTGGCACCGAGTTTCCCGAGAAAGAAGTGCTGCGGGGCAAAGACGCCTACCATAAGTACTTCTTGCCCAACATGTGGGAAGCGAACTACCGCCGGTTGCGTAAGAGCGACCCCGACCTCTTCAGTTACGTGGGTTGACGCGCGCTCTCCGCTCAGAGGGCCGCTCGGGCCCGTCGCCTTCGGCGACTCAGCGGTCGGCGGTGAGGATCAAGGCCGATCCGTCCATCATGGCCCCCGACGTCACGGCACATACCTCGTGGCGCGGTGCTTGGTTGGCCCCGCCCCGACCTTGTACTTGCAGCACCGCCTCGGCGACGGTGTTCATGCCGTGGATGTAGCCCTCTGACAACAATCCGCCGTGGGTGTTCGTCGGCAGCGAACCGTCGAGTCGCGTATTGCCCTCTCGCACGAACGCGCCAGAGGTGCCGCGCTCGCAGAGGCCGAGACCTTCGAGGCCGATGAGCGTGGTGCTCGTGAAGCAGTCGTAGATCTCGGCGAGTTGTACGTCGCTCGGACCGACACCGGCGCGTTCGAAGAGCTCGTCGCGCAGTAGGCTGGTGTAGTTACGTGAATAGTCGTCCCACAAGAGGTGGTCACCGATGTCGAGACCGGACCGCGGTCCGGCGCGGTACGCGCTCGACGCGATGACTGCCGGTGGGTGGCGCAGATCGCGGGCTTGATCGACCGACGTCACGAGGATCGCACAAGCGCCGTCGACTTCGACCGTGCAGTCGTCAGAGCGGAACGGCTCGACAATGTACGGCGACGCGAGGTAGGTCTCGAGGTCGAGCGGCTTGCGTCGATAGGCGCGTTCGTTGCGCGACGCGTACTCGCGCTGTGCGATGGCGACCGCCGCGAGGTCGAGTGAGCCTTGACCGGTCTCGTGGAGGAACCGCTGTGCCCACATGCCGACATACATGAGGTAGTGGTCGAATCCGATGGGGTAGCGGTATTGGCCGCCGGGGCCGTGGAACTCCATGCCACCGACCCGTGGGCCACTGCGGCCATTGAGTGCACGAAAGACCAACACGTTGCGGGCGTGGCCGGTCTCTACCGCCATCGCCGCCATGCCGGTGAGATAGCACGGTGCTTGACCACCGAGATCCGCGTCGAGGACATAGCGCAATTGGGGCACCGCGAGTGACGTGGCGACGGCCTGGCAGTGGACCGAGTCGTGCATCACCATGAAGCTGGCGACGCCGTCGACCTCGGCGGCGGTGAGACCGGCGTCGTCGAGCGCGTTGCGGCACGCCTCGGTGGCGAGGCTCAACACGCTGCGACCGGAGCCGCGTGAGAACTCGGTGTATCCGACGCCCGCGATAGCCGCGCGCGTGTTCATGGGCTCTCGCTGTAACGCAACTCGGTCCACGTCTCGTGGTCGACAAACTCGGGTGCGACGCGCATCCCGATCGCACAGTCGCCCTCGACGCGGGCGAAGATGCGACCGCCGCCGTCGAGATCGACCGCGGCGATCGTGTAGGGCACCTCGCCGGCCATGGCCTCGCTCATCGCGCGATGGGCGCGGACGAACGAATAGACGACGCCGACACCGGATATCGGTTCGTCCTTGGGCGAGCCGGCGCCACAGTAGGGACACGCCGGTGTGCGGGGCAGCCAACGGCGGGTACAAACGCGGCACTCTTGCACCACCACTCGATGGGCGCGCAATCCATCCCACCACGGCGCGCTGTCGCGATCGATCTCAGGGGCACGCATGGTCATCGTCCTTTGAAGCGCGGCTTGCGCTTTTCCGAGAAGGCGGCAAGACCCTCGGGCGCATCGTGCGAGGTCAAGCAGTAGAACACATCGCGCTCGAGTTCGAACCGCAGTGCAGCATCGACGCTGGCGTTGTCGGCCCAGAGCGAGTTCATGATCTGCTTGGCGTTGGCGATCGCCAAAGGGCTCTTGTCGGCGACGCTGCGAGCGAACGCGAGGCCTTCATCGAGCAGCGCGTCGTCGGCGACGACGCGGCTGGCCAAGCCCCACTCGACACATTGCTCGGCGTCGAGGAACTTGCCCGAGAAGATCAACTCTGCCGCGCGACTCTTGCCGATGACGCGCGGCAACAGCGTGAGCACACCACCGCCACCCATCTGGCCGAAGTTGAGATGGCCGTCGCCGATGCGCGCCGACGCGGCGACCAACGTGAAGTCGCAGTTGAGGATGAGCTCGAGACCGCCGGCAGCAGTGACGCCGTTGACCAGCGCGACGACCGGCACTCGCGCGGTGCGCAAACGGCCGAACACGCGATGGATGTCGGCGACGAACCGAGGGAACGCCACCGGGTCGGTCTGCAGCTTGGTGTAGCTCTTGAGGTCACCACCGGCGCTGAACGCCCGACCGTTGCCGGTGACGAGTACGCAGCGAACCGATGGGTTGTTCTCGATCTCGTCGATGCGGGCGTCGAGCTCGTGCACCGTGTCCCAGTCGATCGGGTTCAGTTGGTCGGGCCGATTCAGACGGATGATGGCGGCGCGGTCACGGCCCTTGCCGACCTTGGCCAACTCGAGTTGGACGCGCTCTGTCGTCGCGGTCATCGCTGCTCTTCTCGACTTGCCATGTCTTGAACCGGAGGGTGTCGTTCGGTGGTGATGATGCGGACCAACTCGTGCTTTTGGATCTTGCCCGAAGCAGTCGCCGACAACACGTCGAAGACCTCGAGGCGCTGCGGCAACTTGAACTTGGCCAACCCGCCGGTCTCGAGGCGCTGCACGACGGTCGGGAGGTCGATCTGCGCCCCCGGTCGCACGACGACGCAGGCGCACATTCGCTCGCCGAGGCGTTCGTCGGGCAGCCCGATCACGGCGGCGCGTTCGATCTCGGGCATCGCGACGAGCAACTCTTCGATCTCGCGCGGCGCGATGTTGAGCCCCCCGCGGATGATGATCTCCTTCTTGCGGCTGACCATCGTGAGGTAACCGTCGTTGTCGATCGTGGCGATGTCGCCCGACTTCACGAAACCGTCGGCCCGATACGTCGCGGCGGTGCGGGCCTCGTCGGCGAACAGACCGACCGATGTGTTCGGGCCCCGCGTCACGATCTCGCCCGGTGTGTTGGCGGCCACCGGCGCCCCGTCTTCGTCGACGACCATGACCTCGACGTGTGACATCGCGATGCCATCGGTATAGAGCCGTTGGTCGAGCGTCGAGTGCGGCCGGTTCCACGTGCCCACCAAGACTTCGGTCGACCCGTAGAGACGCAGGCATTGGATGCCTTGTTCGGCGGCTGATTCGACCAGCGGCGGCGGGACCGGTGCGCCACCGCAACCGAAGCAGCGCAACGAATCGAGGCGCACGCCTGATCGGCGAGCCGTCTCGGTGAGATCTTGTAGGAAGGTCGTCGCGGCGAGCGTGTAGGAACACCGTTCGCGTAACACGAGATCCATCGCGGCTGCCGCATCCCACTGGTCTTGGAGGACGAGCGGAAGGCCGTGGTAGAGCGCGAAGCGCAGCCCGTAGTTGAAGCCGGTCGAATGGCCGACCGGCGACGGCATCCACACGACGTCATCGCCGTTGATGCCCATGTCGGAGTAGGCGACGCGCACCGAGAAGTTGGCCGTCTGTTCGGTGTGCATGATGGCTTTGGGCGTGGCTTCGGTGCCCGAGGTGAAGATGAGCTCGGAGATCAATTCGGCATTGCCCGCACCGAGATCGTCGCTCGCGGTCGACGCCGGCGCGACGCAGTCGTCATACGCGATCTGATCACCCTGCGTCTGGTCGCCCACCACGACGTGCATCGGCGTGATCCCCGTTGCCGCGGCGACTTCTTGCACCATCGGGCGGTGGTCGAAGCCGCGGTAGTCGCCCGGGGTGAAGATGGCGGCCGGCCGCGCCGTGGTGAACACGTGTTGCAACTCGCGGGCTCGGTAATTGGGCAGCAACGGGTTGATGGTGGCGCCCAGCGACTGGATGGCTGTCGCGACGACCGCGGCCTCGTATCGGTTGGGCAATTGCACGGATACGAACGACGACGCGTCGACCCCGCGGTTGCGCAAGAACGCGGCCAGGCGGGCAGAGTCGTCGCGCAATTGACGATAGTGGTACCGGCCGCGGTCGTCGACGACGGCCAGGTCGTCGGGCCGTGTGCGTGCGTGGTCGCCCACACGGCCGGCGAGCGTGGTCGAATCCCAATGACCCGCCGCGAGGTACCGGGTGCGCCGCTCGGCGGTCGTCACGACATCGACCTTGCGCGGGTGCATGTGCCTACCATAGCCAGTCGCCGCCACGACTCGATCAGCGCAGCCGGGCGCCGCAAAGGAAGGGGGACAGTCGTTATGGCCGACTTTCACGCGAGCACGCGAACACCGAGCACTTTCGTTATCAGCATCACACCGTTCGACAGCAGCGAACGGGTGGACGAGGAGTCGTTGCGGGGTCATTTGCGCAAGCTCGCCGCGGCGCGGATCGGGGTCTATCTCGCCGGCAGTGGCAGCGGCGAGGGGTACACGTTGAGCAGCACCGAAGTCGCCCGCATCCTGCAGATCGGTAAAGAGGAACTGGCAGGAAAGGTGCCATTTCGGGCGATGGGTGTCGAGCCCCGCAGCGCCGGCGAGATGATCCGTCTCGCGCGGCTCGTCGAAGAGATCGGCGTCGAAGCGATGCAGATCTATTCGCTCGACCAGGGCCACGGCAACCGTCCGCGCGACGACGAGATGGAGCGCTACTACAGCGACATCCTCGAGGCAACGACGGTCGATTGCGTGCTGTCGACGCATCAGTCGGTCGGCTACTTCATCCCGCCGGAACTGATCGGTCGACTCGTCGATCGCTACGACCACGTCATCGGTGTCAACGTCTCCGGTCCCGACATGTCCTACCTGCAACGCGTGATCGACGCCGGGGGCGGGCGCGCCGACGTGCATGTGGGTGGGCCGATGCACGCACTCACCTGCCTCGCGCTGGGAGGCCAGGGGTATCTGAGCTCCGAGGGCAACCTGGCACCGAATCTGTGTGTCTCCGTCATGGACCGCTATGCCGCGGGCGATCTGGCCGGTTGCTTCGAGGCCTACAACCGCCTGATGCATCTCTTCACCGCGACGCGCGACATGGGCGGCATCACCGGGACCAAAGCGGCACTGCAACTCTTGGGACTACCGGGCGGGACCATGCGCCGGCCGCGACTGGCGTTGCCCGAATCGATGTGGCAGACAGTACGCCAGACGATGATCGACGACGTCGACCTGAAAAAGATCGAAGGACTGTGATCCGATGACCGATTTCTCTCTCCACGGTGGGTCGGTGCTCGTCACCGGCGCCGGCTCGGGCATCGGTGCCGCGATCGCGCACGAAGTCGCGATGGCCGGCGCGCGTGTTGTGGTAAACGATCTCGTACGAGAGCGCGCCGAAGAGACGTGCGCCAGCGTCGTTTCGGCGGGCGGCACCGCCGACGCGGTCGCGGGTGATGTCTCGACACTCGACGGCGCGCGAGAAGTCGTCGAACGGACCCTCGCGATCACGGGGACACTGACGGGTCTCTGCAACAACGTGGGCATCGTCAAGGGCGGGCCACTCGAGTCGCTCACCCCCGCCGACTGGAAGCGGGTGTTCGAAGTCGACCTCGACACCGCGTTCTACTGCAGCCAGGTCGCGCTGCCGGCGTTACGTGCGAGCCGAGGCGCGATCGTCAACACGTCGTCATTGGTGGCGTTTCATCCGGCACCCTTCGCCGGCGCCTACAACGCCGCGAAGGCCGCGCTGGCGTCACTGACCCAGCAGATGGCGCTCGAATGGGGACCGGACGGCATCCGTGTCAACGCGGTCGCGCCGGGGCTCATCTCGGGCACCCGGTTCAGCGCAAGCAGCACTGACCCGGCGGCGCAGGCCAAGCGCCAGCCGATCGTCCCACTGCGCCGTACGGGAACCGCCGACGATGTCGCGCCGGTCGTCGTCTTCTTGCTCGGGGATGCGGCGCGCTACGTGAGCGGACAGGTGATCTGGGTCGACGGCGGCCTCGGCGTCGCTCTCCAGACCTTCATCCCCGCCTGACCATCTTGCTGGTTCTCTTGGCGCTTTACCCCCGTATACGGGGGTAAAGCGCCAACAGAACGGGTCGTCGGTCGGTGAGTCAGGGGCGCCGGGCGGATTGGATGGCGCGCCAGACCCGTTCCGGGGTGGCGGGCATGTCGACGAAGGTGACGCCCAGGGGCGTGAGCGCGTCGACGATGGCGCTGAGCACCGCGGGCAGCGCGCCGATGGGGCCCGATTCGCCGACCCCCTTCGCGCCGAGCACGTTGCGCGGTGACGGCGTCTCGACGAGCAGCGCCTCGATGTCGGGCAGTTCCGCGGCCGAGGGGATCGTGTAGTCGGCGAAGTTGGACGTCAGGATATTGCCGTCGCGGTCGTAGACGATGTCCTCGAAGAGCGCCTGCCCGATGCCCTGCGCCACACCACCGTGTACCTGACCTTCGACGAGAGTGTGGTTGATGACCGTGCCGCAATCGTCGACGGCGACGAATCGTTGCAGGTCGACCTGGCCCGTTTCGGTATCGACTTCGACCACCGCCAAGTACGCACCGAAGGAAATGGTGTTGCCGGTGGGTTCGTAGCGCAACGCCGCTTCGATGCACCCGTTGGGTTGCTGCTGCGCGGCGACGGCGAGCTCGATGAAACGCGCCGGAGTACCCCGCACGTGAAAGCCGGTGTTGGCGCGGTCGTACACCACGTCGTCGATCTTCGCCTCGAGCAGGTCGGCGACGACGCGCCGCGCCTGCTCGCGGACTTCGATCGCCGCGTGTGTCAGCGCGACACCCCCCGTCTGCACCGATCGCGAGCCGCCGGTGACGGTGCCGCTCTCGAAGTGGTCAGTGTCGCCGAAGTGAACGCGGATGTCGGCTGGTGCTACGCCCAACTCTCGCTCGATCAACGTCGCCCACGTCGTCTCATGGCCCTGCCCGTGCGGCGACGTACCTGTCCACGCGTCGACCGTTGCGTCGTTGTTGACGACGACTCGGCCCCACTCGGCTTGGTTCGACGTCGAACACGACTCGACGAAGGTGGCGACACCGATGCCCAGTGCGCGGGCCAAACCTTGTCTCGACGGCGCGCCGCCTGCTGCTCGCGCAAGCCGCGGTAGTCCACGTGCGTGGACAACAGGTCGAGCGCTCGCTCGTAGTCGCCCGAGTCGTATACCGCGCCGGTGGGTGACGAGTCGGGAAAGGAATCTGCGCGGAGAAGGTTGCGCCGCCGAACCTCGAGCGGGTCGAGGTCGAGCAGCCGCGCGAACCGGTCGACGAGGTGCTCGACGGCCGACGCGTATTCGGGTTGCCCGGCGCCGCGGTAGGCGAGATGCGGGTTGGTGTTCGTGACGACGGACCGAGCGCGGAGATACACGCGCCCGATGCGATACGGGCCGGGCAACATCAGGCGCGCCATGTTGGGCATGTAGGCGCCGAGGCGGGGTACGCGCCGGCGTCTTGCGTGATCTCCATCTCGACACCGGTGATGGCGCCGTCGCGTCGCCCCGACAGAACGATGTGTTGCTGCTGACCGCGGCTGGGCCCGAGCGAGAGCAAATGGCGGATGGTGGCTTCGACGCGAACCTCGTCGTGGTCGAATGCATCGCCGGTCCCCATCTCGAGCGCGGTGTTGGTACCCGCGCCGGGGTGCAACAGCACCCGGTCGCTCAGGGCGTCGTCGACATCGACGACAACAGTCAACGGCTCGTAGGTGACCTCGACGAGCTCGACCGCGTCTGCGGCCTCTGCGGCGCTGTGAGCGACGATCGCGGCGAGCGGCTCGCCCACGAAACGCACGTGATTGCGGGCCAAGAGGTCGCGGACCATCCCGGCATCGAGCCCGGGCAGTTCGGGAGGCTGCGTATCGAGCCCCAGATTGCTCGCGGTGAAAACCGCGACGACGCCGGGTGCGTGTTCGGCGGCGGACGCGTCGATGTTGCCGATCACTGCGTGAGCGACCGTCGACCGGGCGAACACCAGGTGACACACGTCGTCGTGGGGAAGGTTGGCCGTGTAGTGACCTTTGCCCTGCAGGAACCGGAGATCCTCGACAACTCGCTGGTTGTTCACTCGCCGTCCTTTCGACAGCGGAATCTATAGTCGGACGACAACTATCGACGAGGGGACGAAACATGACTGCGCCAACGGGCTTCCCCGATCTCGCGTCGCTGTGGTCGCTGAAGGGGCGGGCGGCCATAGTGACCGGCTCGGGATCAGGCATCGGGCGCGCGATCACGTTGCGCCTCGTCGAGGCCGGCGCGGGTGTGCTGATCGCCGACGTCGACATCGAGGGTGCACGAGCGACGCAAGCGCTCGTGCGCGAAGCCGGTGGTCAGGCCGAGACCTTTGTCGCCGACGTTCGCGAGGCGACTGCGGTCGCGGCGATGGTCGAGGCCGCGGAAGCGCGTTTCGAGCATGTCGACATCCTGGTCAACAACGCCGGGCTGTTCCCACACTCGCCCTTTCTCGACACCAGCGAAGAGCTCTTCGACCGCACGATCGATGTCAGCGTCAAAGGCACGTTCCTGTGCTCGCAGGCATACGGCCGGTATCTCGCCCGCGCCGGTGGCACCGGCGCCATCGTCAACCTCGGCTCGCGCGCCGGGTACCGCCCGAGCCCCCAGCTCGCGCACTACAGCGCAGCCAAGGCAGCGGTGATCCAGCTCACACAAGCGCTGGCCCTCGAGCTCGCCCCGCACGTACGAGTCAATGCGGTGGCGCCGGGACCGATCGACAGCGAGGGTGCGGCGCGCGCGAGCGTTTCGCGCGGCTCTCTGTCCGGAACCGACGCCGACAGCGTCCGCGAGGGCTATCGCAAGCGAATCGCGCTCGGTCGTTTTGGTGCCCCCGATGAGGTTGCCCGTCTCGTGTTGTTCTTGGCCTGCGACGCGTCGTCGTTCATCACCGGTACCACTGTGCTCGTCGATGGCGGCGCGTCACTCACGTAGAAGTGTCAGAGGAGAAGCCACATGCCGACCGATCAACGCGTGCACTTCACGTACATGACCGATTCGTTCGGGAAGTGACGGCGATGTCCGACACGATCACTCCCATCGACGAGTTGGTGAGCCTGCGCGGGCGAGTCGCTGTTATCACGGGTGCAGGTTCGGGCATCGGACGGGCGTGCGCGTTGCGGCTGGCACAGGCGGGTGCATCGATCGTCTCCGGAGATGTGCGCGGCGACGCCGCCGGAGACACTGCGACACGAGTGCGCGACGCAGGCGGCAAGGCCACCTCGGTCACCGTCGACGTTCGCGACGATGCGCGATGCCGAGAATTGGCGAGCGAGGCGATCTCCGCGTTCGGGCAGATCGACATCGTGGTCAACGGCGCCGGCATCTTCCCTCCGACGCCGATGTTCGAGATGACCGTCGAAGCCTGGGACCGGGTGCTCGACATCAACGCGCGGGGTACGTTCCTCGTCTCGAAGGCATGTGCCCTGCACATGCAGGGCGGCGCCATCGTCAACATCGCATCCAAGTCCGCGATACAACCGACCGTTGGTCTTGCGCACTACGCGGCGTCCAAGGGTGCAGTCGTGATGCTCACCAAATCGTTGGCGCTCGAATTGGCGCCCCGGCGCATTCGTGTGAACGCCATCGCGCCCGGCGCGGTCGATACCGAGGGGGCGATGGCGGCCGCGGCGGCCTTCGCCGAGAGCGCAGGGGTCGATCTATCCGAGATCAAGAAGGCGTACAGCGCTCGCAATCCGGTCGGACGCGAATGCGAGCCCGACGAGATCGCGCGCGTCGCGCTGTTCCTCGCGTCGCCGCTGTCCTCGTACGTCAACGGCGAGACGATCCTCACCGACGGCGGGCACCTACTCACATGAACACGCCCGTCATCGACTTCCGCTTTCGTGTGCCGACGGCCGAATTTGCCGGTGCCGGCGCAGCCGCGCACCACTGTCTGTGGTGGAAGACCCGTCCCACTGCGCTGTGGCGGGCCGAGACCGAACCCGAGCCGGTCGAGCCCTTTGCCGAGGCTTCGCTCGAACACTGTGTGCAATGGATGCGCGAGCGCGATGTGATCGGCGTGTTGCCGGGCCGCGACATGCCGTGCACGAGCGTGCCCAACGATCACCTCGCGGATCTCTGTCGAACGTACCCGGATCGCTTCTTGGCGTTTGCCGGCGTCGACCCTTCGCTCGGCGCACCAGCAATTGCCGAAGCGGAGCGCCGCATCGCACAAGGTTTTCGCGGCGTGCATCTCGAAGTCGGGTGGTTGCAACCCACACTGCATCCCGACGACGTGTCGATTTTCCCTCTCTACGAACGCTGTGCCGAACTCGGTGCAATCGCCATCATCCATGTCGGTCCGCTCGCCGGGCCCGAACTGAGCCAAACCCGACCCGATGCCGTGTGTCGCGTCGCGCGCGAGTTCCCTCAGCTGAAGATCGTGATGGCACACGCGGCGTACCCGCACGCCGACGACGCGATCATGGCCGTGTTCAAGCACGACAACATCTGGCTCGGACCCGACCCGTATCACGAGTTTCCGGGCGGCGAGCGCTATCGCGAGTGGGCCAATCGCAGCGACTACGTCGCCGAGCGGATGCTCTACGGCAGCTCCCTCGGGTGGCCTCAGGCGCCCACTGCGCTCGATCGTTTCGCCGAGCTCGGTTGGCGAGACGAGGTGCTCGAGCGGTTGTTGTGGCGCAACGCGGCCGAGCTCTTGGGCGTGGCGTGACCCTGAGCTCGCGGCGCGAGCGCAGGGTGCGAATCGCCGTCGGATCGAGCGCACTCGTCGTCGGCCTCAACCTCAACACGGTGTCCATTGCGTTCGCGGACATGAGGACGAATTCGTTCAAAGGTGAGTCGTTGGCCGCCCTCGGATGGGTGCTGTCGATCTACAGGGGCGCTGCTCGTGCCCGCCGGCCGTCTCGCCGATCGCCTCGGGCGGCGATCGGTATTCCTCTGCGGCCTGGCCGTGTTCTCCGCGGGCTCGTTCATCACCGGTCTCGGCCCGTGGCTGTGGATGGTCATCGCGGGTCGCGTGATCCAAGGCATCGGCGCGGCCGCGATCGTTCCGTCGTCGCTCGGTCTGCTGCTCGACGCGACGCCACCACACCGACGGGCTACGGCGACCGCGTTCTATTCGGGGCTCTCGTCGCTGGGCGGAGCCTTGGGCCCTACTGTCGGTGCTTCGGTGGTGAACTTCGCCAGCTGGCGTTGGTCGTTCTTGTTGAGCCCGGTGATCGCCGCGGTGGCGTACGGATTCGGCCGCACGTCGCTGCCTCGTGTTGCGGCCGACCGCAAGGCCACGCTGCCCGACGTTCTCGGCGCGTCGATCATCGTGGTCATGTTGATGTCACTCTCACTGGCCATCGTACAGGGCCGCTCGTGGGGATGGACCAGCGTGCGCGTCGACATCGCGTTCTCGGTGGCCGCGTTGATGGTGCCGGCGTTCATCCTGCGTTCGCGCCACCATCCGTCGCCGGTGTTGCCGCTGCGCCTGTTCTCGCTGCGCAGCTTCGCCTGTGCCAACGTCGCCGCGTTCACCTTCGGTGTGTCGACCGGTGCGGTGCTCTTTTCGAACGTGCAGTTCCTCAACGTCGTGTGGCAGCGCAGTGTCTTTCAGTCGGGTCTCGGGCTCTTACCGCTCGCCCTCACGGCGGCAATCGTCGCCCCGTTTGCGGGGCGTCTCGGCGCCCGCTTCGGTGAACGGGCCGTTGCCGTGCCCGGTGCGCTGGTCATTGCTGCCGGTATCGCCAGCTACCGACTGTTGGCGACCACCGAACGCGACTACTTCTCGCGCTGGTTGCCGGGCTGCCTCCTCTTCGGCGCCGGTCTCGCACTGACGTATCCGATGATCGCGGCCATCTCCGTGCGCGGTGTGGCGAGCGCGGAGCTGTCGGTGGCCAGCGCGTCGAATCGCACGGCGTTGCAGATCGGCAACGCGGTCGGCATCGCCGTCGTCATCGCCGTGCTCGGCGACCCGCGGGGCCCCGAAGCGCTCGGTTCGTTTCGCCGGGCATGGGTCGTGATGGCCCTCGGCGCGGTCGTCACGGCGTTGGCGATCGCCAGCGTCGAATCGATCGGGCGCTCGAGGAGCGGGTGCTCTCCGCCGGATCTTGCTCCACGGGGAATAGCTCATATTGACTAATCCGTTCGGCTCTGTATAGTAGCTCAAAGATACTACAGCGGGTAACGGAGGCTTCCATGTCCGGTCGCAAGCACGACGTCGATCCGCTCATCGAATTGCTCGGTGATCACACCCGTCTCAACTTGCCGGGGTCGCCGTCGCCTCGGCCCTCCGAGGCCGCGGCGCCGCCTCGGGCGACCCGGCGCAACCGGCGCCGTACCGTCGAGTTCACCGAGGTGCCAGGTGACCCGCATCGCGAGGAGGAGGAGTTCTTCTGCCCGTCGTGCGGCGCGCCGGGCCAACTCGACATCCGTGAAGGCGCGTCCGGGCGCTGTTATCTCTCGTGCAACTCCTGCTTCAAGATGTGGCAAGAGGTTCGCGAGCCCGACAAGGTGTGGCAGATGGCCAACGAGACTTTCTCGCAGATGCGGTAGAGCGGCGGATTATCGCCGCCCATGGGTCGAGCGGGGGAGCAGCTCGCGAAGGCTCTCGATGGTGTCGGCGTCGGCGGGGGACTTGTCGGCGCGGTAGCGCCGCACACGTGCGAAACGCAGCGCCACCGCGCCGGCATAGCGCTTGGACGCTTGCACACCGTCCAACGCAATCTCGACGACGAGCTCGGGACGGACGTACACCACGATGCCGTCTCGATGTTGCTCGCGTTCGAGTAATGCCTCGGTCTGCCATTGCAGCAGTGCGTCGGTGAGGCCTTTGAAGGTCTTGCCCACCATCACGAACGTGCCGTCGGCGGCACGCGCCCCGAGGTGCAGGTTCGACAGCCACCCGCGGCGACGGCCGTGCCCCCATTCGGCCGCGAGCACGACGAGGTCGAAGGTGTGCACCGGCTTGACCTTGCGCCATGACTGGCCCCTGCGCCCGGCGTCGTAGAGCGAGTCGATCGCCTTCACCATCACACCCTCGTGTCCGGCGGCGATTGCCTCGTCGAGGAACGACTGTGCGGTATCGCGATCGTCGGTGATCACGCGGGGGATGCAGCGTGCCGGTGCGATGCGTTCGAGGACATCGATGCGCTCGCGTAGCGGCCGATCGAGATAGTCGGTGCCGTCGGCATGCAGGCAATCGAAGAAGTACGGGACGAGCGACGACCGCGACGGGGACGACTCATTGCTGAAGTGACTGATCGTGTCCTGGAACGCGTGCGGGCGATCATCGTCGAAGAATCCCAAGACTTCACCATCGACGATGAATTGACGCGCGTCGGCGGCCAGCGCGGCGGCGACCACCTCGGGCAGCCGCGCCGTCACGTTGTTGAGATTGCGGGTGTAGACCGAAACGGAGTCGCCGGCGCGGTGCACTTGGATGCGAGCGCCGTCGAGCTTGTACTCCACCGCGGACAGGCCACAGGCGTCGATGGCGTCGCCCGCGGCCGGCGAGCTGCCCGCGAGCATCGGGAGAACCGGCTGGCCGACGGTGAGCCGCACCGCGGCGAGCGCGGGCTCGCCCCCGTCGAGCGCCAGCATCGCGGCCCGGCCGAGTTGGCCGGTGAGCATCGCGGCCCGGCGGACCGACTCGGGCGAGACGTCGTACGCGGCCGCGATCGCTTCGGCCATGATGCCGTCGAGTGCTCCTTGACGCAGTTCGCCGGTGAGCAGCCGGCGCAGGAAATCGGCCTCGGCTTCTGTCGCGCGAGCAAAGAGCGCACGTAGCGTCGCTCGCCTGGCCCCAACGGATTGGCCTCCGGTCGTCGCTTGCAACAAGGTCAACTGCTGATCGATGTCGCGAACAGTGAGCGAGGGCGTGGGACTCGGGGCGACGTCGATCTCTTGCATGGAGGCCCAGCCGATGCCGATCTTGCCTTGACGCGGCTCGCCGGTGAGAAAGCTGATCGTCGCGTCGAGATCATCGGAGGGTAACGCTCTCAGTAGCACGGCGATCGTCGCGCTCTTGGAACGGCGCGATCGCGTGCTCGCGACTTGTCTGCTCGCCTCGACGATGGCGGCGAACGGCATCGATGCTGCGGCACTCGGGTTCACGCGCCCATCATGCCCGCCCGCGCGCTTCGTGCCTTCGCACTACAGTCTCAGGCCATGATTCTCCAAGGAAAGACCGTCGTTGTATCCGGAGTCGGCCCCGGTCTCGGCCGCGAGGTGGTGACGCTCGCGCTACGCGACGGCGCCAACGTGGTGCTCGCGGCGCGGGGCGCCGATCGGCTCAACTCGCTGGCACGCGAACTCGACGCGGACGGCGCTCGCACACTGGCGATCGCCACGGACATCACCGACGCCGATCAGTGCGCGGCCTTGATGAGCGGCGCGGTCGAGCGCTTCGGCGCAGTCCATGGCCTCGTGCAGGTCGCCGCGCTCGATGCGCTCTTCGGCGGGGTCACCAACACGCCCGACGATGACTGGATGGCTTCGTTCAACGTCAACGTGCTCGGCCCGGTCCATCTCGTGCGGTCACTCGCGCCCGAGCTCGAACGTCAAGGGGGCGGTTCGGTCGTCTTCATCGGTTCGCAGTCGATGTACAAGGCCCAGGTCATGCAAATCGCGTACGCGTCGGCGAAAGGCGCCCTGATGTCGGCGATGTATTACATGGCGCTGGAGTTGGGGCCGAAACGCATCCGTGTGAACACCGTCGTACCGACGTGGATGTGGGGCCCGCCCGTCCAGGGTTACGTCAACATGGTGGCGGAGCAACAGAGCATCCCGGTCGAGCAGGTGATCGGCGGGATCACCGCCAACATGCCGCTGGGCGAGATTCCGGCCGACGAGGATGTGGCCGAATCCGTGGTGTTCCTGTTGTCGGACCGTGCTCGGATGATCACGGGCCAATCGATCCTCGTCAATGCCGGCGAGTTCATGCGCTGACGTCTCGCGCGAGCGTGTGGGTCAGCGCGATTCGCGGGTCAGTGCCCGGCCGCGGCGGAAGAACTCGAACGCGTCCTGTATCGACGCGATCTCGTCGAAGCCGATGGCGGCCCCGAACGGCTGGTTCCAAAACTGGTCGGGTTTGGCGGGTGGCCCGTCGAACGGCCCGACGTAGAGGTAGGGCACGTCGATGTAGTTGTCCCCCGGCGAGCCGCCGTAGTTGATGCGATCGGCGGACATGGCCAGGTCGAAGTGCTCGGGCCACAGTTGAGCCGTGGTCGGATCGTCTTCGGGGATCGACGCCGCGAACGCCCGCAATGCCATGTCGGTGAGCTCGTACCACATCGCCACCACTTCGGCCGCGTCGAGATCGACCGTCAGCGACGCATCGGCTTCCAACGGTGTGTGGGGTCGATAGAGCTCACTCGGCGCGCCGGGTGTGATGCCGACGAAGCGAGCCGCGTCGGCGATGGTCGTGATGGCCGAACGGCGGGACTGCGCCGACTGGTCGCGGTCGACGAGATCGCCCCCCTCGACCGCGATCACGTGCCCGTTGTCGCCGAACGGTGGTGTGGCGAAACCGCCCGGTGACTGCCGCAGGCCGATCTTGCCGGTGACCGCGTACAGCGCGGGGCTGATGACGTGCTCGGCGAGGCGGTGCAGCGACTCACGAGTGACGGCGTAGCTGGGCGGAAGATGACGAGTGACCATCTACAACAAGATGCCGTCGGGACGGCGCAATCCTGCGGCTTCACACCCCTCGTAGTACAGCTGCAGCATGGCCTTCCAGTTGGAGACGTACGTGACGTCGTCGTTCTCGTCGAGGTACTCGGTGTTGCCGTAGACCACCGACCACATCTCTGTGTCTTCGGTGTTGTCGGACGGTACGAACAACGTGTGCACCGAGTCGACCGGTTCGTACAGGTAGGACCCGGCGCGGTTCACGAAATCGTTCTCGCGATATGCCCACGAGCCGGACAGCGTGAGAGCGATGACCGGGCCGGTGTGACGATGCGTCTGCACCTCGAGGCCCGCAGGCATGAACCCGTGTACCACGTAGACGTTGTCGGCCTCGCTCGCGTGCACGACACGCATGCGGGCACCGACCACCGGGTTGATCACGAACGGGACCTCGTCGATCCCGACGTGGCGAGCCGACGGAACGTGTTTGCGCAGATCGGTCACCCGACAACCCCCTCGATCTCGCGGTGCGTGATCAGTCGACGAGCGTAGCTTCCCGCTCTGAAGAGCCGCTCGGGCCCGCTTCCCGCTCTGAAGAGCCGCTCGGGTGGTATGCAACCTCTCGGCGGCGCGGAGGAGGCACAATGGAGGGGAATGACGCTGACGGTCGCCAACCGCCTACTCGAACACCTGAGCCCATCGGACATTCGTCTGGTGGCCGAGGCCGCGGGTAAGTCCGCGGATGAGCCGGCGTCGTGGATCGTCGCCGCTCTGGGCGAGTCAGCGGTGCACGATGCCGTCTTCGGCTCCGCCGACGCGCCCTTTTCGCTGGCCTCTCCGTTCCTCGTCTTCACGATGGCGGTGCACGGGATCGCCCGCGAGCTGGCGGACGCGACGCTCACGACGGAGTGGCTCGGCCCCCGTACGAGATTGCCGGTCTTCGACGCCCCCACCATGCGGGAGTTCCTCGCCGACGCCGACCGTCGCCTGTACCTGTCGCAGCTGTTGGGCTCGTTCACGCGGATCGCCGGTTGGACCCAATGGACCCACACCAACCGGGGATGGCAGCGCAACCATTTCAGCGACCTCGACCCGGTGCAGCTCGCGCAGTTCGCGACGATGGTCTCCGATGCCGAGCGCCCCGGCGTGTGGCGCCGTCTCGGTGATCTCTCGCTGTTCTTGACGGGCGTGTTCCCCGATCACACGGCGCAGCGCCAACTGAACTCGGTATCCGAGCAGCGGCTGCGGCGCATCACACAACTCTCGTCCGACGCGCAAGGTGGTGACCTTCCGCCGGCGGTGAGCAACTTGGGCGCGGTCGGGCTGATGGAGCTGGTCGGTGAGCGCGCCTATCGCAGAGCGGTCAACGGCGTTCCTCGTCCACTGACGCAATCGATGCGGGTCGTCGACGACATCGCTACGCGCTTTCGTATCGCGCGGCGCGTACTCAATCTCGTCACGGAGCGCTACTTGTTCCCGCTTCGCTCAGAGTTCTTCGACGTCGCGTAGCTTCCCGCTCAGAAGGGCCGCTCGGGCCCTCTAGGCCCGAGCGTCGACGTCACCTTGCGCGTCGGCTCGCCAGCGCAGGCGCACGTAGTCGATCACGGTGATCCCGTCGTCGCGCTGCAGCGGCCGGCCGTGGCGCGCCGCGTCGGCGAAGAACGCCGGTCGTTGCGCAACAGCAATATCGTCGTGGTACCCGCCGCCGAACATCTTCGCCCAGTCGACGATGCCGTCGGGACAGTCGTCGAGCGGACTCGGTCGGTCGAAGTGGATCATCATCCGCACGCGGAAGCCGAATGATTCGAGCAGCGTGGCGTGTTGGCCGACCGTGGGGTAGTACCAGGGCACGGGCGAGACCGGCGCGTAGCCCGAATCGACGCGTGCCGCGTCGAGCGCGGCGATGGTCCGAGCCACATTGCCCGCGCCCCCCTGCTCGGCGACGAAACGACCGCCGGTGCGCAGAGCCGCGCGGACACTGGCCGTCACCGCTCGGGGCCGGGTCAACCAGTGCAACGCCGCGTTCGAGAAAACACAATCGAACTTCCCAATGGAGAAGTCGTGCCCGTCGCCGACGACGAACTCGAGATGAGGAAACCGCGCCCGAGCCTGTTCGACCATGTTGAGGTCGGCGTCGAGGCCGACCACCGTGGCGCCCCGCTCGGCGATCTTCGCTGCGAGCTCGCCCGTGCCGCAGCCGAGGTCGAGTACGCGTTCGCCCGGCTGCGGATCGAGCAGTTCGATCAACGAATCGCCACCACGGGACACGAAACCGAATTGATTGTCATAGGTGCCGGCGCTCCAGGTCATGGGCCGAAGTCAAACACACCCCTTAGCCTGAGCGAGTGGCGGAAACGACGCTTGTACTGCGTGCCGGTAAGGAACGATCGCTGGCGCGTCGTCATCCCTGGATCTTTTCGGGGGCCGTCGAGCGCGTCCGCGGGCACTGCGACCCGGGCGACGTTCTTGTCGTGCGCGATAGCACCGGGCGCATGCTCGGTCGCGCGGGGTACAACCCTGCGTCGCAGATCGTCGGTCGCATGTGGACATTCGACGATGCGGCCGTCGATGACGCGTTGGTCGCGAAGCGGATCGAAGCCGCTGTCGCCCGCCGGCAATCACTCGACGCTGTCACCAACGCGGCTCGCCTCGTCTACAGCGAGAGCGATGGCATACCGGGCTTGATCGTCGACCGCTACGACGACGTCGCGGTATTGCAGTTCACCGCCGCAACAGCAGAACGTTGGCGCCGCGTCATCGTCGAGGTCTGTGGTTCGCTCCACGGCATCAACAGCGTCTTCGAACGCTCTGACCTCGACGTGCGTCGCCTCGAGGGACTGTCGCCGGCGAGCGGACTGCTCGCCGGTGCCGAACCGCCACCGTACGTCGAGATCAGCGAGAACGGGTGTCGTTACCTGGTCGATGTGCGCCGCGGTCACAAGACGGGCTTCTACCTCGATCAGAGGGACAACCGTCGCCTCGTTGCGCAGCACGCCTCTGCTCGTCGTGTGCTGAACCTGTTCTGCTATACGGGCGCGTTCTCGGTTGCCGCCATGCGCGGGGGTGCGTCGAATGTCGTGAGCGTCGATTCGTCGGCGCAAGCGCTCGAGATCGGCCGAAACAATGCCGAACTCAACGACGTCACCGACATGCAGTGGGTCAAGGCGGACGTGTTCGCGTACTTGCGCGAGCTCCGCGACGCCGGCGCCACATTCGACCTCATCGTGCTCGACCCTCCCAAGCTTGCGGCGTCGGCCGCACAGGTGCGCCGCGCCGCCCGCGGCTACAAGGACTTGAACTGGCTCGCGTTTCGCTTGCTCGCACCCGGCGGCCACCTCGCGACGTTCTCGTGTTCCGGGGCCGTCGATTCGGAGCTGTTCACGAAGGTGGTCGCGGGGGCCGCGCTCGATGCCCGACGTGAGGTCTCGGTGGTCGGTCACCTCGGCCAGGCGAGCGACCATCCGGTGCCGTTGTCGTTCCCGGAAAGCGCGTACCTGAAGGGTTTGTGGTGTCGGGCCGACTGAGGGCACACTGGCGGCCGGCTCACAGAAGCGAGGGGATATGCGGGGCATTGTGTGGATGGGCGAGCAGGCCGAGATCCGCAACGACGTCGAGGTGCGCGCGCCGGGCCACGGTGAAGTGTGGGTGCGCATCGTCGCGGCTGGTGTGTGCCACAGCGATGTGAGCGTGATGGACGGCACCATCCCCTGGCCTGCGCCATCGCTGATGGGTCACGAAGGCGCCGGCATCGTCGAAGCCATCGGCCCCGGCGTCACGAGGGTCAAGCAAGGCGATCACGTCGTCGTCGCCACGGTGGCCAACTGCGGCGCGTGCAAATGGTGCAACATCGGCAAGCCCACGTGGTGCCGAGCATCGATCGCGAACCGCACCGAGCCCTTCACGGTCGATGGTGTCGCTGCTGGCAATTTCGCCGCAACCTCGTCGTTCGCCGAGATTACCGTGATCAAAGAGATCCAGGCCGTTCCCATCCCCGACGATGTCCCGCTGACGTCAGCGTGTCTCATCGCGTGTGGTGTGGTGACGGGCCTCGGTTCGGTGTTCAACCTGGCCGACGTCAAGCCCGGCCAAACGGCCGCGGTGTTCGGGGCGGGCGGGGTCGGTCTGTCGGCGATCCAGGCGTTGCGCATAAAGCAGGCGTCGCGCATCGTCGTCATCGACGCCAATCCCGCGAAAAAAGACATCGCGCTGCAACTCGGCGGCACCGATTTCATCGATGCCCGCGAGGTCGACGACGTTTCCGCCGCCGTGCGCGATCTGTTGCCGCACAGCCGCGAGATGCCGCGTGGTCCGTTCGGGGCCGGCGGCGTCGACTGGTCGTTCGAATGTGTCGGTCACCCCAAGGTGCTCGAGACCGCGATCGACATCACCGACTGGGGCGGTACGACGGTGGTGGTGGGCGTGCCGGGCCCCGACGCTCGCGTGTCCGTACCGATCACGCACCTGACGCAAGTCGATCGCCGTATCATCGGATCGCGCGCCGGTGCCGTCCGCGCACAACACGACATCCCGATGATCGTCGATCTCTACAAGCGCGGTCAGTTCGATCTCGACGCGATGGTGTCACAGACCTACGCGATGGACGACTTCTTCACCGTGGTGAACGACATGCACGAAGGCAAGCTCGCGCGCGGCGTGCTGGTCTTTTGAGCCCGACCAGGGCTCAACGCATGTTGCCCGTGTGGCCGAGCGAATAGCGACCGGGCTGCGGCCACCACAACAATCCGTGCGGCGCCTTCTGGCCGACGGGAATCTTCTGGAGCAGCGCGCCGGTTGTCGTGTCGAAGACGTAGACCTCGTCGTCGTAACGACCGGACAGCCACAGCTGCGATCCGTCGGGAGTGAGGTTCCCCATGTCGGGGCTGCCGCCCCCGGGCAGCGCCCAAGTGGCGATGACGGTATTGGTCTTGGGATCGACGACCGACACGTCCCCCTTGCCGTTGGCCACGCCGAAAACTGTGTTCTGCCCTCGGTTGGCGACGAACAACTTGGTGCCGTCTCGCGAGGGGTAGATGCCGTGGGTGCCCACGCCGGTCTTGATGAAACCCGTCTGCGTGAATGTCTCGCCGTCGATGATGAAGAGACCATTCTTCATCATGTCGGCGATGTAGAACGTGTTGCCGTCGGGGCCGACGCGCACATCCTGCGGCATCGACTCGGCCTGGCCCCGACCGAAGCTGATGCGGCCGACCACTGTGCCCGCGCGCCAGTCGACCTTGATGATCGCGGCCTCGAACTCACACGTGAATATTGCGTAGGTGCCGTCGCCGGAGAAGTCGGCATGGTTGATGCCGGCGCACTGAGGTGTATTGATCGTTTTCTGCAGTTGCCAGGTGGTCGGATCGCGGAAGTCGAGACGTTTGAACGCCTCGGCGACGACGACTGCGGACTTGCCGTCGGGTGTGTAGTACATGTTGTAGGGATCCTCGACCGGAATCGCCGCGCCGAACTCGCCGGTGACGGGGTCGATCGGGGTCAAGCTGCCGTCGGTACGGCCTTCGGCGTTGTTGGTCACCCAGAGCTTGGTCATGTCCCATGAAGGGACGACGTGCTGCGGGTCTTTGCCGACGAGCACGGTACGAAGGACCTTGAACGTGGCCGGATCGATGACCACGACGCTGTCGGATCGGTTGTTGGGGACGTAGACGAGCGGCTTGTGCCCCTTGACCGTGTCGCTCAGCTTGTTGACGCCTTGCTCTGTGTAGATGTTGTTGTCGTCGATGACAGGGGGCATGCCCGGAATCGTCTTGAACTTCGATGGCGCTGCAGTCGTGACAGGCGTGGTCGGCGTCGTCGATCCTCCGCCCGTGGTCGTGGAGCCGTCGTCGGGCGGGCTGGAGGGGCTGTCACCACCGCACGCAGCGGCCGCGAGTGTGAGTGTGAACACGACGATGAGTGAGCGGTAGTGACGCGACACGGAAATCTTCAGCCTCGGTAGTTCGGGGTCCGGGAGAACTTAGTCGCCGACCGGCCTCGAACTGCGTGCAGACGTGCGACTTTCGTGCCGACCGGGTCCGCTCCGCTACCGTGCTGGCCATGGGTCCGTTGCAGGGGTTGCGCATCGTAGAGATCGCCGGCATCGGGCCTGGTCCCTTTGCCGCGATGGTTCTATCCGATATGGGCGCCGACATCATTCGCGTCGATCGGCCCGGGTCCCGGATGACGAAAGAGGTGGCCACGGCCCAGATCCTCAACCGGGGGCGCCCGTCCGCCGCGGTCGATCTCAAGGATCCCCGCGGCCTCGAGGTCGTGTTGCGCCTGGTCGAGCAAGCCGATGGATTGATCGAAGGGTTCCGGCCCGGGGTCATGGAACGACTCGGCCTCGGCCCCGACGTCTGCCTCGCCCACAACCCTCGGCTCATCTACGGCCGCATGACCGGCTGGGGCCAAGACGGCCCGCTCGGCCCGACCGCAGGCCACGACATCGACTACATCGCGGTGTCGGGCGCGCTGGGCGCGATGGCGCGCGAAGGCGAGGCACCGTTGCCGCCGCTGAATCTCGTCGGTGACTTCGGCGGCGGGGGCATGTTGATGGCCTTCGGCATGATGTGTGGGGTATTCGAGGCGCAACGATCGGGTCGCGGTCAGGTCATCGATGCCGCGATGGTCGACGGGGCGTCGTTGATGATGGCGATGTTCTGGGGTATGCGCGGCATCGGCGCATGGTCAGATCGGGCCGGCACCAACATCCTCGACAGCGGCGCGCACTTCTACAACGTCTACGAAACGTCCGACGGGCGCCATCTGGCCCTCGGCGCGATCGAGCCGCAGTTCTACGCCGAGTTGCTTCGTGGCCTCGGGTTCGCGGCCGACGAGTTGGCGCCGCAGAACGACAAGGCCCAGTGGCCGGCGATGAAACAGAAGCTCGCGGCACGCATCTTGGAAAAGACGTTGGACGAATGGACCGCGATCTTCGACGGTACCGATGCCTGCGTGGCGCCAGTGCGCCGATTCGACGACGCGCTCACCGACGCGCACAACAGCGCCCGCGATGCGTTCGTGCGTGTCGACGGCATCGTGCAACCGGCACCGGCTCCCCGTTTCTCCCGCACGGTCGCAACGATCGCCCGCGGCGCGGACGTGCCCGGTGCCAGCACAGACGCCGCCCTCGCCGCGTGGGGGTTCTCGGCGGACGAGATCGACGGATTGCGCGCCGGTGGTGCTCTCGGTTGACGCCGCGTCTGCGACGGTTGCGCCTCGCCGTTGCGACGGCGCTGGGTGACGCCGCGGGGTGGTCGTCGCGCCGGCTCGGGCGTGGCAGCGGCGAAGTCGTCTCGGGTCGCGTCATCCAAACGCTGGCCCCCGATGCGTTGACACTACGTCTCGACGGTCGCCCGATCGTCCTGATCAGCGGAACCAACGGGAAGTCGACGACAACCGCGCTGCTCGCGGCCGCCGCCCACACCAGGGGGCCGGTCGCCACCAATGACAAGGGTGCCAACATGCCTGCGGGCATCGTTACCGCGCTGGGCCACACCACGCCAGGCGCGACCGCCGTGCTCGAGGTCGACGAGGGCTATGTCCCCGCGCTGTTGTCGGCGGCGGCGATCGACGTGTTGGTGCTGTTGAACCTGTCGCGCGATCAACTCGACCGTGTCGCGGAGGTGCGCAAGACCGCCGAACGATGGCGGCAGGGGATTGCCGCGTCCCCGGCGACGACCGTCGTCGCCAACGCCGATGACCCCGCGGTGGTGTTTGCGGCGCGGGCGTCCGCGCATCCCGTGTGGGTCGCCGCGGGCAGCAATTGGCGCGTCGACGCAACCAGTTGTCCCAACTGCGGCGAGCGCATCCATTTCGACGGTGACGAGTGGAACTGCACCCAGTGCGACCTCGTCCGGCCCGCCGTGCAGTGGGCGATCTCTACCGCGGGCAGCCTCGTGGTCGCGGGTGATGACGTAGTCGACGTGCCCGTCGTCTTGGAGGTCCCCGGCCGTCACAACCAGACCAACGCGGTCATGGCGTTGGCGGCAGCGGATGCAATCGGGATTCCGATCCGCACCGCGCTCGACGCGATGTCATCGATTCGCTCCGTCGAGGGTCGCTATGAGTATGTGTGGGGTGAGAGCAGCACCGCGCGGCTCTATCTCTCGAAGAACCCGGCCGGGTGGATCGAGATCATCGAGCTGTTGATGCGCTCGACCCGCCGCGTGCTGATCGTCATCAATGCCGAGATCGCTGATGGCAAAGACACGTCGTGGCTATGGGACGTTCCCTTCGAACGTCTGCACGGCAGGCATGCGATCGCCGCCGGACGCCGGTGCCACGATCTCGCGGTGCGATTGCTCTACGCGGATGTCGATGTCATCACCGAGCCCGATCTCGATCGGGCACTGGCACTCGCACGCGCCGACGATTGTGATGTAGTTGCCAACTACACGGCGTTTCGCGAAGTGCGACGAGCGTTGGGAGTTGCCCGATGACCCGTGAATCGGCGGTACGCATCGCGGTGGTGTTGCCCGAACTTCTCGGTACGTACGGCGACAGTGGCAACGGCATCGTCCTCGAACACCGTCTGCGCTGGCGCGGCATCGCCGTCGAGCGCATCGAGTATGACCGCGCGACGTCGATTCCCGAGACCGCTGACCTGTACCTGCTCGGTGGAGGCGAAGATCGCCCGCAGACGCTCGCGGCTCGCGAGTTGCGCGCGAGTGGTGCGGTCAACCGCGCGCACGCGCGGGGTGCGGTGATCCTTGCGGTGTGCGCCGGATATCAAATTGCCGGCCGGTCGTTCCCCGGCGCCGAGGGACGAGAGACCGGACTCGAGTTGCTCGATGTCACGACGACGGTCGGTGCCGGGCCGCGCGCGGTCGGTGAGTTGCTGATCGAGCCCGACCCTGCGCTCGATCTGCCGCTCGTGTCCGGGTTCGAGAATCATCAGGGGGTGACTGCGCTCGGGCCCGATGCCCGGCCGCTCGGGCGCGTGCTCGAAGGTGTCGGCAACGGCGCTGATCACGAGGTTTCCCGCTCTGAAGGCCGCTCGGGCCTGGCTTCCCGCTCTGAAGGCCGCTCGGGCCTGGCTTCCCGCACCGAAGGCGCGCTCGCCGAACGGATCGTGGCCACCTATGCCCACGGGCCGGTGCTGGCCCGCAATCCGGCGTTCGCCGATTGGCTGCTGACGATGATCGTGGGGCCACTCGAGCCGCTCGAGCACGATGTCGTCGTAGCAACCGCCGAGTTGCGACGCGAGCGGCTCGCCGCCACCCGGTCACGGTCGACAAGAGCCCGCTGAATCGGGCACACTCAACGCATGGAAACACTCGATCTGTGGATCACCGCTGACGGAGATGTCGACTATCGCGAGGGGTACGCCGCACCGACCGTCGTTGCGAGAGGTAACTGCAAGAGCCGCATGATGTCGCCGCGCGAGTTCTCGTTGTGGTCACTCACCGCAGAGCTCGACGCCGGCGTCGAGCTCGAATGGAACGCGACGCACGGCGACGAAGCGGTGTACGTCAAGAAGGGTTCGTTGACGATCGACGGCCGCACATGTCCGACCGATGGCACGTTGATTCTCGAGGCGGGCGTGCCCGCGATCGTGCGCGCTGACGAGCCGACGACCGTCGTGCACTTCGGCCCATGGGACCCGAACCCGCCGACGACCGGTGCATACGGTGCGCCTGCCGAAGAAGGCCGTACCGTGCATGTGGTCGGTCCGGGTGGCACCTATGCGTTGATCCAACCGGGACGCGCCTCGAAGTTCTACGCCGACTCCACGTTCCCGACCTCGCGCATCACGCTGCTGTACACGTCACGCGAAGACGCCTACCTGTCGACTCCGCACAGCCACTCCGAGGACGAGATCATCTATCTGCTCTCGGGCGATATCCAGGTGGGCCAGACCATTCTGAAGCCGGGCGACGCGATCGGGATCGCCGGCGATCGGCGCTATCGCTTCAAGGGCGGCGAAAAGGGCTTCGGTTTCCTCAACTACCGGCGCGACGCGTCGTACATGTCGGTCGAAAAGGGCAAGCCCCCGTTTCTCGAAGGCGGAGCGCTCCACGACTTCAACAAGGTGATGGACCTGCGCTAGTTGAGACGGTTCTCACGGGGACGTCGCGCTGCGAGGCTGGCACCCAGACGGCCGAAACAGAACAGAACAGAACGCGGCGCTCGTCACCCGAGTGCTGCGGGCTTACAATCCGTGCGGCGAAGCCGCACCAATCCGTTGCGACGGAGCCGCACCAATCCGTTGCGACGGAGCCGCACCAGAGAGCGCTAGCGCTTTTCGACGTGCCAGACAGTCGGTTGCGCGGGTAGGTCGGCAAGGCGTACTTCGTGCAGCAACTCGCGGCCGTCTCGATAGCGCCGCAGATTCTCGAGGAACACCTCGGTCGCCCGCACGAGGCGCCCGTTGCCACCGCCCGACGAGTGCGGCGACATGGTCACCTTCGGATGGGTCCACCACACGCTGTCGGGCGGCAATGGCTCGGTCTCGAACACGTCGAGCACCGCGTGCGCCGGCGCGTCACGATCGAGTGCGGCGAGCAGTGCAGCCTCGTCGACCAACCCGCCGCGCGCGACGTTCACGAAACACGATCCTGGCCGCATCGCCGCGAGAAACGTCGCGTCGACGAGATGGCGATTGCCGTCGTTGAGCTCGGCGGCGATCACGACGACGTCGGCGCGGGGCACCGCGTCGAGCATGTGGTCGGACGTGAGAATCTCGTCGACGGGCTCGGTGCCGTCGGGTCGCCGCCGTACGCCGATGACATGCGCATCGAACGCACGCGCCCGCTGCGCGACCTCGCGCCCGATCGAGCCGAGGCCGACAATGAGCCACGTCGTGCGCCAGATCTCGCGAAACGGCACGTGCTGCCAGACGCGCGCGGCGCGCTGCTCTGCGAGGCATTGTGGCTGTTGGAAGGACGCGAGCACCGCGTGCATGACGTATTCGGCGATCGGCACGGCGGTCACGTGGGCGCGCGTCAATCGCCCGCCGCGCTCGAGGTGCGCGCGAAACGCAGGGGCCTCGACGCCGGCGGCAGCCGACTGCAGCCAGGCGAGTCGCGGAGTGTCGAGGACGATCTGCATACAGGCCTTGATCGGGCCGTAGAAGACGTCGTTCGAGATGAACACGATGTCGGGCGCACCGTCGTCGCTCACCGTGCCGTTGGGCAACAGTCGCACGAAGGTGGCATCGGGCGCGGCAGCCCTGAGGTCGTCGCCGTAGTCGCGCAGTATGGCTTCGCTGACGAGGATGCGCATCAGCTGCTCGCGTTGATCGCGCGCCAGACCCGTTCGGCGGTGAACGGCATGTCGAGATGGCGGACACCGAGATGCGACAGCGCGTCGACGACCGCGTTTTGCACCGCGGGTGTCGAGCCGATGGTACCCGACTCGCCGATGCCCTTGGCCCCGAGGGGGTTGCGCGGTGTCGGCGTCTCCATCGGATGACGTTCGAACGAGGGCAGTTCTGCCGCGGAGATCATGCCGTAGTCCGCGAGGTTGGAGGTGAGCGGGTTGCCGAGCTCGTCGAAGCGCACCTCTTCGAGTAGCGCCTGCGCGATGCCCTGCGCGAGACCGCCGTGTACTTGGCCGTCGGCGAGCAACGGATTGACGATGACGCCGCAGTCGTCGACGGCGACGAGACGCTGCACGGTGACGTGGCCGGTGTCGCGATCGACTTCGACCACGGCGAGATGCGCGCCGAAGGGGAACGTCGCCCCACCCGGCTTGAAGTCGAACTCTTCGCTCAGCGGTTCGTCTTGCGCGCTGGCGATCTCGGCCCAACCGACGGTCTTTGCCGGCGTGCCGACCACGTGGAAGCGGCCGTTGTCGAGATCGAGCACCACGTCGTCGACGTTGGCCTCCAACTGGTCGGCAGCCAACTTGCGGGCGTTCTCGACCAGCAGATCGGTCGCACCGGCCACCGCCGACCCACCGACCTGCAACGAACGCGACCCACCGGTGCCACCACCGCGCGGGATCTCGTCGGTGTCGCTCTGGCGGTACTCCATGCGCTCGATCGGGATGCCCGTGCGCTCGCTGGCCAACATCACGAACGCGGTGCCCAGGCCTTGCCCGTGCGACGAGACGCCCGCGCGGACGATGGCCCCGCCGTCGTTGTTCACTTCGATGCTGGCCCATTCGCCGCTGCCCATGGGGTTGGTGACTTCGACGTAGGACGCCATGCCGATGCCGAGCAACTTGCGATCGCCGTCGCGGCGACGCTGTTGTTGCTCCGCGCGCAGATCGTCGTATCCGGCCGCGTCGAGCACGCGATCGAGCGCCAGCGCGTATTCGCCGCTGTCGTACGCGGCGCCGGTGGGCGTCGTGAGAGGGAACGCGGTGGGCGCGATCACGTTGCGGCGACGAAGCTCTCCCGGATCCATACCGATCTCTGCGGCGTAGACGTCGACCATGCGCTCGATCGCGGCGGTCGCCTCGGGGCGCCCCGCACCGCGGTAGGCACCGACCGGCGTGGTGTTGGTGAGCACCGTGACGGCTTCGGTGGCGACCTTGTCGATCGCGTACGTGCCCGACGCCATCAACTTGGTGAAGGTGGGCAGCAGCGCCGCCAGCGATGGATAGCCACCGCTCTCCTGGATCACCTTGATCGAGTACGCGAGGAAGCGGCCGTCACGGGTACCGCCGAGCTTTGCGTATTGGGTCTGCGCGCGGCCCTGCGCCATGGCCGTCATGTTCTCGGTGCGAGTCTCGAACCAGCGCACCGGTCGCCCGTGTTTGCACGACAACCAACCGACGAGCAACTCCTCGGGCGACGTGCCGCCTTTCGCGCCGAACGATCCACCGACATCAGGGGTGATGATGCGAACCTGCGATGTGTCGAGGCCGTTGAGACGGGCAATGCCTCCCTGCGCATTGAACACACCTTGGCCGGCGGCCCACTGCGTGAGGCGCGTGCCGTCCCACACTGCGGCGGCGACGCGCGGTTCCATCGGGGCCGGCGCCAGCCGGTTGCTGATGATGCGGGCCTCGACCACGACCTCGCAACCGGCGAACAGATCGTCGTCGCCCGTGCGGGGAATCTCGCAGACGATGTTG
The DNA here is from genome assembly GCA_035525225.1 of Acidimicrobiales bacterium. GTDB lineage: Bacteria > Actinomycetota > Acidimicrobiia > Acidimicrobiales > WLNW01 > DATLFA01. The sequence goes on from DATLFA010000088.1 coordinate 196,761, forward strand.
GTGCCCACGTCGGGGAACAGCAGCATCTCGTTCTCGAGCGCGATTTCCGGATCGACCACCACCGGCAGCGGGTCGTAGTCGATCGCCACCAGCTCGGCGGCGTCGGCGCCGGCCTGGCGCGTCTCGGCGAGGATCGCGACGATGGGCTCACCGACGAAGCGCACGGTTTCGTGGGCCAGCATCGGCCGCAGCATCGCCTGATTCATGAACGGCATCATCGGCGGCGACGGCGGCAGGCCCAGATCGGGGAACGTGTAGACAGCGACCACTCCGTCGGCCGATCGCGCACTTTCGATGTCGATCGAGCGCAGGCGGGCGTGGGCCATCGTCGATCGCACATAGGTGACGTACAACGCGCCCTCGAGCGCAAGGTCGTTGATGTAACTACCGCCGGCCGTGAGCATCTTCGGGTCTTCGATCCGCTTGACCCGAGTGCCGAGAATGCTTCCGCTCATCGTGTCCCCTCGTTGCGCCCGCTGCCATCTTCATGCCGGACGCTCGAGCCTGCCAAATGCACGCGCGCGGTGCTCAGGCGATCCCTGCGACGAGGGGCCAGGGCCGTGCCTTCTCGATGAACGCCGCGGTCTGGAGCAACAGATCATCGCGTCCCCACGACGCCACGAATTGTGCACCGATCGGGAGGCCATCATCGGTTTGCGCCGCCGGAACGCTGATCGCCGGCTGTCCCGACACGTTCCACATGCCCATGAGCCAGCCGAGCTCACGTCGCATGTTCGCCATATCTTGCGCGGTCGGGTCGAACGGCAGCGAGCCGATTTTCACCGGTGGTTGCGTCACCGTCGGGGTCAGCAGCAGATCGAAGTCGTCCCACCACGCGTGGAGGCGGCGCCCCCAGCCGTGAAGCCACTCGCGTGCGGCCACGTACTGCGTGCCGGTCACCGATCGTCCGTTGCTCACACTCATACGATTGCGCGGCTCGATCTCGTCCAGCGTGATCTCGCGGCCCAGCCGGGACGACCATGTGTCGAGCTCGGCGGCGACGCAGACCGATACCACCGTCCCTTGCTGCGCGACCGCGTCGAACTCGTCGAGCGCGACAGGGGCGGCGTCGATGACGTCGTGCCCGTGCGCCGCGAGAAGATCGGCGACCTGTCGAATGGCGCGAGCCACTTGTGGGTGCGCGTCGATGCCGTCGTTGGCGCCGCGTAGGCGGACGCCTATGCGAAGTCGCGGCAACGCGCCGTCGAGAGCAGCGGCCAGAGAAGCGGTGAGCGGCGTGGTGTACGGATCCCCGGTGGCGCTGCCGCACACCGCGTCGAGTACCGCGGCGCTGTCGCGCACGGTGCGAGTGAGAAAACCGTCGCTCGACAGACCGGCCCAGTGCTCCGCGGCATCGGGCCCGTTCGAGATACGACCGCGGGTCGGCTTGAGCCCCACCAAACCACAGAACGCCGCGGGCGTGCGCACCGAGCCACCGCCGTCGGCGCCGTGACCTATCGCGACCATGCCGGCCGCGACCGCGGCGCCCGACCCACCGCTCGAGCCTCCGGCGCTGTGGTCGGTTGCCCACGGGTTGCGCGTCGGCCCGTATGCCGCGGGCTCGGTCGTTCCGTGCGTACACAGCTCGGGCACATTGGTGCGCCCGACGATCACGAAACCGGCAGCGACGAGCCGATCGGTGAGCCAGCTGTTCGCGGGCGCTCGGTAGCCGGCGTCCTTGGCTGCCTGCAAACCCTCGTGCAGTGGTTCGCCGGCGATGGGGCACGTCGAATCCTTCACGACGATCGGCACGCCGCGGAACGGGGCCGTGCTGGCTTCGACACGGCTGGCTTCGACGTGGCTTGCTTCGTGACGGCGCGCCTCTTGTCGCGCCTGCTCGAAGCGCTCGTGGATCACCGCGTTGATCGTCGGGTTCACCGCTTCGATGCGGGCGATCGCCTCGTCGACCAGTTCGAGCGGCGAACATTCGCCGCGCCGAACAATGGCTGCCTGTGTCAGTGCATCGTTCATGACGGATCCCCCAGCCGGACCGGCAACTTCTCGAATCGACGTACCCGCAGGAAGGGAACCCAGCGCGGCGAGTCGGTCAATACCTCGAGGTCGGGATAGCGCGTGATGATGACATCGAGCACCTCCTGCATCTCGACACGCGCGATCGCGTTGCCGAGGCAGAAGTGCGATCCACGCCCGAATGTCAGGTGTGGCGGGGTTATTCCGCTCTGAGGGCCGCTCGGGCCCGGAGTCTTGGTAAATCGCTCGGCCTCGAACCGGTCGGGGTCGCCGTAGGCCGATGCATCGCGGTTGGCCGACATCACCGACAGCGCCACGCTGGTGCCGGCCGCGACCGGGACGCCGCACAATTCGAAGTCCTCGCCGGCCGTGCGGCGCAATTCACCCGACGGCGGCTCGTAGCGCAGGATCTCCTCGATCAGTGCCGGGGTCACCGTGCGCACGTGATGCGTCCAGAGCAGCCACAGGCCGATCGACAGCGCGCTGCGAGAGGTGTCGAGCGCGCCCAACATCAGATTCACCACGAGTGCGACCAACTCGTCGTAGCTGAGCCGGTCGCCGCCTTCTTCGGCCGCGATGAGGGTGCTCATCAACGATTCGTCGGGTACACGGCGTTTTTGCTCGATCATGGCGACCACGTAGTCGCCGAGCGCGGACATCGCGTGTTCGGCGCCTGCACGGTTCTCGTCGGGAATCGAATCGGAGAACATCAACCCGATGTCCGCGACCCATTGATGGAACGAGTGGTGATCGTCGCGGGGTACGCCCATCATGTCGCAGACGATGGTGAGAGGAAGCGATTCGGTGACTTCGTCGATCAAATCGATCGAATCCCGCCCCTCGAACGCCTGGAGGTGCTCGACGGTGAGCGCCCGCATGCGCTCGCGCGTGCCGTTGGCCGCGCGCGGTGTGAAAGCCCGGCTGGCCAGGCCGCGCAAGCGCGTATGGACAGGCGGGTTGGTGTTGAGCATCGCCAGCTTCCACCAGTCGTAGAGCGGCCCGCTCGTGATGCCGTGCCGGGTGATGAGCACGTCATAGTCGTTGATGAAGCGAGGGTCCTTGAGCGCCGCGTCGACATCGCTATAGCGCAAAAGAATCGGTGTGCCGAACGCATCGAAGGCGAGCGGGCCGCGCTCACGTGCGTCGCGGAGAAATGGGTGCGGATCACGCGAGAACGCGAGATCCGTGGTGTCAACCACGAGCATGTGGCGACATTACTGACATCCGCGCGATGAGGCCTCGGCCGAAGAGCCGACCAGCACGGCCCCATTATGCGACGAAGGCGAGCACCTGGGCGAGATCGGGTGGGGGATGGAACTCGACGCTGTCGTCGGCCTCGTCGAAGATGGTCGGAACCCAGCGCAGTTCGCCGTCGCGCCACCAGTACACGTGCGCGCTCACCGAGCGCGGGCCTTCGAGATGCAAGAGCCGGGCGTTGAGCACCAGGGGCTCGACGGCGTTCATGACGTCGGCGTCGCGTATGACATGCACGAGCAGCGTGCTGCGGCGGGGCATGGCGACCAGCGCGCCGAAGGGTTCGACCGGTCCGACGAGGTCTTCGAGCCAGCGCACCCGGCTCGCGGTGTAGAAGTGTTCGCCGTGGACGACGGTCATCGGGCCACCGGCGATCTCGATGGTGGCGACGTCGATCGGCTCGGGGTGCCGGCGCGTGTTCGCCCATGCGCGCGTCCAGATCTCGTCCTCTGTCATGTCCCAGTCGACCAGGTCGGTCGGTGCCAGTGACCGCACCGACGAAGGTAGGTCGGCGACCACCGTCGCGATGACGCTCTCGGCGTAGGGCGTGTGCAAGGTGGCGATATCGGTCGGTAGGTAATCGTCGGGCACGAGCAGTACCCGCAAGGCGGGAAGCACCTCGTGCTTGTCCGTCGGCATCTCGTCGATGCGGGGGATGCGCGCAATGTGATGGGCGACGATCGGTGCCCATTCGAAATCGTCGGCGCGGCGGCATTGCTGTGCGAGGTTGACGAGGCCGAGGGTGATCTGCAGGTCGGGGAGCGTCACTTCGCCGGGGGCGCTGAACTCGACCGCGTAGCCATGCACCTGCAGTTCACGGCGCACCAGGTCGTTGAAGGTGTCCCACTCGCCCTGGTCGAAGAACCGGAATGACGTGGGCACGGGGCCGAATCGGCTCGTGTCCCTCGCGAGTCGCTTCGACCGTCGCATGTGCCTCTCCACGATCTGGCCGGGCGTCCTGCCGATACGCCAGAAGTGGGTAGCCATCGGCTATTGGATGGAGGGTTTGAGGGGCCGATCAGCTCAAATCGCGGAAGAACTCACGAATCTCGTGGGCCAGCGCGGCAGGGTTCTCGAGACCGGGGAAGTGCCCCCCGTCGTCGATCACCGTCCAACGGCGGATGTCGTAGTGCGGTTCGGCCAGTTCGCGGGGTGCGCGGTTCATCTCTTTGAACGCGGCCATGCCGAAAGGCACCTCGACCCGGGGCGGCTGCGGAATGAGGTTCATGGCCGAGAACGTCTCGTAGTACATCCGCATCGACGAGCCGATGGTGCGGGTCACCCAGTAGATCATGATCGTGGTGATCAGCTCATCGGGCGTGTAGCGACGAGCCAGCGATCGCCGGCCGTGCTCGTCTTCGATATCGCTCCAGCGCCACCATTTCTCGAGGATCCACGCGGCCAGCCCGACGGGTGAATCGGTCAGTGCGAACGACGCCGTCTGCGGTTTCGTCCGTTGCAGGTGGACGTATCCCCACTCGCGGTCTCGGTACGCGAGCACCTGATCCCACCACGCCCGTTGCTCGGGTGTGAGCGATGCGACGTCGACGGGAGGCGCCAGCATGTTGACGTGGATGCCGGTCAGCTTCTCGGGGTGCCGGGCGCCGAGCGCGGTCGTCACTGCGGATCCCCAGTCGCCGCCGTGGGAGCCGAACCGGTCATAGCCCAACTCGGCCATCACCTCGACCCAGAGATCGGCCACTTGGTTGGCGCCGAACCCGCGGGCCGTCGGCGCGCTCGACCACCCGTAGCCGGGCAGTGACGGCATCACCACGTCGAAGGCGGCGTGCGCGTCTGCACCGTGCGCGGCCGGATCGGTCAGTGGACCGACGAGGCGGTGCAGTTCGTAGAACGTGCTCGGCCACCCGTGGGTGAGCACCAGGGCAGTGTTTCTAGCGCCTTCGGCGCCGATGGCCCGGGCGTGGATGCAGTGCACGTCCATGCCGTCGACGGTGACGATGAACTGCGGCAGAAGGTTGAGCTCGCCCTCGATGCGGCGCCAGTCGTAGCGCTGACGCCAGTGATCGACGAGCGCGCGCAGTTCGTCGATGTCGGTGCCGTAGTCCCACTCCGTGCCCGGCAGCGTCTGGGGCCAGATCGTGGCGTCGAGCCGGCGGTCGAGATCATCGAGGACCGCCTGCGGGACCTCGATGCGAAATGGCCGCACGCTCATAGGTCGCTCTTGTCGAGGCCGGCACCCCCGTAGCGGCCGGACCCGGTCAACATCACGGTCATGGCACCGGTGTGGCACCGGTGCTTGCGCCCCGCCGCGGTCAGCTTGGCCAGCGACACTGCGGACTTGTCGACTGCCTCTTGGATCGAGTCGAGGTAGGTGTCGTACAGGGTGATGTGGTGCGCTCCGTAGGTGTTACGGGGTACCCGCTCCCACCGTGACATCGCGCTGAACGCGCCAGATTCGAGCATGTCGGGCACATGCTCGCGGTCGTACCACTCGTCCCACTCGGGTTCGATCTGGGGGTCGTTGCACAGTACGTACGTCAGGATGTGGCCCTTGAGGTTCGGCGATGGTTCGGTCTTGTCGCGGTGCGCGCCGTGGGCGGTGAAGACGTGCGCGTCGATCACCGAATGGTTGGGGTGGATGCGCCCGTCCTTGCGGAGGCGAAGATCACGGGCGACCAGGCGTTCGACTTGCGCGAGCACGTCGGCTTGATCGAATTCGTAGATCGTGACGTAGCCGAAACCGATGCCGGGCATGCCTGGTTGAGGCTTTTGGGTGAGCTCCCAGCGAGTCACCACCCACGGCGCGTCGGAGCCGCGCAACAGATCGGGCAGGTGGGTGTCGTCGTACCAGACGGCCCAGTCGGCTTCGGCTGCGGGCACATTGCATTTCACGTACGAGATGAGTAGGCCTGTCGTGCGTCCCACAGCCCCTCCGAAGGTCACCGGATGTTGCGAGAACGTAGCAGTCTTCAGCAGCGGGGCAGCGTGGCTGCTGGGTCGTTGTTGATGAAGTACTCGTCGCGAGGACGCAGGTCGAGGTTTTCCTGATCGCTCGGGACGTCGGTCAACAACGTGCCGTTCGTGTAGCAAAAGGTCGGCGCGGTCGCGATGAACGCTTCGAGGCGTGCCAGCTGCTCGGCGGTGAACGAACCGGGGGCGGTGGCCCTCAGGCGTTCGACCATTGCGGCCCGATCGAGGACGAGTGGCGAGCGGCTGCCCAGGAAGAAGACCGATCCGTTGTAGTTGTCGACGCGGAAAGCGGTCATGTACGGGAATACCTGAGCCGCGGTATTCGCGACACGCGGCGTGGGAATCCACTGCGCAACGATGCCGTCATCGCTCAGGTGCGACTCGACGAGCTCGTAGAACTCGCGCGAGTACAAGCTGCCGCTGAACGCGGAGGTCGAGCGGAGTGTGTCGACGGTGATGATGTCGAAGCGATCGTCGCGTTCGAGGAGGAACTTGCGCCCGTCGCCAACCCCCTTGATGTAGCGCGGGTCGTCGAGCATCAGCGAGAACTCGGTGCGGCCCTGCGCGGCGAGTTGCTCGAGCAGGTCGTATTCACCGCCACACAACTCGACGGTGTCGACCGTGTCGAGGCGCGCCTCGCGCAACATCCCGTAGGTGGTGGCTCCGATGCCGAGGCCGATCGCCAACGCGCGTTCCGGTTGCGGGTGGGCCAGCGCGGGCACCAGTCCTATCAGGACATGGAAATCGTCGAACGGATGCCCGTTCTGTATCGAGGCGTTGATGTACAGCACCGCTCGCTCGTCGACGAACTTGATCGTTGCCGCGCACGTGCGGTCTTCCTCGAGCAAGATCTCGTCGTCGTCGGCCCCGTGCAGGAATGCCCACAACCGTTGATTCGATGGCGCAAGGCCGACCACACCGGCGAGCACGACCACTACCGCGCCGATTGCGACGACGCGCCGCGTCGGCACGGTGATCCAGGCAGCAGCCAGCCCTGCGACGCCGAGCGAGAGCGTCAACAACCGATAGGTGCCGGCCGTGCCGAAGACATCGATGAGGACGAAGCCGGTGAGCAGTGTGCCGGCGACGTTGCCGGCGATGTTCGAAAAGAGCAGGGTGCCGGTGCGCCGGCCGAGCGAATCGACACGATCCGATACCAAGGCCTGCACGAACGGGTACGACATGCCCATCAACAGAACCGGCGCACCCATGAGCGCGAGGGGGATCGCACCGAAGACGCCGATCACCTTTGCCCATTCTTTGAATGTGTCGATATCGCCGAAGCCGCCGTTGTAGCCCTCGCCGGCGAAATAGCTGCGCAGATTCTCATCGAAATAGCCGAAGAGCGGCAGGACCTGGACGAGAACGACGATCGCGAGCAGCGCGGTGATGCCGACCGAGAACTGCATCCAGAGAAACCATCGGCGAGGGTCGCCGCCGCGCCGCACCAGTCGGGACCCCAGCGCCGCTCCGGCCCCGAAGAGCAATAGGTACAACGTGAGGACGTGGGCAAAGCTGTAGGAGTTGGAGCGCATCTCCGCGTCGATCACGCGGAAGAACAACTGCTCGAAGCTGAGGGCAACCGCGCCGGTGAGCCCGTAGATCGCGAACCACGGCCAGATTCGCTCGGTGTTGCCGGTGCGATCGAGCGTGGGCGAGGTCGCGGCGGCGGTCGGCGGTGTCTCGGTGACGTCGGTTGTCGTCGCCGTCGTTTGCACGACGCGGTACGCGAGATAGATCAACACCGCCGCGAGCATGTTGAGCGTCCCCGCGACACGGACTGTGGTCTCGAACCCGTACGTGCCGAGCAAATACCAACCGGCAACAGCGGCGCCTGCGCCGGCGCCTATGGTGTTGATGCCATACATGCGTCCGATCAGCGGCCCCGCATCGGCCACGCTCGAGGTAACCGCCCGCGCGACAAGCGGTAGCGACAGACCCATCAGCGTCGTGGGCACCAGCAAGATGACGGTGTTGAAACAGAACGACGCGAACGTGCTCGAGAGGTGGGGTACGAGTTCGCGGTACAGATCGTAAAAGAGCAGAAGGCTGATCCACGCGAAGATGCCGATGCCGACGTTGGCCAGCGCGAACAGCGCGAGGGAACGTCGAGGGCCGAGCCGATCGGCCAACCACCCGCCGAGCAGGCTGCCGAAGCCCAATCCGGCCAGGAACGCCGCGACCACCGTCGTCGTCGAGGCCAGATCGACACCCGAATGCAGCGAGATCACTCGCTGCCAGACGACCTGCAAGGTCAGCGCGGAAAAGCCGGTGAGCGCGAAGATCGGCCCCAGTACTACCGCCAGCCGGTTACGCATCCGGGTGTTTCTAGCGCGTCGCGGCCATGAGCACGGAGTCCTCGTCGGCTCGGTCGCCGACAGGTGATTCCGGTAACGTCGATCGGGCTCGGGAGGAATGATGCCGCCAGCGAAGCCAGAAGAATCTACGCAACCGCCCGTTCTGCTCGAGATCGATGGGCCGATCGCCATCATCACCAACAACCGACCGGAGGTCCACAACGCAACCTCCGATGCCTTCAATCGCCGGTTGTGGGAGGTCTTCTACGAGCTGCATCTGCGCGACGACATCCGCTGTGTCGTGTGGCGGGGCAACGGCAAGTCGTTCTCGTCGGGGCGCGATCTCCGTGAGCTGGGCGGTGCTCGCGACGGCGGTATGAGCCATCTGCAACACATCGAGCGCGGTCACGGCTGGACCCAGATGCTCTTCAGCTGCCCCGCGCCGATCATCGTGTCGCTCAAGGGTTGGGTCATCGGTGGCATGTTCGAGCGGGCGTTGCTGTGCGACCTCCGCATCGCGAGTGAGACCGCCAAGATGTGGCTGCCCGAGCTGATGCACGGTGTCGTTCCCGACTCAGGAGGGGTCGCCCGGCTCTTCCAGATCGCCGGGCACGGGCTCGCCGCCGACATGGCGCTCACCGGCCGCGTAATGGAGGCGGGAGAGGCGCTCGCTCACGGCGTCGTGTCGAGGGTTGTCACCGACGACGAGCTCGACGCCACCGCACTCGAGATGGCACAAAAGATCGCCAAGTTGCCCGCGTTCGCCGTCAAGCTGTTTCGCCGCGACCTGAGCCGCATCGCGACGCATCTGGTGCAGCAGTCGATCGAGGAGGAAGCGCTCTTGCAAGCTCAGAACTACTACTCCGACGACTATCGCGAGTTCAAAGCGTCCAAGGCCGAGGGACGCGAGCCCTCGTATCGCAATCGCTGACCCATGACACCGATGACCTTGCCGTTGCGTACGGCAGCGTTCTGGCAGAACCCTTATCCCGTGCTCGACGAGGCCCGCGCTCATGGTCGCACCGCGGTCGGCGAGTCGGGTGAGCCGGTCACCCTGTCGATCGACGATCTCGAAACGGTGTCGGCTCATCCCGCGATGGCGCCCCTCGGTCTCGACGCGCTCGATCGTCTGGGGATCACCGAGGGCCCGTTTCGCGAATGGCGACGGCTTTCGCTCAACGCGCAACCGGGCGACGATCACGCGCGTTTGCGGGCGCTCGTCGGTCGGGCGTTCACGCCACGGCAAGTGCAGCGCGTGCGACCGCTCGTGCGTGAGCACGCGCACCGTTTGCTCGACGCCGTGGCAGGCGCGGGGGAGATGGATGTCCTCGCCGCCTACGCCCACGACATCCCGCTGTACGGCATCTGCGTATTCCTCGGCATCGATGAGCGCGACCGCGACGAGATCCAGGAGTTCATGGTCGGCACCGACGAAGGATTCTCGTGGCCGATGACCGACGAGCGTAAGCAGCGCGCCAACGACGGCATCGTCGCGCTCTACGACTACGTCGCCCGGCTTGTGCAACGTCGGCGGCGCGAGCCGGGCGACGACCTCGTCTCGGCCCTCGTGGGCGTCGAGGAAGCGGGTGATCGCTTGAGTGAGGACGAACTGCTGGCGATGGTGGTCAACACCATCGGCGGCGCAGTGGGCTCGAGCGAAGCCGCGATCTCGAACGCGGCGTACCTCTTCTCGTCGTACCCCGATCAGGCACAGATCGTGCGCGATGATCCATCCCTCGACCGCGACGTGATCGAAGAATGCTTACGATTCGCCCCGCCGTTTCGTTCGACTCGGCGTAAGGCGCTCGAACCCATCGACATCGTCGGCGTACACCTCGACGTCGGCGACACGATCCTCGTGTCGCGACAGGCGGCCAATCGCGACCCAGCTCGATTCGTCGACCCGCATCGCTTCGACGTGCGGCGCGGAGATCACCGTCATGCGGCGTTCGGTCACGGTCCGCATTTCTGTCTCGGTCAGGCGTTGGCCCGTGCCAACCTCACCGAGGCCATACCCATCATGGTGCGCCGCTGCGACGAGCTCGAAGTGACCACGGATCCGATCCGCCGCGAGCCATTCGGACCGACCGAGAAGTTCGAAGAGCTGCGCGTGCGCTTCGTTGCGCGTCCTCGTGATGATCTCGGCTGACTCACACGTCATCGAGCCGCCCGATGTATGGGCGACGCGCCTCGAGGGCGAGTGGGGCGAACGCGCCCCGCAAGTGCGGCGCGACGACGACGGCAACGATTGGTGGTACGTCGACGGCCATCGCACGAACTCGTTCGCGGGCGGGACGCAAACCGGTCGACGCTTTGCCGATGCCGATGCGCTCGTGTTGGCCGATCGTTTCGAGAACGTACGCGCCGGTGCCTACGACCCGGATCGCTACGTCGACGAGAACCTCGGCGACGGGGTGACCGCGTCTGTGCTGTATCCCACACAGCAGATGCAGCACTATGCCGTACGCAACACGGCACTCGTCGACGCCACGTGCCGGGCCTACAACGATTGGTGCGCCGAGTTCGCCGCGGCGCACCCGCAGCGGTTGCGGGGCGTGGCCGCCCTCAACGTCGACAACATCGAGACCGCCGCGTTCGAGCTCGAGCGAGCGGTGGGACAGGGCCTCGCCGCCGGCCTCGTTCCCGTCGGGCTGCCTGCCGGTCGCAGCTATGCCGACCCTGCCTTCGACCGGTTGTGGGCGGTGGCGGTCGCGGTCGACGTGCCGTTGTCGCTGCACATCGGCACCTATCGCGCGAACCCGCTGCGCCAGGCGGCGCCCGTGATCCCCGGTGCACAGTCGGCGTCGGCCAAGCCGGCGCAAACCGCGTTCGCGACGGCCGACTACTGGGTGCGACAGGCACTGGGCGACATCATCTTCTCGGGCGTGTTCGAACGCCACCCGGGCCTACGCATCGTCTCCGCGGAACACGAAGTCGGGTGGCTGCCGTTCTTCGTCGAGCGGATGGACTACACGTACACACAGCGCGCCACCAAGGGCCACCGTTTCGCCGGCGCCGTCTTGCCCAGTGATTTCGTGCGCGAGAACGTGTGGGTGCAGTTCTGTGAAGACCCGTCGGCGCCCTGGGTCGCGGAATCGATCGGCAGCGAACGGCTGCTCTGGGGCTCGGATTATCCGCACAGCGAGGGCCTGTTCCCGCGCTCAAGTGAGGTCTTTGCCGATCTCACCGCGACGCTCGACGACGCCGCACGGAAACGCATCGCCACCGACAACGCCGCTCGGCTCTACAAGATCGATCCTCGATGAACGACGAGCCCCGCTTCGACGGTCGCGTCGCGCTCGTAACCGGCGCCGGTCGTGGTCTGGGACGCGCGTACGCCGAAGTGCTGGCGGCGCATGGGGCACATGTGGTCGTCAACGACATCGATCACGCTGCCGCGAGCGACATGGCGCGCGAGCTCGGCGTTGCGGGCGCCGTCGCCGACGTGTCGACCGAAGCCGGCGCTCGATCGGTCATCGAACAGGCCGGCCCGTTCGATGTCGTCGTCGCCAACGCAGGCGTGTCGTGGCACCGTGATTTCGCCGAGATGACGACAGGTGAGTTCGACGACGCGTTGCAGCACAACCTGTCGAGTACCTTCCACATCGTGCGGGCCGCGTGGCCGCAAATGGTGGATCGCCGTTACGGCCGCATCGTGACGACGGCCTCCGGTGGGATCTTCGGTATCGCCGGCCGTGCACACTACGTCGCGGCCAAGGGTGCGGTATGGGCGATGACGAAGACGCTCGCGATCGAAGGCGAGCCGCACGGCATCCAGGTCAATTGCGTGCTGCCGTGGGGCGCCACCCGTATGGCGCGGCCGGGCAGCGCGGCGCCACCGCCGAGCGATGCCGCAGCGGCCGTTGCGTGGCTCTGTCACGAACAGTGCTCGATCACCGGCGAGGCCTTCACCGTCGGCGGAGGTCGGATCGCCCGCGTGGTCCTCGAGCGCGGCCGCGCCCTCGCGGCCGACCCCTCGCGCATCGCCGCGCAACGTGACGCCTTCACCCGCTTGATGACCGAACCACCCGAGTGAACCCCTCGATGCACCCGTCGACCCCCGTTCCACCCCCGTTCTCGCAGCACAACGTCGAACAGCAGCCGACGTTGTGCTGCGAGAACGCAGTGGGTTCTTGGTTTCTCGGTCGTTGGTCGTTGGTCGTTGGTCGATGGTCGGTGGCGGGTCAGCGGTCGAAGCTGCGCTTCAGAGGCACCTTCGGGATCATCGCGAACACGACGAGCGTCACGACCAAAACGGGGATCACCACTCGTGTCGATCCCGTCACCGCGTCCGCGAACGCGCGTCGCACACCGGTGCGCACCGGTTCGGGCAAGCCGAGGATCGTCGACGGCTCCCCGCGCAATGCCGCGGTGTCCGGCAGCCGGTCGATGTTCTCCTGCCCGACGTAGCGAGGGATGAGCAGGTCGACGCGGTGGGCATACACCGCGCCTATGACTGCGGAGCCGACCGAACCTCCCAGCGATCGGATGAAGCTGAAGCCTGCAGTTGCTACGCCGAGGTCGCGATAGTCCACCGCGTTCTGCACGATGATCGTGAGGGATGGGCCGATCTGTCCGACGCCGAGGCCGGCGATCGCAACTCGGGCGGCGACACCCCACTGGCTCGTGTGTACGTCCATCGTGCTCAACAAAAGCGCCGCGACCAACATGATGATGACGCCGAAGATGGGATAGGGCTTGTAGTTGCCGGTCTTCGCGATGAGGCGACCAGAGAGGATCGACGCACACGTGACACCGATCATCATCGGCAACATGAACAGGCCGGACTTGGTCGCGCTGACCCCGTTGACGACCTGTAGGAAGACCCCGGTGTAGCTGTTCATCGAGAAGATCGCCACGCCGACGATGAAACCGCCGAGCATCGTCGTGCGCACCACCTGGTTGCTGAAGAGCGTCATGGGTAAGATGGGCTCTTCGGCGCGCAGTTCGATCAAGACGAAGATGAGGGTGCCGACCGCCGAGATCGCGAACAGCGCGAGCGTGACGGACGCTCCCCACCCGTACTTCTCGCCCGACCACAGCAAGGCGAACGCAAGGGGAGTGGTCGCGACGATCAATGCACTCGCACCGAGGTAGTCGATGGCGCGCCGGGTCGCGACGCGTTCGATGTGCAGGTATCGCTGCACCGCGACCATCGACGCTGCGCCGATGGGGAGGTTGACGAAGAAGACCCATCGCCAGTTGAGGTGGTCGACGAAGAAGCCGCCGGCGAGCGGGCCCATGAGCGCCGCGAGCATGAACGTGCCGGAGATGTAGCCCTGGTACTTCGCCCGTTCGGCCGGAGGGAGCACGTCGCCGACGATGGCCATCGGGAGCGCGTTGAGACCGCCGGCACCAAGGCCCTGTATGGCGCGAAAGAAGACGAGCTGGCCCATGTTCTGTGAGAGTGCCGCGAACACCGACGATGCGATGAACAGCGCAATGTTGATCTGGTAGACCCGCTTGCGGCCGTAAATATCCGACAACTTGCCGATGATCGGTGTGGAGATCGTTTGCGTCAGCAGGTACGACACGGCGATCCACGGAGCTTGCGTCAGGTTGCCGAGATCACCGACGATCACCGGTATGGCGGTGTGCACGATCGTCGCGTCGAGCGCGGCGAGGAACATCCCAGTCATGACCGCGATCATCAAAATGTGGATCTGCCGGGGCGCGAGACCGCTACCGCCCGGCGTCTCCTCGGTCTGCACGCAGTGTTACTTCGTGTCGAGACCGAACAGACGCGCCGCGTTGCCCCGGACGATCTTGTGTGTGGTTGCGGCGTCGAGGTTGCCGAAGAGCCGCTGCGCAACCGCCTTGGAGTTGGGCCACGTGCCGTCCTGATGCGGATAGTCGGTCTCGAACATGATGTTGTCGACACCGACCCGATCGAGCAGCTCGAGGCCCACCGAGTCCTTGAAGAAGCAGCTGTGCATCTGGCGGTAGTAATAAGTCGAAGGCGGCTCGGGCGTGTTGTCGCGCACGTGGGCCCACCCGCGATGGGTGTTCCAGATGTCGTCGATGCGCTCGACGACGTAGGGGATCCAGCCGATCTGGGCCTCGGCGTACAACAACTTGAGGTCCGGGTGTCGCACCAGCACGCCCGAGAACAAGAAGTCGATCATCGACATCGCGCTGTTCGTGAAGATGCCCGTGGCCGTCACACCCTCGGGCGCGTCGGAACTGGTAGTCATGGTCTTCGTGCCCGAACCGATATGCATGCACAGGACAGTGCCCGTATCCGCGCACGTGGCCCAGAACGGTTCCCAGTAGCCCGAGTGGATCGAAGGCAGGTCGATCCAGGCGGGGCATTCGCTGAAGGCCACGGCGCGGACACCGCGGGCTGCGTTGCGATAGATCTCTTTGACCGCGAGATCGACATCCCACAGCGGGATCAAGCACAACGGAATGAGGCGACCGTTGGAGCCGCCGCACCATTCGTCGACCATCCAGTCGTTGTAGGCCTCGACGCACAACAGCGCCAGGTCTTTGTCCTTGGCGTTCTTGAAGAGCTGCCCGCAGAAGCGCGGGTAGTTGGGAAAGCACAACGACGCTTCGACGTTGTTCACGTCCATGTCGGCCAACCGGGCCTTCGGCTGCCAGCATCCGGGACGCATCTCTTCGAACGTGACGCCCTCGAGGCCGATCTCGTCGGGCGAATAGCCCGCGGCCGCGATCAGTCGCTTGACCGAGTACTTGTGATCCTCGAAGAACCACCACGCAATGGGGTCGCCCTCGGTGCCGGGCTCTTCGATGTAGCCACCACCCACGAGGATCGGTTTGCCCGTCGGCTTGTAGACCACACGCGGACCGACGTCGCGGTACTTGGCCGGGAGGCGGCTCGACCAGAGGTCGGGTGGCTCGACGACGTGGTCGTCCACACTGATGATCGGTGGGATCTCGATCTCGGCCATGGTTCCCCTGACTTTCCGCTCTGAAGGGCCGCTCGGGCCGTTGACTTTCCGCTCTGAAGGGCCGCTCGGGCCGTGCCCGGCAGCAAACACCAGTTTGCCCTGTTCGGCGAGCGTCGTGTCGAACGGGGGAACAAGGTGTCTGGGTCGGGTCTTGGGGCACGCGCCGGGGGTTTACGATAAGCGGATGGCGCGACGGCCGGCACGGGCATACTCACGGCTCTCCGAGCCGTTGGTGCGCGATCAGGGTGTGTTGCGCCAAGCGACGTGGGACGAGGCACTCGACCGCGCGGCCGCCGGGTTCCGCCGAGCGATCGAGGCCAAGGGCCCGCAGGCCTTCGGGATGTTCAGTTGTTCTAAGGCGACCAACGAGATGAACTATCTCGCGCAGAAGTTTGCCCGGGCGGTGATCGGCACGAACAACATCGATTCGTGCAACCGAACTTGACACGCTCCCAGCGTCGTCGGTCTGGCGGCAGTGTTCGGGGTAGGCGGCGGAACGTCGTCGTACAAGGAGATCGAAGAGACCGACGTGATCGTGCTGTGGGGCTCCAACGCACGCGACGCTCATCCGATCTTCTTCCACCACGTGCTGGCCGGCGTACGCAACGGTGCCCGACTCCTCGTCGTCGACCCTCGACGCACCGCGACCGCGCAGTTCGCAGACGTCTGGGTGGGGCTCGACGTGGGCACCGACATCGCGTTGGCCAACACGATGGCGCGAGAGATCATTCACCAAGGGTTGGCGAATCGAGACTTCATCGAGCGCTCTACCGTCGACTTCGAGGCGTACGCGCGCTCGGTCGAATCATGGACGCTCGAGCGGGGCGAGATGGAGACCGGAGTGCCCGCCGAAGTGATCCGGCGAGTGGCGCACGAGTACGCGTCGGCACAACGCGCCCAGATGTGCTGGACACTCGGCATCACCGAGCACCACAACGCCGTCGAGAATGTGTTGGCGCTCATCAACTTGGCGTTGTTGTGTGGCCATGTCGGTCGCTACGGCTCGGGTCTCAACCCGCTGCGCGGTCAGAACAACGTGCAAGGCGGCGGCGATATGGGTGCGATCCCCGCGCGGCTGCCCGGCTTCCAGGACCTCACTGATGCGAGCCTGCGCGCGAACTTCGATCAGGCGTGGGACTGCACCATCCCGCCAGTGCCCGGTTGGACCCTGACCGAGATGTTCTACGCGATGGAAAGGGGCGATCTCACCGCGCTGTATGTAATCGGCGAGAATCCGGCGCAGAGCGAAGCCGACGCGACCCACGCACGACACCTGCTCGAAGGCCTCGACACTCTGGTCGTACAGGACATCTTCTTGACGAAGACCGCAGAGATGGCCGATGTCGTGTTGCCCGCCGCGGCCGCTTGGTGCGAGAGCGAAGGCACGGTGACAAATAGCGAGCGGCGGGTGCAACGCGTCCGCAAGGCGCTTGATCCGCCGGGCAACGCCCGCGACGACATCGAGGTGTTGTTACTGCTCGCCGCGCGTCTAGCTCCCGCTCTCGGCCGCTCGGGCCTGGGCCCCGCTCTCGGCCGCTCGGGCCTGGGCCGCGACTGGCGTTACGGTGACGATCTCCTCGATCGTGCCGAAGCGATATGGAATGAAGTCCGCACGCTTTCTCCGATGCACGCGGGCATGTCGTACGAACGCATCGAGGCCTTGGCCGGTATCCAATGGCCGTGCTACAGCAACGAGACGCTCGAGCCTTCATACCTGCACGGGCGCCTATGGGATGACGACCCTGCACGGCGCGGGCGTTTGGCTCCGTTCAACATCGTGACCCACGAGCTCCCGGTCGACGAACTCACCGAAGAGTTCCCGTTGCGATTGACCACCGGTCGACGTCTCGACAGCTACAACACCGGTGTGCAGTCGAGCGGCTACGCGTCGCCGTTGAGAATTGGCGAAACACTCGACCTGTCGCCGGAGGATGCGGTTCGTCTCGATGTCACCGACGGGCAATCCGTGCGGGTGGTCTCGCGTCGTGGTTCGCTCGTGGCGCCGGCGCGTGTCGACCCCGGGCTACGGGCCGGCTTGGCGTTCATGACCTTTCACTTTTCCGACGATGTGGACACCAACGTGCTCACGATCGATGCAGTCTGTCCGCGTTCCGGTACCGCCGAGTTCAAGGCAACCGCGGTGCGGGTGGAGACGTTGTAGATGGAGCATGCCCTCGAGGCCGAAGCAACAGCCGCCGAGCAAGCCGCGGTCGACGAGGTGCTGGGCCGATCGGCATCGTCGTGGGAGGGAGCGCAACGAAGCGAGCACGACCTACGCGTTTCGTTCGCTCGCGATGACCGCGGCCCGGGTCGTGACCTACTCCTGCCCACATTGCGTGCGTTGCAGTCGCGCGCGGGCTGGATCAGCCAGGGCGGCCTCGGGTACGTCTGTCGCCGCCTTTCGATCGCCCCGGCCGACGCGTACGGCGTCGCGTCGTTCTACGGATTGTTCTCGCTGGAGCCGAGCCCCGCGCGGGTCGTGCACGTATGTACCGACCTCGCGTGCAAGCTGAACGGGGCCGACGCCGTCGTCGAACAGTTGCGGGTCGGCGAGGCGCCGACGGGTGCACGCGAGATGAGCACTTGGCGTCCCACCCCGTGCCTCGGGTTGTGCGAACGCGCGCCGGCGGCACTGGTCATCCATGCCGGCGACCCACCCTACGAAGCGCCGTTGCCGTCCGTCGACGCCGATGCGATTCGCGTCGCGATGAACGGGGCCATCGCAGCTGCCTGGGCCCACGCGGCGAGCGTGCCGCAGCGCGACGGCCAAGGTCTGGTCCTGTTGCGCCGGGTCGGCGTCGTCGATCCGGCGAGCCTCGACGACTACGTCGCCCACGGCGGACGGCGGGCCTTGGCACGCGCGTTCGAACTGGGGCCCGAGGGCGTCGTACGCGAAGTGCTCGACAGCGGGCTCGTCGGGCGCGGCGGCGCCGCGTTCCCCACCGGTCGCAAGTGGCAAGCCGTCCGCGAACACGAGCGCCGCCCGCACGTGGTGGTGTGCAACGCCGACGAGAGCGAGCCCGGCACCTTCAAAGACCGCGTCTTGATGGAGGGCGACCCCTTCGCCGTGATCGAGGCCATCACCATCGCCGGCTACGCGACGGGTTGTGAGCGGGGCTACATCTACCTGCGGGGCGAGTACCCGATCGCGTTCGAGCGGCTCGATCATGCCATCACGACGGCCCGGGCCGCCGGCTGGCTCGGCGACGACATCGGCCGCAGTGGGTTCTCGTTCGATATCGAGATCCGTCGTGGCGCGGGCGCGTACATCTGCGGCGAAGAGACCGCGATCTTCAACTCGATCGAGGGTTATCGGGGTGAACCTCGCAACAAACCGCCGTACCCCACTGACGTCGGTCTCTTCGGATTGCCGACCGTGGTGAACAACGTCGAGACGTTGGTGAACGTGTTGCCGATCCTCGAGCACGGCGCCACCGCCTACGTCGCGACCGGCACCGAAGGCTCGACCGGAACCAAGCTCTTTTGCCTGTCGGGCTGCGTGGCCCGGCCGGGCGTCTACGAGGTGGAGTTCGGTATCTCACTGCGCGACCTGCTCGCGATGGCGGGCGGTGTGCGCGGCGGGCGCGCGCTGCAATGCGTGTTGCTCGGTGGCGCGGCCGGCATGTTCGTGCGTGCCGACGAGATCGACCTCGCGCTGACGTTCGAAGGCACGCGTGCCGCGTCGGCGTCGCTCGGCTCGGGGGTCGTGCTGGTACTCGACGACACCGTCGATCTGGTGGCGTTCTTGCGGCGCATCGCCGCGTTCTTCCGGGAGGAGTCGTGTGGCCAATGCGTGCCGTGCCGAATCGGCGCGGTGCGTCAGGACGAACTGCTCGAACGGTTGGCTGCCGGTCATCCGCGGCAGTCGGTCGACGCAGAATTGACACTGCTGTCCGACATCGCGCAGGCGATGCGCGACGCATCGATCTGCGGCCTCGGGCAGACTGCCGGTAGTGCGATCGAATCCGCGATGGTGAAGCTCCAACCGTTCCGGCGCTCCCGATGACCGAGCAACCCGTGGCGGCGCCGCGCCGTCTCATCGAGATCACCATCGACGGTGAGTCCCACCGCGTCCCCGAAGGCTCGACCGTGCTGGCGGCATGCACGGCAGCGGGCTGCGACATCCCGACGCTGTGTTATGGCGACACACTGACACCCAAGAACGCGTGCCGTGTGTGCGTGGTCGAGGTGGAGGGCTCGCGCGCGTTGGTGCCTTCGTGCTCGCGCCCGGTCGATGCGGCAATGGTGGTTCACACCGATACCGAGCGCACGCGGCACTCACGGCGCATGGTGCTCGAGCTCTTGGCCAGCGCGAGTGACCTCTCGATCGCGCCCAATGTCGATCGGTGGATGGTCGAATACGGCGCGCAACCCGAACGTTACGGCGAACGATCGACGGTCGAGCAACCGGTCAAGATCGACAACGACCTCTATGTGCGGGACTACGCCAAGTGCATCTTGTGTTACAAGTGCGTCGACGCCTGTGGCGAGCAATGGCAGAACACGTTCGCGATCGGCGTCGCCGGGCGCGGCTTCGACGCGACCATCTCGACCGAGTGGGACGTGGCGCTGATCGATTCGGCCTGTGTCTACTGCGGCAACTGCATCGCCGTGTGCCCGACGGGGGCGCTGATGCCGACGTCGGAGTTCGAGATGCGGGCAGCCGGCACCTGGGACGAGGCGCGACAAACGATCACCGACACGATCTGCCCGTATTGCGGCGTCGGCTGCACATTGAGCCTGCACGTGCAGGACAACCGCATCGTCAAGGTGACGTCACCGCACGATCACGACATCACGCGCGGCAACTTGTGCATCAAAGGCCGATTCGGCTTCGAACACGTGCAGAGCTGACCCGATGCAGGGCTGACCCACTGAAGAGGGCGGCTACTTCTTGATGCCGTAGTACTTGTCGAGGTGGTAGAGCTTGATGGCGTTGCCCCGGAACAGCTTGTGCGTCTCTGTCTTGTTGAGCTTGGCCCGGGCCACGATGTCCTCCGCCACCTTCAGGGTGTGGGGGAAGGTCGAATCCGCGTGGGGGAAGTCGACTTCGAACGTGATCTGGTCCATGCCGATCTGGTTGCGGTTACGCAGGCCGGTGTCGTCGTCGAAGATGCAGAACCAGATGTGGTCCTTGACATAAGTCGACGGCGGCGCGGGTAGATCGGAGCCGAAGTTGGTGTCGCCGCGCTCGTGCCACAACTTGTCGGCCCGCTCGAGCACGTACGGCACCCAGCCGACCTGACCCTCGCTGTACGCGATGCGCAACTCGGGGAAGCGTTGGAAGACGCCGGACATCAAGTAGTCGATCATCGATCCCATTGCGTTTTGGAACGTGAGAATGGAGCTGACGATGAACGGCGAGTCGGGTGACGTCGAAGGCATCTTCGAGGACGAGCCGATGTGCATGTTGACCACCGTGTCGGTCTCTACACACGCCTGGAACACCGGATCCCAGAAGCGATCCTTGTCGTGCACCGATGGCAGGCCGAGGTGGTACGGGTTCTCGGAGAATGTGATCGCGTGGCTGCCCTTGTCGGCGCAGCGGTGGATCTCTTTGGCGGCCAACTGCGGATCCCACAGCGGGATGATCGTCAACGGGATGAGGCGTGCGTGGCCCGCACCCGCGCACCATTCGTCGATCGTCCAGTCGTTGTACGCCTGCACGCACAACAGCGCGAGCTCTTTGTCCTGCCGTTCGAGGAAGGCTTGCCCGCAGAACCGCGGCAACACGTTGGGGAAGTTGATCGACGCCTGGACGTGGTTGGCGTCCATGTCCTCGAGCCGTTCCTTCTGCTTCCAACCGCCAGGGCGGATCTGGTCGAAGGTGACCGGTTCGTTGTCGAGGTTGGCAAAACCGCTCGCCGCCGAGAGCTTGGGGAACGGGTACACGAGATCGTCGTAGAGCCAGATATCGCACCAGTCGCCGTCGGGTACGTTGCGTTCGAACGTGAACACGCCGCCGACCATCTTCATGGTGCACTTCTCGCGCACGATGCGCGGAGCGCGGTCTTGATACTTCGCCGGAAGGCGGTTGGTCCACAGATCGGGAGGCTCGACGACGTGATCGTCGACGGAGATGATCTTGGGAACTTCGGGTAACGAGGCCATGGGGTCCCCTCTTCGACTGGCGGGCACCGCGATCGTACAGCTACTGGTGCCGGCGACGGGCTCGTGAACATGTGTCGTCCCGCAGGGCCCGAGCGGAGCGGATACAAAATGTGGGGGCTGCCGATCTCGGAGGTCACGATGTCGATGTTCGTCCTGGTGCACGGCGCCTATCACGGTGGGTGGTGCTGGAGCCGCCTCGTGCCCGAGCTCGAGGGCCTCGGCCACCGCGTGATTGCGCCTGACCTGCCCTGCGACGACCCCGGTGCGGGCTACGACGAGTACGTGGCAGCCGTGCTCGACGCCATGGACGAGGCGGGCGCGGGATCCGACGTGGTGGTCGTGGGGCATTCGCTCGGAGGGTTCACCATTCCGCTCGTCGCGCAGCGGCGACCGGTACGGCGGCTGGTCTTCCTGTGCACGGCGCCGGTGATCGGTGGCCCGAGGGCCGACGAGTTGCGGGCGCGGATGGTGACCCCGCGCTTCGGCGCGATGGCGCGCTTTCGCGACGAGCAGGGTCGCGCCCTCATGAGCGCCGCCGACGCGTGGGACGGCTTCTACCGCGACTGCGACGACGCCACCGCCGCATGGGCGATCGCCCGCTTGCGCCCGCAGGGAGCGCGTCCGATGCTCGACCCGTGGCCGATCACCACGTGGCCCGACGCCGCGCGCTCGGTGATCCTCACGCGCGACGACGGTGCGGTGTCACTCGACGCGGCGCTCGAGGCGGGCAGGGTGATCCTCGACGGCGCCGACCCGATCGTCATGGACGGCAGCCACTCGCCGTTCCTGTCGCGGCCGGCCGAGTTGGCGCGCCTACTTCACAGCACCAACGTCTGACCACCGTCGACGGGCAAGAGCACTCCGTTGATGTAGCCCGCCAACGGTGAGAGCAGCCACACGATGGGATACGCGATGTCGTCTGCGACCGCCCACCTCTGAAGGGGATTGATCTCGGCCCAGTGGCGGCCGAGATCGGAGTCGGTCCACTTGGATGTACGAGCCGTGTTGACGAGTGAAGGTGCGACCGCGTTGACTCGCACCTGGGGGGCCAAGGCAAGGGCCATCGAGCGCGTGTAGCCCGCGATCGCGGCCTTGTTGGCGCCGTACCACGCGGGGTCGGTGCCGACCATGTTGCCGGCTACCGATGCGACGTTGACGATGCTGGCATCTGGCGGTGGCGCAGTCGCCAACCACGAACGGGTGACGAGCTCGACACTGCCGGCGCCGAGGCGCATCCCGTCGTCGAAGGAGTACGGGTCGGCCGCTCGGGGACCGGCGTTGTTGACGAGATACCGCACGGGGCCCAGTCGGGTGATCGTGTCCGCGAACGCGGCCTCTACCGCGTCGGGATCACTCACGTCGGCGATCACGAGATGTGAGCGTGAATCGGCGACACCCAGCGCGTCGATCGTCGCCTTGGCGGTGTCGGCCGCAATGTCCCACAAGGCGACGCGCAGTCCCAGTGCCGCGCACGCGATCGCGGTCGCGCGACCGATACCGCTGCCGCCACCGGTGATCACGACGGTGTCGTCGGCAAACCCCCAACGAGCAAGATCCATGGTTGCGAACCGTACCCGCGTCGCACGGGTTGCCGCGAACCGCCAGTTAGACTCGTTGCAATACTGCCGATCGGGGGTTGTCGATGGAAGTTGTCGATGCCTGAAAACTCAGGCGTTGCGTCACCTTCGCACCCGGCTCCCGCTCGGGCCCTGGGCGGGATCACGACGCGTGAGTTGGTCGCCGCCCGAATCACGTCGCGCACCGAACCGCTCGCTCGTCGTCATTCGACCAACGACAAGTTGGGTGCACCGGCAACTGTTCGGACACCGGTAGCGGCCCCGATTGCGCCAAGCGACGCACACGACGAGGTCGTGGCACTCACACCGATTCGCAAGCGCATCGCGGCCAACCTCACGCACTCGTTGGCAACCGCGGCACACACGCTGATCGTCGTCGAAGTCGACTATTCCGCGGTCGAATCGGTGCGCGCCGCCCACGGGCTCTCCTATCTCCCGTTCGTCGGGCGCGCCGTGGTCGACGCCTTGCACCAGTATCCCCACGTCAACGCCACGCTGGGTGACGAGGCGTTGATCGTGCACCGCGACGTCAACCTCGGCATCTCGGTCGATCTCGACTTCCAGGGTCTCGTCGTGCCGGTCGTGCGCAATGCGGACGGGTTGCGCCTCACGGCGATGGCCGACCGGTTCCGCTCCATTGCCGAACGGGCTCGGGCACGTCAATTGAGCGCCGACGACCTCACTGGTGGCACCTTCACCATCACCAACGCCGGCAGCTACGGCACCGTCGTCACGGGGCCGATCATCAATCCTCCGCAGGTTGCGATCCTTTCGACCGACGGCGTGGGAATGCGGCCCTGCGCGGTTGCCGACGGCGAGGGAGGCTGGTCGGTGGGCATCCGACCGCTCGGCAACCTCTCGTTGTCGTTCGATCACCGCGCGTTCGACGGCGCGTACGCCGCGGCGTTCCTGGCGCTCGTGCGCGACATCCTCGTGCAGCGCGATTGGGAGGACGAACTCTGATGGACTCGACCCGGGCACTGCCGCACGGCATCGCCGCCGACGAGGCCATCGCCGATTTCAGGCTGGCCGCGACGTCGCGCGCCATCGACGACCGCGAGATAAGCCTCCAGAAGCAATCGAAAGTGTTCTTCGAGATTTCCGGCGCGGGGCACGAGGCGCTGGGGGTCGGGTTGGCGCGCCACTTGCGACCGGCGCACGATTGGTTCTTTCCGTACTACCGCGACCTCGCGCTCGTCCTCGGGCTCGGTGTATCGCCGTACGAAACGCTTCTCCAGGCAGTTGGCGCGGCCGATGATCCCGCATCGGGCGGTCGCATGATGCCGGCGCATTGGGGCGACGCGAAGTTGAACATCGTGACGCAGTCGAGCCCTACCGGCAGCCAGGTGCTCGGCGCCGTGGGTTGTGCTGAGGCATCGCGCTACATCGTCAACCATCCGGGCCTTCCGGGATGCGTCGCCCACTCCGACGAACTGACCTACGTCTCACTCGGCGAAGGCGCGTGCAGCGAGGGAGAGGTGTGGGAAGGCCTCAACACTGCCTGCACGCTCAAGCTGCCACTGCTGATCGTCGTCGCGGACAACGGGTGGGCGATCTCGGTCCCCGCGCGTGATCAGGCGCCCGCTCCGATCGACCAGTTGGTCATCGGGTTTCGCGGACTCAACATCTTTCACGTCGATGGCGGCGACTATTTCTCGGTGCGCCGGGTGGGAGCGCAGGCAATCGATTGGGTGCGCTCGGGCAGAGGCCCCGCGCTTTTGCATGCCAAAGTCACGCGGCCGTATTCGCACTCGTCGGCCGACGCACAATCCAAGTACCGACCCGCCGACGAGCTCGCGGACGAAGCGCGACGCGATCCGCTCGTGCTCATGGGGCGCACACTTGTTGATGCCGGTGTTCTCAGCGACGAAGAGGTCGAACGTATCCGATCCGATGCGCGAACCGAGGTAGCCGACATCGCACGGCGGGCGATCGAGGCACGGCGGCCCGACCCGTTGACGGTCGGCGATCACATCTATGTCCTACCGGAACGCACCGAGACGACACCCGCCAACGAAGGCGACCCCGCGGGGTTCGGCGACACGATCAACCGTACGTTGCACGACATCATGGCGGTCGACGAACGCGTGCGCGTGTTCGGAGAAGACGTCGCCGACGCTCCGCCCGAGTTGCTCGACATGGTCGAAGGCAAAGGTGGTGTGTTCGGCACGACCCGTGGGCTGCAGCGCAAGTTCGGCAGCGACCGTTGTTACAACACGCCGCTCGCCGAAGCGAACATCATCGGCCGCGCGGTCGGGCAGGCAATCCGAGGGTTACGTCCGTGCCCCGAGATCCAGTTCTTCGACTACATCTGGCCGGCGATGCAGCAGATCAAGAGCGAAGCCGCGACCATCCGTTGGCGATCCAACGGTGCGTTTCACGTGCCCACCGTCATCCGGGTGGCGATCGGTGGCTACCTGACCGGTGGTGCGATATGGCACAGCCAAAGCGGCGTATCGATCTTCGCGCACATTCCCGGCCTCTTGATCGCGTTCCCTTCGCGCGCCGCCGATGCCGCCGGTCTGTTGCGCTACGCGTTCGAATGCGAAGACCCGGTGCTGTTCCTCGAGCACAAACATCTACTGCGCCAGCCCTACGCCCGTGACCCCTATCCCGGTGCCGCCCACATCGTGCCGTTCGGGCGCGCGGCGCGTCGTCGTGAAGGCACCGACCTGACGATCATCACGTGGGGCGCGACCGTGCAAAAGTCGCTCGAGGCCGCAGATCGCCTGCAATCCGAAGTTGGCGTCGAGGTCGAGGTGGTCGACCTGCGCACGATCATCCCGTACGACCGCGATGCCATCGCGACTAGCTTACAAAAGACGCACCGGCTGCTCGTCGTGCAAGAAGACAACATCACCTGTGGCTTCGGCGCCGAGATCGCGGCATGGGCGGGCGACGAGCTCTTCGCGTCGCTCGATGCACCGGTGCGGCGCGTCGGTGCGCTCGATACACACGTTCCCTATGAGCCATTGCTCGAACGAACGGTTCTGCCACAGGTGGAAGACATCGCCGCCGCCGCCGCAACTTTGGTCAGCTACGAGTAGCCGTACGGACTCAATAGCTCGTGATCACCGCGTCGACTTCGATCTCCATCCTCCACGCAGGGTTGAGCAACGCGGCCACGACGACTGTCGTGTTCGCCGGACGGATTGCGGCGAAGGTCTCGCCGTGCGCGCGGGCGACGGCATCGAAGTCCGCGGCGTCGACCAGGTAGACGCGTGTACGCACAACGTCCTGGAACGACGCGCCGGCCGCGTCGAGGGCGCGACCGATGATCTCGAGGCACCGGCGGGCTTGCGTCTCGACATCCGGGTCGACGTGACCGTCCGGCCAACTGGGTGCGGTCCCCGCGACGAAGACCCGATCATCCACGCGTACGGCGCGGCAATAACCCATCACCGCTTCGAACGGACTCCCTGAAGAAACTCGTTGCACATCAGCCACGCCCCGACGCTACTCCGACCCACCTTTGGCTTCTGTTGGCGTTTTACAGGTGTCGACACCTGTAAAA
>DATLFA010000007.1:0-20041 GCA_035525225.1 Acidimicrobiales bacterium
CAGCCACTCGCGCACCATCGTCACCGCCGCGATGTCGTCGCCATCGACGGCGAGATCGAGGCGCTTCGCGATGTCGATCAGCTCCACCACCGACGAACTCAACATGCAGATGATCGTACAGGTGTTCGACCGCCGACACAAACGGAACCCAATAAAATCAGGGAGATTCTGCGCGCACCAACGCGCAACACGGCAGGATCGACGTGGACCAGCACCCGCTCAACGAGTGCGAAATCAGGCCAACGTTTGCGACGTCGCGTGCCGCACTTCTGGGACGCGACGATCGTGCTCACGCGAGACTGGCGGGAGGCCGCAACCCTTCCCAACTCTGCGTTCAGTTGTCCTCGACACGACTGATGCCCGCGGACTCGCCGAGTTCTACCGGGAGCTCCTGGGGTACCATTATCGGCCCGGGGACGAGCCTCCACGTGGTGACCAGCCGGATACGAATGGGCGCGATTGGCTCGTGCTCCTCGACCCGAAAACAGAAGGCCAGGCTTGCCTTTGAGCAGGTCGAGCAGATGGCTGCCCCGACGTGGCCGGAAGATGGCATACCTCCGCAACTCCACCTCGACCTGAGTGTTCCTACCGTCGAAGAGCTGGCGGGTCAGTACGAGCGCGCGCTCTCATTCGGCGCTGGTCTGTTGTACGACGCTTCGATGACCCGGTCGAACCGCTCTTGGCTTTCGCGGATCCAGCAGGCCACCCCTTCTGCATCTTCGTCGCACCTCCGGCGCAGACGGTCGACGTGGAACAGCGCGGGCTCGGCTAGCCCAGGCGTAGCCGCATCTGCTGACGCCCCCGTAGCGGCGTGTAGCTCGTCCAATCGCTGCGCTCGTCGTCGGCCCAGTCGATGGTGGCATAGCGGTCGAACAGTGTGTTGAACGCGACGTCTGCCTCGAGCCGCGCGAGATTCGCCCCCAAGCAGAAATGCACGCCGTGGCCGAACGACAGGTGGCGGATGTCAGGTCGCGACACATCGAAGCGTGCGGGGTCCGTGAAGCGAGCAGGATCATGGTTCGCCGCAGTCAGGTTCAACATCACCAACTGGTCGGCAGCGATGGGCACACCGGCGATCTCGCTGGCGTCGACGGCGATCCTCGAGGTGAACAGGATCGGTGGGTCGTAGCGCAGCATCTCTTCGACTGCGTTGGGTATGAGCGATCGATCCGACCGGACCGCCGCGAGTTGCTCAGGGTTTTCCAAGAGGCGGTACAGGCCGTTGCCCAAGAGATTCTGCGTCGTCTCGTGCCCGGCGAAGATCAGCTGCACGACCATCGCGACGAGCTCGGATTGGGTCAGTCGATCGCCCGACTCTTCGGCGTTGATGAGCGCGGTCAGCAGGTCATCACGGGGCGACGCCTTGCGCTCGGCGATCATGGCGCTGACGTAGTCGTTGAAGGCCCGCATCGCCGCGTCGCCTTTTTCGCGAGCGTCGGGACCAGCGACTCCGGACGCTTCGGTCAGACCCGTGGCCCAGTCAGCCATCTGATCGACGTCGACGAAGGGGATGCCGATCATCTGACACACGACCCGCAGCGGCATCACTCGCGCCCAGTCGCGCACGAACTCGACCACCCCGGCATTGTCGTCGACGTGGTCGCAGAGTTTGGACGCCACCTGCTGCGACACGACGCGCATCTCGCCCACTGCCCTCGGCGTGAACGCCCGGTTGACCAGCTTACGCAGGCGCGTGTGGCCCGGAGGGTTCATCATCACGACGTTGAGTCGGATCCAGTCGACAAAGGCGCCGTCGGACCATCCCTGCATCTCGAAGTAGCGAGACCCCATCGCGATCAAGTTGGGATCCGTCAGACCGGCGAGACAGTCGTCGTAGCGAAGGAACGTCACCGTGTCGAAGCCGGGCACATACGCCGCGGCTGCGTTGGCATCGTGCATCGGCTGGGTGACCTCTGCGGGCACGCGCCACCAGTCGGGTTGTGCGAGATCGATCACCGGCAGATCGCCGTAGGAGACGTTCATCGGTTCCCCCGTTCGCGCCCCGTATCGCACGCGACTTCCGCAAGTTACTCGCGTCTAACGTGAGCTGAACCAGTCACATCTGCGGCGATAATCCGCCGCTTGCGGGGGAAGCATGCCGAGCGCCGAGTTCAACGCGATCATCGAGGCACTGAGGGCTCGTCCGCCGGCGATCCCCGTCGACGTACATGGCGCTCGTCAGGCGATCGACGAGATGATGGGTAGCGCACCGCTCGCCGATGGTGTGACCGTCGAAGCGCTCACAGTCACGGCCCGGGCGGCCGAATGGATCCGCCCGCCGGCCCCGACGAGCGATCGGGTCGTGCTCTATCTACACGGCGGCGGGTTTCGCATCGGTTCGTTGCGCGCCTATCGACCGTTTGCGTCGCAACTCGCCGTTGCCTTGGAGTCGTCATTGCTCGTGCTCGACTACCGGCTTGCTCCCGAGCACCCTTTCCCCGCCGGCCTCGAGGATTGCCTTGCCGCCTACGCGTGGTTGCTGGCAACTGGTTGGCGCGGCGACCAGATCGCGATCATGGGCGATTCGGCGGGCGGCGGATTGGTGGTGTCGACGTTGCTGGCCGCCAAGCGACGAGGGCTGCCGCAACCCGCAGCAGGTGTATGCCTCTCGCCCCTGGCCGACCTGACGTGCACGACAAAGGCTTACGCGCGCAACGCCCGCACTGATCCGTACTTCAACATCGAAGCGGCAGCCGAGGCAGCGAGCGACTACCTCGGTGACGTCGACGCGCGCCGGCCGCTGGCGTCGCCGATCTTCGGTGACCTCGCCGACCTCGCACCGATGCTCGTCCACGCGTCGACGCACGAAGTTCTTGCGGACGACGCCGTCGCGCTGGCGTCACGCATTGCGCAATGCGGCGGACGCGTACAACTCGACATGTGGCCGCAGATGACGCACGTGTGGCACGCCATGATCCCGCATGTACCCGAGTCGGTCGCAGCAGTCGCCGACGTGCGGGCTTTTCTGGAGGGCGTCAGATCATCCGGCCGGCGGTGACAAGAAGACCGCTTCGATCTCCGAGATCTGCCCCCACCGAATCAGGAACCGTTCGTACAACGTCACCGGCTTCGCCAGACCCGTAACAACGATGTCGGCAATGACGAGTGCTTCGTTGAGCAAGTGCCTCCTGTTGATCGACTCCTGGCACGTCGACGCCGGAGAACTCGCAGCCTCGCTCGAGCCATGCGCCTACAACCCGCCGTGAAGGTCTCCTTCCATCAATGGGTCCCACGGCGTGTCGTCGGGACGGTGACGCGCGAGCCACGAACTCGCGATGACGATGAACACTCCGACGCCGGCCAGCACCACGCCGACAAGAACCGGACCACCTTCCGCGGCGAACCAGTCGGCGGGATCGATGATCGTGAACAGTCCGACCGCGATCGAGAGAAGGCCTATCCCATTTGTGATCCGTCGCGGTGTCAACAGTGGTTGTCCAGACATGTCGTCCATTCTGCCGTGATCCGCAAGACGCGCGACGCGTACATCAGGCTACTCTCGCAACTCGATGAGCCGAGGAGGTTCTCCCGTGGGCCGTACGCTGCCAACCGTCTCGGCCGAGTGCTCACCGGCCGATGCATGCGCCGCTCTCGACGAGTGCGGTGCCGTCATCGTCGAGGGATTGCTCTCGCAAGCCGTCATCGAGGCCGTCAACGACGAAGTCGAGCCGCACGTCGCGCGAGCCGACCTCGATATGCGCCACCTCAACCCCGCGGTCCAGTACTTCCACGCGAGGGCCCGCCACGTCACCGGATTGGCAGCGAAATCACCGACATTCGCCACTGCAGTGATGATGCATCCGCTGCTGTTGGCGATCTGCGACCGAGTGCTGGCTCCGTCATGCGCGCGATACCAACTCAACCTCGCCCATCTGCTCGAACGAATGCCCGGAGCGGAGGACCAGCTCTTGCACCGCGATGAAGATGTGTGGAATCTGCTGCCGCGCCCGCATCCCGAGTTGCAGGTCGCCTCGGTGATCGCGATGGTCGACTTCGCCCGCGACAATGGCGCCACCCGTCTCGTGCCGGGCAGCCACCGGTGGGAGCGTGACCGCACGCCGGACGACGCGGAGCTCGCTTGCGCAGAGATGCCGGCAGGTTCGGCCGTCGTCTATCTCGGATCGACACTGCACGGCGGCGGCGGCAACGTCACGAACGCGCCAAGGCGGGGCGTGCATCTCTCGTACACGCTGGGATGGTTGCGCACCGAGGAGAACAACTACCTCGCCGTACCCCCCGAGGTCGCGAGCACGCTGCCTCGCGATTGTCAGGCCATGCTCGGCTACGCCGTGCACGATGCCATCGACACCGGCGGTGGCTACCTCGGCATGCTGGACCTTCGCGACCCGCTCGAATTGCTGTTCACACAGCGATCGAGTCGTGTAGGGCGGTGACGATGCGGTCCCGATAGTCACGCGCCGATGGCAGCAGCGCGGTGAACGAGGCTGCGCCGTGGACATGACCGTCCCATCGGCACAGCTCGGCGGCAACGCCGGCGGCATTCAGGCGGCCGGCGAACTCTGCGCCCTGGTCACGCAACGGATCGAACTCCGCCGTCATGATCAACGCCGGTGGCAGGCCCGAGAGATCGGGCTCGAGCAACGGGGACGCCTGCGGGTCTGACGCATCGGCTGCGTCGTCGAGGTAGTCGGTGACCGCCTGGTCGAGCGCGGCCCGTGTGAGCCCGACCCCTCGGCGAACTCGACGACCGACGGTTGGGACAGCGTCAGGTCCAGGAGCGGGATCTCGAGCACTTGAAAGATGATGGACGGGCCGCCTCGGTTCCGAGCTCGGAGAGCAACCGCGGCCGCGAGATTGGCGCCCGCGGACACACCGCCGATCGAGACACGGTGCGCGTCGATGCCGAGAGATGTCGCATGCGAGACGATCCATTCGAGCGCGGCAAGGCAATCAGTCAATGACAATGGAAACTTGTGTTCCGGCGCTGCCCGACCGTCGTCGTGTCGGGCAGCGCGTACTCGGCGAGCATGCGCGTCATCATTGCGTGCGCGTTCGCGCGGGTCTCCGCAGCGGAGAGCGGTGGCGCAGAAGATGCGGGAGCGCTGCGCAGCATGAAGTCGAGTCGGGGATCCACCGGCACGGCCTGCACGCTAGACCTACCATGTCGCATCACTCGCTACACCGCACGCGCGGAAGGAGCGCACATGAAGACCACCACGCCGTCAGAGTCCGATGTACTCAGCGGGCTCGCGCGCTTCGCCGAGTTGCGTTCGACGGAGCACTACTTCAGGAAGCTCGTTCCCCAAGCGGTTGCCGACGCGATCCTTCCCGTTGCCATGCCGCAGCAGCTGTACGGGGTGCTCGGACCGGAGGCCGCGGAGAACACCGTCATGCCCTACGGCGGCCGCGGGCCCGATGGCCTCGTCATCATGCTCGCCGAGTGTGAGCCCGGCGTCGGCCCTCCCCTGCACGCCCACCTCCTGACGCACGAGATCTTCTTCGTCGCGAAAGGAAGGTTCCGCGTCGAATGGGGCGACGAAGGAGAGCATTGCGTCGAGCTCGATCTCTTCGACACGCTGTGCATCCCGCCGGGATGCCACCGTCGCTTCGAGAACATCTCCGACGAGAGAGGGTTCCTCTTCGCGATCGCCACCGGGCACGAAAAGGTGATCCAAGATGCCGCGAGTGCACCATCGGTCCGCGAAGAGATCCTTGCCTCCGCGCCCGCGGTGATCGAAGGGGTCCCGACCGAGGAGTGGCTCGATCGCGTCGGCTTTCGCTACAACGCCGGCATCGACGACGGACAGCTATAGGTCGGCGCGGACAGGATTCGAAACCAACGTACATACCGCGACCGCCAACATCGTCGTGACGGCGCAAGCCACCCACATCCCCGGGAACTCGCCGAGGTCGCCGACGGTGATCTCACCAAGCGCGGTGATCATGATGGCGACGCCCAACGTGCTGCCGATGTTCTGCAGGGTCTGACTCAAGCTCGCGCCGGCGGCCATCGACTCGATCGGCAACGTCTGGAGGTTCACCGCGAGCATCGACCCCCACAACACGCCCGAACCCAGACCGAGCGTGGAGATCGCGCCGAGCCACCGGACAGTTGACGGCGATTCGGTCATGCCAAATGCCATCCACAAGGTGCCGGCGCCCCACAGCACACCGCCCGCCGCCATCACCGTGCGGTACCCGATGTGCGCGGCCACGCGACCCGATACGACCGACATCAACGCCGTGGCGGCGAAGACCGGCGTCGTGAGGAGACCGGCGCGGCGAATCGAGTAGTCCCACACATCGGTGAGGAACAACACGCTCGTCAACAGAAAGCCGAAGAAGCTGACGGAGAAGACCAGTAGCGCAATGTTGCCCACCCCGAAGCGCGCATCGAGAAATAGTGAGAGCTCGAGCAATGGACGCGGATGGTGGAACGAGCGTTGCACGACGACGCTCAACAGCGCGATCCCCACCACCAGTGACGCGATCGTGCGGGCGTCGCTCCAACCCCACTCAGGGGTCTGCACCAACGCGAGCACCGCGGCACCGATACCGAAGGTCAGCAACACCGAACTGGCCGCGTCGGGCATGCGCACCGAACCGTCGGCCGGCGTCTCGGCGATGACGGCCGCCACGACCGCCATCGCGACGATGCCGAGCGGCAGGTTCGACCAGAACGCCCACCGCCAACTCCCGACGTCGATGAGCAGGCCGCCCAACGACGGCCCCGCCGCGGCGCCCACGGCGCCGATCGCGGCCCATGACGTCACCGCGAGGCCGCGCTTGTGCAGTGGGAACTCCGGTACACGATCGCGGCGCCACTCGGGATGATCAACGACGAGCCGAGCGCCTGCACGACGCGGCACAACACCAGCAACTCGACGTTGGGCGACAGCGCCGCCGCCACCGACGCCGCCGTGAAGAGGCCGGTGCCGGCGAGCAAGGCCTGTCGCGCACCCGACCGGCGGGCCAGCGAGGCGCCGATCACCAAGCGTGGCGGCACCGACGATGGTGAAGATGTTGACGGCCCACGACAATGTCGCCGCGGAGGAGCGGGGGAAAGCGGCAGCCCGATCTGGGCGTAGAGGGTTAGTTTGAAGGCCTATTGGGTACTGAGCCGCCGTCGAAAGGCAGACAGCATGGGGCTGATCCGAAAAACAGTGTCGGTAGGAACGCTCGGGCTCGTGCCGTTCCGCAGCAAGAAAGAGAAGCTTCGCCGTGCGGAGCAATCACAACATGAGGCCGAGGCCGCACTCGAGCGAGAGCACGAGGCTCGCATGTCGGCCGAGGTACGTAGCATCGCTGCCGAAAAACGAATGAAACACGCCAAGGCAGAGGCAGCGCGCGCGGAACGCAAGTCGGAAAAGCGGCGCGGACGGCGACGCGGCAACAAGGGCAAGAAACACGACCGCCTCGCCGGGTTGATCGCCGGGGCCGATCCGATCGTCCGCAGCGGCATGGAGACTGCCCGCAGCGCGGGCAGCGACGCCGCCGAGCGCGGCCGCAAGGTCAGCCGCCGTGCCCGCAAAGCTGCCGAGCGGTCTGCCGCCGAGGCGAAGGTCGAAGCCAAGAAAGCCGCGAAACGCGCCGCCATCGACGCGAGAAAGGCGGCCGAGCGCGGCCGCAAAGCCGGCCGCCGTGCCCGCAAAGCCGCGACGCACTCTGCAACCGAGGCGATACACGCGGCCGAGCACACGCTGCACCAGGCGGCCGAGGCTGTCACGTCTTCGAGGTAAGAACGCGGCACAATGATGCGATGACGACCCGCCGTTCGTTCGTCCGGGCTACCGCGTTGTTCGCGTTGCTCGGCGCGACGGCATGCTCGGACAGCGGCGAAACCGGGGCGCCAGTCGTGACGTGGATGCCCGAGGTAGCGACGACGCGCGCCGCAACCACCGAAGCGGTGACGCCGACGAGTAGCGCGCCGTCGACCACTGCCCCGGTGGCTATGGGATACACGCGCTATCCGGTACCCGCGGGCTCGAGACCCCATGATGTCGCGCCCGCGCCCGACGGGACGGTCTGGTACACGGGCCAAGGCTCGGGGGAACTGGGTCGGCTCGATCCGGCCACAGGTGCCGTCGAGCGCATCGCCCTCGGCACGGGATCGCGTCCCCACGGCGTGATCGTCGGACCGGACGGCGCGCCGTGGATCACCGACGGCGGGCTCAACGCCATCGTGCGCGTCGACCCGACGACCAAGCGCATCGATCGCTTCAATCTGCCGGCGAATCGCGCGAACGCAAATTTGAACACCGCGGTCTTCGACGCGGACGATCTGTTGTGGTTCACCGGCCAGAGCGGCGTCTACGGACGCCTCGATCCGGCCACGCGCCGCATGGACGTGTACGACGCTCCGCGGGGCAGCGGACCGTATGGCATCGCGGTTGCCGGAGGCACCGTCTGGTTCGTGTCGTTGGCGAACAGCTATCTCGCCCGCATCGATTCGACGACGGGCGCGGCGACGGTTGTCGACTTGCCCACCGCGGCACAGGGCGCCCGACGCGTCTGGGCCGATTCCCGTGGACGCTTGTGGGTGGCCGAATGGAACGCGGGGCAGGTCGCGATGCACGACCCGAGCAGGGGCACGAGCCGTGAGTGGCGCTTGCCGGGTGCCCAACCCCACGCGTATGCCGTTTTCGTCGATGACGCCGACACGGTGTGGCTGACCGATTTCGGATCGAACTCGCTCGTCCGCTTCGACCCCGACACCGAGCGGTTCGACAGCTATCCATTCCCGAGCAGCCCCGCGAACGTCCGCCAGTTGCTCGGGCGGCCGGGCGAGGTGTGGGGCGCGGAATCGGCTGCCGACGCGCTGATCGTGTTCGGCCAAACTCGATAGCGTGAGTTGACGACGCGGGGGTGGTAATGAGCGAGCCGTTGATCATCGTGTCGAGCGACACCCACGTCGGCCCACGATTGGCCGACGATCTCCGACCCTACTGCCCCGCGAAGTATCTCGATGAGTTCGACGCGTACACCGCGGCCAACGTCGAGCCCATCGGGTCGTTCGGACGTGCTCCGGGCACAGGTTTCGCAGTGGCGGGGGTCGAGCCCAAAGAGGCGCCGGCATCGCGCAAGCGCAACTTCGAGACCGACGGCCATCACGACATCTACGCACGATTGCGCGACATGGACTACGACGGCGTTGCCGCCGGGGTGATCTTCCACGGCAGCCAAAACGGCCAGCCGTTCCCGTTTCGCCTACATCTGTTGGCGGGCGCGGGCAAAGGCAACCTCCCTGCAGAAGATCCCGAGATCGCGCGCGTCGGCAACGAGATCTACAACCGTTGGCTGGGCGACTTCGTTTCGGTCGAGCCCCACCGCCACGTAGGTCTCGCGCAGCTGTCGATGTGGGACGTCGAACGAGCCACCGACGAAGTACGCGTGGCCGCCGGGATGGGACTCAAAGGCGTGAACCTCCCCGCGCAGCGCGACGGCATCATGCCCTACAACGATCCGGCGTGGGATCCATTCTGGGCGACGTGTGCCGATCTCGGCATGGTGCTGGCCAACCACGGCGGCCAGGTGACGCCGGAGGTGAGTGCGCCCGGCGCGTACCAGATCGCGTCGATGGAACTCATGGCGATGTCGCGGGTGTCGATCATCTCGCGGCTCGTGTTCGGCGGCGTATTCGAGCGGCATCCTCACGTCACGCTCGTGATCACCGAACGGCCCGGCGCATGGTTGGCCACGGTCGTCGACGAGATGGACTCACTGTTCGACTCGGGATCGGTCTCCTCGCCACTCGATCACCTCACGCGTAGGCCGAGCGAGTACGTCCGCAGCAACGTGTTCGTCGGCGCCAGTTTTCATGCACGCTTCGAAGCACTCGCCGCCGAGCGCGACGGCTATGCCGGCAACGTCTGCTGGGGTTCGGACTATCCACACACCGAAGGCACATTCCAATACCCCGCGAATTGGAGCGACGAGCCGGTCACCCACCTCGCGCTCCGTTCGAGCTACGCCGGGCTACCGCGCACGGTGATTCGCGACATGATCGGCGAGAACGCTATTCGCGCGTACGGCCTCGACCGCGAAGCACTCGCAGCAACCGCGGCTCGCATCGCCGCGCCGACGATCGAATCGATCGATCGACCGCTCGACGAGATCCCATTGCGCGGAGGCGATCTCGCCGGCGGCAGCCTTGCGTTTCGCACCTTCGGCGTATGGAGCTGACGCGACGCTCAGCTCGCAACTTCATTCACCGAACTCGTCGGCACTCGGGCCACGGCAGTGTTGCTCGATCCGGCTCGGCGTCGAGTACGCAGAGGCCTGCATCGTGAACAATTCGAAGCGGGCGCGTCGGCGCGGGCTGGTTCCAATACTCCGGGCCTCTGCCCGCGACCATCACGGCAATCGAAGGATTCGCCGAAGGTTGCCGCCGAGGATTGCGGCCTTGTGCTCCGCGGGCATGTCATTGGTCGCGAGCTTGTCCAGCACGACGCTTGGTTGCGGGTCGGCCATCATCGAGTAGTAGTCGGTGCCGAACACGAGCCGCTCGTGCCCCACGGCGCTGATCATCGCTTCGACGAAGAGGTAGTGGTGCGCGAGGCTCGTGTCGAACACGAGATTCGGCGTCTCTTTCGCGATCACCACCGCGTGACGCGCATGCTCTGCCCCGCCGAACGCGTCGAGCACCACGATCTTGGTGTCGGGTACCGCGCGAGCGACCTGTTGGGCCCGCCAGATGGCCTCGTCAGGAACGCCTTCGACGGCGTGGATGAATGGCACCAACCCGAGCTCCGCCGCGGCGCGCACCAGCGCGAGTACGAGCGGGCTGTCGGTTTGCACTCCCTGAAACCGGGTGTGCACGCTGACGCCGACGAGGCCGAGTTCGTCACGCATGCGCCGTAGCTCCGCGATACCGGCCGCGCCGTGGAGCGGCTCGACGATGCCGAGAGCCGCGGGGAAGCGCCGAGGATGGGCGTCTCGATACGCGGCCACGCCGTCGTTGATCCGACGCGTGTCGGCAACGCCGTCGGGCCGGAGATAGCCATGGCCGGGAATCACGATCGCCTGATCGACGCCTTGGCGATCCATCGCGGACAGGCGCCGTTCGAGCTCGACCGTGGCCGGGTCCTTGCCGGCGTCGACATCGGCGAAGGTGAAGCCTTGGGCCTCGAGCGACCCCACGTGGTGGTGGCAATCGATCACGGTGCATCCGGCAATCGTCACAGTTCTCCTCCAGTGGTCCCTCGATGACGCCAACGAGCAGAGAGACTATGGGGCGCGGCCCGCGACGATCCGGGGGTATGAAGTGTGTCAGCCGCTGACGACGCTGCGCTCAACTGCCTTTGCTTGATTCAGTTCGGATCAGCACCTGCTCGCGCGTCGGCACGCGCCACAAGATGTAGGCACTGCCGACGCATCCGAGAGCGACGATGATCACGACGATGGCCAGTCGGCGGTCACGCAGTAGGACCGAACTGATCGCAATCGCGGCCCACATCATCGACAGCGCGGCGACCTTCGCCCGGCGCGGCATCCCCAACCCTTCGCGATAGCTGCGCACCATCGGCCCGACCCGAGGGAGCTCGAGCACCCACCGCTCGAATCGTGGGCTCGATTTACTGAAGCACCATGCGGCGATGATGAAGAAGACCGTCGTGGGTAGCCCAGGGACAATGACGCCGACTGCGCCCAAAGCGACGGCAAACCAGCCGGCCACGAACCAACAACCACGCACGGCGCGATTCCGTGCAACCGATGTCGCCGGTCGCACCGACTCTTGCGTCATCGCAGGAGGTGAATCATGTCTTGCACCATGAGGACGAGCAGCAGGCAGATGACCGCGACTGCGATCGCCGAGAAATGCCAGCGCCAGCGGTGATCGACGGCAAAGAAGCGACGGATGGTGAAGACGTCGCAGGTGATCGCCACGACGCCGATGGTGATGCCCACGACGGGGCCGACACCGGTGGCAAAGCCGGCGGCGGGCAACACGAAGGGGAAGACGACGTAGGTCAGCGTGCATCGGATCGCAGAGATCAACATTGACCGCTGGAACGTGCTGTAGGCCGCGTTCTCGGACAACCCCGTCGGGCGGTCGCGGATGCGCAACAGCTTGCGGACCACCATGTCGGCCGGTGATCGCTGTCCGACGCGGGCCATGGGGAACGGGCAGACTCCTCCGCCGCTCTCCGCTGCTACTGCCGCCAGGGCGCGGTGGTCGAACGGACAACCGCTCGCTTCGGTCTGGATGGCGACCCCATCGTCGCCCGCTTCGAGGATGGCGGGATCGTCGGGTCGTATCATCGGCCAGGGTCTTCTGACGGCGTCATGGCGAACACGGGCCCATGCTAGGAACTTGCGGCCGACTGGATGCATTCGGATGCCGACAGATCCGGCGGCTATCGGGGCTCGCTCACGAGGGTCGAGCAAAAGCGCTGGTCAACGCATTAGAGCTTGGCACGCACCGCGATATACGCGCCGAGCACCACGAATGCACCTTGAGCGAAGCTGATCACGCCCGGTGCCTTGTGGGTCGAGAGAGACCCGAGCGCAGCCAGTGCCACCACCATCGCCAACGCATTTAGCTGATCAAGAGCGGCAGGGAGCGCGGACCGTGGGCCCAGAACACGGGGTTGGCGTCGAATTGAGCGTCTGGTGGCAAGTTGAGCGTTGTGCATCGTTCGAGAACCGTCTCGATTGCCAAAATGCCTTCGAGCCGCGCTAGCGCGGCACCCGGGCACACATGCGGGCCCGCGCCGAACGCCACGTGGTCACGCGGGCTTTGGCGATCGAGACGAAACGCGTGCGGGTCGTCGTAGATGTGGTCGTCACGATTGGCTGAGGCAACTCCAATAACGACACGGTCGCCCGCGGGAATGGTCGCGCCATCGATCGTCGCGTCCTGCATGCAGGTCCTCGCCAGGATCTGCACAGGGGTGTCGAGCCGCAGCGACTCCTCGATGGCAATCGGCACGAGAGTCAGATCGCGCCGCAGGGACTCGTAGAGATCACGGTCGGAAGCGAGTCGGTGAAGCGTGTTGCCGATGAGGTTGCGAGTTGTCTCGTTGCCGGCGATGACGAGCATGACGAGTTGTGAGCGGATGGCGATCGGTGAGAGTCGCTCGCCGCAGATCTCGGCGCGCAGGTAGCGAAAGATGATGTCGTCGCCCGGCTCCCGGCCGGTTTCGAGATGACGGATTCGCTGATCGATTTGGTCGTCGAGATACGCCATGAATTCGGGACTCGAGGAGGTCGGGTCGTGGACGGGACGATCGGCTCGCGCATCGCTGTCCATGGCTGCGAGCAGCTCGTCGGTCCACCGGCCGAACCGCGCGTTGTCCGTCGTTGGGACCCCAAGTACATGAGCGATCACCGTCGTCGGCACTGGGCTGGCGAAGGCGGCCACCATGTCGACAGGATCATGTGGCCGCGCCGCGACCTCGGCGACGACGTCATCGATCAGTCGCTGGCACAGCGACCGGACGAATGGTTCGCACTCTGCGATTCTGTGTGGCGCGAGGACCGCGTTCATCACACGGCGCAACTCGCCATGGCGGGGTTCGGGGATGGAGCCGATCAGTTTGCGCTCCTCGGGCACATCGTCATCGGGACCTTGCCGCCCGAAGGAACCGGTGAAGGACCACACGTCGCGTAGCGCGGCTTCGACTCCTTTGCGGCCAGCGATGAACCACGCGCCGGTCGAGGTCTTGGAAACGGGGCACTCGCGCCGCAATTCCGTGGTGATCTCGTGCCGCTGTGCGGCGGAAGCGGCATTCATGGGATCGTGCAGTGCGTCCATCGTCGATACTCCTCGTAGGCCGCTACACGGGCCGGTCGCCTTGGATCATGACGCGATGCATGACTCGCAAATGGCCGGTGTAGTCGGGTAACGCGTAGTGCTGTGTACAGCGGTTGTCCCAAAATGCGACCGAGTCGGGTTCCCATCGGAAACGCACCTGAAAGTCGGGTCGTGACACGTGCTGGAAGAGCATCTGTAACAGCACTGCGTTTTCGTCGGTGCTCAGCCCGCAGAGCTGCGTGGTGAAGTTGCGGTTCACGTAGAGGCATTTGCGTTTGGTTGCCGGGTGAACGCGAACCACGGGGTGTTCGACCGGTGGCCACTTTGCTTGGAGTGACGCGATGTCGCTCGACGTCGTGTGCCCGCCGCCAATCGACCAGCGAAGCGGTTCGGTGATGTCATGGACCGCCGTCAACTGTTCGAGCAACGATCGCATGGGCGCCGACAGGGCGTCGTACGCGGCGTACATGCTCGCCCAGCACGTATCACCACCGATCGGCGGCAACTGTACGGCGCGCAGCACAGACCCGAGCGGGGGTTCGGGCATGAAGGTCGAGTCGGTGTGCCAAGAGTTGGTCCCGTCGGCCTCGGGCGTGGTCTGCGCGAGGACTGTTAACTCGGGATGCTCAGGATGCGGCTTTGCGAAAGGGTGCGGCTCGACCTGTCCGAAGTTCCTGGCGAACGCGACCTGCTCTGCCGGCTCGAGCGCTTGTCCGCGGAAGAAGAGGACCAAATGTCGATGGAACGCGTCGAGAATAGCGTGGCGTGTATCGCCGTCGAGCGCGCGGCGAAGGTCAACGCCCGCGACCTCGGCGCCGATGGCGGCAGTGAGCGGTCGGATCTGTGGTGTTGTCAAAGCTGCCATCGAAGCCCCCTAAACCTTCACGCGTTCGCTGGTTGAGCGCTATCGCACACACGTATCTGTCACCGATCGCTGATCGGTAGTTGCCTGTTCGCCACACGAGTTCGAGTCCCTCCTCGTCGTGTTCGCAATTGCGGGGACACAGCCGGTTCTCTTGCCGACCGCCCGGTCCCCCATCGCCTGACCGGATGTTAGGATATTCAGACATTTGTTAGCAATAGCGGATAGGCCGCGCATGGCCATGGGGCGAGCGAGTACCGTGAGCGCGTGCCCGTCAAGCCATCCCAAGCAGTGCTGCGGGCGGCTGAGCTTCTGCGGGTTTTGACCGAACGGCCCGGCGAGGATCTGTCGCTAGCGGAGCTCGCACGACAAGTAGGGGTCAACAAGACCACGTGCCAGTCGTTGCTGTTCAGCATGGTCGAGCTGGCATGGGTGATACGCAACGACCCGGGACCCACCTACCGACTCGGACCCGGCCTTATCCCACTTGGCGAGTCCGCGTCTTCTTCGCTGCGTGTGATCGACGCCGCGCGCCCGGAACTCGACAAGCTGTGGCGCAGCCTTCGTCTGACGGCGACGGCCGCCGTCCTTGCGGGCGACGAAATGGTCATCGCCGCCGTAGTGGGTGAACCGCATCCTCTCGGATGGACCATTCATGCCGGACAGCGACTACCGCTGAAGTACCCGACAGGCTCAGTACATATGGCGTGGCGGGACCAGGCCGCTATCGATGCATGGCTCGACACCGCCACACCACCCATCGGCGGCCGCGCCAGCATCCATGAAGCGTTAGCGGAAGTACGAACCCGTGGGTACAGCGTGATTGTCGTCGATCCACTCGGCGCCAGGCCGCAGAGGCCAGAACAAGCGCGCGGTCGCGAGTTGCACTCGGTCTACGTCTCCGGAATGGATCTCGAAACGCAAACGGTTCAAGTCATGACGATCGCCGCGCCGGTATTCGACCCACGCGGTAAGGTCGTGCTCTCCCTCAGCTTGTCTGGAATGCCCTACGACGTCCACGCGTCACAGATCCCAACACTGGGTTCAAAAGTCCGACAAGCGGCTGACCGGGTCACAACCACCATCTCTGGCGTCGTGCCTGAAACCCTCTCATACCAGGGCGTCAAACCGGCCTTGACGATCGCGACCACACCCTGACCGGCGAGGCCCTGCGGCAGACGGTGCCGCATGATCACCATCCCCCGCCTCGTCCCAACAACATCACCTACCGCATCCCGCCCGGCCGACCCACTTGCCCATCTTCTCGTCGAACTGACGCCCGACGAGTTCGAGCCGAAGGGTCTTCTCGTGCTGTTACTGCCCACCGAGGCGCGCGCCGTTCAGCTCGCAGACCCCAGCCACGCCACACCGGCCCAATCCTGACGGGGCGGCGTCGCGTTGAGAGCGGGGTTGATCGATATCCATCCCCACTTCACCGCGTGCTTCCGCGCACGCCGGACTACGGCATGCACTTGCGTACCTTCGATGACGACAGCCCCTTCTTCCGCTGCAGGGACGAGGTTGCGATCGCCGTCGATCGTCGCCGACGCGGGGTCCGTGTCCACGATGTCGAGCCAGCTCTCGATGAGCTCAGAGATCGTGACGTTGCTGGCGGCCGACAGACTGCCTTCGTCTGCTTCGTTTGACATGGCAGTGAGCGCGCGCGGTGCTTCACGGTTACGACCGCATCAACATCGTGCTCCCGACCCGGCCTTCGATCAGGCGCAATCCCACGACCGGCAACACTCGCTGAGCGTGCCGCGCAGGATACAGTCGGCGCCGGCAAGCGGACGCATATCCACCGACCCGAAGGAGCCGTCCCATGTCGAAGCGTGAACCGACGGGCGCGTTCTGAACGCGCCCGCCTCAACGCCGAAGCCCGTGCTCGAACTGGTTCGGCGCTGGTTCGCGATCGACGTGTTCGTGCTCGCGGCGGCAGGTATCCAGTGCTTCATCCTCGCGACGTCCACGGACCGATGGTTCGCATGGACGGTGTCTCCGCCGATCTCGGCAGCGGTACTCGGCGCTGGTTACTTCGGCTCGATCGTGATGGTCTTCGAAGCGCGTCAGGCCCGCCGCTGGGTCGATGCCAGAGTCGTGATCCTGAGCACGCTGCTGTTCGCATCGCTGACACTCGCGGTGACGCTGTTGCACCTCGACAAGTTTCATTTCGACACCGGCGCGAGTTCAGCTCGGGTCGCCGCGTTTGCCTGGCTCGTCGTCTACGTCGTAGTGCCACCGTTCGTGCTCTTTCTCGTGGCCCAACAACAGCGAGCGCGAGGCGTCGAGCCCGAACGCGACGGCACATTGCTGCCCCGTCCAGCGCGCGTGCTGTTGCTCGTGGAAGGCTGCCTTCTCGTAGCTCTCGGTGTTGTGCTGTTCGGCGGGGCCGAGCGGGCCAAGTTCTGGCCCTGGCAGCTCACTGACCTAACGGCACGCGCAATTTCGGCGTGGCTGATCGCACTCGGAGCCATGCTCGCCTTGTGCGCCTTGGAACGGGAAGTGGCACGTACGCGTTACGCGCTCCACAGCGCCGCGACTGCAGCACTTTTCTGGATAATCGCCGTGTTGCGATTCCGAAGCTCGGTGCAGTGGGACTTCGGTGGCGCGATGGCGATTGCGGCGCCCGTGATGCTGATCGTCACGGTCATCGCGGCACTACAACGACGGGCCTCTCCGGTTACCAATCTTTGAGACAGCGTGCCGTACTCGCGGTGAGCGTTGCCAACTAACTCGCCACCGCTGTACGCACCTCGTCGGTGCCGTCGTTCACGACCGTACGTGCTCGCTAGCTGCCTCACGCGCACGGGACTGGCGAGAGCGCTCGGGCCCCGCGACAATCTCGGCGCGTCGATCGGGGGTTTGGCCAGTGGAGGAAGTGGAGTCGACGCCGGCGGCAGTCGGGGACCGCTTTGGCCCCGCACCGGCAATGGTGCGCCATTCGCACGCGCCCCGCCGCGTCGCGGCTGCGGTTGCGCTGACGGTCGGTTCGGTGCTGCTCGTCGCGATACTCGCGTCAAGTCTCTTTTCGCGAGCCGACGCCGGCGAAGCCGCGACCGATCTCGTGCGCCCTGAGCTGACGGTCGAGGGGGTCACGCAGCACCGGGCCGACTTTGAGCTCACCAAGCGCGCCACCGATCAGTTGGTCGACGAGGCGATTCCGGCCGTCGGCGAGGTGCTCGGCCTCAGTGCGGCGCAGCTCAATGGTCGCTATCCGAGCATCGCCGCCGCCGGTGCGCAAAGGAGCACGATCTTCCCGTTCGCGGAGAGGATCGTGGCCAACCTCGAGCGTCACCAAGCCGACTTCGACGCGGCTGATGACATTCCGTTCGCAGGACTGCCGATGACGGCTGCACCACCGTTCGCGGTGGTCGCGATCGTCGTGTTGATCGCCTGCGCGCTGCTGACGTTGCTGCGGCGCGGTCGCGTCTGGCTGATCGCCCTGGCCGGGTACGCGTTGTTGTTGATCGTTGCCCCGTTCGCCACTGACTACCCCGACAAGGCGACGAAGGCCGCAGCGGTGCTCGATTCACTCAACGTCTCGCAGGAGTTGGCTGCGCAGACTCGTGCGCATTTCGACACGATGGTCGCGGCCGCCGACGAGTTCGAGCAGAAGACGGTGCCCGATCTCCTCGCGGCGACTGGTAGTTCACGAAGCAGGCTCGACCAACAGCTGGC
This sequence comes from Acidimicrobiales bacterium, assembly GCA_035525225.1. Taxonomy (GTDB): domain Bacteria; phylum Actinomycetota; class Acidimicrobiia; order Acidimicrobiales; family WLNW01; genus DATLFA01. The sequence goes on from DATLFA010000007.1 coordinate 18,258, forward strand.
AGCGGAGTTCCCCGCACTCGCCGAGGGTCGCCAACAGTTCGCCGCCGTGTTCGGCCGCTACGACGAGCGCGTGAGCATCCGAGAACGCGGCGTCGCCAGCGTCATAGAAGCCAAGCGATTCCCGCTCGAGGCGGTGACGTGGTGGATGGTCGTCGCTGGCGCCGTCGTGTTCACTGCGGCCGCGATGGCGCTCGTGTACGAGCGCCGCCTCGGCCTCGATCTCGGCACGCAGGACGGCGAGGCGCTCTCGCCCTAGCGCGGCCAGCGCGACCGCAAACTGTGGCGCTCATCGTCGCTCATCTGACTGATCGGCTTCGGCGGTCGCACCATCGCGGGCAGACGACGCCGGCAATCCATTGGATGGAACCGTCAGAACTTTGACAAATTGTCAGGCTCTAACCCCCTGACCTGCGCTTTTATGGCGCCCCCGATAGGGTTCGAACCTACGACCTTGTCATTAGAAGTGACCTGCTCTATCCACTGAGCTACGGGGGCAGCCCAAGCGTAATAGAGCGCCCAAAGGTTGGAATCCCGTTTCGGCTCGCCGGACGACCGGCCCTATGATGGCACCTCGCACATGGTGGCCGTAGCTCAGCATGGCAGAGCGCCGGGTTGTGGTCCCGGATGTCGGGGGTTCAAATCCCCTCGGTCACCCTAAGCACATTCACCGGCTGGGTAGGGCACCGCCCCGCCCGGTCGGTAGCATCGCCACTCCTCGCGCCTCTAGCTCAATCCGGCAGAGCAACGGACTCTTAATCCGCAGGTTGTGGGTTCAACTCCCACGGGGCGCACCACAAACAGGCTGGTCAGCGCAAGATTTGAAATCGCTGGCCAGTCTATCGAGGGCAGTTAGGCACTTTTTGGTGCCATAGACTGGGCGATAGACTTTCCGTAGACTGTTCGCATGCCGGTTGATAGACGACGCTTCGAAGCGCGAGTCGATCGCACCGGTCCCCATCACATGTGGCTAGGCGCCACGTCTCGAGATGGCAGCGGCCAGATCCGCGTCGACGGCAAGCTCATCACCGCATGTCGTGCCGCGTGGGAACTCGACAACGGGCCGGTACCCACCGGCGGCAAGGTTCGCTCGTGCGTCGCCGAGCCGGCCTGCGTGCGGCTTGAACACCTCCGCCTCGACAAAGCCCCCATGTCGCCGGTGCCGCCATCGAAGCACCGCTCGCCCCGAGGCGCAGGAACGATTGCTGCCATCTCGCCTGGAGTTTGGAAGATCGGCGTCACCGCCGGCGTCGATCAGCTCGGACGGCGTCGTCGCACATTCCGAACTGTCCATGGCACGCGGAAAGACGCCACCAAGGCCCTGGCCACGCTCGTGACCGAGACCGGCGATGGAGACCGGCTGCTCGGCCGAAACGACAGGCAACTGACCGTGGACAGCCTCGTCACCTGGTACCTCGACTTCGCACGAGAGGACCGGGGCCTCGATCACTCCACGCTCACCGGCTACGCGGACGCCTACTCGCGCTGGCTCAAGGAAACGATCGGCCATAAGCGGGCAAGCGCGATCACGATGGCCGAACTGGACAAGGCCTTCGGCGCATGCGGCGAGCCGGACTGTCGCGCAGCAGGATGAACAACGCCCGAGCGCTGCTGAGCGGCGCATTCAAATGGGGTAAGCGTCACGGAAAGGTCACGCGCAATCCCGTCGACGGATTCGAGCTGCCCACCAGTACGCACACGCCGCGCCGCACCACCGCGCCGGAACTCGACGACCTACTACGCCTGCTCGCCGCCGCCGACGAACACGACGAACTACTCGCACCGAT
>DATLFA010000036.1:0-49444 GCA_035525225.1 Acidimicrobiales bacterium
CAGCAGCAACTCGTCGAAGGCCCGCAACGGCTCCATCGTCTTGGCCAACAGCCACTCGCGCACCATCGTCACCGCCGCGATGTCGTCGCCATCGACGGCGAGATCGAGGCGCTTCGCGATGTCGATCAGCTCCACCACCGACGAACTCAACATACCCGTGATCGTACAGGCGTTCGACCGCCGATCCAAACTAGACGCCAGCGAAACAGCAATAAAAATCAGGGAAATCCGGCGGATGTGCTACGAAGTGCGCATGATCCTCATCGTCGTAAAATTCAAGACAAAGCCAGACTGGTCCGAACGCTGGTTGGACCTCGTCGGTGACTTCACCGAAGCCACTCGAGCCGAACCCGCGAACCTCTGGTTCGAGTGGTCGCGCCGCGTCGACGACCCGAGCGAATTCGTGCTCGTCGAGGCGTTCGAGGACGACGGCGCCGGGCCGCATGTCAACAGCGCCCACTTCAAGAAAGCAATGAAAGACATGCCGCAGGCGCTCGCCGAGACGCCTCGCATCATCAATACGACGATCGAGGGCGCCAACGACTGGTCGCGGATGGGCGAGCTGACCGTCGAATAGCGCCGCTTCGTTTAGTCTTGGCCGCAACGGGATCGAAGCAACGAGGGGGTGGGCTGATGTACGTCGACGCCGACGGTCACGTGATGGAACCTCACGATGTGTGGGTCGGCCGCATGGACGAGAAGCGGTGGGGTGATCTCATCCCGCGCTACGTCGCGGAAGATTTCGATGGCAAGGACTCGTGGTACGTAGGTGGTGTGCGGCGTGCCGCGGGCTCGGCGATCTTCGGGTGCTCGGCCGGCTTCGATCCCGAAGAGTTGCTGTCGCGTTCGTGGAAGTACACGGAAGGCCACGCGGCCGCATGGGATCCCGTCGAACGGGTGCGCATGCTCGACGAAGAAGACATCGACGCCACCGTGCTGTACCCGAGCCTGGCGCTGACGTTCGGCCCGCTCGATCCGATCGAGGCGGTGCGCGATCCGCACTTCGTCGCCGCCATGCATCGGGCGTACAACGACTGGATGGCAGAGTTCTGCGCGACCGCTCCCACTCGTCTGTTCGCCGCGGCACCGGTGCCGCTGCAGGACATCGACCTCGCCGTGGCCGAAGCTCGCCGCGCCGTCGTGGATCTGGGTGCGAAGGCGATCATGGTGCGCTCGGCGGCGTACGTCGACGAGTTGCCCTTCAGTCATCGCGTGTACGACCCGTTCTGGGCCACCTGTCAGGAGCTCGGCGTACCGGTGGGGTTCCATCCTGCGACCCACACCGACCTGCCGAATGCGGCGCGGCTGTTCAAGTTGATCCGCCAGAGCGCAGACATGGCCGTGGCCAACAAGCAGTCCGACGACGTCGTCGGCGGCACGGCGATGTCGATCGCCATCGGCGCGCCCGTCGATGCAATCGTCACGCTCGGCCGCCTCATCATGGGCGGCGTGTGTGAACGATTCCCCGATTTGAAGCTGCTCATCCTCGAATCGGGCGGCGGGTGGGCCGCGTCGATCCTCGAGCGCATGGACGAAGAGCTGCACGCGAACCCGCAAGAGTCGCGCTGGCTCACGCTGACGCCGAGTGAATACTTCCGGCGGCAATGCTGGATCAGCTTCGAGCCCAATGACCCGACGTTGCCGCGGCTTGCCGACCTCATCGGCACCGATCGCCTCTTGTGGGCCTCGGACTTCGCGCACTCCGATGCGGTCTACCCCGGCACCGTAAAGGCGCTCGACGAATGCATCGCTCCACTCGATGCACGCGTCCAAGATCAGATTCGCGGCGCGAATGCGGTTGCCGCATATCGACTCGCGGGCTAGGAGATCGCCATGGACCCGCACATCGTCAACTTCAACGATCGACCGAACATCGAATCGGCGATCAAGCGCCCGCGCGAAGGTGTCAAGCCGCCGGACGACGTGAAGAGCACGCACTACCTCGGTCGCCCCGAGGACAATCCGATGGATCCGCAGCTGGCTCCGTACGCGTACTACATCCACCGTCCGACCGGGGATGTCACGCCCGACCACAGCCATCGCGCGAATCGTGTCGAGTTCGTGGTCGAAGGCAAGATCGAATGGCGCGAACGGGGGAAGCCGCCGCGGGTGTACGGGGCCGGCACCTTGACCCACGTCGAGGCCAACACCATCTACGGGTACACCGTCATCGAGGACGCGAAGATCCTGATCATCTTCGACGGACCGCCCAATGGCGATGCATCAAGCCGGAGCCGCCACACCTCGTGAGCGCTTCGGAGGCAACGTGAACGGTGGCTCGGGCAACTCGACCGAACCCTTCGCAGCGAGCAACTCGGCGAACCCCGATCGGTCTTGACCGGCGCGGTCAGCGCGCCCCGTGAACACTTCGAACAGCAGCGCACCCTCGGGACCCGCCACCAGCGGCCCGAAGAACTTGCCGGCCTCGAGCACCGCGGCGGTGCCCGCCGGCCATGATTGATCGCCGACGGTCACTTCGCCCTCGATGATGTAGATCACCTCGTCGCTGTGGTGTGAATGGCGCGGCAGCATCACCCCCGCGTCGTAACGCGTGTAGGCCACGGTGCGATCGACGGTGATATCGACAAAGCGATTCCATACCGATGTACGCCGGTCACCGATCTGCTGCGATCGCACCTCGTGCCATTGGAGGTCTTCGACGTGATGAACGATGAGCTGAGGATCGACTTGATTCATGCGGGAGCACTTCCTGCGTCCGTCGGTTCTTCATTGCTGGATTCGATGATCGTAGTGACGGCGTTGCCGACGCCGTCGGACAATCCGCAGAACACCGCCGAGTAAGTGCCCGCGCCACCGGCGACGATCGTGACGAGGTGATCCGGCGACGCGAGTGCCGGTACCAGGTGACTGTCATCGAGTGGATCGGTCTCACCGCGGATGAAGCCGTGCAGCCGGCGGATCTCGCTGGCGCGATGTACTGCGAGTTCGAACACCGCCGCGCCGAACGATGCTCGATCGAACGAGGCCGCGGCAAGCACGTTCGCGTGCAGTGGGCACAGTGCTACGGCGGCCGAGCCCGAATAGCCCGTCGAAGCCAGTGCACCCGGCACCGCGATCGTGCGCGCAACGAACTCGATGAGACGGTCGGCGTCGGCCTGCGCCGAATCACCGACCGGCACGAACATGATCTGGCTGGGACCCTCGACCGCGATGACGGTCACGGCCGAACGTCCCAGTGCGACACCCCGGTCGAGCGCGTAGGGCGGCCACGGACTGGCTTCCTCCGCTTCGCCGACACAGCAGGTGAACTTGGCCGGTTGCCCGAGCGTCGACATGTCGGCGGCGCCCGGCAACGCGCCTCCGGCGTTGATCAAGGCCAGTCGCAACGCACGGCCGATCGTCGCGTTCGGCCGATGACCGGGGCCCAGCGCGCCGGTTGCCGTGGCGATCGCCGGTGGCCACAGCCGGGCTGGGCCGTTCACGATCGTGAGCACTGCGGCGTTGTGGGTGGTGCCTTGGACGATGCCCAGCGCGAACGCCGGGTCACACACTGCTCGCACTTGTGCGACGACGATCGGGAAGTGCACCGGTAGGCAGCCGGCCATCACGGCGCTCACTGCGATATCGGTGACGGTCGTGCGCCCCATTCGTGGAGGAACGACGCCGATCACGTCGTCGGGCGCGAGCAACGGCGCGCCGGCGAGCATCTCGTCTACCCGTTCCGGAGTCGGCACGATGACCGGCAACCCATCGGTGCAGCCGAGGTCGTGCAACATCTCGAGCGCGGCGGCTTCGTCGGTGGCGTGGAAGAGATCCATCGTCACCGGCCGACCATGCCGAGCGCATCGAGGATCGCATCGACGACATCGCGCGCCACCCGGTGGAGGTTGTCGGCGCCGCTCCCGGCCAGCGGATAGGGGAGCTCCACCCGGGGTAGGTCGGCCAGACCCTGCGAGCGGGCGACGAGAACGCTCTGCGCCCAAAAACGATCCGTGATCAGCGCGACGACGGGCGTGTTGCGCAATGCAATCGTTATCGAGTCACCCACGGTGCCCAAGGTGCAGCTGCCTCAATGTCCGTAGGCGGCAATGACGGCATGGCAGGTCGTGGTCAACCGCGTCAATTGCGCCGCGGTCAACGGCGTCGGTGGGCTCACCTTGGCGACCCGTTCGAAGGCGACGCCGTCGACCACTGCCGAGATCTGCCGCGCGACGGCGTCCAAGAACTGTGCCGAGTCCGGAAAACCATTGGCCAACAACCCGATGGTGGGTGCACGGGGGATCGTCCGCAATGGGAGACGTTCGAACGATTGCGCGGCCTCCACGATTGGTGGTCGAGGATCGTGGAACGACACCGGCATGCGCACGACGGTAGCCTCCGACTGGGGGATCGAGATGCGCACCTTTCGTCGAGTCGAGACCGGGCACGGCCGCGATGGCCGCGCGGTCATTCGATCCGACGGTCCGCCGTCGCACACCGTGCACGCGCCGGGCGGCATCGCGGTCAGCGAGCTCCTCTGGCTCGACGGCCCGGTACGCAGCATCGATGACGGTCGCGACCGAGACGGAGGAGGCTTCCCCCTCGAGCCACCGGTCGGTGGAGCGAGTTTCCGCATCATCTCGATGCCGCCTCCCGAACCCGGCGCCGACCCCGATACGACATGGCTACGAGTGCCGAGCGACGACCCCGGCCGCCCCGGCATGCACACCACCGATACCCTCGACTACGTGGTGGTCATCGACGGCGAGATCGTGTTGGGTCTCGACGACGGCGATCATCGATTGGGCCCCGGCGATGTCGTCATCCAACGAGGCACTCCGCACCGCTGGCGCGTGGTCGGCGATCGCCCGTGCACCTACGGCGTGCTGATGCTGCGCCCCGATCCCGGGGCGACACCGGGTGCGACCGCGCTGCACCCTCGTGACTCGGATACGACCGCGGCTTCGGGCACGGCGCGGATGCGGCGCCTCGTCACCGCCACCGACGCCGACGGCAAGTCGTTCGTGCACAGCTTCGGACTGCCGCCCGTCGTATTCGAACCCTCGGGGCCGGCCGGGGTCTCGCTCATCGACTTCTGGCAGAGCGGCGGCCCGCTGCGGTCCGCCGACCAAGGGGGCGATGCCGATTCGTGGGAGCTCGACCCGGTGGGCGGCGGCATCTGCTGTCGCAGCCCTCAGCTGCCCGCCGGCATGGACATGGGTGATCGGGGCTGGCATGCCACCCACACGATCGACCTGAACTTGGTTCTGCGCGGCCGCCTCGAGCTTGCGCTGCCCGACGGGATCACGACCGAGCTCGACGTGGGCGAGACGGTAGTGCAACGAGGCACGAATCATCGGTGGCGACCGGTCGGCGACGAACCGACGACGTGGTTCGCGGTGATGTTCGCCGTCGGTGCGTCGTAGAGGGCATCGGTGCTGCGCATCAGCCCTACGGACGCCACCCTCGGCGCGATCGTCGACGGCATCGACCTCCGCACCCTCGACCACACGTCATGGCCGTCGATCGAGGAGTCGTTTCATCGCCACGCCGTGTTGGTCTTTCGGGGGCAGCATCTCGATGACGACGCGCATCTCGCGTTCAGCCGATGGTTCGGTCCGCTCGAGCGCGCGACCGCGATCCCGAAACCGGGTCAGCGCGCCGATTTCACTCGGCTGGCGAACACCGACGGCGACGGAGCCGTCGTCGACGACCCCACGAGCCGCGTCGTGCAGTCGCTCGTGGGCAATCAAGAGTGGCACTCCGACAGCTCGTTCAAGCGCGTCGCGGCGAAGGCCTCGATCCTGGCGGCGGTGGTCGTGCCGGACGAGGGCGGCGAGACGCAGTTCGCGGACATGCGGGCCGGCTACGACGCGCTACCCGATGAGGAACGGGCGCGTATCGATGGACTGGTCGCGCAGCATTCGTTTGCCGGCGATGCGTATCTGACCGACGCCGAGCGCGAGATCCTGGCGCCGGTCGAGCACCCGGTCGTGCACCGTCATCCCGCGACCGGCCGGCGGGCGTTGTTCGTCGGCCGCCACGCTCGTTCCGTCGTCGGTTTCGACCCCGACGAGGGGCGTCGTCTGATCGACGAATTGCGCGAACACGCCTGTCGCCCGCCGCGGATCTACACCCATCGATGGTCGGCGGGTGACGTCGTCGTATGGGACAACCGATGTGTGTTGCACCGAGGGCGCCCGTGGGACATGGCGCAGCCTCGTGTAATGCGCCGGCTCACCATCGCCGGCGACGACGATGGCTCGGGCAACGAATGGCTTCTCGATTGACCGGTAGTACTGTGCGACTCCCGACCGAATACCTAATCCCGACGAAGACATGAGAGGACGCGATGCGCGACGACAATGCCCCGGTGATCGTGGTCTCCTCCGACTGTCACATCGGGCCTCGTCTGGTCGACGACCTTCGTCCGTATTGCCCGACGAACAATCTCGACGACTTCGACGCGTTCGTCGCGCAGACAAATGCACTACGCGCGGACATCTACGCGCGCATGCCGAGTCGTACGTCTTCCGCATTCACCCGCAACCAGAGCACGCCCGGTCATTACGACAGCGACGCCCGCTTGCGCGATCTCGATCGCGACGGCGTCGCGGCCGAGATCATCTTTCACGGAAGTCAGAACGAAGAGCCCATTCCGTTCGGCACCTTCGTCGTGTTCATCGATCCGTCGACCGACGACAAAGACCTGATCGCTCTCGGCCGCCGCATCTACAACCGGTGGCTCGCCGATTTCTGCGCACTCGCGCCCGGCCGCCGTGTCGGCCTGACGCAACTACCCCTGTGGGACATCGACGCCGCGACCTGCGAGGTCATCTGGGCGCACGACCACGGCCTGCGCGGCATCAACTTCCCCGCGCCGCGGCCGGGTGTGCCGATGTACAACGACCGGGCTTGGGAGCGGTTCTGGTCGGTGTGCGCGGAGCGAAGCATGCCCTTGACCTGTCACAGCGGCGCCGGCGACCCCACGGCGTGGACCGGCCCCGAGGCCACCGCGCTCTTGTCGATCGAATCAGGCGGATGGTTCAGCCGCCGTGCCCTGCACCAGATGATCTTCGGGGGAGTGTTCGAGCGTCACCCCGACTTGCAACTCGTGCTCACCGAGCAGCCGGGCGACTGGTGGCCTTACACACTGCGAGAGCTCGACTCTGCGTGGATGGCGCATTCGCACGCGTTCCGCGACCAGGTGCCCCGCCTGCCGAGTGAATACTGCGCCCGCAACGTGTCCGTGGGCAGCAGCTTCCTCGCCCACTTCGAGGCCGAGGCGGCAGTGCGCGATGGCTACGACGACAAGATCCTCTGGGGCTCCGACTATCCGCACATGGAAGGCACCTACCAGCGTCCGAACAACATCGACGATCCTTCGATGAGCCTGCTCGCGATGCGCCATACCTTCGCCGGCATCGATCCCGATGCAGTCCGCGCGATGGCCGGCGAGAACGCCATGCGCGTGTACGCCCTCGATGCGGGCGCGCTGTCTCAGGTCGCGGCCGACATCGGGGCACCGTCGATCGTCGAGCTCACCACCGCCATCGACGCGGTGCCGCCCGATGGCGGTTCGCTGGCCTTTCGCACGTTCGGCCCGTGGGCATGACGGCCGACGCATCGACGCCGCTCGTCATCCGTGAAGACCGCGGCGGGCGCGTCGCCGGCCTGGTGCTCAACCGACCCGACAAGCTCAACGCAATCAATCGAGAGATGATCGCAGAGCTCGTTGCTGCCGTCGACGACTGCGTGCGTGATCCTTCGGTCGGGGTGATCGTCATCCGAGGCGAAGGACGGGCGTTCGCGGCCGGCGCCGATGCGTCACCGAGCGGCGCCATGCGCGACCGCTCGGCCAACACCAATCGTGAAGAGTTGCTCGACGAGCTCTGGGGCCGATTCCAGTGCTTGTGGGACGCACCCAAGCCGGTCATCGCGCAAGTGCACGGCTATTGCCTCGGTGCGGGAACCATCTTGTGCAGCTTCGCCGACATCGTCGTCGTCGCCGACGACAGCGAGATCGGATGGCCGAGCCTTCCTCTCGGTGGCGGCGTCGAAGACGTGTTGTTCGCGTTCTACGTCGGTGCCCGCAAAGCCAAGGAGTACGCGTTCCAGACCGCAACGCGTATCGATGGACGCGAAGCACAAGAGGTTGGCTGGGCCAACCGATCGGTGCCTGCCGAACAACTCCACGACGCCGTACAACACATGGCCGAGCGCATGGCGCTCACACCGCCGGGCTTATTGCGGCTGAAAAAAGAATCGATCAATCGCGTAGTCGATCAGATGGGATTCCGCGACGCGGTGCGTGTCAGCGCGGCGTGGTGCGTGCTGAGCCACACCGATCCCGGCGTAGCCGCTGTACTCGACCGCGTGCGTGCGCAGGGCATCAAAGCCACGATCGCCGAATACGAAGTCTGATCGATCACTGCGCGTCGGCCTCGAGCGCGGCGTCTGCTTCTGCTCGAGTCAACGCGCCCTTGTCGATCTTGAGCATTGCGGTCATCGGGAGTGCGTCGACCACTCGCAACGCTTCGGGCAATTTGAACTTGGCGATGTGCTGCGCACCGAAGGCACGCAACTCGTCGAGTGCCGGGGGATCGTTCGCGTGGCGAGGCACGATGACGGCGACGCCGATCGAGCCCATGACCGCGTCCGGCCTCGCCACGACGGTGACCTGCGCGACCTTGGGGTGCCACGACAACACGTGCTCGGCCTCTTTCGGGAAGATCACGTACCCGCCCCGGGAATAGCTGTCACCGCGACGGCCCAGCAGGCGTAGGCAACCCCGTTCGTCGATCATCCCCTGGTCATTGGTATGCACCCAGCCATCGCGCATGGCCTTGCGGGTCGCTTCGGGGTTGCGCCAGTACTCGCGCATGTTCGAAGGCGACCGCACGCACACCTCGCCAACCTCACCCTCAGGTAGAGGTCGACGGTCATCGTCGCAGATCTGGAGTTCGATGCCCGGCCGCGGGCGACCGACGGTGTAGAGCATCTCCTCCTCCGGCGCGTCGATCCAGGTGAAGCAGCCCGAACCGCCGGTCTCTGTCAGTGCGTAGCGCTGCGTCCAGTCGGCCGCGAAACGGGCACGGGCCTCGCGTATCAAGGCACCGGGGGCCGCCGCGCCGCCGCACACGATGAGATTGGTATGGCGGAAGTCGTGGCTCTCGAAGCCGGGGTCGCGCAGCAACAGCGCGATCTGCGGCGCGACGCCCCCGACCGCGGGCATCCGATAGCGGGCAACGGTGTCGAGTACGACATCGGTGCGCCACGGCTCGATGACGTGATACGTGGTGCCCGCCATGAATTGCGCAGGCACCTTCGCCATGAACCCGACGTGGCAGAACTGCGTGTTTCCGGTGATCGGTCCACCTTCGCCCCAGCCGTTGCCGATGTCGACCGTGGCGTTGTTGTAGAGCAGTTGCTCGGTGAACACCGCGCCCTTCGGCAGACCGGTCGTGCCCGACGTGAAGATGATCGCGACCACGCGATCGCGGTCGTCGGGTAATGCCGGCGGTGCCTCGCCCCGCACTCGAAGTGAGTCGAGCAGCGCGTCGGGATGATCGGCGATCGCGATCTCGATCACGTTGGCATCGATGTGCATCGCATCCGCGAGCGCGGCGGTAGCGATGACATGCGTCGCCTGTGCACATTCGTTGACGAGCGTCGACCGCTCGGGCGGGGCGAGCTTGGGGTTGACGCCGGCGCTGATCGCGCCGAGCTTGGCCAGCGCGCCGTATGCGATCACGTAGTCGGGCGTCGATGGAAGTGCGAGCGCAACGACGTCGCCGTGCTGCACACCTCGACGGGCGAGACCGATCGCAGCCTCATCGGTGAGCCGGTCGAGTTCATGGAAGCTGAAGTGCCAGCCCGTGCTCGAATACATCGCCGGTCGATCGCGGAATTCACGCGCCGCGTGGGCAATCGCCGCAGCAAACACCAGCCCACCTCACTCTGCTCGCACTCGGCTCCTCGCGCCACGGTAGTACCCTCGGTCGAGCGCATTGCATATCGAAGGGGAACCGACGTGGCCGAACTCGTCATCAAGGGTGGGACGGTGCTCGATGGCTCCGGTGGCGCGCCGCGTCGGGCCGACGTCGCGATCACCGCTGGTCGCATCGACGAGATCGGCGACGGGTTGCGGGGCGATGTCGTGCTCGATGCCACCGACCACTACGTGTCTCCCGGTTTCATCGACATCCACACGCACTACGACGCGCAGGTCTTCTGGGATCCGGCGCTCACCCCATCGTGTTACCACGGCGTGACCACGGTCGTCGCGGGGAACTGTGGGTTCTCGTTGGCGCCTACACGGCCCGAGCACCGCGACAACGTGCTCGGCATCCTCGAAAACGTCGAGGACATGAACCGCGCCAGCCTCGACGAAGGCATCGTGTGGGACTTCGAGACCTTTCCCGAGTATCTCGCCTCGATAGAACGGCGGGGGTTGCTGCTCAACTTCGGTGCGTTCATCGGGCACACGCCGCTGCGGCTCTTCGTGATGGGTGACGACTTCGAGCGGACCGCCACATCGCAGGAGATCGACCGGATGCGAGCCGTCGTGCGCGACGCGATGCAAGCGGGCGCCGCCGGGTTCGCATCGAGCCTCGGCGTGTTGCATCAAGATTCGAAGGGACGCAAGGTGCCCAGCCGTCATGCCGACGCAGCCGAGATGGCCGCCCTCTTCGCTGTCCTGGGCGAGGAGCAGCGCGGTGTGGTTGCGATTTCACCGGGTGGCCCGTGTTCACACGACGAGTTCTACGCGCTGCAGCCGACCATCGGGGTGCCCTTCACGTATGGCGCGTTGCTGAGCGACCCCGAGGGCGATTTCCGGCGCCGCGTCGACCTCAACACACACGCATGGGCCGAGGGCGTGCAGGTGTGGCCGCAGGTCACGTCGCGACCGGTCACCGTCGAGTTCAGCATGGCGCATGGCGGACTGCTCGCCGCCAACTCCGAGTTCCGCGCGCTGATGGGTTCGTCGATCGACGCTCGCCGCTCTGCGTATGCGGATCCCGCGTGGCGGGTACGGGCCATCGACGCGTTCGCCCGCCAGCGGTCGCTTCGCCCGCGCTGGGACACCTATGTGATCACCCGTTGCGAACGCGACCCGGCGCTCGTCGGTCGTCATCTCGCGACGGTCGCCGCCGATCGCGCGACCACGCCGTTCGAGGTCTGTCTCGATCTCGCGCTCGCGGAGGAGGGCCTCGCGCTGACGGTGCTCGGCGTGGTGGCCAACGACGATCCCGCGGCGGTCGCCGACCTGCTACGCGACGAGCACTGCACGCTCGGCTTGTCCGACGCCGGCGCCCACGTGAGTCAACTCTGCGACGCGTCGCAAGCCACCGACTTCCTGGGTGAATGGGTCCGCGCGCGCGAGGTGATGCCATGGGCCGCGGCGGTACGCAAGCTCACAGGTGTGCAAGCCGACCTCATGGGTTTCGCCGATCGCGGGTACCTCCGTCGGGGAGCGTGGGCCGATGTCGTCGTCTTCGATCCGGCCACGGTCGGCCCAGGCGAGGTGCGCCGCGTCCGCGACTTTCCCGGCAACGCCGAGCGATTGACCGCCGACGAGCCCACTGGCGTCACCCACGTCGTGGTCAACGGGATACCCATCCGGCGCGACGGCGCCATGGTGGCCGACGCGATTGCTGCTCGCCCGGGCCACGTCGTGCGTTCGTCGGTTCGTCAGGCAACGGCAAAGCCGTAGATGCGAGCCGTGGTGTCGAAGGTGATCGCAGCCCGCTCACTTTCGTCCACGCCCGCCAGCAAGCGATCGACGATGTCGCGCGAGCGCGGGAAGGTCGACTCGGTGTGGGGATAGTCCGATCCCCACGTGATCATCGCGGTCGCCAACTCTCGCCGGGCCAGCACACCGGGCCGGTCCTCGATGAAGCTCACGAACACATTGCTCGCCACGAAATCTGACGGCAGAACACCTGGTGCGAACTCGTGCCACGGCGCACGCGGTGTGCGCTGCGTGTAGGAGTAGTCGATGCGCTCGACGAAGTGGGCGAGCCAAGCCATTTCGTGTTCGACCGAGCCGACCAACAGCCCCGGATGACGTTCGAACACACCGCCGAAGATCATCTGCGACAGCGAATCGCGCACGAATCGGTCGGCACCCTGGAAGCCCCACTGCGTCCACAGGATGCGCCACGCATCGGGCGTGCGGTTCGTCGCGATGTGCAGGCTGAGTGGCATCTCCAACGCCTCGGCGGCCGACCACAACGCTTCGTAACGGGGATGGTCATATGGCTCGTCGTCGCGGGGAGAGACCGGGATCAATGCCCCCGCCAATCCGCGGTCACGGATGCGCTCCAACTCGCGCGCCGCGCTGACCGGTTCGTCGACATTCAGAATGCCCACACCCTTGAGCCGCTGCGGCGAGGTGGAACACCACTCGGCGATCCAGTCGTTGTACATGGCGGCGAGCGCGTCGACCGCGGCGCTGTCGGCCAGGTTGTAGAGCATCGTGCCGACGCTCGGATACAACACAGAGCCCCACACGCCGTCAGCCTCGTTGTCGCGCAAGTGCGCTACCGGATCATACGATCCACGGCGCACCTGATCGAAGCGGTAGTCGGCGAGCAGCCCTTGCTGATCGTCGAAGCGCACGCCGGCCTTGGTGGCAACGCTGAAGCTGAACACGCGCTGGCCGTCGATGATCCACCAATCGGCGTCGTCGCCGAACTCGACGCGGGGCGCAATGCCGGCGAACCGTCGGGGAGCCCCGCGCCACAGGTCGGGAGGCTCCATCACATGTGAATCCGACGACAACATCCACGCCACGCCACCACGTTAGGCGCCTTCGAAACTCCGTTGGGGGCTGCATCAGGGCTTCCAGGTCACCAGCCACTATTTCGTCCGCCCGCTGACCTGAACGGCCGCTGCCGTCGGATACTGTCGATCGAGGAAAGGACGTCGTTCATGCTCGATCTTCTCTTGCGCAACGGGACCGTCGTCGACGGCACCGGCTCACCCAGCCGTCGAGCCGACGTCGGCGTTCGCGACGGGCGCATCGTCGTCGTCGGGCGCACCGACGAATCCGCGGCCCGCACCATCGACTGCGAAGGGCTCGTGGTTGCCCCCGGGTTCGTCGACATCCACACGCACTACGACGCGCAGCTCCTGTGGGATCCGCTCGCCACACCGTCGCCGCTGCATGGCGTGTCGACCGTGATGGGCGGCAATTGCGGGTTCACCATTGCGCCGCTCGGGGACGACGACGTCGACTACGTGATGGAGATGATGGCTCGCGTCGAGGGCATGCCGCTCGACTCGCTCCGCGCCGGGCCTGCGTGGGATTGGCGCAGCTTCGGCGAGTGGCTCGACCGTCTCGACGGGCGCATCGGCATCAACGCCGGTTTCCTGGTCGGGCACTCGACGATACGGCGCGTCGCGATGGGCTCTGCATCGGGCGAAGCGGCCCGGCCCGAGGACATCGCGGCGATGGTGCGCATGGTGCACGACGCGTGCGCGGCCGGAGCGCTCGGTTTCTCCTCGTCATTGGGCGAAGCCCACACCGACGGCGACGGCAACCCCGTGCCGTCTCGTGCGTCGACGCACCACGAGCTCGTCGAGCTCGCGCGAGCGGTGCGCGACCACGAAGGCACGACACTCGAGTTCATCGCCGCGATGGGGGAGATCCCGCAGACCCGCATCGAGCTCATGACCGAGATGTCACTGGCAGCCAACCGACCATTGAACTGGAACTTGTTGGGCAGTCTCTCGCCGACCCCGGTATTCGAGCAGCAACTGTCCTCATGCGACTATGCGACGGCGAGGGGCGCGCACGTCGCCGCGCTCGCGCTGCCCGATCTCATGCGCCTGCGCGCGCATCGCATGCTCGAGGGCATGCCGGGTTGGCGTGACGTCGTCGCGATGTCACCCAGCGAGCGACGTATCGCGGTCACCGACCCCGCGACACGTCAGCAGCTCTTCGATGGCGCCGCCGAATTGGCCGCACGCGGTCTCGGCGCGATGTCGAACTTCGACCTTCTCGAGATCGCCGACGCGCCGGCCGGCTCGGAGAACCTCATCGGACGATCCATCGCGGCGATCGCCGACGAGCGCCACGTCGACCCGATCGACGTGCTCATCGATGTCGTCTTGCCCGACCGCTTGCCCCTCGCGATGGTGTTCCCCTCGTTGATCCCCGAGTTGGGCAACACCGCGGAGGGATGGAAGGTGCGCCAAGACGTCTGGAACGACGACCGCGTGGTCTTCGGCGGCTCCGACGCCGGTGCGCATGTCGACTTGATGTGTCACGCCAACTACCCGACGGTGGTGTTGGGCGAAATGGTCCGCGAGCGTGGCCTTTTCACTCTCGAGCGCGCGGTGCACAAGATGACCGACATTCCGGCGCGCTTGTACGGCCTGCGCGACCGCGGCCGGGTGACCGAGGGTTGGATCGCCGATCTCGTGGTCTTCGACCCTGAAGGCATTGCGAGCGAACCCGCCCGCGCTCGCAACGACCTGCCGGCCAACGGTGAGCGACTGTACGCAGAGGCTCGGGGCGTCGAGCATCTCTTCGTAAATGGGCGCGAGGTCGTCGCGCACGATCAGTTCACCGGTGACCTGGGCGGCACGCTGTTGCGTTCGGGTCGTGACACCGAGACCGTGCCGGTGCCGGGAGGCTCGGCCGGCTGATCTGTCAGCCGACAGCGACCGGGTGCCCGATCGCCAGCATGCGCCGCGCCTCGGCCTCGACCGCGGGCATCACCTCGGCCACCGCGCCCATGTCGAGCGAAGCTGCGAGTTCGACCGCGCCCGCGTGCGCCAGCATGGTGCCGAGACGCGACGACATCGTGCGCAATGCCCAGTCGACGATCGGGCCGTGGGCGATCGCGTCGTAATCATGCACGACGTTGCGTGACGACGCCGGGTCGAGATAGTGATAGTGCGGAGCGTCGTCGAAACAGTCGAAGCGCAAATACTCGAGACCGTCGGCGGTGCCGAACACGTGCAGGGAAAGCCCGTCTTCATCGATGACGGCACCCATTCCGGCCGGCGCACCATTGGGGAACTTCGCGCGGGCGTCGGGACCGTAGTAGTCGAGGATCATCGCCTCGTCGAGCACGCGATACTCGACGCCGATCGTGATCGCGCCCGCGACGAATCGCGCGGTGTTCTCGATGAACGCCGGTACGGGCAGGGTGTGATTGACAACCGGCATGCGCTACTTCAACTCCACGCTGATCTCTCGGTACACCGTCGTGCCGGTGTTGGACAACTGACGCTCGGTACCGTCACGCCAATGCGCGCTCTGACTGCTCATCTCGACTTCGTGCCGCGCGCCAGTCTCTTCGACACGCAGGATTGCCCCGTCGATGACGCACACCGCACTGCCGCGGTGGGTGTCGGAGGTTGTGCGGTCGCCCGGCGCGAGCGTCGTATACGAGACCCGCAGGCGATCGTTCTCGAGGAGATGCGCCGTGCCGTTGGGATCCAGGCCGACCAGCGCATCGCTGCGGGCGAAGCCGATGTGTTCTTGATCGGTACGTCGGGGTCGCTTGACCTCGATCAGTGGGCTCACCATCGCGGTGTCGCCGATGTTGACGAACCCAGGTGAGAGGAAACCGGTGCCGGGGATGAAGAACACACTGTGCGCGTAGGTCCAGATGCCGTGCTTCCCGCTCTGAAGGCCGCTCGGGCCGTGCTTCCCGCTCTGAAGGCCGCGCGGGCCGTGCTTCCCGCTCTGAAGGCCGCTCGGGCCGTGGTCGTAACGGGCGTTCCACAGCGCCGTATGGTCTTCGGGGGCGTCGTCGTGCACGGTGGCCAACACATCGGTTGTGTAGAAGAGCACGTAGTCGTAGTCGTGATAGTGGTGCGGATAGGTCTCACCCGGTGCCACGTCCATCATCCAGATCTTGACGTCGTCGTTCTCGAAGAGCAGCCGAGTGGCTGGAGGCCCGATCACCACAGACATGTTGCGCAGCGTAGCCCCACATGTAGGGTCTGGCCCATGGCCGGATTGCTCGACGGGAAGACGGCGATCGTCGCGGGTGGTGGCCGGGGCATGGGCGAGTCCGTGTCGCTGCGCTTCGCGGCCGAGGGCGCCAACGTCGTCGTCGTCGACAAGGTGGCCGAACGCGCGCATCGCGTGAGTGATCACATCGTCAGCGTCGGTGGTCGCGCGATCCCGTTCGTGATCAACCTGCGCGACGATGCGCAACTACCGACGCTGATCGACGAGACGCTCGCGGTGTTCGGCACGATCGACGTGCTGGTCAACATTGCCGGCGGCATGCGCCTCGAGACCGCGTGGCGGCCCTTGCGCGAGATGGAACCCTCGGATTGGGATTTCGTGTTTCGCCAGAACGTGCGGTGGGTGCAGTTGCTCAGTTGCGCCGTCGCCGATGTGATGGTCGGACAGGGCACCGGTGGCTCGATCGTCGGCATCGGGTCCGTCAGCGGTATCTTCGGCGCGGCGAACCATGCCGCCTACGGCGCGGCCAAGGCCGGGCTCATCCACCTGATGAAGAGCCTCGCTCTCGAATACGGTCGTTACGGGGTTCGCTGCAACACCGTGAGCCCCGGTTCGATCCGCACGCCGGGCGTCGAAGGCATGATCACGCCCGAGCAACAGGCGCGTGACGACATCACGACCCCGCTCGGTCGGGCCGGCGCGCCCGACGACATCGCGAAAGCGGTGCTGTTCTTCGCCTCCGACCTCGCCAGCTTCGTCACCGGCCAGATGCTGGTGGTCGATGGCGGCGCGACGGTGCGATTTCCGTTGCCGTCGCCCGGCGCACATCCGAGCGAGAGCCTCACCTGAGCAGTGCACCGTTCACATAGTCGGCCACTGCAGTGCCCGCGAAGAAGTCGTGGTCGGCGTGAGTGAACAAGCGGGCTGCGTTGTCACACAGCAGCGCCCGTAGTTGCGAGCCTGTCAGCAGGCCCTTGTCGACCAGGCGACGCGCGCTCGGCACCACTTGATCCATGTCGGGCGTGTCGAAGTGGCTGATGTCCGAGCCGAGCATCACGTGGAGGTCGGTCTGCAGGCCGTTGTGCTCGGCGAATGCACTCATCACGGTGCGATCGTCGGCCTCGCATCCGAACCACATGCGGGGCACGGCCAGCTCGATGATGTCGCGCTCGCAGGTGACCTGCATCGCCGCGAACTCATCGATGTCATCGGCCTTGCGGCCCCACAGCATCGCACCGAGCAGCGCACTGTCGACGTCGTCGAGCCCGGCGATCAGCTCGGGCGCGTAGTCACTCACGTAACGACGCAGCTCGCCCAGATCGAGCAACTGCGGATCGAAGACCGAGTGCAGGGTGTCGGTGTTGCGCTTCTCCCAATGCTCGATGAGGTCGGAGAGCAAAGTGGTCGCCCACGACACACCGCACTCCTGGAACGCGATGACTGCATCCGGGAATCGCCGCGTCACCCCGCCCACGAGCAGCGCCTTGCACAGCGGATGGCACGCCCACGCGAACGAACCGACGTGGTTGGCGACGAAACTGCTGACCCAGTGATACCAACCCATCGGTGCGGCGCCGATGCCGACGTGCACCGTGATCGCAAAGCCGAGCTCGCCGAACTTCGCCCACACCGGGTCGTAGTCATAGGCGCTGTCGAGGCCGAAATAGTCGCACCAGTGCGTCTGGCCCGGCATGCGCCACGGTGATGGCGTCGCGGACGTGATCGGGCGCACGACCGTGTGGGGAATACCGACGACCTTCAACCCGATCGCACGGCAGTGTTCGAGCTCGGCGATCGCTTCGTCGGGTGTGTGCATCGGGATGATGCCCGCCGTCGTCATGCGATCGGCGAACGGGCCGTATGTGTCGGCGAAGAACTCGTTCCAGCCGCGGCACAACCCGATGCGAAGGTCGCCGTCCTCCGCGGCGGCGGTCGCGAGAGCGAGCGTCGGATACAGCACGGCGTAGTCGATGCCGACTTCGGGCAGACGCTCGGCCAGCAGTCGCGGCGCGATCGACGCTGCGAGATCGCGGGTGTTGTGCAGGGGAGAGCTCCACCAACCGCCCTGCGCGGCTCGCGTCGCCCAGCGATCGTCGCCGGCCGAACCCAACCGATCGTCGAGCGGCGACAGCGCGGCCCGGTAGCGCTCGAAGTGGGCGGGGCCGAGCGCCTCCCTCAGGTGCGGCAGCGCGGCCGGGATCAGCTCGATGATGTGTCCATCGGCGTCGATGACCGGATGATCGAGTTCCATCATGCCCCCGTGACTCTGCCCACGACCCCTGAGACTAGGTTCGGGGGATGCAGTTCTCGATGGGTTTCGAAGTCCAGCTCGCGCACCCGACGCCCGAACGTGAGCATCAACTGCTGCACGATTGCGTCGACCAAGCAGTCTTCGCAGAGCAGATGGGCTTCGATCGCATCTGGGCGCCCGAGCATCATTCTCTCAAGTGGTACGCACACATGAGCGCACCCGAGATCTTCCTCACGTGGGTCGCGGCCCGCACGACCACTATTCGTGTCGGCCACGGTGTGGTCCTGATGCCGTTCAACTACAACCATCCCGTGCGCGTCGCGGAGCGCGCCGCCATGCTCGACGCACTGTCCGGCGGTCGCCTCGACCTCGGCGCCGGGCGGGGTGCGACCCTGCAAGAGATGACGCTGTGCGGGGTCGATCCCGAGCGTACGTATCTCGAGGTCGAAGAATCGTTGCGCATGATCAGCCGCATGTGGCTCGACGACGAGTTCTCGTGGAGCGGTGAGCTCGAGATCGCGCCCCACCCGATCTTGCCCCGGCCCAAGCAGATGCCGCATCCGCCGTTGTTCATGGCGTGCAGCAAGCGCGACACCGTCAAGTTGGCCGCCGAATATGGCGTCGGCGCACTGGTGCTCGGCTTTGCCGGTATCGACGAGGTTCGTGATTACCACGATCTCTACCGCGAGACCATCGCGAACCGCACCGGCGAACGGCTCGTGTCGAGCGTGATCAACGACCACTTCACCGCGCTGTTGCCCACTATCGTGCTCGACGACGGCGACGAGGCCTTTCGCATCGGAGCGCGCGGGCAACGGTTCTTCGCCGAGGCCATCGCGCACTGGTATGGCGGCGGCCCGCCACCGAGCGAGGACACCGAGAACGACGACAACGTCGCGGCAGTGGCCGAGTCACGGGACCGCATGGTGGCCAAGCTGCACGAGGCCAACGTGCCGGTGCGTCCGGCGTCGACCGCGACGTACAACATCGACCACGCCTACGGCACCGCCGACTATGCCGCTCAGTTCGTCGAGCGCCTGCGCGATCTCGGCGTCGACGAGGTCATGTGCATGATCCAGATGGGCACGGTGCCCCAGGACGTCTGCATGGAGACGATCCGACAGTGGGGTGAAACGATCATCCCGAAATTCCGCTGATTATTCGAGAACGAACGGGTCGAGGCGGATCTCGCGCCAGACCATCGCTTCCCACAGGGCGCCGTAGCCGACGCGATCGATGCGTTGCGCCATCAAATCGGAGCTCGCGCGCGGCATCGGGTCGGTCTTGCCGAGCGCTTCGACCATCCATGCTTGCCGGCACCGCCATTCGAGCACCATGCAGCGGATGTACGCCTCGTTGATCGAGCGGGCGGCAACGAAGACACCATGGTGCGCTAGTAACGCAGCCTGCCCGTCGCCGAGCGCGGCGGCCACCTTCTCGGCACTCTCCCACTCGCCGACGAGGCCTTCCCACTCTTCGTAGATCGCGATGTCGTGGTCGATCAGCGACGACGTCTGGTCGTAGATCGGGGGCACGCGCTTGTGGTTGGCCCATATCGTGGCGTAGCGCGGATGATTGTGGACCGACACCGTGAGGTCGTGCCGGCGCCGGTGCAGCGCGAGGTGCATGCGCAACGCACGGCTGGCCGACCACTTACCCGACAACACATTGCCGTCGCCGTCGATGCGCATGATGTCGGACGCGCACACTTCGTCCCACGGCAATTCGAACGGGTTGGCGAGGAACGTGCCATCGGGCTGCAGGTACGCGATGTGCCCCGCGATGTGATCGTCGTATCCCTCACGGCACAGCGCTCTCGCAAGGACGGCGACCTCGGCTTGGGGCGACAGCTCGGGCATCAGAACGAGCCCTGTCACTTCATCGGCGATGTTGACCATGCCGACAACTGTAATGACCCACTATGGTCCGGCGGGGGTGGACACGATGGGCACGTACACGGCGATGGTCATGCAGTCGGCCGGGTCGGCACCCGAGCCCGTGACACGCGAGATACCCGAGCCCGGCCCGGGCGAGGCACTCGTACGACTGCGGGCGACGAGCCTCAACTACCACGACCTGGTCAACCTGCGGGGCGTGATCCGTGGCCCTTGGCCGCGGGTGCCGATGTCGGATGGCTCGGGCGAGGTCGTAGCCCTGGGCCCCGGTGTGGCCAACCTCGCGATCGGCGAGCGCGTCAACCTCCCGTTCTCCCCGTTGTGGTTGACCGGCCCGCCCTCGGCCGACACGCCTCGCGACGTATTGGGCGATACCTGCGATGGCTGCCTCCAGCAGTACCGCTGCATCGCGGCAGCGGCGCTGGTGCCCGTGCCCGACTCGTTGTCGTTCGCCGAAGCGGCGACGCTGCCGTGCGCCGGTGTCACTGCGTGGTCGTCGCTGCGGGCCGGCACGCTCGCGCCCGGCGACGTCGTGCTCACTCAGGGCACCGGGGGAGTGTCGTTGCTGGCGCTGCAACTGGCGAAGGCGCACGGCGCCACGGTGATCGCGACCTCGTCGTCCGACGACAAGCTCGGGGTCGCCAGAGAACTCGGCGCGGACCACGTGATCAACTACCGCACGACGCCGGAATGGCATATCGCAACGCGCGAACTCACCGGCGGCCGGGGCGTCGACATCGTGATCGACGTGGGCGGCGCCGGGACCATTGCCAAATCGGTCAAGGCCACTACGGCGGGCGGCACCGTCGCCATCGTCGGCGGGCTCGAGGGCTTCACCAACTGCGACGTCCCGCTGTCCTACGTCTTGATGCAACAGATCCGTCTCGTCGGCATCGCCGTCGGCTCGGTCGCGGACCAGCGCGATCTGTGCCGCGCGGTCGGCGCGACCCGAATTCATCCGCACATCAGCCACAACTTCGCGTGGGATCAACTCGACGAAGCCGTGAGGGTGCAGCAAGCCAACGAACACATCGGCAAGATCGCACTGTTGATCCCGTGAGACCCTGGGCCCCTGAATCCTCGAGGGAGACGCCATGGCTGAGCGTCAGCTAGCACTCGACATCGACCAGATGCTGGCCGAGGTCTCCGCGACGGTTGGGCTCGACGACTTCGGTCATCCGTCGTTTCGCGACGGGCTCGAACAACTCGTCAGCTCTGCCCGGGCCGGTGCACAGCTGACGGCACTCGGTGAGATCGTCCTCGACTCGACGTGCCGCAAGGCGCTCACCAATCGGTTGCGAGTCACCGACTGGTGTCGTCATCACCCGGAGGTCGAGCGGCAGACCGTCGAGGCGCCGCTGTTCATTCTCGGCTTGCCCCGCACCGGCACGACTGCGCTCAGTCATCTACTGGCCGCCGATCGGTCCAATCGATCACTGCTCGCGTGGGAGGCCAACGAATCGATTCCGCCGCCCGAGCGTGAGACCTATTCGTCAGATCCGCGTTTCGAGCGAGCGAGAAACGAGCCCGCCGGCGTCGAGCTCATCAATCCCGACTTCAAGGCCATCCACTACGACCCGCCCGATATGCCCATCGAATGTTCGGTGATCATGGCCCAGCACTTCCAGAGCCCCACGCTGTCAGTGTTGTTCAACGTCAAGGGCTACGACGACTGGATGATCGCCGCCGACGCGACCCATACCTATCGATATCACCGTCAGGTACTGCAGGTGCTCCAGTCGCACTATCCGGGCCGCTGGCAGCTGAAGACGCCCGCGCACTGTTGGTTCCTCGACGCGCTGGTCGACGCGTATCCCGATGCGCGCTTCGTCATGACCCATCGCGACCCGGTGCGTGTCACAGGTTCGGTCTGCAGCCTGGCCCGGTCATTGTCCGGCTCTTTCACCGACGCGGACCACACGGCGGCGATCGCGGCGCATTGGCCAGAGCTCATCGCGACCATGCTCGACCGCGCCGGCGCATTTCGTGAGCGCAACGGCGATGGCCGCTTCTACGACATGGCGTACGACGACCTGGTCCGCGACCCGGTCGGCGCCGTGCACGGGTTGTACGACCACTTCGCCATGGCGTGGAACGAACCTACCGAGCAGTCTTTGCGCGATCACGCAAGCTTGCATCGCCAGAACCGCTTCGGCGAGCACACCTACACGCTCGAAGAGTTCGGGCTCGAAGCGGGCGCCATCCGTGCCCGCCTGTCCGATTACCTCGATCGTTACGGCGACTATGTGTAGAGGCGCACCGGCAACTTGTCGACGGATACGCCGACGTTCGAGCACGCACCGCCACCCGTCCACACCGGATCGCCGGTGATCTCGATACGAGGGAAACGATCGAGCAGTGCCCGCATGATGACGCTGACCTCCTTCTTGGCCAGATTCGCGCCGAGACAATAGTGCGGGCCTCCGCCGCCGAAGGACACGTGCGGGTTGGGGTTGCGCCGTAGGTCGAACCGGAAAGGGTCCGCGAAAGCTCTCTCGTCGCGATTGCCCGACGGATACCACAGCACCACGCGATCGCCCTGCGGGATGGTCACACCCCCGATCTCGACATCGCGCGTGACGGTGCGCCCGAAGTAGAGAACGGGGCTCGCCCAACGGATCATCTCGTCGGTTGCGGAGGGCAGCACCGACGGATCATCGCGGAGCAACTGCATCTGATCGGGATGCGCAACCAACGCCATCAAGCCCTGTGAGATCGCGTTGCGTGTGGTCTCGCTGCCCGCGAGCGCAAGGATGATGAAGAACATGTCGAGCTCTAGCTCCGACAGCGACGTCGGATCGCCGTCGTCGGTCGCGATCTCGGCCGTCGTGAGTATCGTCCAGATGTCGTTTCCGGGCCGATCACGCTTCTCGGCGCCGAGGCGCTGCGCGTAGTCGAAGAGATCGCGTTCGGCGGTCACGCGATCGTCAGGGTCGACGCCCGACGTGGGATCCAACGCGCGCAACATGGTCTCGGTGCGGTGGAAGACCCATGGCCGGTCGTCGTCGGGGATGCCCATGATGTCGGCGATGACATGCATGGGCAGTTGATAGGCCACCTCCGATACGAACTCCACGGTGCCGCGCTCTGCCGCGGCGCTGACGATTTGATCAGCGCGCCTGCTCACATGGGCCTCGAGCTCGGCGATCATGCGGGGCGTGAATCCCGCGCTGATCAACCGGCGCAGCCGTGAGTGTTCGGGTGGATCCATCGACACGATGGTGTGGCCGCGCCGCGCGGCAAGCGTCGGCGCGATGCCCGAGCCGTCGTGTGCACTGAAGGTCTGCCAATCGCGATTCGCACGGGCGATTTCTGCGTGGGCGACGATCGACCAGAAGTCGATCTCGCCGTCGTGTGAATTGGTCAGTATGCGAACGGTCGGATGATGGTGAACCGCGCCGGCGGCGCGAACCTCACGGAAGAGCTCGTGCGGAAACCCTTGCCGGTAGAGCGTGCCGTCGGTGAGGTCGAGTTCAGAGATCTGGTTTGTGCGCATGGCGCGAGATTAGAGGCCCGGGCGGCCTCCGGCTGAGCGGATGGCTAAGGTCGGTGCGCCCGCCCCACCTCGAGGTCGCCGATGCTCGCCCGCAAAGCCTTCTTCTCGTTCACCGGTATCAACGATCCGACCAAGCACCGCGACTACAACGAATGGCACCAGCTCGATCACCGGCCCGAGAATCTGGCACTCCCCGGCGTCGTCTGGGGTGAACGGTGGGTGCATTCCCCCGACTGCGCGGCGTTGGCCGTCAACTCCGGCACGGCGGTCGACGCCACGCAGTACATCAATCTGTATTGGTACCGAGAGCCGTTCGCCGAGAGCATCAAGGAGTGGCAAGACCTGGCGGAGATCGCGTTCCAATGGGGTCGCCGTCCCGACGTCGCGTGGACAACGCGGCCGTTGATGGGTTTCTTCTCCGTCATCAAGGGCTACGTGCATCCGCGCGTGTTGGTCGGCCCCGACGTGTTGCCGTTCCGCCCGACCCGGGGTGTCTACGTGACACTGACGCAACTGCACGAGCCACATCATGTCGAGGCCGACGCGCTACACGCGTGGTACGACCGCGAGCGCATTCCGCAGATCGTCGACCTGCCGGGTGTCGCGGGTGCGTGGAGCTTTGCCAGCGACAGCACCACGCTCGACCCACGCTGGCACGCGACACCGGGCAGCGTCACCTTCGACCCGATCGAAGGTCCCGACCGCGGCACGTTTCGAGTCCACGTGTACTTCCTCGACGGCGACCCGATCGATGTTGCGAAGGGCATTGCGTCCCTGCCATCTCACGACGTGCACAACGAACGCACACTGTTTGCCGGCCCGCTACGAACGATCATCCCCTGGCAGTGGGACTGGTTCGACTGAGACCGCGGACGGAAAGTGACCGAGGAACATTGACCGATCCGTAGCGTTCGCGCGGCCGCGGATGATACAGTCCCTCCTTGACACGACAAGAGCCCTACGTGTTGAGCCGCTGATTTCAGCCGCTCGGGCGCGATACTCCGGACCCCTGGTAGCGCAGAGACTGCGATCGACTCCGGAGAATGCCCATGGCTCGTACCGAGGCTGCGTTGCTGGGAGTGGTACGCCCCCAGATCGTGACGTCATCCACCGTCGGTGACGGTGAGTCCATCGTGGTGCAGCTTTGGGGCGACCAGGATTCGTCCACTGTGGCCGCGGTGGCCGCTGAGCTTGCACCGGCGGTGGCCCATAAAGGTGCCAACGTCGTGGTCGACTTGCGCGAAGTGCAGTTCATCAACGCCGCAACCGTGCGTGTTCTCGCCGCGGCGGGCGACTTCTTGGTTGCACAATCGCGGACGTTTGCCCTGCGATCGCCGCCGCGTTGCGCCCAGCGCATCCTCGACATCTGTGGCTTGCGTGAACTCTGCGAACCCGAGGGCACGTGATACGTGAGCGGCGAACGGCGTACCCGTTTGCTAGCGCGCCTGATGGACGGCACAACCGAGCTCACCACCAAGCGGCTCTGCGAAGTGTGTGCTGAGGTCGTCGGGATGAGTGGCGCGGGAATCATGCTCATGGCGGGCGACGTCCCGCAGGGATCGCTGTGCACGACCGGCAAGGTCAGCGCGCTCATCGAAGAATCGCAGTTCGCGCTCGGAGAAGGCCCGTGCGTCGACGCATACAATTCGAATCGCCCTGTCCTCGAGCCCGATCTCGCCAACCCGGTGACGCCGCGCTGGCTGGCTTTCACCGGCCCCGTGCTCGGCGCCGGCGTGCGCGCGATCTTCGGGTTCCCTCTCAACATGGGCGGGGTTCGTCTCGGCGCACTCAACCTGTATCGCGACGAACCCGGCGCGCTCACCGACGAACAACATGCAGACGCGCTCGGCATGGCCGACATCGCGACTCGGGCGGTGCTGGACCTGCAGGGCAATGCTCCGTTGGGACAGATTGCGGCCGAGCTGTCCTCGGGTGCCGACTTCGGATACGTCGTGCATCAAGCCTCGGGCATGGTCGCCGCGCAGCTCGGCGTGACCGTCGGACAAGCACTCATACGATTGCGCGGCTACGCGTTCGGCAACAACCGATCCCTGCGCGAAGTCGCCGAGGAAGTACTTGCTCGCAAGTTGAGGTTCGACGGAACCAGCGGCCAGGAGGACCCCACCCAATGAACCTGGTACCGAAGCTGTCTATAGGAGAACCTATGTCGAGAGAGCAGTCGATCGTCAGCACCTTCGTCGAGTTGACAGACACACTCGTCGACGAGTTCGACGTGGTCGAGCTACTCACCGTGCTCGCCGCTCGTTGTATCGACGTACTCGACGTGGCCGCCGCAGGTCTCATGCTGGTCAATGCCGAGGGCGAGTTGCGGGTGATCGCGTCGTCGAGCGACGCCATGCGCCTTCTCGAGCTGTTCGAGCTACAAGCCGAAGAGGGCCCGTGCCCGGAGTGCTTCCGCACCGGTGACCCGATCGTGCACCCACGACTCACCGCCGACGATCTTCGCTGGCCGCGGTTCGCGCCGCGTGCCGTGGCGGCCGGCTTCCACTCGGTGCACGCACTGCCGATGCACCTGCGGGGGAAGACCATCGGGGCACTGAATCTCTTCCGCACCGAAAGCGGCAGCCTTCACGAAGCCGACGTCACGACCGCGCAAGCGTTCGCCGACGTGGCGACGATCGCGATATTGCAACACCGCGCCGTCGCAGAGGTGCAGGCACTCAACGACCAACTCAACCACGCATTGAACAGCCGCGTCCTCATCGAGCAGGCCAAAGGCATGGTCGCGGAACGCGACGGGCTCGACATGGAGCAGTCGTTCAGGCGCATTCGCGGCTACGCCCGCAGCCACAACCTTCGCCTCGTGGATGTCGCCCAGAGCGTGATCGACGGCACGATCCCCGACACATCGCTCGACCCCAAGGTGGCTCGTCGATAGGCATGATCGGTGGTCCGCGACGCCGCGGGCAGCCATCACACAACGGTGTTGCCCCGGACCTCCGGTGACCCGCATCCCAAAGCGGAAGCGAGGTATGTGAAGTGTCGAGCAACGGCAACAGCACCAGTTCGAATGGGAAGTCTCTGATCAGCTTCGGCGACAGTCCTGCGAGATCGATTTCAGCCCTCGGCGTCGTCGAGCAACTGCGACTCTCGTATGAGCCCGGCGCCACCTCCACCGCGGCACTGATCTGCGCCGCAACTGCGGTGGCTCGGCTTCAGGGGGAGATCGACGAGCTCTGGCGGAACTCGATGAGGATAGAGAACGAAGCGCTGTCGCAAAGACTCGTCGAAGTCAGCCATGCGTTGCAGCGCGCTGCCCGCCTCTTGGAGCAAGACCGGGCAATCGGCTAGCGCCGCCCACGACGATTAGTCTGGACACCGTCGCCGAGCCCTGGGCGAACAGAGGGACTTTGATGCAGCTCGACGA
Source organism: Acidimicrobiales bacterium (assembly GCA_035525225.1). Taxonomy (GTDB): domain Bacteria; phylum Actinomycetota; class Acidimicrobiia; order Acidimicrobiales; family WLNW01; genus DATLFA01. The sequence continues at coordinate 26,908 of DATLFA010000036.1, forward strand.
ACGCACCTTTTCAGAACGCTACGGACCATGGGGCATCGTCGCGGGCGCGTCCAACGGGATCGGCGCCGCCTTCGCCCGGTCGATGGCCAAGCGCGGTCTCAGCGTCGTGTTGATTTCCCGCCGCGGCGACGCACTCGCCCAGACCGCCGATGAGATCGAAGCATCGTATGGCGTGCGCACGCGAGTGCTCGTCGCCGATCTCACGGCGTCCGACGTACTCGACCGGGTCGGCGAAGCCACTGCCGACCTCGACATCGGCCTTATGGTGTACAACGCCGGCGCAGTGCACGGCGTTGCCCGATTCCTCGACCAACAAGTCCGCGACGCGTTGTACTTGATCGATCTCAGCTGCCGCGGCCCAATCTTGTGGACTCACCACTTCGGCAGACGCCTGCGGGCGCGGCGCAGCGGCGCCATGGTGCTGATGTCATCGATGTCGGGGCTCGTGGGCAGCGCGCTGACCGTCACGTACAGCGCGACCAAAGCGTTCGACATCAACCTCGCCGAAGGGCTCGCCGTCGAGCTCGCACCGTACGGTGTCGACGTCATGGCAGTGATCGCGGGGCTCACTCGCACTCCCACGATGGTCGACTCGGGAGCGCGCCTCGAGGGCTTTCCGATGATGGAACCCGACGCCGTTTCCGAGGAGGCGCTCGAGGCGTTGGGCACGGGCTCGATCGTCATCTCGGGCGACAACAAAGAACGGTTCGACTCGATCCGGGCGGCGCCACGCGCTGAGGCCGTTGAGTGGATGAGCCAGGGCGCGGCGTTCCTCTACCACGCGGCCTGGCCTCTCACCGACTGACGAAGCCGCTCAGATGCACAGGTCGAGCGCGCGCTCGGCAATCGCCGTGGCGAGCAGGTGGGTGTTGGCGCGCGGCACGGTCGGTGCAACCGACGCGTCGATGATGCGCAATCCCTCGACGTGCCATACACCGCACTGTTGATCGACAACGCTCGAGGACGGGTCGAGCCCGATGCGACACGATCCGACCCCGTGATAGAACGCGGTGTGATCGCGGGCGATGAGCTCATCGAGATCCTCGTCGGACATCGAGAGGTCGGCGTCGACGCGAGCGCTGTCCGTGACGAGCCCGGTCGCCTTCGCGATCTCGAGTGACACCCGCCAGCCCTCGCGCAGACGGCGCACGTTGTCGTCCTCCGCGGCAAAGGGCCACGAGATCAGCGGTGGTGCGCCCGGGTCTGCCGATGTCGGCGTGATGCTGCCCGCGCCGTTGGGCAACTGCAGTGCGACGGTCTGGACCAACTCCGCTTGCCCGTGCTCGTTGCGCCGTCCGAACGGCGTCAGCTGTAAGTCGTGGGCGCGGTGGCTGTCGTGTGAACTGAGGCGCAGGATCGTTTGGATCGAATGCACCGTATCGGCGAGCGAGTCGGCATCGATCGGTGCGTAGCTCGACACGACGAGATGATCGGTGACGTTGAAGCCGACCTGCGCGAGATCGACGATCGACTCGACCCCGAGGCTCTGCACCAGGGCGGCAGGGCCGATGCCCGAACGCCAGAGCAACAACGGGTTCTGCACAACGCCCGCGCACAACACGACGTCTCGCGCCCGCAGTTGCTCACCGTCGACGAGCTCGACACCGACGGCGCGTTGCTTCTCGATCATGATGCGACGCGCGTGGGCGTCACCGCGCACGACCAAGTTCGGGTTGGCCCGGGCCGGCTCCAGATAGACGAGCAGGTTGGACTGCCGCAGGCGCTGCACCCGGTTCATAGGGATTGCACCAATGCCGCTCGTGTGCGGTTCGTTGTGGTCCGCGCAGGCCGGGAAGCCGACCGCGACGCACGCGTCGTGATACGCAGATTGCATCGCCGACCAGGTGTCCCGCGGCCACCGCACCACCGGGATCGGTCCGGTGTCACCGTGCCACGGACGGTCACCGAAGTCGAGGTCGCGTTCGATGCGGCAGAAATACGGCAACATGTCGGGCCAGTGCCAACCCCGCGGCCACGAGTCGAAGTCGGGCGGCTCGGCCCGCAGCGCGACCGATCCGTTCGTCGCCGAAGATCCGCCGGTGACCCGACCTCGCATGTACTTGAGTCCACGGTCGCGAATCGACGTGACCTGATTGCGCCAGTCGTGGGGCCACGTCACCGGCAGCGACAGGGTGCGCAACTCGTCGGGGAGCTCCTGGGCGTGATAGTCCGGCCCGGCTTCGAGCAGCAGCACCTGTTTGCCGGCGCCGGCGGTACGGGCGGCGACCACGCAACCGGCCGAACCCGCGCCGATCACGATGGTGTCGAACAGTGGTGTCACGGACGGCCGGCGCCGGCGACCGCGACCTCGATGGCGTCGATGCGGCCACTACGAGCTTTCATCACGACGTCACGCTTCCAATCCGCCGCCACGCATACCAGCAGCGTGCGCCGATCCGCACCACCCAGCACACACGCGACGGGGATCACATCGTCGAAGGCGATCAAGTCGGTCACCACGCCGCCCTCGAGCACGCGAGTCACGACCGCGTTGATCGGATCAGCGACCCACACGGCGCCTTGCTCATCGAGACAAATGCCATCGGGAGGGGCGAACGCCAACCCAGGCTTGGTCGCCTCGAGTTGGGCGAACGTGCGCTGTTCGCTCAACGAGCCGTCGGCCGCGACGGTGAAGGCAGTGAGGCACGAACCGCCGCTCTCGGCGACGATCAACGTCCGCCCATCGTCGGTGAGGATGTGGCCGTTCGGCGAGCGAAGGTCGTCAGCCGCGCACGACACCGCACCGTCGGGGTCGACACGGATGCTTTGACCCAAGACGCGGGGACTCGACGGATCGTGGATACGCGAACCCATGTCGCCGACGTATGCGGTGCCATCGGCGGCCACGATCATGTCGTTGATCGACCCGCGTGCGATACGGGAGAGGTCTGCGTGCTCGACGACGCTGCCGTCGTTTTCGAGGCGCAGCAGGCGCTGCGTCTCCATTGCTACAAAAATGAGCCGCCCATCGGGTAGCCAACCGAGCCCCGAAGGTTCGTCGTGGTCGATCGTGACGACAGTCGACGCGTCGCCGTCGAGATCGGTGCGTACCACCCGGTGGTCGTGCATGTCGCTGAACCACAACGAACCGTCGTGCCATCGCGGCCCTTCACCGAAATACAGACCGTCGAGAACAGTGCGAACCTCATGCGCAGCCATGCGCAGACCCTAGCTTCCCGCTCCGAAGGGCCGCTCAGGCCTTGGCTTCCCGCTCCGAAGAGCGCTCGGGCCTTGGCTTCCCGCCCGCTCGCTAGGCTGCGTCGATGCCCGAAGGACCGCTCGACGAGTTTTTGCCGCACGCGTTTGCGATCGACGACGGCGACCGCTTCGTCATTCCCGAGCCGTACGTCAAGCAGCTGTTGAGCGCGGCGGGAGTGACGGTTCCCTCCGGCGCGATCGCCCTGGACAGCGACACACTCGTCGATGTCGCGGCCAGGCTACGCGCGCCATTGGTGTTGAAGGCATTCGGTCCCGGCATCGTGCACAAGTCCGACGTCGGCGCGGTCGTGTTGGGCCTCGATCACGCCGCGCTACCAGCGGCCGCGGCAACGATGGTCGACGACTTGGCGCGAAACGGGCTGTCGTCCCCGTCGTTCTACGTCGAAGAGCAGGCCGAAGCGGGGCTCGAGCTCATCATCGGCGCCACCGCCAACGAGTTCGGTACCGCCGTGGTCATCGGCGCGGGCGGCACGCTGACCGAACTGCTCGACGACGTAGCACTCGGGCTGGCGCCGATCGATCACACTCGTGCGCTCGATATGTTGCGCGGCTTTCGCGCCAATGTTCTCTTCGACGGGCACCGCGGCCGCGCATCGATCGACCGCGACCTTGTGGCCCGAATGCTCGTCGCCATCGCCGGCCCCGACGGCGTGCTTGCTCGCATGGGACCTCACCTGCGCGAGTTCGAGATCAATCCGCTCATCGTGTCGACCGGCGGGGCCGTTGCCGCGGATGCCCGGTTGGTGGTCGCCCATCCAATTACCATCGACGGTGACGCCGAGCACCCACGGCCGATCCCCCTCGACGCACTGCTACGACCGAGCCGAGTCGCGGTGGTCGGCGCGTCCACGTCGCGGCCCGGCTTCGGCAATCGCGCACTGGCCGCGCTGCGCGGCGTCGGTCGCACCGACGACGTGTGGGCCGTGCACCCGACGGCGACCGAGATCGACGGTGTGCCCGCAGTGGCGTCGGTGTCGATGGTGCCCGGCGGCGCCGACTACCTGCTCATCGCCGTGCCCGCGGCGACATGTGCGTCGGTGATTCGCGAGGCGGCGCCCCATGTCGGCATCGCACACGTCGTCAGTGGTGGCTTCGCCGAGGTCGGGCCCGACGGCTCGTCGCTCGAGGACGAATTGCGCCGCGCTGCTCGCGCGTCGGGCGTCCGCGTACTGGGGCCCAACTGCATGGGCGTCTACGCGCCCGCGGGGCGCCAGGCCTTCCAACTCAACGTCAGCCGCAACGCCGGCTCGGTCACGGTGTTGTCGCAGAGCGGGGGACTCGCCGGCGATGTGGTGCAGTTGGGCGCGGCGATGGGGCTGCGTTTTCACGCGGTCGTGTCGATGGGCAATTGCGTCGACGTGACCCCGGGCGAGCTCCTCGGCGCGGTTGCTCAGCAGCCCGAGACCGGTGTCGTCGGTCTCTACCTCGAGGGTTCGCGCGATGGGGCCACCATCGTGGCCGCGCTGCGGGCGTTGCGCGGGCGCCTTCCCATGGTCGCGATGGTCGGCGGCCTCAGCGTGCAAGGACGCGGCGCGGTCGCGTCACACACCGGGTCGCTCGCCGGTGATCGCCGCGTCTGGGACGCGATCTCGCGTGAGACCGGGGTAACGGTCGTCGACGACCTCGAGCGCTTCCTCGCGATGCTTTTGTGCTTTCAGCGCTACCGCCGGCACCCTGCCAACGGCAACGCCGACACACTCATCGTCGGCGTCGGTGGTGGCGCTTCCGTGCTGGCCACCGACGCGTGTGACGCGGCCGGGCTGCACGTTCGCCGCTTGGACGACGACCTCATCGCGCACTTGCGTTCGCTCGGCTACGGCGTCGGCACCTCGGTCGTCAATCCGATCGAGATCGGGGTCGGTCCCGCGGCGCCGACCGATGCATATACGCGCGTGCTCGACCCGATTCTCGAACGTGATCATTTTCCCGATGTGCTGCTCCACGTCAACGTGCAGGCGTACTACAGCTATGGCACTGGCGGAATCGAGCCGTTGTTGCAGTTGTTGCGCGACACGGCCGAGCGCGCCGCTCCTACGTCTCGACTCGTGATCGCGCTTCGCAATGCCGATGTCGCACCCTGCGCCGACCGCGATGCGGCCTTCGCCACGGCCCACGAGGTCGGCTTGCCGGCCTACCGCACGTTCGGTGAAGCCGCTCACGCGCTCGCCGCCATCAAACGATTCGCCGCCTCGCGCGACGCCTGAGCCAGCGCGTCAGTTGGTGAGCACGACCGTCGCCGTGCCGGGCGTGGTACGGGCGCCGGTGGAGTTCTCGATGTAGACCTCGAGATCGACGAGCTTCTCGCCGTCCTGCTCGCGCTTCGCGACGACTTTGCCTTTGGCGGTGAACGTCTTTCCCTGCATGTCCATGCCGCGATACGAGCAACCAATGGTCTTGATGCGACCGCTGTGCGCGAGCCAGTTGGATACGAGTTCGCCCAGCACGGCGAACTTCATCCGTCCATGCACGATGTTGTCACCGAGGGCCTTTGCCTGCGGAAACTCCGTGTCGTAGTGCAACGGGTTGAAGTCACCCGAGCCCGCGGCGTATAGCACCAGCTCGCGGCGGCCGGGCGTCTTGACGACCGGCGTCAACTCGTCCCCGACGTTCACCTGTGCGAAGTTCGGCATCGATTGGCCTTTCGTGGGCGGTTGCGCGTCAGTAGGCGATCATCTGTGAGCGGGTGCGGAAGATGATCTCGTCGGAGTCGGCGTCGGCATAGGTCGCCTCGGAGGTGACCACCAGCATCTTGCCCAACGACTTCGATTCCTTGACCTCGAGATCGACGATTCGCGAACGGGTGATCAAGGTCTGCCCGGCAACGGGCACCTTGTCATAGAGGTACTCGGTGCCCCCGTCGAGAATGTTGGTCAACCCATGATCGAGTCGGGGAGCATTGCTGCGCTTCGGCAAGCCGTAGATGGGGTCGCTCTGCCCCGGGATGAAGACCGGCACTCCCGCGTACGTCGGCGGGGCCGGCAGGTTGGCGTATCCGGCTGCCTGCGCCGCGTCCACGTCGTAGTAGACGGTGTCGCTGATGCCGACGCCGCGAGCGAACGAGCGGATGCCGGTGCTCGTGAACTCGACGGGCCAACCGTCGCTCTCGACACCGATCGCCGCGCGCATCGCGTCGGTGATCTCGAATTGTTCGGCCACGGCATCTCCTCGTTACAAGTGCCCGTTACAAGGTGGGCGCGGGACGTCCGACACGATCCCAGAACGGCGCCCACGTCGTGAAAGCCTCGGGCAACTCGCCTTTGCCCCATTTTCCCCGCCGATAGTCCGCCGGCGTCAATCCGAGCGGGCGCGTCAACACGTCGGCGCCGTACCAGAGCCAGTGGATGCGGCGGACGAAGTACCACACCCCGTCGCGCCGCTCGTAGGTGTCGCGGTACTGGATCTGTTGCACGATCCACTCGCCGTCCTGTTCGGTTTGTGCGTAGCAGTACACGACGCCGCGCGCGTGGTCGTCGTCGTCGAAGTCGATGACGTGATTGGTCACCTGAAGGATCGAGACACCGATCATCGACAACGATCGCTCGAAATCGGCCCGCAACGCCTCGCGCCCGTAGCTGTCGCGACCGACGCGCACGTCGTCGATGAACAGTGCGACCAAGCTGTCGATGTCACGCGAATCCGTCGCCAGCGCGTAGCGGTACGCAAGCTGGTGGATGGCTTCGTAGCTGAGGAGTCGTTCGACTTTGGCCGCGAGTTCACTGTCCACACGGCGGAACCTAGCCGCCCGCTACGATCGCGGCATGCTCGATCTGGTGCTCGCCGGCGGAACGGTCATCGACGGCACCGGCGCACCGGGACTCGTCGCCGATGTCGGCCTACGGGACGGGCGCATTCTTGAGATCGGCACCATCACCGAACCCACTCGCCGGTGCATCGACGTCTCCGGTCGCGTCGTCGCCCCGGGCTTCGTCGACCCGCATACGCACTACGACGCGCAGCTCATGTGGGATCCGGCGGCGACACCGTCGTCGCTGCACGGGGTCACCACGGTCATCGGCGGCAACTGCGGTTTCACCCTGGCGCCGGTCGCCACCCAGTCGGCCAGCGCCCGCGAGGCCGCCGACAACACCACCTATCTGCAGCGCATGATGGCCCGTGTCGAAGGGATGCCCCTCGCCGCGCTCGAGCAAGGGCTCGCGTGGGACTGGCGCAGCTTCGCCGACTTCCTCGATCGATTCGAGGGTGCCATCGGCGTGAATGCCGGGTTCCTCGTCGGCCACTCCGCGATCCGCCGCGCGGTGATGGGTGGCGCGGCGACCCAGCGACAAGCTACGCCCGACGAGTGCGCGGCAATCGTGGCCGAGTTCGAGTTCGCCCTGCGCGCCGGAGCCCTGGGCCTGTCGACCTCGCTTTCGACGACCCACAACGATGGCGAGAACGAACCTGTTCCATCGAGGCTGGCGTCGACCGTCGAGTTGTACGCGCTGACCGACGCGTTGCGCGCCTATCCGGGGACGACGCTCGAGTTCATCACCACCGGCTGCATCAACGGCTTCACCGACGACGAGATCGAGCTCATGATCGAACTCTCGGCCCACGCCGACCGGCCGCTGAACTGGAACGTGCTGAGCATCGATCCGTCCCATCCCCAGCAACACGAGCACCAGCTCTCGGCGTCTGATCGCGCCGCCGCCCGAGGCGCCCGCATCGTCGCGCTGGCGATGCCGACCGTTGGCCCGTCACGCGTCTGCTTCCACGACTACTTCGCGCTCTACTCATTGCCCATGTGGAAGGACATCTTCCCGCTGTCCATCGAGCAACGCACGCACTACTTCGCCGACGAGACCGCGCGACGCGAGCTCGACGCGATCGCGACCAGCCCCGCGGCGGGTGCGTTGCGGGGCCTGGCGAGCTGGGCCAACCTCGAGATCGGCCAGACTTTCGCCGCGGAACACGCCGGGCTGGCGGGACGATTGGTACGCGACGTCGCGGCCGAGCGGGGTCGCGACCCATGGGATGTCGTGTGCGATCTCGCCGTCGGTGATCGGCTGCGTACCGTGTTCTGGACATCCGGGCGCATGGCGCCGGCGTCGGCCCGCCAGCGCGCGTCGACGTTGCGCGATCCACGCGTGCTCATCGGCGGATCCGACGCCGGCGCGCATCTCGATCGGATGTGCGGCGCCCGCTATCCCACCAAGTTCCTGGCGTCGTATGTGCGCGAGGCGCAGGCAATGGAGTTGCCAGAGGCCGTCCACCTGTTGACCGAAGTGCCGGCGCGCTACTTCGGCCTGCGTGATCGGGGCACTGTCGCCGTCGGGCGACACGCAGATCTCGTGGTGTTCGACGAGGCCACCGTCGACGCGGACCGCATCGTCAGCGTCGCCGACCTTCCCGGCGGCGCCGAGCGCCTGACCTCGCTCGCCATCGGTGTCGACTACGTCCTCGTCAACGGCGAAATCCTCGTCGACCACGGTGAGACGACCGGGGCACGTTCGGGCACGCTGCTCCGCGCCGGTCGCGATACGTAGCTTGACTGCTCTTCGCGCCTCGACATTTGCTCTTTCGCGCAAGCGCTCATCGCTGCTTCCGCACAAAGTCGGCCGCTGCTGTCAGTGATCGACCTGTCGTTCGTCAGCGCGTCACGATCAGTGAATCGACGGCGACGGCGCCATCGGCATTGACGATGACCGGGTTGAGATCGAGCTCGGCGATACGGTCGCCGCATGTGCTGGCGAGGCGCGCCACCGCCATCACGACGTCGACCAACGCGTCGATATCGGCCGGCGGGCGTCCCCGCGCGCCCTTCAAAAGTGCATGGCCCCGCAGTGATTCGACCATCTCACGAGCATCGGCGATATCGAGGGGCAACGGTCGCACGGCGACGTCGCGCAAGACCTCCGCGAAGATGCCGCCGGTTCCGACCATGACCGCCGCGCCGAGCTGGCTGTCGTGGGTGATGCCGACGATCATCTCGACGCCGTCGGAGGCCATTTGCTGCACGAGCACGCCATCGACGCGCGCCGCAGGATCGACCCGCGCAGCCCGGCCGACAAGCTCCGCGTAGGTCGAGCGAACAGACTCGGCGTCGACGACGCCCACCTTGACGAGAGCGACATCGCTCTTGTGCGGGAAGTCGGCCGACGCGATCTTCATGACGACGGGATAGCCGAACGAATTCGCAGCGTCGGCCGCGGCGTCGGCAGAAGTGACCACCAATTCGCCGACCAGCGGCACGCCGAACGACGACAGAACGGTGCGGGCGCGATCCGCGTCGAGCGTGCCTGCGGTGGCGAGCGCGGCCGCTGCCGCATCGCTGACCGAGCCCGTGAGCTCTGGCCGCGTGCGCAGTGTCGAGCGCCGGGTCTGATAGTCGTAGAACGCGCGCAACGCGCTGAAGCAGTTGCGGAACGAGCGGAAGGTAGGCACGCCCGACGCCACGACATCGCTGAAAGCCGGCTCTTCGATCTTGTACGAATTCCATGTGACGATCGTCGGGATCGGCGCAGTGGGGGACCATTTCAACACGTCGTTGGCCAGGGCCTCGGTCATCGGGCCGAGCGGAGCGGTGAGCCCGACGACGAGTACGTCGACGTTGGGATCCGCGGCGATGAGATCGAGTATCTCCAGTCGCGTCTCTTGCGGGATCGACAACACCAGTGTGCCGCCGTTGTCCACGGGGTTGGAGACCGTCAGATACGAGGGGATGATCTCGTGCAATGCCTTTTGCGTCTCGAGGGCCAGCTCGGGCAACGAGATGCCGTGCTTTTCGGCTTGCTCCATCATCAGCGTGCCCGATCCGCCGGAGATCGAGTACATGCAGACATTCGGGCCGACATCGGACGGGAACTTCGAAAAGAGCGCGGCCGTGTCGAGCAACTCGTCGAGGTCGCCGACTCGAGTGACACCGTGTTGGGCGAACAGCCCGTTGACCACCGCGTCGGAACCGGTGAGGTGACCGGTGTGCGAGCTCGCCATGCGCGAACCGGCCTCGGTCTCACCGATCTTCAGCATCACCACGGGCTTGCCGTTGTCGTTGGCTGCTTGCAGCGCTTTGCGCAACTGTGCGGCCGACTTGAAGCCTTCGACGTACGCGCCTATCACTTGTGTGCCGTCGTCGTATGCGAAGTACTCGAGAAAGTCGCCGAGCTCGAGATCGACCTCGTTGCCCGTCGGAACCCAACGCGAGAACGCGACCCCGAAGTCGGAGCCCTGCACCAACGGTCGACCGTTGTGGCCGCTCTGGGTCAACAGCCCGATCTTGCCGTCGCGGCCCGTGGCGTGGGGCATCGGTTCGAACGCATTGGTGTTGGTGTTGGGGCCGAATACGCGGATACCCCAGCGCTTGGCCCGTTCACCGAGTTCGCGCTCGATGGCCGCGCCCTCGGCACCGACTTCGCTGAAGCCGGAGGTGAACACCAACGCGTACTTGATGCCTTTCGCCCCGATCTCGTCGATGAGGCCGGGCACGATCGGCGGTGCGACGTTGACCACCGCGAGTTCGACTGCGTCGGGGATGTCCGCCACCGATTTGTAGACCGGAATGCCACCGCCGACGGTGCCGCCTCTGGGGTTGACCAGATACCACCGCGTGCCGAAGCGGTCGTAGCGGTTGTGCAGTTCGTCGGCAGTGACGGTGGCTGCACCGTCGATACGCCCGATGATCGCAGTGCCGTTCGGATGAAAGAATGATTCGAGGTCAGCGCGGGGCTGCGCCATTGAATGTCTCCCGTGTGGTGCGCAACTTCACCCCACCGTATTCGACTCCGTAGTGTGGCGCCGTATCGCATGAACGGGGGCCCGAGCGGCCCTTCTGAGCGGAGATCCAGCAGGTGATCATTGCAACGTAGAGTCGCCATCGTCGGTGCCGCACTGTCCGACATCGGCAGGGTCGACGACAAGACCGCGTTCGAGCTCGTCTATCAGGGCACGACCCGTGCGCTGGCCGACGCCGGTCTTTCGAAGGAGGATGTCGGCGGCTTCATGTCGGGTGGCCTGGGGCAACTGGCACCGGTCGAGATCTGCGAATACCTCGGCATCCGGCCGTCGTGGGTCGAGGGCTCGATGGTCGGCGGGTCGGTCTGGCAGTTCATGTTGCAACACGCCACCGCGGCGATCAGCGCCGGATTCGTCGATGTCGTGGTCCTCGCCTACGGGTCGACGACACGCTCCGATCTCAAGCGGGGCTACCGCACGTCCGATCTCGTGATGTCGACGAGCGGGCCCAGCCAATTCGACTCACCCTGGGGTATCACGCTCATCAGCCGCTACGCGATGGCGGCGCGCCGGCATATGGCACAGTACGGCACCACCATCGAGCAACTCGCGGAGATCGCGGTCTCCGCGCGCTACAACGCCGGGCTCAATCCCGACGCGTACTACCGCGACCCGATCACGATCGACGACGTCCAGTCGTCCCGCATGATCGCGGATCCGCTCACCAAGCTCCATTGCTGCATTCGTAGCGACGGCGGCGGCGCAGTCGTGCTCGCGTCAGAAGACCGGGCGCGCGATTGCAAGTCGGCACCGGTGTGGATCCTCGGCACGGGCGAAGCCATCTCTCACGTCAACATGTCGCAGTGGCCCGACTTCACGCAGACCTCGTGCGTGCAGAGCGGCAAGCAAGCGTTCGGGCGCGCCGGTGTGAAGCCGAGCGACATCGACTTTTGCTGCCTCTACGATTCGTTCACGTCGACGGTGTTGTTGACGCTCGAAGGGCTCGGCTTCTGCAAGCCGGGCGAAGGCGGTGCGTTCGTCGAGAACGGCAAGTTGCGAGTGGGTGGGTCATTGCCGACGAATCCGGATGGGGGAGGGTTGTCTGCCTGCCATCCCGGCCAACGGGGCATGTTCTTGTTGGTCGAAGCAGCCAAGCAATTGCGTAACGAGTGCGGACCGCGTCAAGTACCCGACGCGCAGCTGGCGTGCGTCAACGGCACCGGCGGACACCTTTCGTCGACGGGCACCGTCATCTTGGGAAAGGACTGACGGCATGAGCGATCGTCCGTCCATCAAGGCTCCGCAGATCGACGCTTCCACGCAAGAGTTCTGGGATGCCGCGCGACGCGGGATGCTGCGCATCAAGCACTGCGGCGACTGCGGTGCGAACCACTACTACCCGCGTCCCTTCTGCCCGACGTGTTGGAGCACCAACGTGGAGTGGATCGACGCGGCGGGCACGGGCACGCTCTACACGTACTCCGTCGTCCACGCGAACGACCTGCCGTCATTCCGTTCTCGCGTGCCCTACGTGGTCGCGATCGTCGACCTCGACGAGGGACCGCGGATGGAGACCAACATCGTCGAGTGTCCCCTCGACGAGTTGCGCGTGGGCATGCGGGTCGCCGTCGTGTTCGAGGACGAGGGCGAGCTTGTCCTCCCTCGCTTCCGCCCCGCCTAACCCCGCATTCTGTTGGCGTTTTACCGGTGTATATACCTGTAAAACGCCAACAGAACGGGACGTGGGGTCGACGGGGGAGGATCAGCGGCCGACGACGGTGCCGCCGTCGACGGGCAGAGCCACGCCGGTCACGAACGACGACGCGTCGGAGCACAGCCACACCGCCGCGGCGGCGATCTCGGCGGTCGTGCCCAGCCGCTTCATCGGCGCCATCGCCGCCATCGCGTCGATGTCGTAGAAGCCCTGCTTCGCCTTTTCGTCGACGAGTGGCGTGAGCACCGTGCCAGGACAGATCGCATTGACGCGTATGCCCTGGGTCGCGTAGTCGAGCGCGGCCACCTTGGTGATGCCGATGACGCCGTGCTTGCTCGCGACGTAGGGCGGCATGGCCGCGATCGCGATGAGGCCCACACCGGACGACGTATTCACGATGGCACCGCCGCCCGTGCGCAACATCGCGGGGATCTCGAACTTCATGCACTGCCAGACGCCGGTCAGGTTGACCGCAATGATCGCGTCCCAGGTGGATCGCGGGCAGTCGACGGTATTGCCGCTGAGCGGTGAGATGCCGGCGTTGTTGTGGGCCGCATCGAGCCGGCCGTAGTGGGTCACGGTCGCCTCGACCATCGCCGCGACCGACGCCTCGTCGGTGACGTCGACGGTCACGTGCAATGCATCGCCCCCGGCCTCGCGGATGAGCCGGGCGGTCTCCTCGCCGCCCACGGCATCGATGTCGGCCACGACCACCTTGGCGCCGGCAGCGGAAAAAGCGTGGGCCGATGCCCTACCGATGCCGCTGGCCGAACCGGTGACGATCGCGACCTTCCCTTCGAGTACCGGACCGTGGAGTACCGGCATGCTCATCCCAATCCGTAGAAATCGACGGCGTTGCCGCACACCATGGCGTGCTTCTCGTCCTCGGGCACACCGATGAACGACTCTTCGATCACTCGCCGAGAGTACGGCCAGTCGTGACGGTGGTGCGGGTAGTCGGTGGACCACATGAGGTTCTCGACTCCGATCCAGTGGCGCGTCTGCACTGCGAATGGTTCGCGGATGAACGTCACCTTCCAATTGCGGCGGAAGTAGACACTGGGCAGTGATCGAAGCGCCGACTTGGTCCACACCCGATTGCGCCACCAGTGATCGTCCATGTGCTCGAGGAAATGCGGGACCCACCCCGCCCCGCACTCCACTGCGGCCATGCGCAAACCGGGAAAGCGATCGAACATGCCGCTGTAGATGAAGCGCGACAGCCATTCGGACGCACCCGCGACCGCGCCGCCCATCTGCTGTAGGCCCGGCAGCGCGCCGAACGATGCCTGCGCACTCTGCAATGCCGCGCCGGCGCCCGCCTTGCGCTTGCCCGCGTGCGAGAGGCCAGAGTGGATGTGCACCGGCATCTGCTCGTACTCGGCCGCCTCCCAGAACGAGTCGTCGGCGGCGCTGAGCTCCGCGCCGCCGGACGGGTATGCCGACAGGATCACGCCGCGGAATCCGCCCGCCTTCGCGTCGCGCAGCCACTTGACCGCGGTGGGCGCGTCGGTGGCCGGCATCTGTGCCAATCCGAGCAGGCGAGCGGGATCGACGGCGTTGAACTCGGTGGCCAACCACGTGTTGTAGGCCTCGAGACCGGCCAAGTGGTAGTCGTCGTCCTCCTGCGCCATGAACGTACCCATGGTGCGTTGCGACGGATAGATCACTTCGGCGTCGACCCCGTCGATGTCCTGCTCGACCAACCGCTCCTTGCCGTCGAAGGCACCGGCGCGGATGTTGTCGTAGCTCCAGCCGTACCATGCGTTGTCTTCGTAGCGCTTGCCCCATTCACCGGCATTGGTCACGAGGCCGATCGGCATGGCGGGCGCGCCGCGCACCAGTTCCCAGGCATCGCCGCCGAGTGGATCTTTCACGAGCCGCGGCATGCGCGAGTGAAAGCGCGATGGCAGGTGCTTTTGCCAGAGATCGGGCGGCTCGATCACGTGCCCGTCGGCAGAGATGATGTGGTAGCGATCCATAATCCCCCGCTCTGCTCGGGCCCTCAGGTGCCCTCGATTTGTGAACGTAGGCGGAACTTCTCGACCTTGCCACTCGCCGTGCGGGGCAAGTCGTCGACGATGACGACCGCGTCGGGGAGCTTGTAGTGCGCGAGGTCCTCCGCGGCGAAGCGGCGCAGGTCGTCGAGCGCAGGCACCTCGCCCGCAGCCGCGACCACGAACACAACGATCCGCTCGCCGAGCATGTCATCGGGCATGGCGACGATGGCCACGTCGCCCACCGAAGGGTGGGTCCGCAACACGGTCTCTACTTCGATGCTCGAGATGTTGACGCCACCCCGGCGCACGATGTCCTTCTTGCGGTCTACGAAGAAGAAGTAATCGTCGGCGTCGAAGTAGCCGAGATCGCCGGTGAGGAACCAGCCGTCGCGAACGGCGGCCTCGTTGGCCTCGTCGTCGTCGACGTAGCCCCCGAAGTGGATGCCCTCGAGCCGGAATCCCACTTCGCCCACCTCGCCCGCAGCCGCTTCTGAGCCGTCGTCGCGCAGGACCCGCATGGTCGAGTCGGGAAACCGCCGGCCCGCGGAACCAGGCCGGCGCTCGTCGCCTAGGCGGGTATAGGTACCGCTGCCCGCTTCGGTCATGCCGTACCAGTCGATGACCGGCGCCCCGAAGCGGCGCTCGATCGCCGGCGCGTTCGGGCCCGAGCCCAACACGATCATCACCCGGAACCGGCTCGACCGTTCGATCGGCGCGGTAGGCCGGCCCATGAGAATGTTCACGATGGGCGCCAAGGTGAACAGCACCGACGGCCGGTACTGGTCGACGACCGACCAGAAGCTCGTCGCCGAGAACTTGCGTTGGAACACCGCGCTCGCGCCGTAGCCCAGCGCGCACTGCCACGCACCCATCGCGTTCGCGTGGAACAACGGCGTCACGAACATGATGCGATCGGTCGCGTCGATACCGAACATCTCGACGTAGTCGACTTGACGCCCTTGCACGTCGCTGTTGTACGCCACTGCCTTCGGGCGACCGGTCGTCGTGCCCGACGTGTACATCAGACCTGCCACGAACAACGGCGGGGTCTCGCGCAACCGATCACGAGCGTCGAAGGGAGCGGAGGCGAGCAGGTCGGCGAACGAATGCACCGCTACCCGCTCAAAGGGCCGCTCGGGCCCGGCAGGAACATCATCGTCACCGACGACGATCACGTGCGCGAGGTCGGGAAGTTGCGCCGCCAGTCGACACGCGCGCGCGACATGCGTTGGCTCGCATATCAGTGCGCGCGAGCGCGAGTGCCGCAAGACGAAGTCCATCTCCTTGTCGGACCACGCCGGGTTCGCCTGCACGGTGGCGACGCCGACCGCGCTGGCCCCGATGTACGCGTCGAACCAGTCGAAGCGGTTGGACAGCCAGATGCATACGCGATCGCCGACATCGAGTTCGAGGCGATGTTGCGCGGCGTGGCCGAAGCGCTCGGCACCGGCCACCACGGCGCCGTACGTGCGTAGGCCTTCCGCGTCCGAGATCAGCGCGATGCGGTCGGGCGCGGCATCCGCGTGGGGGCGGATGATGTCGTAGATGCCGCTCATCGCTCTCGGGGCAGACCGAGGATGCGCTCGCCGATGATGTTGCGCTGGATCTGCGACGTGCCGGCGGCGATCGAGACGGTGAACGTGCGGATACGACGCGCCGCCAGTTCGACTTCGGTCATCTCCTCGGGCGCTTCCCTGGCCAGCGCCATGCGATCGAGCACGCGGAACGCAAGCTCACCCATGCGCCGGGACACCTCCGCGTAGTGCAGCTTGAAGACCGAACCGCCCGGGCCGACCATGCCGGTGCGGGCCGCCTGCGACACGTTGCGCTTGGTGAGTGCCCAGAGGGCGTCGAAATCGGCTTGTAGCCGGCCCAGTTCGCGCCGGATCTCGGCGTCGTCCCAGGCGAGCGCACCCCGGCGCGTCACCTTCTTTGCGACGGCTACCAACTCGTGCAGTTCGCGCTGTGCACTGAGCAACTCGGTGAGGAACCCCGTGCCGCGCTCGAAGCTGAACGTGACCATCGCGACGCGCCATCCGTCGTTCTCGTCGCCGACCCGGTTGACCACCGGCACTCGTACTTCGTCGAAGAACGTCTCGCAGAACTCACTCGAATCGACCACCGTGCGAATCGGTCGCGCCTCGATCCCGGCGAGGTCCATGGGGCAGATCAACCATGTGATGCCGCGATGCTTGGGAGCATCGACGTTCGTGCGCACCAGCAACTCGCAATAGTCGGCGATGTGGGCGAACGACGTCCAGATCTTCTGACCGGTGACGACGTAGCAGTCGCCGTCGCGCACCGCGCGCGTCGACAATGACGCGAGATCGCTGCCGGCGTTGGGTTCGCTGAAGCCCTGGCACCAGACCTCGGTGCCGTTGAGGATGCGGGGGAGATGCGCACCTTTTTGCTCGGGAGTCGCTTCCATGATGAGCGTCGGCCCCGCGTGCTCTTGACCGACGAAGTGCGTCTCTGCTTTGGGGGCGCCGAGTCGCTGCGACTCTTCGAGATAGATGAGGTGCTCGGTCGGTGTCGCACCGCGACCACCGAACTCCTTGGGCCAGTTGATGCCCGCGTAGCCCGCCTCGTACAGCAGGCGGCACCATTCGGTGTCGTACTCGCGACGTGCCCAATAGTCGTGCTCGGGTGGTCGTGCCGGCAAGGTCGGCAGCATCGAATGAAGCCACTCGACCAACTCATCGCGAAACGCGGCCTCGGCCGCGGTGAGACGCAGGTCCACGTTCCCCCTCGCGAATGGGTCGAACAGCACCGTCTATCGAGAACGGTCTGTCGATCAGCTGTTTGGAAACACAGTACCCGCGCCCGGCACGGCACGGTGGTAGACCAACATCCATGAGCCTCGAGCCTGCACCCGCGTCGCACGCGATGGTGCGGGCGTTGGTCGAGGGGGGCGTCACCCACGTCTACGGCATCCCCGGCGGGTACACGATCAAGGTGTTCGAGGCCATTCGCGACGCCGAAGGCATCGACGCCGTGCTCGCTCCGAGCGAGCAGATCGCAGCGTGCATGGCCGATATGCACGGACGTATCACGCGCCGCGCCGCGGTGCTGTCGGGGCAGGGTGCGTTCATCGCCGGCACCGGTTCGTTCGGCATCATGGAGGCCTACCTGTCGGGCACACCGATGGTCATCGTCACCGAGATGACCGACCACGGAATCGCACAACACAACGCGACCCAGAGCATCACCGGCGACTTCGCCTCGGTCGACCTGCCCGCGATCTTGCGGGCCATGACCAAGTTCACCACTGTCGCGACCACACCGAACGAAGCGGTGCACGGCATACAGCTCGCGCTCCACCACGCGATGTCGGGACGGCCGGGTCCGGCGGCGGTGATCGGTCGCCTCGACGGCTTCTACGGCACCGCTGATCCATCGCGCCATCCGCGCTACGGACACACCGTTCGAGTGCACGAACGCGCGCCGGCCAGACCGACCGCAGGTGTGATCGCGGCCGTCGCCTCCGGGCTGCGCGACGCCAAGCTGCCCGTGATCGTCGCGGGCAACGGCACGCACGGCTGTTACGACCAGCTCGAAGCACTGGCCGGGCGCGCGGCCGCTCCCGTGGTCACCACCCAAAAAGCTCGGGGCGCGATCGCCGACAACCACCCGTGGGCGGGCGGCATGTTGGGCGCATTCGGTTCACCGACCGCCTATGGGCTGCTGCGCCAGGCCGACGTGGTGCTCGTACTCGGGTCACGGTTGAACCCCGCCGACACCATGATGGAGTCACCCGAGGTCTTCTCGGTCGATCGCCAAACCATCGTGCAGGTCGACTGCGTGGCCGAACACCTCGGCCGCGCCATCCCCGTGTCGAGCGGGATCGTGTCCGATGTGGGGGACTTCCTCGACGCCCTGTTGCCCGAGATCGGCGTCGACGAGGCAACCGTCGACAGTCGCTGGGACCGCCTCGAGGCACTGCGGGCATCGATCGACGACGAAGTCACACTCACCGGTTCCTCGTCGCCGCTGCGCCCCCAACGAGTGGTCGGCGTGCTCAACGATCTGTTGACCGACCGTCATCGCATCGTGCTCGACGCCGGCAACAACCGCATCTTCCACTACCGCTACCTGCGCATGCCGGTGCCCGGACGCGTGCACATGTGCGGCGGCCACCTCGGCATGGGGTGGGGCCCGTCTGCCGCTCTGGCGGCGGCGATGCTGCGCCCCGACGACCGCGTATTGAGCATCGTCGGCGACGGCGGCATGCAGATGGCGCTACCCGCGCTCGCCTTTGCCGCGGCGCATCAACTGCCCCTCACGTTCATCGTCATGAACAATGGTGTGCTCGGCAACGTGCTCGACGCGCAGAAATCCGGCCGCTACGCCGTCGACCTTCCCCCGATCGACTACACCGCGGTGGCGCAGGCATTCGGATTGTCCGCGCGCCGTGTCGACACCGACTCGACCTTCGACGACGCCGTGCGCGTCGCCGACCGGCTCGGCGGGCCCGCGTTGATCGAAGTGATGACCGATGCCGGTGAGTCGTCCGGACAGCTACGCGTTCGCGGTTGACGCGCGCACCGCATCCTCGACCGCGGTGCCGTCGAAGAAGCCAGGGTTCACTGCGGTGTGCAGGCTCGCCGGGTGGGCGAACGTGAAATCGCGGAACTGGTCTTCGGTGAGAAGACCTTCTTCGACCAATCCGAACGCGTGGGGGATGACGCGGTTCATGTTGCGTACATCCCAATGGCCGATGTCCGAGCTGAGCACCGGCTTCAGTTGCGCACCGAACGCGTTGGCGGGCGAGAACGCAAACGCCACGGTGCGGTCATCGGCTTCGCATCCGAAGTAGAAGGAATCGACGAATCGGTCCCGTATATCGGTCAGCTGCTCGATGCCGACGTGCACCCATTCATCGAGACAGTCGGGCGTCATGACCGGGTTGGCCATGGGTGCGATCAACTCGGCCATCTGGTCTTCGAGGTCGCGGAAATCACCTCGGTACTCGAGCATCAGCTGCTGCATCAGGGCAAGATCGAGGTTGGCCGGATTGGTCCATTCGATGCCTTCGCGACTGCGCTTCTCCCAGTGCTCGACGAGGTCGTGCAACATGGTGCACGCCCATGAGACACCGCATTCGAGAAACGCGAACGGCAATCGCGGGAATCGCTTGGTGATGCCACCGAGAAAGATGGACTTCACCAGTGGATACATCATCCACATGAACGAACCCATGTGGTTGTAGGTGAAGCTCGTGATCGACGTGTAGGCACCCACCGGAAGCGCCATGCCACCGTGTGCCGTCACCGCGAACCCGAGCTCTTCGCAGCGGCGCCACACCGGGTCGTAGTCGTACTCGGAGTCGAGTCCGTAGGTATCGACCCAATGACGCTGACCCGGCCACAGGTACGGCGACGTGCCGTCGAGCACCGGCTCGGGGATCGGCCGCATCACGCCGTGGGGGATCGTGATCACCTTCAACCCCGCCGATGCGCAGAAGTCGAGCTCGGCCAACGCCTCGTCGGGCGTCTGCATCGGAATCAACCCGCCGACGGTCATGCGATCGCGATAGGGCCCGTAGACATCGGCGAAGAAGGTGTTGTAGCCACGGATCAGGCCCTGGCGCATCTCGTCGTCCTCGATGCCGCACGTCCCGAACGCGAGCGTGGGGTAGAGGATCACGTAGTCCATGCCGAGCTCATCCAACCGGTCGTACAACAGACGGGGATTTTGGGAGGTCGTGCGATCGAGCGTGTTGCGCGAGGGTGATGCCCACCACGCACCCTGAGGCGCACGGGTACGCACCCGACGCGCAGTCTCGCCGCCGCGGTAGCTGTTGGTCAGCGCGGAGCCGGTCTCGAGGAACGAATCGAACTTCGCCTGACCGAGGGTTTCGCGCAGGTAGGGCATGACCCCGGGCATGAATTCGCGGATGTGTCCGTCGCAATCGATGATCGGGTGGGACAACTGGGCCCGTACTTCGCTGGCGCTCGCCATCGCTTCGCTCTCCATTCTTCGCGCAAGCGCACGTAGCTTCACCGAGCTTCTTGTTCTTCGCGCAAGCGCTCATCACCTTAGCTTTCGCGTTTTGCACAATCGCCTCACCCGTCGATCGAGCGATCTACGATGCGCCGTATGGTCTCCGAGCTCTTCGACGAATCGAAGTGGCGCGTCGTCGATGGATTCGACTTTCGCGACATCACCTATCACCGCGCCCTCGACCAGGGAACCGTCCGTATTGCCTTCGATCGTCCAGAGGTGCGCAACGCGTTCCGGCCACAGACCGTCGACGAGCTCTACCGCGCGCTCGATCACGCGCGCATGACGAGCGATGTCGGTTGTGTGCTGCTTACCGGCAACGGGCCGTCGCCGCGCGACGGCGGATGGGCATTTTGTTCGGGGGGCGACCAACGCATCCGCGGTCGTGACGGCTACCGGTACGCGGAGGGTGAGACGGCCGACTCGATCGACCCGGCGCGCACCGGCCGCCTGCACATCCTCGAGGTGCAACGCCTGATCCGGTTCATGCCGAAGGTGGTCATCTGCGTGGTGCCGGGATGGGCGGCCGGTGGGGGCCACAGCCTGCATGTCGTCTGCGACCTGACCATCGCCAGCCGGGAACATGCCCGCTTCAAGCAGACCGACGCCGACGTGGCCAGCTTCGACGGGGGTTTCGGGTCGGCCTACCTGGCTCGGATGGTCGGCCAGAAGCGGGCCCGGGAGATCTTCTTCCTCGGCCTCGAGTACCGCGCCGAGGAGGCCCACCAGATGGGGATGGTCAACGCCGTCGTCGACCACCGCGACCTCGAGGCGACCGCGCTCGACTGGGGAGCCCTGGTCAACGCCAAGAGCCCCACCGCGCAGCGCATGCTCAAATTCGCGTTCAACCTGGTCGACGACGGGCTCGTGGGCCAGCAACTGTTCGCCGGTGAGGCCACCCGGCTGGCCTACATGACCGACGAGGCCGCGGAAGGGCGCGATTCGTTCCTGGAGAAGCGTCCCCCCGACTGGACGTCGTTCCCCTGGCATTTTTGACACTCTGCGGGGGTTTGAGGGTAGACCGGGCCATCCTGGTTGTTCCGGACCGAGAAGATCCTGGCAAACGACCGCGGGGTGAGTCATGCTTAGAGACGTGCGGCTCGAGAATGAATCGCTCGGAGGGGTCGTGCGCCGGTCAGGTGCTGTCGGGATGCCATCACGGCGGCGCCCGCTGCCCGTGCGTTTCGCCATGGAGTTCGGACTTTTGGGCGCGCTCCTGGCGCTCTACCTCCTGCTCCGATTTTCGATGCAAGGATCGATCAGCGACGCGGTCGGCAACGCCCACCGTGTCGTGCGAGTCGAGCGCGCCTTCGGTGTGTTCAGCGAACACAATCTTCAATCGCTGGCACTGCAGAGCCATGACATGATCCGGTTCCTCAACGGCTATTACCTCTACGCGCACTTCAGCGTCACCGCGCTTTTCTTCGCGTGGATGTTCATACGCCACCCGGACACCTACCCGGGTTGCCGGCGCATCTTGATCGTGATGACCGCGATCGGCTTGGCCATCCACGCGGTCTACCCGCTGGCGCCACCGCGCATGTTTCCCGATATGGGTTTCATCGACACCGGTCGCATCTTTGGTATGAGCCCCTACGGCGACACCTCCGAGGGGTTGGCCAACCAGTTTGCCGCCATGCCATCGCTGCACTTCGGCTGGGCCCTGCTCGTCGCGTGGGGCGCAAATCGTTTCTCGTCGAGCCCGTGGCGACGATTGTTGATGCTGCATCCGCTGTTGACCTTGGCCGCCATCATCATCACGGCCAACCACTACTGGCTCGACGCCGCAGTTGCCCTTTGCATCTTTCTCGCGGCTGTCAACATCGACCGCGCACTACGCCGGCGATTCCTGCGCCCGCGGGCACTTCGCTCGGGCCACGAAGTGGCCGACTCCGAGCCGGACGCCGACAGCGCCGTCGTCGCCGCCTGA
>DATLFA010000041.1:0-3319 GCA_035525225.1 Acidimicrobiales bacterium
GATCGACAACCACACGTGTCATTGCTCCGTCTGCAAGCGCGTCACGGGGCAGCCCACGACCCATGTCGTGTTCTTCGAGCACTCGGATCTCGCCGTCGACAACGCGGCCGGGCTCAAGCGCCAGCCGTTCAACGATCAGAATCCCGACGGCCCGCTGGAGCTGTGCACCTGCTCGACCTGCGGAACGCCGATCATGCTCGACGACAAGCAGCGACGTATCCGCGTGATCGTGCCGAACCTGATGGGATACGACGCGGCCGCGATGCCCGCGACCTATCACGCGTTCTATGATCCGGACTCGGGCGTGCCCAAGCCCGATGACGGACCGCCCGTCTACCCAGGACTGCGCCCCGACTTCGTCTGGCCCGCAGGCTCCTGAGGAACGACCCATGCCGGCGCGGTCCGCAGAACCGCGGACCGCGGCCGTTTCGTCGTCGGGCGGCGCAGCTGACTGCTCAGCGCCAGCGCCGCCGCGAGCGCCAACCTGTACTCGCTGATCCAGGCCCGCGAAGGTCGCTGGGTACAGTGAGGTACAGTTGCCACGTGCGCGAGCTGCAGCGAACGCGGGTCGAACCGTCCAGGCAGCCGAATTGAGGAATCTTTGCCGACGAAGCGGTATTCAGGTTGGGACGATTGACGCACTGCTCGCACAGCTTTGCATCCACCACGAATTGACGATGCTCACCAGGGAGGCGGACTTCACGCACATGCAAGCTTGTTGCCCGCTACTGCTCTGGCGACAATAAACTGACGCTGAATAGCGAACAGGCCGGCACGCGGGCTCTTGTTGTCGGCTGTGTTCATCATGGCTCCCGAGCGCTCGTCATAATAAACGCTGTGTTTATCACCTCACGCAGTACCTCGAGCCCGCGACCGTCACGCTCTACATCAAGGGCCCTACCAATGCACCACCGCCCCACAACCGCTCACCGCTGAGCCAATGCGGGAAATCCGACCTTTCTCACCGTCAGATAATCCAAGAAACGGCCGGTGAAATAGCACGCTTGATCTCGGAATCGGCCGGGCGTACCGTCGGTTGTGGCGGCGTTGTTGGGGGGTATCGTCGGCCGGCAGCGAGTTCGATCTCGCACATCGGGGCGGGCTGACAAGGGAAAGGAAGGGTCATCATGGCCGCTTCACTCACAACCGTGCGCGGCGAAACGGTTGATTTCAGCGACGAGCAACTCGTCGAATTTGGCATGCAGTTCAGGGGGCCGATCTTCAGTCCCGGCGACCCCGGATTCGATGAGCACCGGGCTGTCGAGAACCTCGCGATAGATCGCCGACCGGGACTCATCATCCGGTGCTCGGGCGAGGCCGACGTCATCGATTGCGTCAAACTTGCGCGCGACCAGGGGCTCCTCCTCGCCGTCCGGGGCGGTGGCCACCACGTGGCCGGCCACGCGACGGTCGATGGTGGCCTCGTGCTCGACATGCGCGACATGAACGGGGTCTGGGTCGATCCGGTCACCAAGACGGTGCGCGTCCAGGGTGGAGCGACCTGGGGACAGGTCGACCGGGAGGCCCAGGTGTTCGGCCTGGCCGTTCCCGGAGGCGTGGTGTCGACCACCGGTGTCGGCGGTCTGACGCTCGGCGGTGGTATCGGGTGGCTTCACCGGAAGTACGGCTTGACATCCGACAACCTCATCGGCGCTCAGGTCGTGTTGGCGTCGAGCCAACTCGTCGACGTGAGCGAGAACGAGCACCCAGACCTGTTCTGGGCGATCAGAGGCGGTGGCGGGAACTTCGGTGCCGTGGTCGATTTCACATTCCGGGCCCATGAAGTGGGACCGGAGGTCGCCCTCGCGGCGGTGTTCCATGACATCGAGGCGGGCAGGGAACTGATGCCGCAGTGGCGCGACCTCGCCCTGCGAGCGGGTGACGAGGTCACCACTCGGGCCTTGTACTGGTCGCTGCCGGCCGACGACGCATTGCCGCCGCCGGTGCAGGGCAAGGACGTGTTCATCGTCGCCGCCCTCTATGCCGGCGACAAGCGGGAGGGGCAGGGGATCATCGACGAGTTCCGGAGCCTCGGGGATCCGCTGTTCGACATGACCGACCACATCCCGAACTACCGGGCGTTCCAGGCCGGGTTCGACCCGTTGGTGGCCAATCTCCACAGCTATTGGAAGTCGATGTATCTCGACGAACTGACCGACGAAGCAATGGCATTCATCCACGACCGAGCGTTGGCACGGCCCGATCCGAGCGTGCTCATCCACGTTCCGATCATGGGCGGTGCGACCGCAGCCGTACCCGCCGAGGCCACCGCGTTCGGCGACAGGAGCGCCCCGTTCATGCTGAGCATCGATGGCGGCACGTACGACCCCGCCAAGTTCGCCGAGGTGCGCGATTGGGTCCGTGAATCCATTGAGGCGGCGCGTGGTCTCGACGGCGCAGGCGGTGCATATTTGAACTTTTCGGGCGACGAGACGACGAACGAGCGGGTCGTCCAGCAGCAGTTCGGGGACAACCTCGACCGGCTGAGGGCGATCAAGAAGCGGTACGACCCCGAAAACCTCTTCCGCATCAACAACAACATCAAGCCCGCCTGACACCTCCTGCGGGCATGTAGGCCACATCGACATCAGCCGCTGCTCGCGCTGCGGCGCAGCACTGCGGGCACTCGCGGTCATCACCGACCCGCGGGTGGTCGCGGCCATCCTCGGTCACCTCGAGACCCGCACCGCCCGCGCCCTGTCGCCGGTACGACTCTGACCCCGTCCACCGGCCGTGTCCCCCGCGGCGGTGCGCTTGCGAAGCGCGCCAGTGGGCCGCCTGCTCACGCGTCCTGTTTGTCACACTGGATGCCACGACGGTGTGCGTGAAGCCACCTTCGCCGTGTCAGCGGCCGGCGATACGCGGCGCGCTATCCGAGTTCCCGCAGAACTCGCGACGATTTCGCCACCGCCCGATACCGCACCGGATTGGCAAACTGGGCGTTTCATTTTTACTATCCGCCATCAACAAGCGCGCCTCCGGTCGCACGAGGGATCTTGCTGACATCGAGGCCTCGGGGGGCGTAGGGCGCAACGGTCGCCGAACAACCGCGTTGACTTCGCGCCCCGTTGGGGCGCCGGACCTCGCTACCGCTCGGCCGGTCATGCGGGCCGTTGCTGAGGTCGCGGACGAGGAGCGCGTGGTGCCGGAACCTCGGATTCACGTCTTGCCGCTCCGGAGCGCGTGAGGCACGCATCAGGCTCTGTCGACCCTCAAACGATCCGCGAGAGCCAGATGACCAGCGTTTCCAGTAAATGGCTTGTCGAGACCGGGTGGCTCGCAGCTCGTCTCGGCGATGCCTCGGTTCGAATACTGGAGT
>DATLFA010000047.1:0-10976 GCA_035525225.1 Acidimicrobiales bacterium
GCCGGCGACGACGCCGGCGGCGAGAAACGACCCCACGAGCGGCCCGGGCACCAACGCCCGGCCGAGTTCTTCGAATACGACAACGGCGTCGGCATAACCGAGCCCGACACCACCGGCATCCTCCGCAAGCACCAACGAGAACACGCCGGTGTCGGCCAACTCGCGCCAGCGACCGCGATCGACATAGGCCCCATCGATGAGCGTACGAATGAACTCGATCGTGAAGCGACCCTCGCAAAATGCGCGCACGCCGTCGCGCAACGCCTCTTGGTCGGAAGACAGTTCGAAGTCCATCAACGCTCCTTCGGCAGTCCCAGCACTCGTTCACCGATGATGTTGCGCTGGATCTGCGACGTGCCCGCCGCGATCGACAGCGTCAACGTGTACACCCGATCGCCGACGAAATCGACCTCGGTCATCTCGCCGAGATCGTCGTACGCGGTCGTCATCCGGCCGAGCAGCTTGTAGGCGAGGGCCGACGAACGCTTTTGCACGTCGGCGAGAAACAGCTTGAACACCGAACCGCCCGGCCCGACCATGCCCGTGCGCTGCGCTTGCGACACGTTGCGCTTGGTCAACGCCCACATTGCGTCGTAGTCGGCCTGCAGGCGCCCGATCTCGCGCCGGATCTCTGCGTCGTCCCATGCAGACGATCCTCGACGCAACACCTTCTTGGCGATGTCGGCCAGATCGCGTAGGTCTTGCGCACTCGAGATCACGTCGGAGATGAACGCCGTGCCGCGCTCGAAGCTGAACGTCACCATCGCGACGCGCCAGCCGTCGTTCTCGGCACCGACGAGATTGGCGACGGGAATGCGCACCTCGTCGAGGAACACCTCGCTGAACTCGCTGTCACCGTGCGCAGTGCGGATCGGGCGCACTTCGAGGCCCGGCAGGTCCATCGGCATGATGAGCCACGAGATGCCGCGATGCTTGGGGGCGTCGGTGTTGGTGCGCACCAACAACTCGCAGTAGTCGGCGATCTGCGCGTAGGACGTCCAGATCTTCTGCCCGCTGACGACGTAGTAATCGCCGTCGCGGTACGCACGCGTCTGCAGCGACGCGAGGTCAGAGCCGGCGCTGGGTTCGGAGAAGCCCTGACACCACGGATGCTCGCCCTTCAAGATCGCCGGCAGATGGAACGCGCGCTGCTCGTCGTTCGCTTCCATGATGAGCGTCGGGCCCGCGTGCAACAGACCGACGAAGTTGCATCCGACATACGGAGCGCGTGCCCGCTCGGTCTCTTCGGTGAAGATCAACTGCTCGGTCGGCGTCGCGCCGCGTCCGCCGAACTCGCGCGGCCAGTTGATGCCGGCGTAGCCTGCATCGTACAGCGTGCGTTGCCACGCCGTGTCGAACTCACGTTTCGCAACGAAGTCGCTCGTGTCGGGCTGACGGCCGACCGACGGCAGCACGTCGTGCAGCCACTCGCGTAGTTCGTCGCGGAACTCTCGCTCGGCGTCCGTATAGAGAAGGTCCACGGGCGGCGAGGATATCGCGGGGGGTTCTATCGCATGAGGTCGAACGCAACGAGGAGATAGTGCAGCGTCGCGGCGGCGATGACGAACAGATGGAAGATCTCGTGATAGCCGAATACCGCTGGCTGCCGGCCGCGGCGATCAGCCAGACACCGCCCCACCAGGCCCCCGGCTCGCGCCATGCAGTGCCAGCCACGCCACCCCTTCTGCAGGCACCCACGCGAGCGTAATACGCTCGGCGGCATGGACTACGTAGCAGGCACACAGAACGAACTCGGGCATGCGATGGTCACCATGGTCGAGCCCACGCACGATCCCGCCGATCTCGCCGAGTACAACCGCTGGTACGAGTTCGATCATTCGTACTCGGGCGTCATGATCGGGCCGGGAGCGTTCGCGTTCCGCCGCTGGGTTGCCACACGCGCGTTGAAGGACTTGCGTTACCCGAACCCGAGCACCGTCGCCGAGCCCGTCGACATGGGAAGCTTCATCGCCGCGTACTGGTTCCTCGACGGCTCGGTCGAAGACCACTTCAAGTGGTCGTTCGGCGCGATGCCCGGGCTCGTCGCGGAGGGACGCATGAACCCGAACCGCACGCACGTGTCGACGTCGCTCTATGACTTGCGCAGCGCCGTCAACCGTCCGGGTTGGCCCGTCGGCCGCCAGATCGCCCTCGACCATCCGTACCAAGGCATGGTCGCGATGTGGACCGACCGTGCGCCCGACGCGTCGCTCGACGCGCTCGCCGATTGGATCGCAACGACGCTCGCGCCGAAGGTGCTCGACGGTCCGGTTGCGCAGGCAATCACCTTCGAGCCGCGCGACATGCCGGGCGTTCCCAACTCGGGAGTCGGTGTCGGCTCGCGGTTGCTGACGATGTTCTTCGTGCAGAGCGATCCCCGCGATGCGTGGGACGCGCACTTCAAGGGCCTCGACGACGCGGTCAAGGGATCGGGCCTCGGCACCGTCGGACTCGTCGCGCCGTTCATCCCGGTGATCCCGGGCACCAACACGTACCTCGACGAGCTCTGGTAACAGTCAGAGCAGTGCTTGCTCAGAGCAGTGCGATGAGTTGATCGACGAGGGCGTCGATCTCCTTCGCGCACGCATCGAACTCGGGTTGCTCTCCGCCCGCGGGATCCACGACTTCTTCCCATTCCTCTATCTCGACGCCGGCCAAGTCGAGCAGGCGGACGCGATCGAGCAGCGCCGCGCCGGCTTCAGAGGGAGCCGGTGCGCTGAGAGCGCGCACGACGCGCTTGAGCGTCACCGTGCGATCCGCGGCCTCGGGATGCACGCGGCGCACCCATTGCACGTGTTCGGGCGCCATCGCGACGATCAGCGCGGCGCGGCGCACGTCGGTTTCGTCGAACTGCGCGCTGCGATGGGTCGGATCGGCCAGCCCCAGGCGTTCGAGCGCGGTTCGCGTGCGCACGCTCATCGGGTGGCCGGGCAACGCGTGCGTACCGGATCCGCTCACGGAATGACGATCGGTGCGGGCGCGGAACATGATCGTGGCCATGACCGAGCGCGCGGCATTGCCCGTGCAGAGAAAGACGATGTGTTCAGGCAAGGCCGGGGCGTGCAAGGACTGTCAGTGCAGTGGGCCCTCGGTCGCGCCCGAGTACTTCTTGATGTCGACACCCTTGACGCCGATCGCGCCGAACGCCTTGCCGAACGCGGCCATGTGCGGCGACTGCATGTGGCCGGCGAGCGCGTCGTCGTCGGCCCACTTCTCGAAGAAGAACGCCTTGCCCGGGTCGGTGCGCGAGACATAGCACTGGTACTCGTGGCAACCCGCTTCTTGCAGGGTCGCGGCGCGCATGGTCTCGAATGCTTCGTCGAGGGTCGAGCGTTTGGACGAATCGAAGTCGATGGTTCCGGCAATGATGATCATGCAATCTCTCCCGCTCTGACGGCCGCTCGGGCCGGACCTTACGAGCCGCTCGCGCGCTCTGCAAGATGGGCCATGTCGACACGAATGAACAGTGCTTCGGCCTCGGCGGTGAGCCGTCCGGCAGCGTGGCACGTCGCCTTGGCGCGGATACGCCGTCCGCTCACGTGATCGATCCAGCCGCGGAATCGCAGTTCGGTTTCGAGCGGCGTCAACGCCCGGTAGCGAACGGACAGGGTGCCGGTGAGCCCCGACGGGCCTTCGATCAACTGCTGCGTGCCGCCGAGGACATCGTCGAACAGCCCCGCGAGATACCCACCGTGCACGCCACCGGGCGGGCCTTCGTAGAGCAGCGGGCAGGTGAGCGAGCCTTCGCAGACGCGCTGGCCGTCGGGCAACGTGACCACACCGTACGTGAGCGGCACCGCGATCGCGCTGTCGCGCCCTCGAAACAACGAGTGCGTGTTGAACGAACTGCGGGTGCCGTCGGTCGAGCGACCGTCGATGATGCCACCCTCGTACCAACGCGGCCGCCGCGGACCGTCGAGGCCGGCGCGCAACTGGCGGGCGCGGGCCAACGCATCGGTGATCTGTTCGGGTGTGTGCTCGCGCTCGTTGAGCGCCCGCAACACCGCTCGTAGCTCATCGGCCAACTCGCTGTTCGTCAAGGAGCGATCTCCGGCGCCAGCTGTGCCAAGAAATCGCGGGTGCGCCGCAGCGACTCGGCGCGATCGGCGCCCACGGGGAACGGCGCGGCGACGAAGTCGGTCACACCCACCGCGGCCAGCCGACGCAGCCTGGCTTCGATGGCTGCCTCGTCGCCGACGACGACGAGCTCGGCGGGGCCCGTGCCTTCGGAGCCGCGCGCCAAGATGCGCTGATAGGTCGGGATCTGTGTGTACGCGGCGAAGATCTGCGCGGCGCGCTCGCGGCCCTCGGCTTCGACGCACAGTGCAACCGGGAGCGGCGCGATGATGCGCGGCGCGGGACGGCCCGCCGCGGCCGCAGCTTCGGTGATACGGGGCACGACGTGGTGTTCGATGGCGTGCTCGTCGGCGAACCACAAGATCGTTCCGTCGGCGAGCTCTCCGGCGAGCTTGAGCATGAGGGGCGCCAGCGCGGCGATCAACAGCACCGGCTCGCGCTGGCCGGGCACCGCGAACATCGACGAGAAGTCGAAGAACTCGCCATGCCCCTCGAGCTGGCCGGTACCGGCGAAGGCGGCCCGCAACACCTGGAGGTATTCACGGGTGTGCAATGCCGGGCGGTCATAGCGCAGCCCGTGCATGTTCTCGATGACCGAGGCGTGTGACGGCCCGAGACCCAACGCCAGGCGTCCGCCGATCGCGGCGTTGACCGACAGCGCGCTGCGGGCCATCGACATGGGGTGCACCGGATAGGTCGGCGTCACGGCGCTGCCGAGCTCGATGCGGCTCGTCACCTGGCCGGCGACGGTCAGCGCCACCAGCGCGTCGAGACCCCAGGGCAGATGCGGCACCCATGCGGTCGAGAAACCCGCCGCCTCGGCCCAGAGGGCGACGTCGCGCAGCTCGCTGACATCGGTCCGGGCGCCGCCGGTGTCGGAGATGAACGTGCCGATTCGCATGGCGCGAAGGTTACTGGGCGATATTCGACCGGTCGTGGGCCAGATCGGCGATGGTGCGATCTTCGCAGAACTCGAGCACCTCGATGAGCGTGTCCCGCAACCGCTGCGACGCCAGCGCGAAGTTGGCGACGAACTGCTCGGACGTGGGTGTCGGCGCATCGACGAGGTCGGTGATCGACTTGATGGCCAACATCGGCACACCGAGGGTCTCGGCCATCCATGCGATCGACGCCGCTTCCATATCCTTGACCTCCGCACCGCTGGCGATGATGGCGCGACCGTCGTCGAGCGACTGGTCGAGTGAGTTGCCGGTCGACACGATGCCTTGCTTGAGCCGCAGCGCCCGAGCGAGGTGGCTGGCGTCGACGGACGGGTACGAACCGATGCCGTACTGTTCGAATCCGGGCAAGTCGATGCGCCGATCGTGGAACACGAAACGATCATGGCTGACGAACACGTCGCCCACCTGTGTCCCGTGGCGTGTCCAGCCGCCCGCGGTACCGGCGCTGATCACGAGGTCGGGGCGACGGTGGAACATGGTGACATAGGCGTTGAGCGCGGCCGGCTGCGTGCCGATCTCGTCGACACCGCGGCGGCGATCGGGGCCATTGACCGCGACCACCACGTTGAGCCCGCCGACGCGCGCGTCATGCCACTGGATCGGCAACGGGCCGACCGCCTCGGGCAACTCTCGCTCGGCGGCGCGGATGCGTTCGAGCAGTGGGCGCGCTTCGGCGCGCATGGCCATGATCACCGCTACGGTTCGGATCGGCCGGCTCTGCATCGGGGCGGATACTTGCAGCCGCCACCACCGTCATGCCCTATGGGAGACCCGACTCTATGACAGAGATCACACACCGCTTCGTCGAGACCAACGGGTTGCGCATGCACTTCGCCGAGGCCGGTGCCCCCGACGCGCCCGCCCTCGTGATGTGCCACGGGTTCCCCGAGAGCTGGTACTCGTGGCGCCACCAATTGGTGGCGCTGGCCGACGCCGGCTTCCACGCCATTGCCCCTGACCAGCGGGGATACGGCCAAACCGACGCGCCGCCCGAAGTGCGGGACTACACGCAACTCCATCTGGTCGGCGATCTCGTAGGGCTGCTCGACGCGCTCGGACACGAGCAGGCCGCTATCGTCGGCCACGACTGGGGTGGTCCTGTCGCGTGGAATGCGGCCTTGATGCGCCCCGACCGCTTTCATGCGGTCGTCGGCATGAGCGTGTCGTGGAGCGGCAACCGGGGCACGACCCGGCCGACCGATTCGATGCGCGCCGCGATGCAGGGCGCGTTCCTCTACATCTTGTACTTCCAGGAAGAGGGGGTCGCCGAAGCCGTCATGGACAAGGACATCCGGGGCACGATGCGCCGCATCTTGTACTCGCTGTCGGGCGACATCCCGCGCGATCAGTTCCGCTTCTTCAACCCGGCCGCCGAGACGATCGATGACTGCCTGCGCGAGCCCGACTCCCTACCCGACTGGTTGAGCGAGGAGGATCTCGACGTCTTCGTCAGCGAGTTCGAGCGCAAGGGTACGTTCCGCCACGGCATCAACTGGTATCGCTGCATCGACCTCAACTGGGAGCTCACCGCGCCCTTCGCCGGTATGGCGATCCGTCAGCCCGCGCTGTTCATCGGCGCCGACAAGGACGTGATCCTCGGCCAGACCCGAGAGGGCGTCGCCGCGACGAAACAGATGGTGCCCAACTTGCGCGAGCCGATCTGGATTCCCGACTGCGGCCACTGGTTGCAGCAAGAAGAGCCCGAGCAGGTGAACGCCGCGCTGATCGAATTCTTGGAGGACGTGTGCTGAAGACGTCACTATTGAAGGACCGTTCCGCGATCGTCGGTATCGCCGAGACGCCGTTCGCCAAGCGCCTCGACGGCAGCGAGCGGACGTTGGCCGCCGATGTCATCATCCGCGCCTGCGTCGATGCCGGGCTCGACCCGGCGGAGATCGATGGTTTGTCGTGCTACACGATGGAGAGCAGCGACGAGACCGACATCGCGAAGACGGTCGGCACCGGAGATCTCACCTTCTTTTCGCAGGTCAACTACGGCGGCGGGGCCGGGCCGGGCTGTGTGGGCCTGCTGGCGATGGCCATCGCCACCGGCCAGTGCAACGTCGGCGTGGCGTGGCGATCACGCAAGCGCGGATCGGGGCAACGGCCGTGGGCCGATACCGCCAACCCGATGCGGACCCCGTCGATGTGGTCCCGGCCGTGGGGGCTGCTGCGGCCGGCGGATGAGATCGCGATGTTGTGGCGCCGCTACATGCACGAATACGGCGGCACCCGCGACCACCTCGCGAACGTGGCGCTGACCGTGCGCAAGATGGCCAACAACAACCCGAACGCGATCATGCACAACCGCACGATGACGCGCGACGACTACATGGACGCGCGGTGGATCAGCGAACCGCTGTGCCTCTACGACAACTGTCTCGAAACCGATGGTGCGCTGGCGTGCGTGTTGGTCTCGGCCGAGCGGGCGAAGGACCTCGCGCAAATGCCGGTCTACGTGCACGCAGCGGCGCAAGGCCTCGGTCGCCAAGCACACGGAATGATCAACTACTGGTCCGAAGATCCGTTGCAGGGCGCGTCGTGGACCGCCGCTCGCCGGCTGTTCGCCAACAGTGACTTCGCGCCGAGCGACCTCGATGTCGCGCAGATCTACGACGCGTTCACGCCCCTCATCCCACTGTCGCTCGAGGGCTACGGGTTCTGCGGGCGCGGCGAGGGTGGCGCGTTCACGGACAACGGCAACATCGACCTCGGCGGACGGCTGCCGATCAATACTTCCGGCGGCGGACTGAGCGAGGCCTACGTGCACGGCTTCAACCTCATCAACGAAGGGGTGCGCCAACTCCGCGGCACATCGGTCAACCAAGTCGACGGCTGTGCGTCCGCGTTGGTCACCGCCGGCGAATGCGTGCCAACGAGCGCATTGATCCTGCGGAACTAACGCAACGACGGGCACCGACGATGACGAACCCCTTTCTCATCCCTCAGATCGAAGACATCGCGCAACCGTTCTGGGACGGCTGCCGCGACGGCGAACTCCGCCTGCAGCGCTGTGTGGATACGCAACGGCTGATGTTTCCACCGCGGCCACGCTCACCGTGGGGCGCGCGGCAGGTGCCCGAATGGGTCCCCGTGTCAGGCCAGGGCACCATCTGGAGTTTCGTCGTGCCCCATCCCCCGCTGCTCGAGCCGTTCTCGAGCGCCGCGCCCTACAACGTGATCGTCGTCGCGCTCGACGAGGACCCCACCGTTCGCCTCATCGGCAACCTCGTCGACGAGAGCGGTTCGATCAACGCCATCGACCCGGCCACGATCGTCATCGGCGAGCCGGTGCGCGTCGTCTTCGAATCCATCAGCGACGAGATCTCGATGCCCCGCTGGGTACGGGCCTAGCATCGCCGCCATGTCGATCGCTCCCGAGGGCCAGGTGATCTGGGGCCTGCAGCTCCCGATCCAGTCGCTGACCGAATCGAAACGCGAGCCGTGGGAGCTCGAGGGCACGGTGCCCGAGTTGATCAGCATCGCCCACGCGGTCGAGGCCGCCGGCGGCAGTTTCGTCAGCGTGTGCGACCACATCGCACTTCCGGACAACGACTACGCCCGCCACATGTCGTCGCAGTGGTTCGATCCGATCTCGACATTGGGATTCATCGCGGCGACGACGACAACGGTGCGGCTGCTGTCGAGCGTGTTCATCGCGCCCTATCGCCATCCATTGCTCTCGGCCAAGCAGTTCATGACGCTCGATCACCTCTCGGGCGGACGCACCATCGTCGGTGTCGGCGCGGGCCACGTCGAGGCCGAATTCGAGGCTCTTGGTCTCGACTTCGCCTCACGCGGTGGGCGACTCGACGAATGCATCGACGCCATGCGCGAGGCGTTCGCGAGCGAGCAGACGGGGTACACGGGCAAGTTCTTCGACTACAAGGACATGAAGTTGGCGCCGCGCCCGGCACAACAACCGATACCGATCTGGATCGGCGGCAGCTCCAAACCCGCGCTGCGCCGCGTCGCCGAGCGGGGTGATGGCTGGATCCCGCAAGGAACCCCGCGCCCGCAGATGCAGGAGCAGGTCGACTACATCCGTACCCAACGCGACAAGGTGCGCCCCGGCGCCCCCATCGACATCGGCTGGCTGCCCGAATTCATCTACGTCGGCGAGCCGTTCTTCGAACCCACCGCTCGCCACATCACCGGCTCGCCCGACAAGATCGCCGAGTCGCTGCGCTACGCACATACCCTCGGGTGCAACACGTTGCACTTGAGCTTCCGCAGCCGTTCCGCCGCGGAGTACTGCGACCAGATCGCCGCGTTCGCACGCGAGGTGTGGCCTTCGGTCAACCACTAGACCGCTCGGGCTCTGGAACTCCGCTCTAGGAGCCGCTCGGGCTCTGGAACTCCGCTCGAGGAGCCGCTCGGGCTCTAGAGACCGTCCATCGGATAGGGGAATTTCACCCCCACGCCGCCGTCGACGATGAGCGTTTGACCGGTCACATATGCGGCCATGTCGGATGTGAAGAACAACAGCGCCGACGCGATGTTGGATGTCTGCGCCACGCGCCGCAGTGGCGCGTTTTGTGAGTTGCGCTCCTTGCCGGCGTCGCCCAGAGCAGCACTGACCCGCGGTGTCCACACCACGCCGGGCGCGACGGCGTTGACGCGAATGTTGTCGGGGCCGAGCTCGACCGCGGCGCTCTTGACCAGCGCCATAAGACCGGCCTTCGCCGCGCCGTACGCCGCGTGCCGTGGCGCCGCGCTGGTTCCCGACACCGAAGCGACGAAGGTCATCGTGCCGCCACCGTTGGCCTTGATGAGCGGCGCCGCGTATTGCATGGCCAGCCAGCCGTGGCGCAGGTTCATGTCGAAGTGCCACTCCCACAGTTCGTCGGTGATCTCGGTGAGGTTGCTGTACTGCGCCATGCCGACGATGTCGACGAAGCCGTTGAGCTTGCCCCCGAACACTTTGCCCGCGTCGTCGAACAGGCGCTCGACACCCTCGCGCTTGGTAACGTCGCCGACCCAGGGCACCGCGTCGTTGCCGACCTCGGTGGCAATGTCGTTGGCGCGGTCCTCGTCCACGTCGACACACACGATGCGCGCACCGTTCTGCACCAACGCGTGCGCCGCCTGGCGCCCCATACCCTGGCCTGCTCCGATCACCACATACGTGCAGCCATCGAGCCGCAACATGTTGGCAAAATCGGCGACCGGTGAATCATCCGCGCGCGTCATACACGTCTCCCCTGCTGGCGTCGGCGGGCACCTTAGCCTCGCTCACCCCACTCGCTCGATGCCGTGTCATGGTGGCCCTCGTGTGACGTGGTCGAAGCGCGTGCCGTCGGGTCGGTAGACGTCGAAGTCGAAGGCGGTGCCGTCGAGCCGCCAGTGTCCTTCGTGGACCAACCGGTGGTGCACGTCGCACAACAACAGCAGATTGTCGAGATCTGTCCGTCCACCATTGGCAGCGCCGGGTTTGAAGGCCACGATGTGATGCACGTCGGTCCATTTCGCCGGTCGGCGACAGCCAGGGAACGCGCAGTGCCGGTCGCGGATGGCGACGGCGTGGCGTTGCGCCGTCGTCGGCGCATAGATGCGCCGCCCTTGGTCGAGTACCTCGCCGCGGCGGCCCAACACCATCGGGATGATCGCCGCGTCGCACGCCAGGCGGCGCACCGTGTCCGGCGAGATCGGGGTGCCGTCGAAAAGTTCGCAGATGCCGTTGGCGGCCAGCACCCCGGTGAGGGTTTGGAAGTCGATCAGCACCGACAGCGACACCACCGCCGGCCGAGGCTTCGCCGCGGTCACCCGCTTGGACGTGATCGGCCGCTTCGCTGGCGCGTCCGCGTCCGCGACATCGGCAGCGATCGCGGGACCATCGGGTTCGGGCACCAATTCGGGTTCGGGGGTTTCGGTGCCGGACAGGACGCGGCGGGCGATCTCGCTCACGGCCTCGGCGCGGCGATACTTCAACGTTCG
>DATLFA010000068.1:0-11222 GCA_035525225.1 Acidimicrobiales bacterium
GTTGTGCGGTTGTGGCGTCTTCAGCGAGGTTCAAACCCGGCCGACGTCCAGATCATCGATACAGTGGAACCGGTCGCGTTTGCGCAGACCGGCCGACACGGTGGCGTCGTAATTTCCACTGGCATGCTGGCCGTGTTGGAGCCTGCCGAGCGCCGGGCGCTGCTGGCCCACGAAAATGCGCACCTTCGTCATCGCCACGACCGCTACTTGCTCGTCGGTCAGTTGGCAGCCGGGCTACCTCCGTTGACGCCGCTCGTGACCCGACTGCGACACTTCCTGGAGCGATGGGCCGATGAAGAAGCCGCTCGAACGGTCGGTGACCGCGTGGTGGTCGCTCGCGCTGTCGCCCGGGCGGCGCTCGCGTCCCACAACCGTCCTGTGGTGCCGCTCAGCGCACTGGGCGCCAATGTTCCGGCACGCGTCGAAGCATTGCTTCGTCCGCCGATCCCGCCCGGTCAAGCGGCGTTGTGGGCAAGTGTCGCAGCGACGGCGGTGGTCATCGCGTTCATCGCAGCGACCGTGCAGCTGCATCACTTGGCACTGGTCCTCGCCGCGATCTGTCCAGACTGAGGTGCTCGATCCACCGTCTACGACAAGGTGTCGTAGACTGTGGTGAGTGAGTGTGGTGAGGCGAATCATGCGCCCCGCGGTGGTCTTGGGCGCAACACTGGTCGGAGTCGTCCTACTCGTCGTGGTGCTGCGCCCGCCAGGGGTGCCGGTTTTCTCGGCGTCAGGCAGCCCGTTGTCGTTGCCCGCCCCCGGCACCTTCCCGGCACGCACCGCGGATGAATTCGAAGGGATCCTCGTCGGTGCAAAGGGCCGACCGGTGGTGGTCAACATCTGGGCATCGTGGTGCGCGCCGTGCCGGACCGAGATGCCGCTGTTGCAGCGGGCAGCCGACACGTACGCCGGCCGCGCCGTGGTGCTGGGCATCGCTTCGATAGACGAGGCCGACGCGGCGCGGGCCTTCCTCGACGACTTCGACATCACGTATCCCAACATTTTCGATGTCACTGGCGAGATTCGCGTGCGGCTCGGCCTGACCGCTTATCCAACGACGTATGTCTTCGATGCGACCGGCAAGCTGCGGGCGCGGGTGATCGGAGGAATCAGCGAGCAGCGTCTCGCCGCTCTGCTGACAGACGCATCACGATGAGAGACTACGCCTTGCTCGCAAGCCTCATAGTCGCTTTCGGCGCGCCGGCGCTGCTCGCCCGCCGTTGGTGGACCTTGCACAGCGTCGAGTCCCACATCCGGTTTCTCGATGTAGTGATGGGTCCGGTGGCGCTCGGTCTGGTCGCCGGACGAGTGATTACTTTGATGCTCGACGACCGTCGAGCGCTGCTTCGGCTGTCGGATCTGTTGGTCATTCGCAGTGGTGTCGAGTTCTGGCCCGCGCTCGCCGCGGCAGTCGGATGGGCTGCGTGGGGGGCGCGTCGCGATGGTGTTCGACCTTCCGTGCGACTTGCCGAACTCGCGCCGTCGGCGATGGTGGGCTACGCCGCCTACGAAGTCAGCTGCGTGTGGAGAGACGGCTGCTTCGGACCTGAAAGCCCGCTCGGGCTGCATCCCGACGGAATCACGACCCGAATGCTTCCCATTGGCATCCTCGTCGGCGCTTCTGTCGTCGTTGTGGCGTCGGTTCTGCGATTCGTCGCGCCGCGGATCTCGCCTCCAGCGCTGCTACTCGGCGCGGTCGGTTCTGTCGCTGGGTTCCGCGCTGTCGCGTCGTTCTGGTTGCCGCATCTGGGCGAGGGAATCACTCGTCAACACCGCGCCAGCATCGCCGTCGCATTCGCCGCGACCGTGGCGCTGGGCGTGATGGAGCTTGCTCGCTTGTCCCGGAGAAGGTCGCTGCGCGTTGCGGTGGAAGGCCGATCATGAACGGCGCACCGTTGGCCCTCGCGCTCGCCGCGGGGATGGTGGCGGCGGTCAACCCGTGCGGCTTCTCGCTTCTCCCCGCGTACGAGGCTTCCTTCGTGAGTGGCGACGACCGCAATGCCTCGTTCGAGCTTCGCATGAGCCGAGCGGTCGGATCCGCGATGGCGATGACAGCGGGATTCGTCACGGTCTTCATTGCGGTCGAGACGGTCGTGGAGCGGATCGCCGATCGCGTCCGTGAACAACTGCCGTGGATCACCATCGTGGTTGGAGTGCTGCTCGTCGTCGCCGGTGGCGCGGCGATCGCCGGTCGCAATGTGAGCATGGTGTTGCCGGGCAGAAAGCGCGCAGTCAAAGGAACCGGTCTCGTCGCGATGACCGGATACGGAGCGGTGAATGCGACCGCGTCGCTGTCGTGCACGATCGGTCCGTTCCTTGCCATCACCGCGACTGCGACGGATCGATCGGTCGTCGCGGGCCTCGCGACCTATTTCGCATACGGCTTCGGCATGGGCATCATCATCTTGGTGATCGCGACAACCGCGGCGCTGTCGGTCCGGGGACCGACGCTGGGCCTCAAACGGCTCTCCCGATACGCCGGCCGAGTAGGCGGAGTGTTCATGGTGCTCGGTGGTCTCTACGCAATTTGGTACGCACGATGGGAGCTCGGCGTATACCAGGGGAGACTGCGAAGCGACGCGATCATCGATTTCGGCGAGCGCCTCCGCCTCGAGTTCGTCCAGCTCGTCGACGCGATAGGAGCACCGCGCCTTGCTGCAGTCGCAACGCTGGTCATCGGGACCATGATGTTGGTGGCCTGGCTGCGGCGGGAGTCCCCACGGTCCTCTAAAGGCGCGCCGCGATGACGAGACGCTCCCTTTACATCGTTGCGTTGGCGCCGGCGGTACTTGCGGGCGCCAACGCACTCGCCGTCTGGCCCGGGCGCGACGATCGAAGCCCGCGAGTAGGCGACGAAGAACTGCACATCCACGACCTCGCAGTCGATTCCGCGAACGGTGAAATCTTCGTGGCGACGCACTCGGGCCTCTTCCGCATCGGCCGCGACCACAAGCGGGCGTCGGTTCTCGATGCATCCGACGACGTCACCGCGTTCACGATTTCGCCCGACGGCCGGTACTTCATCGGTGGCCATCCCGACCTGTCACGTGTCGGGCGCTTTCAGGCGCCGGGCAAGCCACCATTGTTGGGGCTGGTGGTCAGCGACGACCGGGGTCGCAGTTGGAGCAATGTGTCATTGCTCGGCGAGGCCGACTTTCATGCCCTGGTCGCGGTGGGTACATATCTCTATGCAGCGGACAGCACTTCAGGGCGCCTGTCGGTCAGTGGCGATGGCGGCCAGAGTTGGGAGTCGCGGGGCGCCGTCGAGTTGATCGATCTCGCAGTCGACCCACGCGACGTGAACCGGATGGTTGGCGTCGGCTTGACCGAGCGGTTCGAGCAGCGTCTCGAGGCGAGCCCTACCGCGAACGTGTTCGTGAGCCGCGACCGGGTGGCGACCTGGCAACCTGCGCCGGAATGACACGTCCGCAGCTACGATTGGGTGTAGTAGCGTGCCCCTCCACAAGGAGAGGAGACTCGTGAAATCACGTCGATGGTCTTGTTGTCCTGGCGTGTCCAGTGATGGAGTTCGCCATGATGCGATTGATGGGCACGAACAGTCACGTGCAGAGCGACGGGCAACAACACGAGCAGCGTCGGCATTGATACCAATACGGTCCGTAGATCGTTGGTGGTGATGGAAACCACGCCGAGGGTGCGAGCGCGTTCGGATGGCTGACCGACAGTTGGCGACGGCGGTCATCGAGACGCGGGGTCTACATTGGGCGACCGAGAAGTCAGTAGTCGAGGCCGTCTTGGGACGGCGCCCGGGAGTGACCGCGGTCGACGCGAATCCTGTGGCGCAAACCGCGACTGTCTCTTTCGATACAGCGCTCGTCTCGATCGCAGATCTCCAAGCGTGGGTGCGAGATTGCGGCTACCACTGTTCCGGCCAGTCGGTGCCGGCGCATATCTGTGATCCCCTGGTCATGGCCAACGCAGCAGCGGTTCGCGCAGACGAGGTGCACGAACACAGTGTCGTGGCGTTGACTGACGCCGAGGACGCGCATCAGTCGACGGACACGATCTCAACGACACATGACGCCGGTCCGCCGACTACGGCGGACGGATATCACAGCAAATCAACACCGCTCTCGCCGCACGACGCGATGGGGCATGGTGGTCATGGTGCGATGTCGATGGCCTCGATGGTGGCCGACATGCGGCGCCGGTTCATTGTCGCCGCGGTGCTGTCGATTCCGATCTTGTTGTGGTCACCGATCGGACGTGACGTCCTGGAGTTCGACGTCGCAGCGCCGTTCGGTTTGCGCGACGACGTGTGGGCGTTGCTGTTGAGCTTGCCCGTGATCGGTTGGGCGTCGTGGATCTTCTTCGACGGCGCGTTCCGCGCTTTGCGGGCGCGCACGTTGGACATGATGGTCCTCGTGTCCGTCGCCATCGGCGCCGGTTGGGGCTACTCGTTGGTCGTGACGCTCACCGGTGGGGGAGAAGTCTTCTACGAAGCGGCGTCGGTGCTCGCCGCCTTCGTGCTGCTCGGACACTGGTTCGAGATGAGAGCGCGTGGCGGAGCGAACGAGGCGATCCGTACGCTGCTCGACCTCGCCCCGGCGATGGCGGTCGTCATGCGCGGCGGCGACACGATGGAGATCCCGACGGCGGAGGTACGCGTCGACGATCTTCTGCTTGTGCGGCCCGGCGCGAAGATTCCCGTGGACGGCATCGTCGAGGAGGGCGACAGCCACGTCGACGAGTCGATGGTCACCGGCGAAAGCCTCCCGGTAGCGAAAACTGTCGGTACGGCGGTTATCGGTGCGACCATCAACGAAGACGGCGTCCTGCGCGTTCGTGCGACCAAGATCGGTGCCGACACAGCGCTGGCGCAAATCGTCAAACTCGTCCAAGAAGCGCAAAACTCCAAGGCGCCCGGCCAGCGGCTCGCCGACCGCGCCGCGTTTTGGTTGGTGTTCGTCGCGCTCGTCGGTGGCACGTTGACCTTCGCCGCGTGGGCGACCTTCAGCGACCGACCGGGACGAGAGGCGTTGCTGTTCGCGATCACGGTCGTCGTAGTCACGTGCCCCGACGCGCTCGGCCTCGCGACGCCGACTGCGATCATGGTCGGCACCGGCCTCGGCGCGCGGCGAGGCGTGTTGTTCAAGAACGCCAACGCGCTCGAGACGGCGGCGCGAATCGATGTCGTGGTGTGCGATAAGACCGGCACCTTGACAAAGGGTGAACCTGAAGTTACCGACGTCGTGACCGACGAGTTCGACCGAAACCAGTTGCTTGCGCTCGCGGCTGGCCTGGAGCGCGAATCGGAGCATCCCCTGGCCCAGGCGGTCGTCGCGGAAGCCGACCGAGTAGGCGCCGCCGTCTTGCGTGCCGACCGGTTCGAGAATGTGCGCGGCCAGGGTGCGACGGCGGTGGTTGACGGTCACGAGATAGTCGTCGGGAGCCGCCGACTCTTGCGCGACCGCGACATCGACACGAGCGGGCTCGACGCGACGAGGACGCATCTCGCGGAGACGGGACGCACCGCCATCTTCGTCGCCATCGATGGCCGCGCTGCTGCCGTGCTCGGCATTGCAGACGCGCCGCGGCCGACCGCTGCTGCGTCGGTTACCGCGTTGCGCGAACTTGGCATTGAAGTTGTGATGCTCACCGGCGACAACGAAGCCACCGCACTGCGGATCGCGGAGGGGATGGGCATCAACCGCGTCATCGCCGACGTGCTGCCCGGCGACAAAGCGAACCACATCGCCGAACTGCAACGCGCCGGCGCGAAGGTAGCCATGGTCGGCGACGGCGTGAACGATGCGCCCGCGCTAGCGCAGGCCGACCTCGGCATCGCCATCGGCGCCGGCACCGACGTCGCCATCGAGACCGCGGACGTCGTGTTGATGCGCTCCGATCCGCTCGACATCGTTGTCGGGCTTCTGTTGGGAAAGGCGACGCTGCGCAAAATGCGACAGAACCTCGGCTGGGCCGTCGGCTACAACAGCCTCGCACTACCAGTCGCCGCCGGAGTTTTCGTGCCCGCGTTCGGACTGATGCTGCGCCCGGAAATCGCCGCGCTCACGATGTCGGGATCGAGCTTTCTCGTTGCCGTCAACGCGCTACTCCTCAAACGACTGCGCCTCCCGTCCTCCGATGACTTCTCCGAAGGGGCCATTGCATGAGCAAAGCGGCTGTTGCAAGCGG
Organism: Acidimicrobiales bacterium; assembly: GCA_035525225.1. Taxonomy (GTDB): domain Bacteria; phylum Actinomycetota; class Acidimicrobiia; order Acidimicrobiales; family WLNW01; genus DATLFA01. The sequence goes on from DATLFA010000068.1 coordinate 6,160, forward strand.
CACGGCGGTCGAGGAACTGACGCGGTGACCTACGCAGTTCCCTACATTTGATCGCCCAATCGTTGCTGCGCCGCTTGGAGTGCTCCTGTTCTTGGCGGGCTGCTCGCGCGAGGCTGCGGCGACTTGCTCGGCGACGTGTTCGTTGATCGTGAGGGTGACACCAGAACCAGGCGCTGCGGTGATCGGCGGGGATCCGTAGGTGCAGGTGTGAGAGCGCCCGGGGGACTATGAGGAAGATGTCGTCGACGGCAGGGGAGACATGTACGCCGTGGGTGTGCAGGTTGGTGTCATGGTCGAGTCAAAGCAGTGGCAGCTTCGACCATCATCCCGCAAACCGGTCGCGAACCATTCGCGTGTGGGCGCTCGGTTCCTCTACATGACCATGATCGTGTCCGCCGTACTCGTGATGGTCGTGCTCCCGCAGTCGCGCTCAGCCGATTCATCACACCAACTCACCTAGGAGCGGGGCTCGGACGGGTGATCGTGACGGCTCGGATCGTGCTCGCAGCCGTGACCGGTGTGATCCTCGCCGCGATCCATGCCGCCCATGGATCGCATCATGAAGAACATCATCAGCGGGCACACCGCCAGGATGAGTAGGTAGGCAGGGCTGATGTCGAACGCGAAGGTCAGCGCCAGCCCCGCAACTCCGAGCATCACGTAGGTTGATTTGCGGTTTCCGTGGCACATTTTTGAACCTCCTGGTCGCAAGTTCAGTATCGGCTCCTACATGCTGTCGTAGCAGGGTCGAAGGTCCCAAACCGGCAAGCTGGCTGCGCCTCAGCGCTTGGTTGGGCGCCGGAGGGCTTCGAGGCGTTGTTGATACTCCTCGATCTCGATCTCGCCGCGGGCGAGACGCTGTCGCAGCGTCTCTTCTGGCGCGTGCCGAGCTTCCGCCGTTGTTGGACCGCTACGGCGGATCAGAGCGATGACCAACGCGGCGACCACCCCCCAGAAGATGATCATCATCGAGGTCATCCAGATCCAGTCCGAGCCGTCCATGTCGTGGAAACGCATGACAAATCTCCGATCGAGGGTCGGAGCCCATCAGGGTTCTCCGACAGTCAGTAGTACAAACGTAGGCTCAAGCTGACAAAGCAGTCAGGGTCGAAGGTCCTTGAGGGGTGACGATGAGCGAAACCACCAGAAGTTCGGCTGAGCGCGGGTGAAGATTTGGCTCTGCCCGAACGACACATCGGCTAATCAGTCGAGGCGCGAACTCACCGCAGAACCTCCTCGTTACTCACTCACCGGCTGCGCCATCGCGTGCTTCGCGTGAATGAACCTTGCTATGAACAAGCGTTCACGGTATATTCGTGAACATGAGTTCACGAATTCCCCCGATTGTCTGTCGTTCGCTGGTGAAGCGCTTCGGTGGGACGCCGGTTGTCGACCAACTTTCGTTCGAGGTGGCGGCGGGGACGATCACCGGTTTCGTGGGCGCCAATGGCGCCGGCAAGACGACGACGATGCGCATGATCCTTGGGCTGATTACGCCTTCGGCGGGGGAGGCTCTGGTATGTGGTCAGCAGTACCGAGCCCTCGCTCATCCCAGGCGCGAGGTCGGCGCAGTGCTCGAAGGCCCCGGCGGGCACCCGGGTCACACCGCCCGCGCCCATCTGGAAATCACAGCGACCGCGGGCCGCCTGCCGCTCACGCGGGTGCCCGAGGTGCTCAGTCTCGTCGAGTTGGCCGAGCATGCCGGGCGGCGTGTTGGCACGTTCTCTCTAGGGATGCGTCAACGGCTGGCCTTGGCCGGCGCGATGCTCGGCGATCCGCCGGTACTCATTCTCGACGAGCCCGCGAACGGGCTCGACCCGCCCGGCATCATCTGGATGCGCGATTTCCTGCGCGGCCTGGCCGGCGAGGGTCGGGCCGTGCTGATTTCAAGCCATCTCCTCGGTGAACTTGCCGAGGTCGCGAACCGGGTCGTGATCATCGAAGACGGTCGTCTCATCGCTGACTCGACTCTCGCTGAATTGCTGGACGGGCGGGCGCGAATCGTCGAACTACGCTGCGCTGATCCCGCAGCGATAGCCGCCGCCATGCGCGATCGAGGAGCCCGAACGAGCGTCGAAGGCGACCTGCTCGTGATCGAAGGGAGCTCGGCTCGCGAGGTCGGTGAGGTCGCGGCGACGATTGGCGCCGGCCCTATCTACCAGCTCAGCGAACGCGCAAACAGTTTCGAAGACGCGTACTTCGAGCTGGCGACCCTCACTCGACCGTCGACAACGGCGACGAATGAAGGGAACGCCCTATGAGCGCCATCTTGCGCGCCGAGCTGCGCAAGATGAGGGCGACCCCCACTCTCTGGTGGCTGCTCGTCGGAACCGCCGCTATCGGCGTCGTCGGTACGCTCGCTCCGCTCATTGCCGCTGACGGCGACGCCGCCGATCTGTTGACTGATCGCAAGCTGCAAGAGGCGATGCACGGCGCGGCCGCCGGCGCAACCCTCGTCATCATTGCCGGGATCATCGGCATGGCCGGCGAATGGCGCTTTGGCCAGGCCACCCAGACGTTCCTCAGCACCCCGCAGCGGTGGCGTGTTGTGACTGCCAAGAGTGTTGTCTACGTGCTTGTCGGCGTTGTCTACGGCATCGTTGCCGGCGCGGCTGCCGCCGTCACTGCGTGGGGCTGGTACCGCGCCAACGACCTTGCGTTGCCCCTCGAACGCTCAGCGGTGTGGCTCACGCTGGTCGGCTGTCTCGCCGTCGCGGTGCTTTTCGGTCTGCTCGGTGTAGCAATCGGCGCCGTCGCCCGTAACCAGGTTGCCGGCATCGTCGGGGCGTTGGCTTGGCACGTGCTGGTGGAGCCAGCGCTGTTTGCCGCATCTCCGTCGGTCTTTAGGTGGCTTCCCGGAATGGCGTCATTTGCTTTGCGCCGTCAACCTTCCGACGACCTGTTGTCAATTGGTCCCGCCGCGGTGGTGTTGGTCTGTTTCGCGGCGACGTTTCTCTGCGCGGGCCTTTGGTTTGTGGAGCGCGACGATGTCACCGCCTAGGCGGGCGCCGGAGACCACGACAGCGCTGCGTACGTCGCTCGTCGCCCACGCCCGGCGCCTCATCGCGCGCGGCGGCGCGTCGGCACTCACCATGCGAGCACTCGCGGCCGAGGCCGGCTGTGCAGTCGGTTTGCCGTACAAGGTTTTCACCGACCGCCACGACCTCGTCGCCGAGATCTGCCACGAGGAGTTCAAGCGACTGGCGGACGCTGGTGGCGAGCTCGCCGCACGAGCCGGCACTAGCACGGTCGGTGCCAACCTCGTCTGGTTCGCCGAGCAGCTCTTGCAGTCGCCCGCGGTGACGCTCGCGCATGAGGTACTGGCCGACCAACATCTCGCCAAGATCGTCACCAATCGCGTTCACGACAGCGGCACGGGTCCAGGGGCGTTCGAAGCGGTTTTTGCGAACTACCTCGCTGCAGAAAAGCAAGCCGGACGTGTTGCTTCCGACATTGACGAGACGGCGTTTGGCTTCCTCCTGGCCGGCGCCATCCACAACCTCATCATGTCGGGCGACGCATGGCCCAGGCCGACCCGGCGCCAGCTCAAACAATGGTTAGACGCAATCGCTGCCGCGGTCGCCCCAAGACCCTGATCCGACATCGTAAAGGCAACCATGGAACGACCAGACGATGCCACCGACTGCCGGCTCGGGCACCCGGCCCACCAACGCCGCCGTACCGCCCTCATCGTGCTCGCCGTCATCGGCGGCCTCGTGGTGATCGGCGCGATCCACCTTCTCGGCGCAAACCCACATGCTGGATGATCGTTGCGGTGGACGGGTCAAGTCCGTGCTCGAATATGTCGATGCAGCACTAGGAAACCGGGTGGGGAGGCGATACAAATTGGGCGGGCACAATGAGTTGAGCAACCGTGGCAAGCTCGGTTTCGGTAGCGCATGCGCGGTGTGTTGCGCGGCGCCAATGTTGTTACTTGCCGGAGTGGTCTCAACCGGTGCGCTGCTCACGTTCGGGGTCGCGGTTGCCGCGGTTGTCGCCGTAGTCGTGATGGCAGTGGGCGTCGGAACGGGCCGGCTGGCGAATGCCTCGCCGTGGGTTCGGCGGGTGTTGTTTGCCATTGGTTCCGCAGCCTCCTTAGGTGGTCTTGTCGATGTCAGCAACCGTGCCCGCGCAGGTTCCTTGATAGGTGTTGGTGTCGCAGCACTCGCGTGCTGCGCACTGTTGTCGCTGGCAGCGCGAAAGCCGAAAGTTCTTTCTGTCCCGAAGTGAGCCTGGTCCCGATTGTGGATGTGAGTTACAGATCAACAAGCCTTGTCCGCACGGCGCCACGTACACCTGTGCATGCGGACACCCGCTCGAACCTGTGTCATAAGCGTCGAATCGTTGCGCTCAAGCGTCGAACTCACCCCCGGAGCCGGTGCGCGACGAGCGGCTCACCTGCGACGAGTATCTCGAGTGGATCGGCGTCGCCTATGGCATGGATGAGCAATCAGTGGCCGACGGCCTCTACCGGCGTCGGCGAGTAATCGCGGTGCTGACCGCCGAGTCGGATGCGGCATCATCACCCTCCGAAAGGCACGCTGCGGTTGTGGAACGGGTCTCAACCGTCGTAGTCACCTGCGGTGAACTCTGGCACAGGTCGCGCGTCGGTCTCAGCCTGTGTCGTCACCTTGCCGTGCTCGGCGATGTCGGCGAGGAGCCAGTTCATCTCCGCGATCTCTCGTTTCTGAGCCTGGATGATTTCGTCAGCGAGTTCCCGCACCCGGACGTCGTCGATGTCGGCGCGAGAACTCGTGAGGATGGCGATCGAGTGATGGGGAATCATCGCTCGCATGTAGGACTCATCTTCGACGGTGGCCTGGCTCCGGACCAGCCAGAGCGCGAAGCAGAAGACCACCACGCTTCCAGCGAAGATCGCGGCGTTCACCTTGCGACTCTTGTACATGCCCAGCATGAAGCCAAGCATGATCACCGCCATCGCGGCACCCATCACGAACGTCATGTAGAAGCGAGTCTCGCTCCATTTCACATCGCCGAGCCGATACGTGTTCGAGTACGTGAGCGCGAACATTGCCGTCATCGACGTTGCGATCATCGCCGCG
>DATLFA010000011.1:0-9736 GCA_035525225.1 Acidimicrobiales bacterium
ATGCCGCCGGAGATCACGGCCCGTCCGAACAACAACACCGCGGCGGCCACCATGTTGCGGGTGACTTTCGGCCGCATCGCGAACGCAATCGCCGCAAGCATGATCACCGTGGCGACGCCGATCGCGACGTAGACCGCGGCCTCCTTGCTGACCGCGAGGAACACGCGCGAAAGGCCAAGGATCACGATGACAATCGCAGAGAACGCGAGTACCGGAACCTCGACCGGCGCCATCACCCGATTGCGGATGGCGCGGTTGGCCTCGGCGTCACCGGTGGCGCGATCGGCCCACGCTTCGATCATCCATTCGAAAACGACGACACCGAGCAGGATGAGGCCGGCGACGAACACCGCACTCGACAACACCAGCCCCACGATGATCGTCCCCGCAGCGAGCGCGGCGGTCAGCGGCCAGTAGCTCGCGCCGACCGGGCGCTGCGCGGGCACCGAGTCGACCCCGAGGTAGTGCGCTTGCGCGGTGGCGTCGGCATCGCGAAACATGATCGTGATGATGGCGAGCGTGAGGGCGAGCAGACCAGCGCTGAGCAAGATCGTGTAGCCGGCCTGGTTGCCGACCGCGCCTTTGTAGCCTGCGGTCAGTGGGCCGAGGTGGCTGCCCCCCGACGTGTAGCCGAAGAGCACCGCTGCGGTCGCTGCCGCCAAGAAGAAGCCGAAGAACAGCTTGAAGCCAGTAGTGAGCATGATCCCTACTTGGTGACGTAGATCCCGTAGTAGATGAGCGTGTACATGAGCATCGTCGCGGTCCAGAAGTAGAAGGCCGCATCGATGCCGTCGGATTGCCGGCTCGTGTACTGCCCGGCGAGCGCTCGAAACGAAGCGAGCGCGACGAAAATCATTGCGCCGATCAGCATTGCGATGTGCGCACCGGTGATGACGTAGATCAGGAGGTCGGCGTTCGCGGCCTGCACCTCGAGCTTCATGTCGTTGTAGTAGAAGACCTGCTGGTTGATGTTGGCGACACCGAACAACAACGTGATGCCCAACGCGATGTAGGCGTTCTTGCGGTCGTCGTTGCGGATGGCCTGCACCGCCCACGCCATGGTCGCCACCGACATGGCCGCGGTCACCATCATCATGCCCCCGGGCACCAGCGAGATCTGGTTCGGCGCGAGCCACCGGCCGCCGGAGGTGACCACTTCGTTGCGCAGCTCGAGGTAGATCCCGAATGCGCCGGCAAAGAACATGCCGCACGCGACGATCGCGAAGACCGTGCCGACGAGCAGCGTTCGGGGGCGGGGCAGCTCGGCTGCCGGCACTTGATCGGCGGCGATCACTGCGCCTCCTTGATGTCGAGCAGCGGTCGTTCGGAACGCACCGGTGCGACGGCCTCGGCGAAGTTGCCGACCGGCGGCGGCGAAGCGGTGGCCCATTCGAGGGTGTGGCCGCCGACGGGATCCGCGGTCGCGGGGTCGCCGGCCTTGAGCGACTTGAGGAGCAAGCTGATGAAGCCGAGCAACCCGAGCGCGAAGAGACACAACCCGATCGCCGAGATGAGGTTGCTCACCTCGACACCGCCTTTGACGTCGGGCAGCGTTGCCTGGAACCCACCCGGCTGATCGAGGAACCCGGCAATGAGCTCGGGCACCGCCGCCAGGAACGCTCCGCCGCCGAGCAACAGGGCCAGCGGGCGGCCGACTTCGGGGAATGAGCGCCCGAAAAGCTTGCTCGACCACCAGGCGACGCCACCGAGGCCCGCACAGACACCGCCGAGCAGCGCGGCGTTGAACGCCGCGTCTGCCGCAGTGGTCTGCACGATGCCGGCGAGATCGAAGGCCGAGATGGCGCGGATGGCCGCCATTGCTGCACCGGCGAATATGACGAGATTGCCCAGCAACGCGCACAGCAGCGCGGTCGGGGGCACGCCGATGCTCTTGCCGCCACGGCGCAAGCTGTCGGCGATGCCGCCGAGGAACATGAGCACCGGCAGCAGCAGAGCGAGCGACATCGCGATGTAGACGAACTGCTCCTCGGTGTTGTCGACCTGCACGAAGGCACCGAAGGTGAGCACACCGAACAGTGCGATGGCGCCGAGCAGCACGTTGTAGAGATTCTGGCGGACCCTGGCCGTCACCGGCACGATGTCGCCCAGGATGCCGAGCGCCGGGATGACGAACGCGAACACGGTGGGCGGACGGAGCATCCAACTGATCTGCACGGCGACCTGGTTGCCGAAGCTCACCGGGGAGGGGTTGCGGAAGTCGACATAGGCGATGACGAGATTGGCCACCGCGACGGGCAGCAACAGCACCCACAGCACCGACGCCACCAGCGACGACCAGGTGAACAACGGCACCCGGTGCAGGTACATCCCCACCGGACGCAACGAGATGACCGTGGTCGCGATACAGATCGCCGCCAGAATCAGGGCGACGATCGCGAGCGTCAGCCCGGCGATGGTGAGCGCCGCGGCGTCGGGGTCGACACCGCCCTCGGGCGCCGTGCCGAGACCGCCGTCGACGGCGATCGAGATCGCGAAGATCAGCCCGCCGACGAGCCATGCCCAAAACGACAGGGCGGCCGCCCGGGGGAAGGCGATGGCGGGCGAACCCACCTGTAGCGGCACGATCGCCATGGCGAGGCCCACGAACAGCGGCACGACCGCGAGCACGATGAGGCCGACTTTCCACAGCGTCCACGCCTGGAAATAGGTGTCGACGCCGCCGAGTATGTCGACCCCGCCCTGGTCGGCTCGCTCGAAGCCGACCAAAACGCCCATGGTCGCGACCACGAGCAGGAAGATCAGCGAAAAGACGATGTAGAGCCGGCCCACGGTCTTGTGATCACCGGTGGTCAAAAGGCGGTAGAAGGCGGGGTCGGGTGCGGGCGCGTGAGTGGTGTCGAGCGCCGCCGGTGCAATCTCGGTAGCTGTCATAGGAATGTGCGGACCTCTGGCTTGCAGCTCGCGTCCGCGCAAGGGCTCAACCCACGGTCGGGGAGGGCCTTCGGCGCACGGATTCCGGCCGCGGACTCTACTAAGCCCCTGCGCCGAGCGGGGAATTGTGTGGGCATTTCGCGGGCGAGTTCAGAACCCTGACCGGATCAACTGATCGGCGGCCATGGCGGCGAAGAGAACGACGAGGTAAGTGATCGAGAACCCGAACAGGCGCATGGCCTTGCCGGTGGACGGCGAGCGGGCCAGGTCGAGGGCTATCCACAGGAACAACGCCCCGAGGATGAGCGCCGCCGCGACGTAGACCAATCCCATATCGGCGACGGGCGCGAAGACCAGCGTCGACGCCCACAACACGACCGTGTAGGCCACGATGTGGCGATTGGTGGTGCGCAGGCTCGACACCACGGGCAGCATCGGCACGTCGGCGGCGGCGTAGTCCTCGCGGTATTTGATGGCGAGTGCCCAGAAATGGGGCGGGGTCCACAAGAAGATGACGGCGAAGAGTACGACCGGCGCCCAGGTGAGCCCGTTGGTGACCGCTGACCAGCCGATGAGCACCGGCGCGGCGCCGGCGGCGCCGCCGATCACGATGTTGCTCTTGGAGGTGCGCTTGAGCCACAGCGTGTACACGCACACGTAGAAGAGGCATGCCGCGAGGGCGAGGACCGCCGACAGCAGGTTGACGAACCCCCACAGCCAGGCGAACGACACGGCTTCGATGCCGATGGCGAACGTGAGCGCACTGCGCGGCGACATGACGCCGATCACGAGCGGTCGGTGCTGGGTGCGCTTCATCAAGCGATCGATATCGCGATCGACGTACATGTTGATGGCGTTGGCCCCGCCCGCCGACAGCGTCCCGCCGATCACAGTCGCCGCCATCAGCCACAGTGAGGGTAGGCCTCGCTCGGCGATGATCATCGTGGGCACGGTGGTCACGAGCAGCAGTTCGATGATGCGGGGTTTCGTGAGCGCGACGTAGCCGCGCACGCGTTCTCTCGTGGAGAACACTCGAGTGGCCGGTAGCTCGGTCAAGCCAGCCGGCATTGACTCCTCCGCAAGCATCAGCCGAGAGGCTACGGGCCGACGTCACGCTGGGCCACATCGCGTTGTCGGCCGCAGCCGAGATAGAACCCATGCCATGACGCCAGCGCCGCGGCGCCGAATCACTCTTGCCCGTTATCGCCGCATCACGCTGCTGGCCCTGCTGGCATTGGCCGTGATCGTGGTCAGCGGGGCCGCCGTGCGGCTCACTGGTTCGGGCCTCGGTTGCGAGGACTGGCCCCGCTGCACCGAAGAGCGCTTCGTCGCCGAAGGCGAGTTCCATCAGCTCGTCGAGTTCCTCAACCGCGCCTTCACCGGTGTCGTCTCGGTGGCCGTGATGTTGGCGGTGCTCGGCTCGCTGTGGCTCGACCAGCGCCGGCGCGACCTCACGTTGTGGTCGCTCGGTCTCGTGGCCGGGGTGATCGGGCAGATCGTGCTCGGAGGCCTGGTCGTCTTGTTCCACCTCTCGCCGTGGCTCGTGCTCGGTCACTTCTCCCTGTCGATGGTGTTGGTCTGGAACGCGGTCGTGCTGCACCAGCGCGCTCGCGGACCCGCCGGGCCCCGGGCGTCGACGATGTCGCACCGCCTCACGTTGCTGACCCGTGGGGTCGTCGGGCTCTCGATGATCGTGATCTTCTCCGGGACGATCGTCACCGGATCCGGACCGCATTCAGGGGCGCATGGCGACCAGTTCGTCGAGCGGTTGCCGTTTGCCGTACACACCGTGGCGCGGCTTCATGGCGCGGCGATGATCGCCTTTCTCGTTGCGACACTTGCGCTGGGATGGATGCTGCGTCCCGGCGCCCGCGAGACGAGCGCGGCCGACGCGCCGCGCGCCCGCCGCGATCTGTCGACCTTGCTCACCGTGCTCGTCGCCCAGGCTGCGATCGGCTACGTGCAGTACTTCAGCGACGTCCCACCGCTGCTCGTCGGCATCCACGTGGCCGGAGCCACCACGCTGTGGATCACGATGGTGTGGTTCTACCTGCGCCGCTTCGAGCCGGTGCTCTCCGCTGCGCTTCGCCCGGAGCTATCTGCTCCGCTCCGCCCGGAGCTATCTGCTCCGCTCCCCTTCGATGAGGTTGCGAACGGGGACGTCTCCACGGAGACTTGAGCCATGCCGGCGCCCACGACGAGCCCAGTCGAACTCGACGAGCCCGATGTCGAGTCCGTCGTCGATCTCGACAAGCCGTGGTTGGTGATCGTCTGGAACGACCCGATCAACCTGATGTCGTACGTGACCTTCGTGCTGCAGAAGCTGTTCGGATACAGCCGGGCCAAGGCCGAGAAGATGATGCTCGACGTCCACCACAAGGGCCGCGCCATCGTGTCGTCCGGCTCCCAGGAGAAGGCCGAGCTCGACGTGTCACGGCTGCACGAGCACGGCTTGTGGGCGACGATGGAACAAGATTCGTGAGCCGTTGGCGTCGACGCATGCGAATTGAGCGGTGGATCGAGCGCACACGTACGGGTGAGGTCGTCGTCGATATCGATCCCGGCATCCGCGATGCCCTGCGCACCTTGCTCGATGAGCTGCGCGAGCTGTTGATCGCGGGCGACCACCCCGGGTTGCGCCGGCTGTATCCCACCGCGTATCCACAACACGAAGAACTCGAAGAGGGCTACCGCTCGCTCGTGCACGACAGCTTGCTCGCCCAACGGCTCGACAGCATCGAGGCCATGGAGAACAGCCTCGATGCCACGACGCTCACCGACGAGCAGCTCGACGCGTGGATGCACGGGGTCAATTCGGTGCGACTCGTATTGGGCACCATCCTCGATGTCGGCGAGGGCGACGAGCTGCCCGACGCGAACGCGCCCGACGCGCAACAACGCGTGCTCTATTACATCCTCGGATACCTGCTCGAGCAGGTCGTCGATGTCCTTTTCAGCACGGTTCCGGTCGATGGCTCCGAAGGCGACCCCCTCTGACTCATCTGACTCGTGAGGTGGGTCGTCGCTGTTGCGAGCGTCGGATTCGCTGGTCCGCCGGATATTTTGTCTGGGTTCGCAGGGCGACTGCTAACGTTGCGTGGCCCCATGAGTCGAGCCCCCATCGTTCAGAGGCCTAGGACATCGCCCTTTCACGGCGACAACACGGGTTCGAATCCCGTTGGGGGTACTTGCCGGGTTTGCCGTAAGGTCAATCCTGCAAAGAAATACGGTCCCGTAGTGCAGTTTGGAGTGCACGCCGCCCTGTCAAGGCGGAGGCCGCGGGTTCAAATCCCGTCGGGACCGCGCCGAAAACGTCCCCGCGGGGACGTTTTCATGTGCAAGCAAGAGCAAGCAAGCACGGTCGGGTAGCTCAGTCGGCAGAGCATTCGCCTGAAAAGCGAAGGGTCCGGGGATCGACGCCCCGCCCGACCACCACTATCGATGCAGGCCAGAAGGCTGTTTCTTCGCCCGGCCAAAGGTCTCCGTCGGATCCATCGCGCGTTTATCGCGCGTCCGAGATATCCACAACCTGTGCAAGACGCGTTGCGTGTGTCGTTCGAGCCAACTCGTCGAGGCGGTCTGCGACCGCTTCCGCCCGACCGGGCATGAGGTGCGCGTACCGGTTGAGGGTGATTGCGGGCGTCGCGTGTCCGAGCATGCGTTGTAGCGATAGAACGTCGGCGCCGGCCGCGATCGCAAGGCTCGCGCAGGTGTGGCGGAGGTCGTGGATTCGTAGTGGCTCAAGCCCGGCTCGACGGACGGCCGGCTGCCAGATACGAGCGCGGAAATTGTGTGCGTCGACCGGTTCGCCGTTGGTAGCGACGAAGACAAGGCCGTGCTTTCCCGCGCCGCCGAAGCCCGAGGAGAGATGTTGCTCCAACGCGTCGGCCACGATCATGGGGACGTGGATCGTTCGACGTCCGGCCGCGGTCTTGGGCTGCCGGCTCACGAACCCACGCTTGCCTTCGCGCTCGATCTGCTCGACGACCGTGACGGTACGGCGGAGCAGGTCGATTCGATCCCATCGCAGGGCGAACACCTCGCTCACTCGCAGTCCGCACCACGCCGCCGTGATCACGAAGGCGCGAAACCGGGGATCGATCGTGTCGGCCAGCGAAGCGACATCGTCGGCGGAGATCGTGCGCATCTCGGGGCTGTCGGGGCGCGGCGGTTTCACGCCGGCCAACGGATTGCGTCCCAGGCGTTGATCCAAGACGGCGGCGCCGAGTACTTGTCGAAGGGTCCGGTACGCCTGATGCACGTAGGCAGGTGCCAACGGTTTCCCTCGCGATCCGGTCGACGCGGAGAGTTCCGATAGCCAACCGCGAAGCATCGAGGGCGTCAGCTTGTTCAGGGGAACCCCACCGAGCGCCGGGAGTATGTGCGAGCGCAGGTGTCCCTCGTGGATCCGCCGGGTGCTCGGCCGCAAATGCACGATGGTGCGCTGCCACTCCTCCGCCCACTCACCAAAGGTCATGCGGCCAGACTCGGGATCGATCCACTCACCGCGGTCGCGGCTGCGCAACTGTTCGCGCTCGAAGGCGTCAGCTTGTTTCCGCGTCGGGAAAGTCTTTGTTATGACGCGACCGGTTGGCGAGCGAAGCCGTACGTCGTAGACGACTGCTCGCCGTTGCGTCTCACGCTTGTGAATGCTCATAGTCCCTCGTTCATCTGGTCATGGCCTCGACTCGCGAACGCTGTGGTGGTCAAGATTGGCGCGGGGGTGTGACAACGCTCGTGGGACGGCACTACCTGTCGATTCCGAGGGTCTGCTGGCGCGATGTCTGTAGTCCCGCTGCTCGGTCGACGGTGGGGTGTTCGAGCCGGTGGGCCTGTTCTCGTCGGGTGGGTTCGGTGAGGTAGATGTCGTTGCTGAGTCGTCCCCTCGAGAGAGCGACGTAGCCGAGCTCTCTGTGGAGGTCGCCGGTGCCGAGTATGTAGGCGCGGTCGGTGGTGATGCCTTGGGCTTTGTGGATGGTGATGGCGTAGCCGTGTACGACGTGTCCGTCTTGGAGGTACGCGGCCGAGAGTCGTCGGGATTTGCCGTGGTCGGGTCGGATGGTGATCTCGTCGCTTCGCCCATGGACTTTGGTGATGGTGGCGAGGGTGCCGTTGCGGACACCGAGGTCGTAGTCGTTGCGTAAGGTGACGACGCGGTCGCCGCGCTGGAACGTTGTCCCGTCGACGGTGAGCACCGCCCCGCGCAGCGTTCGGTCGTCGGTGAGTTGTTGGCGTGCGAGCGCGTTGAGTTGGTCGACGTCGCTGCGCCGGGCGGCGAGCATGATGGCGTGGTCGCCGTTGCGGGTCGCGGTGTGCCAGGCGTCGACGAGTTGACGTTGCGCGGTGTCGCGGGCGGGTGCGGTGTGGATGTGTCCGTGCTCGGCGTAGGCGGTGAGCGCTTGTTGCACGTTGCCGTGACGCAGCTCGATGAGGGCGTGGCGTTCCCACGGTTGGTGTTGTCGCCGGTTCTCGACGAGCTCGACCGGCGGAATGCGGGCGGCGAGGCCGCGGAGTAGTCCGCCGGCTTCGATCTCGGGGAGTTGGTGGTAGTCGCCGACGAGCACCACTTTCGCCCCGGCGGCGGCGGCGGCGTCGAGGATCGGCGCCAGTTGTCGGGTGCCCGCCATACCGGCCTCGTCGATCACCAGAACGTCGCGGGCGGTGAGCGGTCGACGCGAAAGTTCGACGACGAGTTTGGTGATGGTTTGCGAGGGGATGCGGGTGTTGGTTTCGAGTTCTTGCGCAGCGCGTCCGGCGAGCGCGGCGCCGTGCACGCGGTAGCCGCCCCGTCGCCACACCTCGCGAGCACAACCGAGCGCGTAGGTTTTGCCGGTGCCGGCAGCGGCGACCACGACATCGACGCCGTTGCCGGACGTGGTGAGCGACGCGACGAGTCGGGCTTGTTCGCCGGCGATCGTCGGATACAGGGCGAGCACCGATCGCATCGTCGATGACGGCACGGCACCGGCGCCTTCGTTGCTGCGAGCCACGGCAGTGGTGACGAGGCGGGTTTCGATATCGAGGAGCTCCCGCGTCGAAAAGCGGATCGTGTTATCTGTCGTGTCGAGCGTGACGATGTCGCGGCGGCCGTGGAGGAACGCGTCGGCGTGGGCTTCGATGTGCTGCGCGGTGGCGCCGGTCGGCGCGTACTGCGCGATGGCACGCACCACATCGCGCCGTTCGAACGTCGAGGCGTGCTCGGTGAGCCCGAGAGGGCTCGCCAGTTGGTCGTGCACCATCTGGACGTGGTGTGCCCCGAACTCGAACGGCGCGGCGCAGCCGACGATCGCGTCGAGTTGCGCAGGATCGAAGCCGACCTCGCGTGCCTGCTCACGCCATTGTGCAAACAGGGTGGTCGAGTCGATGTCGAGTTTCGCGCCGCGGGTGTCGAGCACGGCTTGTCGCGCCGCCGACGGCGACGTCTGTCCGAGGATCTCCAGTCGTTCTTCGATCTCCGCCCGCCGCGTCGAAAACATGCTCAGCACCGCTACGGGGATGCCTTCGACCTCGGCGCTGCCGCGCTGCACCGACGTCCATCCGACGCCGAGCACGGCGGTCAACTGGTGACGGAGCTCGTTTTGGTAGAGATAGCCGGCGGTGCGGGCATGCCGGTAGAGGTGACGCCCGTCGAGGGTCACCCACCGGCCATCGATGCCCTCCACCATGTTGGGGACCAGCACATGGGTATGCAGCTGCGGGTCGCCGTTGCGCGACGTGCGATGGCGGAACCCCGCCGCGAGCAACCCCTTCGACTCGATCACCTCTGCGCCGCCGTGGCCACGACGGGTGAACGCGGCGTTGCGTTCGATGTAGTCCAACGCCGCGTCGACTGCGCGTTGGTGGG
>DATLFA010000042.1:0-57704 GCA_035525225.1 Acidimicrobiales bacterium
ACGCGGGTCTGCGTTTCGGGCGACGGTCCCGACCCGCTCTGCGTCGCACTCGAATGAACGAAGGATCGCGTCGATGTTGCCATCGCCCGGAATGATGATCGCGATATCGATCTGGTCGACAACCGAGGTGGGCAGCAGGTGTGGGTCGAACGTTACGAGGAGGTGGCCTTTGCGGTTGATATCGAAGAGTGAGCGCACCGCGCCTTCGCTCAGTAGTGACGTGTGCGCCTCGTCGAGCACGATCCAGTGCGGCACGCCACGCGCCGCACGAAGCAACTCAACCACTGCGGGGGCACGACGGTAGAAGTCCTCTCGCACCTCGCCAGGCTGAAGCGAAAGGTCGACGACGACCGATCCAAGGTGCTGTTGCACCAGTGAGACGACGTGTTCGACGGAAGGGACCGAGCCGTCGTTGCCGACAGCAACCACGCCGGGCAACTCCGTCAACGCGGTGTGGTCGCCTTCCGGATCGACTACCAGTAGCGAATAGTCGAGTTCGATCAGCTGTTCGGCGAGGAGGCCGGCGACGTAGGACTTGCCCCCGCCACTTGGACCGCACACGAGCACGTCGACTTGGGACGCGGGGAGGGTGAGGAGATTTCCGTGCTCGTCATGTCCGAGATCGACGCGCCAGTGGGTGGATTGCGCGCAGCTGACGCCGCGAAGGAAGCGGCCCTCGATCAACTCGATGACACCGGCCCCGTCCGCCGCGCGAGTGATGATATCGGCTTCGTGAAGCAAGCTCGGTACGGCGTTCGCGACCGCGACCCCAAGTTCGCAGGCGCGTAGCAGCGATTGGTCGTTCTCGCCGTCACCGATCGCGACGGCTGAGTGCGGCGACATGCCGAGCGCGCGCAGCCCGGCCCGCACACCAGTCCCCTTCGAAATGCCAGCAGGCACCACCATCATCTCTGCACGGTTGGACACGAGCTGTACGTCGAGCCCGAGTTCGTTGATCGCCCCTTCGATTGCGTGCAGGTAACTGCCGTGCGTCGCGATGATCGCCGAGCCCCGCCGGCAGGGGATCGCACGGGCTTGTAGCGCATTCGACAACGATGCCGCGACAGGTCGTGCGAGTACCCGAGTTCGGCCTCCGTCCCATACGACAGCTCCGTTTTCCGCGACAATGAGATCGAAGAACTTGCTGGCGTCGGGAAACACTGCGAGAAGCTCCGCCAGTATTCGGCCGGTCACGAGAAGGGTCCGACCGCCGCTGATCCGCCACCGGGACAGCGAATCGAGCACCTCTTGCTGAGGCGCTCCGTCCGCGGTAATCGTGCCGTCATAGTCGACAGCGACTGCGCGGAACCAGCCCGAATTGATCCCTTGCTGCATCCGCGCGATGGTCGCGCCGAAATCGGTCAGCGACCATGGTCCAAGGTCCCAACGCGGCCGTTGATTTCAGTCCGTTCGAGTTCCACTCCCTCTGCTGCACTCGATAGCACCGCAACGAGGGACAGTGCCCATGTCGTGCGGTACGGTCGACTCCTCACCGCTCCCGGCGTCGTACGAGCTGCGCGTGGTTCGCCAGTGGTCCGGCCTCCAGTTCGAGTGGATCGACTGTTTCCGGGTGCACTGCGCACACTGCGCACGGGCCCGCCGCGATCACCCCCATCGTCACGCTGCCGAAAGCCGCCCGCTCGAGACCTCGGCGAGAGTGCGTCGACATCATCACCAGCGAACAACCATGTTGCGCCAGATGGCGGACGAGACCTGCAACCGGATCGGCGTCCACGAGCAGGTGGCACTCGGCATCGAGTCCGCCGGCACTGAGGTGCGCTTGCACCGACTCGAGGTAGTCGCTCGGACGGCTGCCGTCGCTGCGTGTCGCCTTCGTCGACACGACCTGTACCAAATGCAGGGGTGTGTCGAACACTCGCGCCCACGTGAGCGTGGCAAGAAGTGCATCCTCCGCGACCGTCGAGCCGTCGAGCGCGATCGCGATGGGCCCGTCGAGCGATGTCGTTTGTACGTGGGGCCCGACCACCAGGATCGGATGATGGTGGGCTTCCCGCACCATCGCTTCGGCGATCGACTCGATGGTGCCGGATGCGTGCCGAGTTGCGTGATCGCTACCGATTACCACGATCGCGTCGGGAAAGGCTTCGCAGATCGCGCAAGCCACGTTGTTGCCGACCACGAGCGCGGTCGGCGCGTCGATGTTGGGGTAGGCGGCCGCGATCGAAGCGAGCATCGCCTGTCCTTCTTCCTCGGTCGCCCTCACCTCACCAATCGGCGCTTGCACGTGCGCGAAGGAAATCCGCGCGTTCAGCCGTTCTGCGAGCTTCACGGCGTAACCGATGGCGCGCTTCGTGGCCGCGCTGCCATCTACGGGGACGAGAATGTGCGCCCGCGTCGTCATTTGGCGGCCTCCTTGCCTACGCTCGTCGGTGTCTCGTGCAGCGACGGCTGCGCGAGGGATCGCATTTCAGCTGCTTGCCTCGCGAGGCACTCAGTTCGCCTGGTGCACCCTGGGCATGTCGATGGGTTCACGCGATGTACCCAACCCAGGCTCATCGACCAGCACGCCCCGCACGAGTTGCAGAAGATGTTCGTGCGGCGTCCGTCGTTAACCGCGCAAAGGTCGTTGGACCCGCACTCAGGGCAGGTGTCGATGACCCCGAGCCCGAACGTTCCGTGTTCCGTCATGTTTGCCTCCGCACTGTGGCTTCGGTGATCACTGTCCTCCTACGACGGCGTCGGTTGAAGGGTCCGAAGTCCCGGATCTCGTCGGCGGCTGGACCGATCAGCGACGGTGGCTCAACGGCCGGTGGGGGCCAGAAGCACGGGGATCTCGGATCGGCCGATGATTTCGCGCACGACCCGAGCGCGGTCGCTCGAGGTGCTCTGGGACCAGCCAAGGACGATCACGTCGATCGATTCGCTCGTGGCCACGTCGAGTACGGCAGCCACAACTTCGCCGCTGCGCAGGCGGAGCTCGGTCCCGCGCTCGTCACACCATTGCGCCAGGAACTCTGTTCCCCAGCTCTGTCCCGCGTGGCCGGTCTGATCCCAAAACCGCGGCGCCGTACCGGGTTGGAACACGTGCAACACAGTGATGCCGGCGCCCGCGCGATGCAACGCCTGCAACTCTGCCGCGACTGCGCCGGCACTGGGCGCCGTGCCCTCGAGAGGCATGAGGACACGATCGAACCGATCAGTCGTGGGTAGCCGCGCATCCGGCGGGACGACGAGCACGGGCTTGGCTACCCGCGCCATGACCGCGAACGCCACATGGCCCGACGGACGGGGTCCCGAACGTTGGCGTCGCGCGCCCACCACCACCATCGACACCGCCGTATCCGAACTCAATTCAACGATTCGGTCGACCGGGTCCCCGTTGATGACATCGATCGAGATGCCCGCGTGTCGAGCGGACGCCGTGGCGGTCTCGGATATGCCTTCGCGAATATGGACCGCCTGGGTGTCAGCCCCGAGAGTGCGCGCCATCGCCTTTGCTGCTCGCAGCACCGGGAATGCCGCGGCGCTGTCGTCGATGGCCGCAAGAATCACGCTCATCGTCGTCTCCAGCCGTGCGGTTCGCGTATCAACTCGGCCGAACCCGTCACCGGCGTGCCGCAGACGTCGAAGCGCGCCGGCCCGTCTGCATCGATGACGATGCGCTCGTGGGCCAGATCCACGCGAATCGCGATATGCCGAAATCGGAGACGTATTCGCAGTCGGGACCAACGGGCCGGCAACGCAGGATCCACTCGTAACACGCCGTCGTGCGGACGAATCCCCGCGAAACCGAACACGACCGCTTGCCAAAGCCCGCCGAATGTCGCGAGATGGAGGCCGCCACCCGTCATGCCGGTGAGGTCGTCCAGATCGAGGCTAGCGGCCAAGTCGAAGAACGTGAGGGCTTCGTCCGAGCGGCCCGCTCTTGCCAGAAGCGACGCGCAGATCGCGGGGGACAGTGAGCTGCCCTGCGCGGTGCGCGGAAGGTAGAAGTCGAGATCGGCCGCGAGCGAGCCCCGGGGAAGTTCGTCGGGCACGAGGTGGTGGGCCATTAGCACGTCGGGTTGCTTGATGACCTGCGCGTTGGCGACGCGGCGCCGGCCGAGCAACACGTCTGCCGCGACGGGCACCTCGGTGATGTCGGTGATCCTCAACGGTTCGAGTTGCCAAAATCCGGCGAACTGTTCATGCCGCTGGGTGACCGCGTCGTAGCCGTCGGTCAGCGCGTCGGCCAAATGTCGCCACCGCACCGCTTCTTCAGGATCGTCGAGTTCGGCCATAGAGGCGGCGCGCCGCAGGTGCCAACGGACCATGATGTTGGTGAACGCGTTGTCGTCTACCACCTCGTGATATTCGTCGGGCCCCATCACGCCCTCGACGTGCGCTCGGCCGTCTTCGGCGACTCGGACGCGCGCCTCCCAATACCGGGCTGTCTCCCGCACGAGGCCAGCGGCAGTACCGTCGAATAGGCGGGAATCCCCGGTCCAGTCGACGTAGTTCAATACCGCCCACGCCACGTCGGCGTTGACGTGTTCCTCGTGCGAGCCCGTAAGTATCGCGACGACCTCGCCCTCGTGATCGCGAACCGAGATGGGGGTGACGTCCGCACCCGTATCCGCCGACTCCCACGGAAAGCGCGCGCCGACAAGGCCAATCGCCTCGGCGAGACGACGCGCCGCCGGGAGTCGCCGCGCCCGGTATTCGATCATCGCGGCAGCGGCCTCGGGCAACGTGGCGGCGAGTACCGGCAAGACGAACACATCGGCGTCCCAGAACACATGACCCGCGTACGCGAGCCCCGTGAGTCCGCGGGCCGCGACCCCGGCCTCGCCAGAAGTTGGCGCACACGAGAGCAGATGGAAGAGAGCAAAGCGGATTGCCGCCTGCGACGCATCGTCACCATCGATCTCTATGTCGGCGCCATCCCAACGTTGTGCCCACACGCGTCGATGTTCGGCCAATAACTCGCCGAAGCCCTGCTGCGACGCGTCATGCAGAGTCTCTTCAAGTTCCTGCCGCGAGTCGACGGCGTTGGTGCCAAACACGGTGAGGCGCTCGAGCCACTGTCCGGTCGGGCCGTCACCTGACCGTTGCCGAGACACCGAGACAACCTGTGCCCGATCGCTTTTCGTTGCTGCCCACCATGTCTTGTCATCCATTTCGCCCTCCTCGTAGGTGAAGGCGGCGGCCAGGCCCTCGGCGGCGTCGAGCCGGGGCGAGTCGAGCGGGCGATCCGGCCACTCTCGACCAGACTCGCCCTCCGCCCTCACGGCCACGAGACCCGGCGTGGCAAGGGAGACGAATCGCGTGGTTCTCAAGCCGGGGCCGTCGCCTGCAGGCCGGCACTCGACAACCCCCGAGCGCAAATGCAGTGTTCGACGCATCAGTGGCGCATCGGTACCGCCCATCGGAGTCGACAGGGGCGTCAAGGACGGACCCGGCAGCAACCGCACCATGCCGTCCCCGCCGAGCCCCGTCCCGAAGGCACCAGCGGCAAGCGAGAGCCACGCCCGACCGGCCGCGCCTGTTTCGAGATCACCACGCACGCCGATCGAGCCGTTACCGAGAGCGAACAACGCATCGGTCGCGCGATGACCCGCGTTCGCTACGGATTCGTCCTTCGTGATCGACCAGCCAGACGCCTTCTGCTGATCGTTCACCACGGTCACGTCGGTCAGGTCGGCGACGATGACGTCGGCGCCGGCCCGTCGTAACGCCTCTGATCGGTGATGGCGGTCGACGGCGATGATAGGACTGAACCCACCGCGGCGTCCGGCTTCGATCCCGGCCAGCGCATCTTCGACGAGCAGAGTGCGCGAGGGGGCGCTACCGAGGTCTTTCGCCGCGCGCAGGAACGTCGCCGGGTCGCGTTTGCCGGGTAGCGCGAATTGGGCCGCAGCGACACCGTCGATGATCACATCGAACCGATCGATCACGTGGGCGGCGCGCAGAACCTCGCGGCAGTTCCGACTGGCCGACACCACCGCTATCGGCTTGCCCGCGAGGCGCAGCTCATCGAGGAAGGCGACGGCGTCAGGAAAGACGCGGGGCGTTTCGTGTTGTAGTAGCTCGTGAAATAGTTCGTCCTTGCGTTTACAGAGTCCGAATACGGTCATGGCCGTCGGCGGATCATCGACGTTGCCCATGGGCAAGGTAATTCCGCGCGATTCGAGAAACGACACGATGCCGTCGAGCTGCGGCTTGCCGTCCACATAACGCAGATAGTCGGCCTCGGGATCGAAAGGTGCGATATGCGGCGTAAAAGCGACAACGCCTTCGAAGAGCTCCGCCCACGCCGCCGCGTGCTGCACCGCGGTGTCGGTGACGACACCGTCCAGATCGAACACCGCGGCGTCGATTCGATCCAGATGCAGTTCGCTTTTTGCCACTCTCACAGCCTCCGTCCGAGGGGGCCGCGTCGACCAGGGACCTTTGACCCTGCACAGCGAGCATCCCTCGGCGGAGGCTTGGCTCATGGAACGAACGTGTCATAACGCCCGCTTGCGGATCGGTATCATCGCGCCCCCTTGGGTGTCGGTCCCACCGCCGGTTTACGGCGGCACAGAACTGGTCGTCGACCAATTGGCGCGCGGGCTCGCCGCCGAAGGCCACTCCGTCGAGCTCTTCACCACCGGTGATTCAACGTGTCCGGTTCGCCTGTCGTGGCTGTATCCAACGGCGCTCGGAACCACCGCGGACCCCGGCGCCGAACTCGCCCACGTACAACACGCCTACGAAGTGCTGTCCAGTGTCGACCTGGTGCACGACCACACGTTGACGGGGCCGGTCTGGGCGAGCTCCTGGCGACCCGAACTCCCGGTGGTGACCACCAATCATGGCCCGTTCACACCGCAGATGGTCGCTCACTACGGCTCGTTCGCGGATCGCGTGCCGATCATCGCCATCTCTCATGCCCAGCGACGCAGCGCACCCGATGTCCGCATTGCTGCCGTTATCCATCACGGCGTCGACATCAATCACTTTCCGATGGGCGATGGGACCGGGGGATATTTGTTGTTCCTCGGGCGGATGAGTACCGACAAAGGCGTCCACCGCGCCATCTCGGTCGCTCGAGCGGCGCAGAGGCCTTTGGTGATAGCCGCGAAGATGTGGGAGCCGGAGGAGCGCCGGTACTTCGCCGAGGAGGTGGAACCGCGGCTCGGCGATGACGTCGTCTACGTCGGTCAGGTCGGCGGACAACGCAAGCTGGACTTGCTGGCGGGTGCCATCGCACTCGTCAATCCGATCCGCTGGCCCGAACCGTTCGGTCTCGTCATGATCGAAGCGCTTGCCTGCGGGACGCCCGTTCTCGCCTTCTCGGAGGGGTCGGTGCCGGAGATCGTCGAGCACGGACGGACCGGCTTTGTTTGTAGCGACGAAGCGGACATGGCTCGACGTGTTCAAGATGTCGTGGCCTTGCCGCGGCGAGCGTGTCGAGACAGCGTTGCGAGACGCTTTTCGACCGAGCAATTCTTAGAGCGTCATCTTGCCCTCTACAGGCGAGTGCTCGCCGACAGCCCCGCCAGGTCGGACGCTGGTGAAATCGAAGAGAACGCGGCGATGCCGGCACTCGATACATACGTGACGTAGCGCGAGATGGTCAATGCGGTTGGGACCAATTGCCCTGGTCGACCCGAGGGGTGGATCGCATGATCGCGTCATTGGTAGAGGCAAGGGGCGGGACATGACGAATGCCCATGATTTCAGCACGGAGATCAGCAACGGACGTCTCTGTCTGCGGGGTGAACTAGACGTTCTGGGTTCAGCTGCGCTGCGGAGGACACTGAACGGCCTCCGTGGCCAGGTTGCAGTCCTCGACCTCGCTGAGGTCACTTTCATCGACGGTCGCGGCCTGCGCGTATTGCTCGACGCGCGGGACGCGCAAAGAGATCTCCGCCTCGAGAACCCATCGCCACGCGTCATCCGTCTGTTGGAGGTCATGGGACTCACGGACGCCTTGCTCGGCTGTGAAACGTTTACCGACGCGTAGGGTCAGTTCTGTTCAGAACCGCCCGGTCCGCGCTCGCGGTCGAAGTCACCCGGATCGAGCGTGTCGAGAAAGGAGCGGAAGTCGGCGACCTCTTGGTCCATCGACTCGTCGTCAATTTGCTCGTCGTCGCTCGGCTCCTCCAGCAGCGAGCCGGCTTCGTCGAGCACGGACTCGCTGACGAACAGCGGGGTGCATGCATCGTTCACCAATGGAGACAGAGTCTCCATTCCGGTCATGGCTGGGGTATGACCGCCACCGGACAAGGTGCGTGTCGTACGACGGCGGTCGTGACCGAACCGAGCAGTAGGCCGGCGAATCCTTCGTGACCGCGCGCGCCGACCACGAGGAGTTCGGCGTGACGGCCTTCGTCGATCAGCATCTTTGCCGGCATACCCTCGATGGCCACGCGCTCGACCTGCACATTGCCGGGCAGCGCCGCCTCCGCGACGTATTCGTCGAGCATCGTGGACGCGTCGTGTCGCGCGATATCGGTGGGAGACGGTTCCATGGAGATCGATGCGGGCGTCATAGTTCCGGGCGGCCGCCAGACAAGGATTGCGCGGATCGTTGTGCCCGTGGCCCGTGCGCGTCCTGCGGCCCACCGCAATGCCGCGATGGAGTTTGCCGATCCGTCGACGCCGACGAGCATGGGTGCACCCACTGACGAAGAGGGAGCCGTACGAGCACCGTGGGGCACGACGACAACCACGCACGGCGCGTGGGTGACGACCTGATGGCTAACGGAGCCGAGCAGCAGGCCCTTGAATCCACCGAGCCCACGGCTGCCGACGACCACCAGGTCACTGTGAGCGGCTTGCGCGATCAAGACCTGCCCGGCCGCCCCATGGATCACGCGTTGCTCGACCTCCAGCGAACCGAAGTCGTCGCGAACGACCGCCGAGACACTATCCGCAAGAGCGTTCTCGGTTGCCTCGGTGAGGTCGATCGGCAGGTCGACGCTGGGGAGCCACGGGCTCGTCACCGGCAGGGGAGCGAACCATGCCGACACCGCGACGATCCGAGCGTCTCCGTACGACGTCGCTTCTCGGCAAGCCCATCGAAGGGCGTCTTTGGCTCCCTCGGAGCCATCGACACCGACCAGTATCGTCTTCACCGTCTCACCCCACTGCCTCGTCGCAACGTCACACGTTCCATGAGCCGGCTGACGTCGCTGGGGGAAATGATCCCGACGAGCCGATCGCCGTCGAAGGCCAAGACTCGGCCGCCTCCGCCGTCGAGATTCATCCCTGCGATCACATCGACGACGGGAGCATCACAGCGACTCAACAGGTCATCGAGGTGACGACAACGGCACCCACGGCCGTGCTCGGTGAGCAGCTCGAGCGAGTGGTGCAGCCACAGCTGGCGCTCACCGGAACGAATTCTTCACGCTTGTTGACGCTCGGCGCCTTGCTCGTGGTCGCTGGTTTGGCCATCACATTCGTAGATAGATTCGCGGCGAAGTGGCGGCGAACGAACTGACGGACATTACGCAGTCGGCCCCTCACGTTGAGGGGCTGACCGACGAAGAGGCCGTCGCCTGCTCGGCCCCTGCGCGGACAATGCTCCCCGGTCGCAGTATCGTGAACTTCAACTGCTTTCGGGCTCGGCCCTCAAGTGAAAACTCTGTTGGTCGATTGGGTCTTGTGAGCGACGTCCTCGTTATCCCTAACTTACGGGCCGTCGCGAGACGAGCGGGACACAACCTCGTCGAAGGCAAGTTGATCCCTCTGCTCGTCTTCTTGTCGTTCCTGAAGTTCGCGGGCAGCGCCGCAGCCGTGGTGGCGGCGTTGGTTTGGTCGATGGGATGCATCACATTTCGCCTCAGTACCGGGCGCCGCGTTCCGGGGCTGGTCATCCTCACCGCCGCCGGCCTCGCGGCACGCACGATCGCGGCGATCGCCACCGGGAGCATGGTCGTGTACTTCCTGCAACCGACGGCGTCCACGGCGCTGGTCGGTGCCGCGTTCTTGATCTCGGTGGGTGTCGGTCGTCCATTGGCGGAGAAACTCGCGCACGACTTTTGTCCCTTCGATGAGGCGACCGCCCGTCACCCGCACTTGCGCCAGTTCTTCGTTCGCTTGAGCCTGTTGTGGTCGTTCACCAGCATGCTCAACGCAGCACTCACGTTGTGGCTGCTACTCACTCAGCCCGTCACCACCTTCATGGTCGTCAAGTCGTTTATCGGCCCGGGATTCACTACCGTGACGTTGGTCATCGCGATCGGGTGGTTTCGATTCAGCACTCGAAACAACGGAATCCGGTTCGTGTTCGCGTCGGGGGCCGATCCGTCGCTTCGCCCTTCACCCCTCGCGGTCGAGTAGCTCCCGGGCGAGGTCGAGGCTGTCGACGATCACCCCGTCGACTCCCCACTGCTCGAGTTCGCGCGCCTGCGCATAGGACGACACGCGCCAGGCAAAGATGACCTCCACGCGAGTCTTCAGTTCCGCGACGATTTCTGCCGTGAGGGAGATCGCTACGAATGCTGACGCCGCCTTGCAGCGAGCGCCGACGTCCTCGTCTGAACCGCCGAAGCTGCCAGGGTGCACCGAAAGACAGCAGCACGAGTACACCCTCGAGGGTCCGGAACGGATGGAGTAACCACCACGCGCGGGCGCTGACGACATAGCTTCTCCTCGGTTCCAGGGCCGCGATGACACGTCTGCTGAGGCGGCGGTCCCAGCCCTTCAAATCGATGTAGAACCTCGTCTCGGGTCGTGCACTCGTCAGGACCTCGCCAAGGCGCTGTCGCGGCGGGTTCCAAGAGGGGCGGCGGCGATCCCACACGATGGGCAGGGGACCGATGGTCTTCTCGTGTCGGGCGTCGAGCTCCCTGCGGAACAGGTGGATGTCCACTTCGACGAGGTCTACACCTGCCGTCTCGGCTGCCCTCAACAATGTCGGGTCGTTGCCGTGGCGGTGGGCGCAGACTTGCAGCCGTGGGCTGGCCTTCTCCGCCGACGTCATCGTCGCGGTCGGGAGGGAGTGCAGCACCGCGGGGTGCGTGTGTGCTCGTGATTGCACGTACCCGGCTGATGTGTGCCGGCTCACGACGGTCAGGGCGGCAAGAGACAGAAGCAATCCGACGATGACGTCGATCACGTAGTGATTGCCGGTCACGATCACCGCGAGCACGACTAGGGGGCCGGGCAACAGAGCGATGATCTTGATAATCGTCGTGCGGAACGTGGTGGCGAGGAGGATCGCAGCCACGAGAGTCCATCCTGCGTGAAAGCTCGGAAGTGAGGCAAATCGGTTCGACCATGATCCCGGATACTGCAGGAAGTGTTGGCGCTCGGCTTGGCTCACGGTGCCGACGAAACCCGGCAGGAACCGGGGTGGCGAGACGGGGAACATCGCGAAGATTGCGCGGCGAAGTAGACCGCGGCAGCACACACGAGGACAGACAGCGGCCGCTCGTCGGCCGTCGGCGTGCGACTTCAAGGCGGTGCCGCGCTCATCTGGCGCACAACCTCTCTCCGCTCAGCAATTCGATGTCGAGGGCGACCAAGTGACCGTCGGTGGACCGGCCCCATGGCCGTAGCTTCACGCTGTCGTTCGAGTCTATGGAATACGGGTCGGTGATCTCCCGAAGACGCCCCGTTGCCAGCACCGTCCAGGCCGTACCTGTCGAGGCATCGTTGCCCTCGATCTCGACGCAGGCGACTGCGTGACGACGCGCGGAGTTCAGTTTGACGCCAGACGCGGTCGCAAATACGAGCGAACGACCAACGAGTCGGTAGCGAATGGGCCTAACCACCGGGAGGGCACTGGATGTGAAACCGATGTGGCCAATGCACGCGGACTCGAGGAGCGCAAGACATCCTCCTTCGTCGAGATTGGCGAACCCATTTGTCTGCGCTGTGTTCGCGGTCTTTTTGTGCATACCTGAAGTATCGGGCCCTGGCTAGAGGTGGAGTAGGGACTTCGGTCCCGGATCGCTCGATCACTCCGACCAAAGGGACGTTCGACCCTGCTCGCCTGGGCGCCTCCCTGCGAGGCTCAGGTCATGCCACGGATGAATCGACTGCGGAGTTGCGCAATGGTGATCGCCGTCCTCACCGCCGTTTGCGGTTGCAGTGATGACAAAGCGTCCGAGACGCCCGCAACGACGTCGCGAGGTGCGGTGACGACGGTTCCGGCCACAACCCGCGATTCGTCGGTGCGCTTGCTGGCCGACGGTCTCGGCATCGTGTCGTTTGGCGCGCCTGCGGACGCTGCGGCGATTGCGCTGCGCAACGCCCTAGGCGTGCCGGAGAGCGACACGACGGTGGTCGCTGATTTGCCTGACGGACTGGGTGGGCCGCGGACGACGTTGCGAACATTGCGTTGGGGCCAGCTGGCGGTGAGCTTCGTCGACTGGACGGGTTCGCCCTACCGAAGCGACGGCACGCTCCATCTGGTGCGCTGGCTCGTCTCTGGAGAGACCAACGACGGTCGTGTGTACGCGACATCAGAGGGAATACGCATCGGCTCGAGCGTGGCCCAGCTCCGCGAGGCGTACGGATCCTCGATGGTCGTCGAACGCGACGACTGCGTCGGCGCCTGGCAGATCCGAGTGGGCAACCCGAGTCTCGGGGTCGTCGGTCGTCTCGATTCGAGCCCCGAAAACGCGAATGCCCGGTTGGTGTATCTCGCCGCCGGTCTTCGTTCGTCGTGCTGATAGCTCATGTCGTAGAGCTTGCTTAGCCTGAGAGCTCTGTTGGTTCGGTGAGCTGACGGGGCGGGATGTCGGACGTCAAGCCCTCGCTCTTTCCCCGCCCGCCTACCGAGCCACGATGTAGCGGTCCACCTCGCTGAGCGCGGTCCGGTATGCCCTCGCATCGGCAGGCGTGGCCGAAGGACGTTGGGGCGCTGGCTTGGCCGTTGCGGCCATCGCTGAGGAACTGGCAAAGAAATGCGTTGAGGTTGCGGGCAACGTAGCGATCAAGGCCTGGAGTGCTCAGACGGCGATTGCGAACGATCCGGTGGTTGTAGCGCGTGGGGTTAACGTCTGTGTCGTTCCTCCGACACCGAACAGCATTTGTCGAGCCCGCACTTCGACTCATCGGCCGGCGATGCGGAGGCTGGTGTCGGCGGCCATCGGATTCTGCCCACTGGTGGCCATCGACGACTGCCTGCTGACGGCCATTCGACCGCAGTGATCGGTGCCCAAGGTCCGCGATCGTGGCATACCGCGCACATCGGGGATGGTGGGGTCCGTGGGGTCCGACTAGTCCACGGGGTCTACTAGGGAAGCTTGGTGGTGGACTGGAGCTGCAGAAACCCACAGTGACTGGCCGGCCTGTCGATGCGCGATCTGGGCGAGCGCGTCGGGATGCGGGCCCAGTCGATCTACTCGTACTTCGCCTCAAAGCACGAGATCTACGACGCGATGTTCCTCGAGGGTTACCAGGCATTCGCCACATCGATGGGCCAGGCGTTCGAGGGCGTGGAGCCGCCGAGCGACCAGCGAAGCACGGCCCGACTCATGGCCCACACGTTCTTCGAGTTCTGCACGAGCGACCCGGTGCGGTATCAGCTGCTCTTTCAGCGCACCATTCCCGGCTTCGAGCCATCCCCGGAGAGCTGGGCAGTAGCGAGAAAGGCCTACGAGCAACACCGACAGTTGCTGGCCCGCGTCGACATCCACGACCAGGCAACGCTCGACCTGTGGACCGCGATGCTGACCGGCCTCACCGACCAACAGATCTCCAACGACCCCGGCGGGAATCGCTGGGAGCGACTCGTCGACCGCGCCGTCGAGATGTTGCTCACCGACGCGCAGATTCATACCAGCACCGAAAGCGAGAAGGCATGACCATCATGACCACAACCGACGTCAGCACCATTCCAGCCATCGAACATCGCGAGGCGATGAAGCTCCAGGCGACCGAGCTCGATTGCGCACTCGAGTTACTGCGCACCCTCGACACCGCGCAGTGGTCGACCCAGACCAACTGCCCCAACTGGGATGTGCGCCAGATGTGGCTCCACGTGCTGGGCGCATGCGAGGCGGGGGCGTCGATGCGCGAGAACATGCACCAGATGCTTGCCGGTCGCAAGCGCCGCAAGGATTTCGGTGTGTCGCTCGAGGAAGGACTCTCTGCGGTCCAAGTCGCGGAACGCGAAGACCTGTCGCCCCAGGAGCTTCTCGAACGCCTCGAGCACATTGCCCCCAAGACCATCAAGGGCCGCAGACGTACCCCCCGCCTCATGCGGGCTGCGAAGATCGCTATCGATGCGCCTGTGGTCGAAAAATGGGCACTCGGGTATCTCATCGACACCATCTACCTACGCGACGCGTGGATGCACCGGGTCGACACCGCCCGTGCAACGGGCAGCGAGCTCGTGCTGACCTCCGAACACGACGGCCGCATCATCGCCGACGTGGTCGCCGAATGGGCCCGCCGTCACGGCCAGCCATTCACGCTCGAGTTGACCGGCGACGCCGGCGGCGTCTTCACCGCCGGCGAGGATGGCGAAACGACCGTGATCGACGCGGTCGAGTTCTGTTGCCTGCTCGCCGGGCGCGGCGAAGCCACAGGCCTGTTCACCACCATCGTTCCGTTCTGAGGGATCCACCCCCAAAGCACGGAGACACCACAATGGACACCACCACCACCGAAATCGACGACGACATCTTCCGAATCTCGACCTTCGTTCCGGACGCGGGAATGTCGTTCAACCAGATCCTGATCAATGCCGACGAATGCGGCGCCTTGAACCAATGGCTCGATGCGGCACCCGATGCCCAGGTGGCCTTCGGAGGCCTCGGGTGCATGGTGTCGGTGAATGACCTCGCCGATCGTCCGCCGCACCCCCTCGAGGATGGCGACGTCATCAACCTCGGAGGCAAGCGAGTCCGTTACCTCGCCACCCCCCACGTTCCCCACGGCTGGGAGGCGGGCGTGCTGTTCGAAGAGACCACCTCGACGCTGTTGTGTGGCGACCTCTTCACCCAGGTCGGCGACGGGCCTGCCATGCGCACCGAGTCGCCGATGGCGGCAACGATCGTGGCCGAGGACATGTTCGGCTACTCGAGCCTGTCCCCCGCGGCCGCCCCGACCGTCGAGCGGCTGGCCGACCTGTCGCCCATCACCCTGGCACTCATGCACGGACCCAGCCATACCGGCGACGGAGGGCAGTGGTTGCGTGACCTCGCCGCTGACTATCGGCGTCGCGCCGACCTCGCGCTGGCGTCGGCCTGAGCCGAGACGAGCCAGACGCCGCTGCCGAGGCGGACCCCCACACCTTCCTCGTGGAGCTGTCTGAGGTCGTCGCTCCTCGGCGATAGCGGAGGGCCCGTTGCCCGTCGTCGAGCGGGCCCAGGATGGTCGCGAACGATGCCCATGCCGAACAGGACAACGCGGCACCTACGACGCGGCGCGACAATCGCCTGGCTTCGCCCACGACGCCATGGCGGAAGCCCTCTTCCCCTCTTTCGTCGAGACCGTCGACCGCCTTCGAAACGTCCTCGGCACCTCCCGCTACAACGAGCTCGCCCAGGCCGGCGCAGGCATGGAACCCGCAACCATCGCCAACCACGCGCAAGAACAGATCGAACTCATCCGCTCCACCCTCGGAACGAGCTGGACACCAGCAGACAACGGGCATCCCATACCGCCTAATACACGTGTGATCCATCTTGTATCCCCGTGCATCTCGCTGGCGGCTGGAAGTGTGCGCGGATGAACAACTTTCCTTGCTTGATCCGATCGTCGTCACCGGCTGGGGAGGCCCGGTTCGCGCTGGGTGATCCGCTGATCGACTCCTACCTCGAGTTCGTCGCCGGCCGAACCCGCCGACGCCTGATCGCGAACGCGGCGGAGCCGGCGTTCGGTGGCACAGCGACCGTCCGGGAGAGGCGATGCGTTCTGGGACGCCTCGGGGCATTGCCCGACGGCGCGCAGATCGCCGATTCCGGTCGGCTGAGCCTGCGCGGTTCAGTCGAGGTGGTAACGCCGCGAGGGCGTCCCGGGCGGGTTGACCACGCCGGGGACAGCATCGGGATTACCGACGCACACCTCGGCCTCGAGGCCTTCGGGATCACGGAAGAATACGCTCAGCACGTGTCCAAAGTCGGTCACGAACCCGTCGGTGCAGCCCCGGGCCATGAGCCGGTCGCGTATCTCGTCGAAGGCCTCGAGTGACGCGGCGCGGAAGCCGAAGTGATCGAGGCGACCGCGACCGAACATGGGGACTCGCCGTGTTGCCTCCTCGTTGCCGTCGACCTGGAAGACGTTGATCTCCGATTCGGGCGCCATGCGGAGGACGACCATCTCGATCCCGTCGTCTTTCAGTGCAGCCTCTGCGTGGGCGTCGAACACGTCCTCGTAGAAGGCAACGAAGCCCTCGAGATCGCGAGTGAGGACAGCCACGTGATCGAACCCTGAGATCTTCATGAGGCGGGCACGATGTTCTGGTTGCCTCGAAAGGTGTTGTCCGGGTCCCACTCTGCCTTGATGGCAGCGAGGCGCGCGTACTTCTCGTCGCCGAAGGCGGCGCGCACGCGCTCCTGGCCCTCGTTGCCGATGAAGTTCAGATACGCGCCGCCGGTCGCGTAACGCGCGATGTCCCGGCGAAAGCCTCGGGCCCACGCGATGTTGGCGTCGGTGTCCCCTGGGTCTTCCCACAGCGCGAACGGATGGCTGAGCCACGTGGCAGTCCGCTGGGCCAGGGGTGTCGCGTCTTCGGCGACTCGCGCGACTGCGCCTCCCCATGGAATCAGGATCTGCTGAACGAAGGGTGACTGGCGTTCGAAGCCGTATTTCACGAAGACCCGTAGTGCCTCGTCCGGGAAGGTGTCGTGGTAGTCAGCGGTCCAATAGTTGTACAGGCCAGGCGGGTCGTCGATCATGCACTGGAAGTCCGCGTACGGCATGGGGCCGACGAGGTCGGCCGCTGGACCGAGGTCGCGGAGCGGCTGAACGATGTCCTGACCATCGTCCACCGCGCCTGTCCAGCACACGGCGACGGCCGCAACCGTCGTGCCTCGAAGTTGCTCGGGGACGAACTCTTCGGGCGGGCCGGTCAGGAACACGAGACCGGAGCCGAACTCATCGGGGGCGTCGAACGCAAAGTCCCGGTAGGCGCGGGCGACGTCGTATCCGGCGTCGCCGGGCCAGAGCATGAGCCCCGCGAGCACCGAGGGTCCGACCGCGTGCATCCGGAACTCGAACGCGGTCGCGACGCCGAAGTTGCCTCCTCCACCGTGGAGGGCCCAGAAGAGGTCGGCGTTCTCGGTTTCGCTCGCCCGAACCTGTCGCCCGTCTGCCGTGACGAGCTCGACGGCCTCTAGGTTGTCGCACGTCAGGCCGTAGGCGCGCTCGAGCCATCCGGAGCCGCCGCCCAGGGTGAAGCCCGCCACACCGGTGGTTGACGCCCGTCCGCCGGTCGTGGCGAGTCCGTGTGCCTGCGCAGCGCGGTCGAACTCGCCCCACGTGACGCCCGCGCCGACGCGAGCCCACCGCCGTTTCGGGTCGACCTCGATGTCCTTCATCGGGCGGACGTCGACGACGAGTCCGTCGTCGTTCATCGAGAGTCCAGCCACGGAGTGGCCACCGGCGCGCACCGCCACGTCGTAGACGCGCTCGCGCGCCAGCGCCAGCGCGTGCACGACATCGGTCGGCGAGGCACACTCGGCGATCACCGCCGGCCGCTTGTCGACCATGGCGTTGAAAACCGTCCGGGCATCGTCGTAGCGGGCATCCTCGGGGTGGATGAGGTTCATCATCGTCTCCTTCAATCGCTGCTGCCGAATGCTGCGCAGGTCCCGGCCGGTGTGGCTATCCGAATCCGGCAACGCCTCTGTGTCAACCTCTGCCTCACGAAGGTTGACACGCGCCGACTTGCGGGCGAGGCGGGAGTCGTCGCCGGTGAGGGTTCGGCTCGCGGAGTGCTCAGCCGATGCGCCGAGAGCCCGCGGCGGACGGCGTTGCCCGCGCCGGTGTGGCTATCCGCATCCGGCAACCGCTGACAGAAATCGTGGCCTGGGCGCGCCGGCGGGTCGCTCCAGGCAGAACGCGGGGAACCCCCGGGGAGCCCGCGGTGGAGGGTGTTGCTTGGCTGCTCGCCGAAGAGCTCTCGGTACTGCGCGGAGAAGCGGCCGAGGTGCCAGAACCCCCAGTCCATGGCCACCCGCGTCACCGTCGTGGTCGGGTCAGCTGACTCGAGCAGCTGCTGGCGCGGGCGGTCTCCTCAACCGCACCCGGCTCGTATCCGACGAGCGCGTGCGGGATCCCGCCGGGACCGGAGAGCACCCGCTCGGCGCGAGGACCGGCCGCGTAGGCGAGATGGGTGTCGATGGGGTGACCGCAGATGAATCCGATCTCCGAGGTGCCGAGCGGGAAGAACATCGTCGGCCACGGTGGAAACTCGCCATTGGTTGCGAGCGGCACGGTGGAATGCTGCACGGTGGTGAGGACCGGGCCGAGCCGAGCGTCGGTACGTTCGACGCGCACGTCGGTCGCCGCCAGGGGCGTCGGTGTCCCGCTGGCCCCGGGCATCCGCTCAATCTCGTCCATGGTCGACGTCGTGCGGTACGTGACTCCGGGCCGAATTGCCGCACGCGTGCGACTCTCGTCCCCCACCAGTGCCCGATCGACCTGAGTCCCCCGACCCATACTCGAAAGGCTACGATAGGCTGACGTCGCCGTCTATCGTCCGCGTTGTCCCGTCGGACGGCTTCGGAGAGAAGCCCGGTACCCCCTTCGGCAGACGCCAGGACGCGCCTGAGCTACCAGGAATGCCGAGTCGGCGGGCTCATGCTCACCCAGTCCGCGCAACCGGTTCAGCGTCGGTGCGCAGATCCATAATTCAGGGATCACGTCGCCGACCTCGTTGACGAAATCTCACGCGTGAACTGCGCCCGACTGCTGGCCTTGGAACATTCGGCCCTTGACGTCATCGAAGACGCGTTGGCATCGAACGATGCCCTACGTAGCCGACCAAATCGCGTCTGCGACTCTCAGAACAATGGGCAACGTGACGACCCCGGACGGCCGACACATCCCTTGCCGATGCGAATCATCGCGCCCTGCCGCGACGAATTCGTATCCGCTGCAGAAGCCGGATTCGAAGCCGTAACTGAGGTGATCCACTCGTATCGGACGGGAGTCGTCACTCGAAGCGATGTGGAACGAAGTTCAGTAAGCCACAGGAGACATCTTGATCGCTCTCGCTCATGCTCAAGCCGAAATCGACGAGGACGGAACAACAGTCGACCCGGTGACGTCTGCAATCGCGGTCGACGTTGGCCCGCTTCATACATGCTGGCGATCGTTCCACGAGCTGCTCGCACGGTTCCCCTTTGGTCCACTCTCTGCTGACTACTTTGAGCCGGAGTTTCTCGATGACGCGGCTGCTCTGATCGTCGCCCTATGGTCGGACAACTGTCGAGGGCGCCCTCAGCCCAGCGGGGCGAACCTGGGAAGACTAAGGGGAGCACGCTGGAACAGAAGCTTCGGTAGCGAGTGCTCGTTCGAGCTGCGGAAAACGGTGTTCTCCGACCCAATTCGATGCTGTCTTCTCGCGTCGCAACGCTTCGTCGAGGAAACGCTTAGCGATGTGGCGTCGCAGACAACGGCTACATAGTGGTAGCCGAACGTTGGCCAGCGGGTTGTCGGCCTTGATATTTCTTCCGCTTTCAACTCGTTCACGACTAACAAGTGATGCTTGATCGAGTGTGCAATAATCGGACGGCAACGCCCGGACCCTGCGCAGCCACGGGTCGAGGCCTTTCAACGGCAAACCCTGCTTCTGCGTCGCGTCTCGCTCGATCAGTCGGACCGAGTTATGGAAGACGTGTTGCTCGGGGAATCAGATGATGACGCAACCCTGCTCCCACGGGCCGTTCAACCTTGCCGTCAAACTCCGCACGAGGATGAGTGCTATGAACAGACGCTGGACCCGCATGTCAGACGGTGACCTCGTGCGTCACGCCATCGAATCGCTGGGAGGCTGCAATGGTCAGCTCCGTTGGGGTCAGCGTCGAGGTGTTCGTCGACGAAACGCGACCGACGAACTTTGTCGCGGGCATCGTGGCAGCGGCGCCGAGGCGCACACTGCCGACGATGATTTGGTACCCGGCGACGGCGGACGCCGAGCCGGATATCGAGGGCGGCCCTTACCCGCTCATCGTGCTCGCGCACGGGCACACCGGGCACGCCACCGACCTCGGAGATCTCGCTTCGATGCTGGCCGCGAACGGCTACGTCGTGGCGAGCCCCGACTTTCCCGAGACCACCGGAGGCGCCACCTTCGACGCGTTCCCGAACGTCGTGCACCAACCAGAGGATGTCATCTTCACCGTCGATGAGATCCTCGCCTCCAATGACGACCCCAGCTCGCGCTATCACGGGATGATCGACCGCGAGAAAATCGGTATCGGGGGACGTTCGCTGGGCGGCGCGACGGCGTTGCTCACGCTGTACAACACTCGCTTCGGCGAGCCGCGAATTCGCGCCGCGTTCTGTGCGGCGGCGCTCGAGTTCCCGATCGAGGGAGGCACCTTCGACTACGAGGGCAAGCAACCGCTCCTCGTCGCGTACGGCGACGCGGATCCGATGGCACAACATGTCACCGACTTTGCCACCAGCGTCGACATCTACGCCCACGCGCAGTCACCAAAGTACTTGCTCACGTTGAAGGGACAGGGCCACGTCAACTATTTCGACCATGCCGATGTCTGTTTCGCGCGCTTCTCGAGCACCGTCTTGGCCTTCTACGACCGTTACGTGAAGGGCGAGCACACGGCGGTGCTGCCTGCG
Organism: Acidimicrobiales bacterium; assembly: GCA_035525225.1. Classification (GTDB taxonomy): domain Bacteria; phylum Actinomycetota; class Acidimicrobiia; order Acidimicrobiales; family WLNW01; genus DATLFA01. Next base: position 20,701 of record DATLFA010000042.1, read on the forward strand.
AGCCACGAAGACGACTTGATCCGATTCGAGGGAGAGGACAACTCTCTATCTGGGGGAGGCGAATGAGTCGACGACGGACAACGACAATCTTCATGGCGCTCGGCTTGTTGGCCGCCGCGTGCGGCGACAGCGGCGAGGGCGGCTCGGACACCACCGGACCCACTGTCGCTTCATCAGCGACGACCGCCGAGGCGCCGCAGGTGGGCGGCACGTTGGTCTTCGGCGCGTTCTTACAGCCGCTCGGTCTCGACCCGATTGTGGCCGTGGGCGGTGGCAATATCGGCGGGACCGAGATGGCCGCGATCTACGACACGCTCATCCGTTTGGACACCACCACGGGGAAGTAAACCACAGACGGCGGAGTCGTTGGCACCCAATGCCGATTTCACCGAGTGGACGCTCAAGCTCAAGCAGACGGTCAAGTTCAGTGACGGCACGGCGTACGACGCTGCCGCGGTTGTGTTCGGAATGAACCGGCATCGGTCGGGCCTGCCCGGTGCGCCTTCGTGTCAAGAGATCGTCGCGTGTCCGCGCAACAGCCAGGGAACGGTTTCGTTCATGGCACTCGTGAAGGACATCCAAGCCGTCGACCAATACACGGTGAAAATCGCTCTCAACGAAGCATGGAGCGGATTTCCGTTTGCGCTGACGTCAGAAGTCGGCATGATCCCCTCGCCGACCGCGTTGCGTAAGTGCGACGCGACGAAGGCGATCAACACGTGTGACTTCAACTTGAAGCCCGTCGGCGCGGGACCGTTCCTCGTTGACTCGTTCACGTCCAAGGATTCGATCAATCTCGTTCGCAATCCCAACTACTGGGGCGGGCAGGTGTACCTCGACGGCATCAAGTTCGTGAGTTACAGCGACGCGGGAGGCACCCAGACCTATGCCAGCTAACGACGTACCGTTCCTGCCCATATTCAAGCTCGAGTACTTCATCACCTGGTCCGAAAAGGTTCATGGAATCGTGCCGACGAGCCGCACCGTGATCTTGTGGGACAAGGCCTGGCTGGAGAAGTAAGCACAGTGAACTAGGCACCGCTCACCAGTCGAGCGCGCCGAGCCCGTGTCGCACCAGCTCGTCGTCCGACATCCGCGCCCCCCGTGAGGCGGCCGCGGCGTAGACGTCCTCCCCGAGCGCCGAACGCAGGCGGTCGATGGCCTGGGCGCGCAGCGGGCGTTCGCGAGCGGGCAGGTGCACTGTTCGACTCAGCGCGCCATCGACGACCGCCCCCGCCCAGACCGCGGCGTCCTCGAAACGGCCGAGATCCTCGAGGACGTGGATGCCCCGGTCCACCGCAGTGGCGAGGATGAACGGATCGCTGTCCTCGCGGCCCCTGACGATCGCGGCTCGCAGTGCGTCCCGGGCTCCGTCGAACTCCCCGCGCTGCGTGCGGATCCTCGCCAGAATCGCCAGTCCAAAGCCGAGCATGTGCGCGCTGGCGCCCACCTCGGCCAGCGCGACGGCCTCTTCCAACTGGCGTCGTGCGGTGTCGGGATTATCGAGCCACGACAGCGCGGCGAGGTTGCACAGCAGTCGCACCAGCAATGAGGGGTTGCCGAGACGTCGCGCCGCGAGCAGTGCTTCCCTACTGGTCGCCTCATGGAGCGAATCGCCAGCAACGAGCTGCATATAGAGCTCAGCGGACCATAAGAACCCGTGGCCGAAATCGTCGGCGTGGGCCTCATCCAGTGTTCTGTGCGCCTCGTCGAAGATCTCCGCCCGGCGCGAGGCATCCGCCATCGCGGTCAACGCGAGCACGAAATAGACCATCTCCGGCGACGGGCACCCTGGCGGCAACCCATCACGGAGCGCCTCGCGGCACAGGCCGCGTGCAAGGTCGATGTCTCCGCGACGGTGGGCGAACCATGCCGCGCTGGCGAACACCGCAGCGCGGACGCCGGCCGGCGCGGTGTCGGCGTGAACGAGCGCCCCTTCGGCCAACACGCCGATTGGTTCGCCCTCTTGCATGGATTCGTGGGCGAGCGCGGCAATGATGCGAAGGCCGTACATTCGGTCCGACGCGATCTCCGAACCGAGAGCCCACGAGACCGCGGCGCGTAGGTTGTCGCGGTCGGCTCTGAATCGAGCCCGCCACGCAAGTTCGTCAGGACCTCGCAGCGCGTGCCCAGTCGCTTCGGCCACCCCGGCGTAGTGCTCGGCGTGGCGGCGCCGCGCGTCGATCGCCTCGCCCGTTTCGTGCAGGCGCTCGAGCGAGTAATGGCGAAACGTCTCGAGAAGTAGGTAGCGGGTCGCTTCGTCGCCGAAGTCCTCGACCGTGACCACCATCGACTGGCCGACGAGTTCACGCAGTGCTTCGACCAAGTCCCACTCATCAATGTCGGCGCGCGTTGCGACGGCGACGAGAGCGGCGGCGTCGAACCGCCCAGAAAACACGCCGAGTCTGTCGAATACCTTCTGCTCGACGTCCTCGAGGAGCGAGTACGACCAATCGAGCGTCGCCCGAAGTGTCCGAATGCGACCGTCGCTCGTCGGCGACGTACCCGTCAACAGCCGGAAGCGGACGTCGAGGTTGGCGGCGATCTCGGTTGGGGTCATGACCGCGATGCGCGCCGCAGCGAGCTCGATCGCGAGCGCGATGCCGTCGAGACGGCGACAGATCTCGTCCACCGCCGCGGTATTCGCCGGCCCGATTGTGAATGACGGCTTCACCGATCTGGCGCGATCCGCAAACAGCGTGACCGCCTCGGTCTGTCCATGCGAGCCGAGATCTGAAGCGTCCGGGACGGACAGGGATCCGAGGGGCCAGATCTGTTCACCGGCGGTGCCAAGACGCTCTCGACTCGTGGCGAGGATTCGCAGGCGCGGACACGAAAGCAGCAACAGCTCCGCGAACTGGCGAGCACCCTCGACCACGTGCTCGCAATTGTCGAGGACGAGCAGAATTTGTGTGTCGCGCAGTCGGTCGACAACTGACTGCTCGACGGTGAGGCCCGGACGGGTACGCACGCCGATCGACGCGGCCACCACATCGGCGAGTTCGCCGGCTGACGCCGCTGTCGCGAGCGCACAGAACCACGTGCCGTCGGGATAGTCGCCCGCGACGTCCTTTGCGACTTGGATCGCCAGCCGCGTCTTGCCGACACCCCCGGCGCCGGTGATCGTCACCAACCGGCAGCCGTGCAATGCCACCGCAACGCCGCCGAGATCCTTTTGGCGTCCAACGAACGAGGTGAGCTGCGCGGGGAGGTTGCCGGCGGATGAACCGGGACGGATCCCTTGCCCGCTCCCCAAACCTGACGTCAGATCGATCACCGCGAGCGACTCGGACCCATCGTTCACCCGGAGACGACCGAGAGTCTGCGGTCCTACCGAAAGATCGCCAGCGCCGATCGCGCGTTCAAGAGCACGCAAATCAGGGCCGGGGGCCAAACCCAGCTCGCCGAGCAAAGCGCAGGCGCGCTGGTAGGACCGCAATGCCTCCGCGTGTTGGCCACACCGATACAGCGCCAGCATCAGCAACGCCCACCGATGCTCGCGGAGGGGCTCTTCGGAGACCATGTTGTAGAGCCGCGCCAGCGCCTCGCGGTGCTTGCCGCAGGCCAGTTCGGCCTCGGCAAACTCCTCGGTGACAGCGCGATGCTGCTCCTCCAGCCGAGCCGCTTCCCACCGGCCCGGCTGCCAATGATCGAGTTCGGCCAACGGCTGTCCTCGCCACAGCTCCATCGCCGCACCCAACGAGCTTGCCGACGCTTCCCACGCGACATCTTTCGCCGCTGCCCGACCTTCGGCGACAAAACGCTCAAAGCGCCGAACGTCGATCGCGTCACTATCCGCCCGCAGGACGTACCCGCCCGGCCGCGTTGCGATCACATCGCTGCCCAGCCCTTTGCGTAGTCGCATCACGAGGTTCTGAATGACTTTCATGCTCGACTGAGGTGGCTCATCGCCCCACAGCGCGTCAGCGAGCCGATCGCTGCTCACGACGTCGCCCGCCCAGCCCACCAGCGCGGCGAGAACGATTCGTTCGTTACGCCCAGTGATCGGTAGCACCCCATCAGGTCCCGCGACCTCGAGAGGCCCGAGCACCGAATATTCGAGCATGCGCAGACAGTAGTGAAAGCGAGGCTGCAGTGATACCGAGCTGTGACCAGACCGAGACCGCGCTGCCTCACGCTCCTAGTTGCCGATCAACCGATCGGGACAAACCCAAGGAGCCATGATGACCACAACCGTAACCACCGAGCTTCGCCCCTCACATTCCAGCCGCATCCGGCGCAACGCACTCGCCCTCTTCGCCGCGGCGGCGATCGTCGCGTCGACCGCCTTCGTCGTCAGCGAGATCCTCGACGGCGACTCCCCGCGGGTCGCCCAACTGCCGAACGAGTCGACACTCGGCGCGACCGAGATGTGGGGCGCGTTCCATGCGGCGTTCATCCCACCCGAGGTCAATCCGACCGCGGCGGTCCCGCCTCACGGGCGCCTCGTCATCAACGAAGCGATGTCGGAACTCTGCGCACTTGGCCACGAAGTTGCGTGTCCGTTCTCCCATACGTGGGTTCCAGTGAACCCGCTCCCGGGCCTGGGCGACGCGGCGGCCGGTCTTGCCGCACACCCGCTGTAGGGCATGGGCGAGATGGTTGCCGACTTGGTCGGCCCCCGTTGAAAACCGCTCGAGGAAGCAACCCGTCTCGCAGAGCGATGGCCCGGTGTCGCCATTGCTCTGCGAGACTGGTGGGCGTGAAGCGCGGAGTTGCGCGAAGTTGCCCGAGGACTCAGAGCTATCGCCGATGCGATCGAGGCCGACTCCGTCGATGATGACGAGCCCGACGTGCCGAAGCTCGCGGCGCTTGTGTTGCGGGCGCAAGCGTCGGCTCTCTTTACCCGCGGTGTATGAACGGTTGCGCAAACAAAGGGACCACGATCGCAATAATCAACGGCGCACTTGAGGCCGCAGGCCAACAGCCGCTTGCGCTCAACCCGGTTGCCATCCCACTGGCGGCGACCACGGTGAGCGGTCGGTGGACAGCGAGCGCAGTCGACCCGGGTCCGGCGGTCAGGGGCGCCCTGTTTCTTGGCTGCGGTGGCGAGGGGCCTTGGTTGCTGGCTTGTGTTGGCGCAGTCCTTGCAGGAAGGCGTCGAGGGCCTCGCCGATGTCGCGACGCGCCCGACGCTGGTCGGACGCCGCCGCGATCTCACGGCCGGCGACACTGACGAGCGAACCCATCAACTTGGCGAGGATGTCGGTCGAGAGGGGCTTGATGAGCCCGCTGTCGACCGCTTCGGTGAGGATCGGCACCAGCGCTGCGTTGACCGTTGACTGGGCGATGCGCGTGAGCTCCTCGTATCCGAGGACCGCGACGGCGTCCTGGTCCACGATGCGCTGATACCCGGGACTCTTGCAGACGAGGTCGAGGCGCTTCTGGTAGGTCGTGCACACCGCGTCCCAGAGATCGAAGTCCGCCGCGAGGCGGTGCTCTCCAGCGGCCACGGAGAGCTCGTCGACGAGCCGGTGGAAGAGGCGTTCCACGACAGCTCGGAAGAGCACGGGCTTGCTCCCGAAGTGGTGGTACACGGCGCCCTTGGTGACGCGGGCCCGCTCGGCCACCTCGTCGAGGGTGGCACCCGCGTACCCGGGGTCGGTGAAGAGCTGCTCTGCCCCATCGAGTAGGGACGTGCGCGTGTCCTCGGCGTGCTCGGCGCTCCGGCGGGTGTTGACCATACTCCGAGTCTACAACATACTGAGAGTATGGCTCAGCAGCGGCCCACCTCGAAACTCGACCGCCACATCGTCATCTCGGCGGACGGTCACGCCTTCGGCGCCGGTAACGGGCTCATGGACACGAGCCATCTCGCCGCCCTCACCGACTACTTCGAAGCGCGCTACCGCTCGGCCTACCTCGACTCTGTGCACGTCCTCGAGCGCGAGGTGCAAGAACGCATGGCGCGAATTCTCGGCGGCCTGTTCGACACGCGGGCGCCGAGGTCGTTTGCCGAGCAGGCCGCTGCCATCAGTCCCGGGACACGAGGCCTGTCCGACTCCCAGTGCCGCCTGGACGAACTGGAACAGGACGGCATCGTCGCTGAGGTCCTGTTCCCGAATGGCGCCCCGTTCGGGCACGGGTTCGGCGGACCCGTCTACCCGCCTGAGCTCCGCGCCGCCGGTGCTCGTGCGTACAACCGCTGGTTGATCGACTTCTGCCAAGCGGCACCCGGCCGCCGCGCAGGCATGGCCATCGTCACCCTGCACGACATCCAACAGGCGGTCAGCGACGTCGAAGCCGCCAAGGCCGCCGGCCTCAAGGGCGTGCTCCTGCCCGGATACTGGGCGACCGAGGGGATCCCCCCATACCTCGACCCGTACTACGAACCTTTCTGGTCAGCGTGCGCCGACGCGGGCATGCCACTCAACCTCCACGGCGGAGCGAGCATCGGCGACGTCGACATGAAGCAATACGGCATGCCGGCGATGCTGACCTATGCCACCGAGACGACGTTCCTCTCCACCCGTGCACTCACCCAGCTCATCTGGGGTGGCGTCTTCGAGCGGCACCCGAACATGGTCCTCATCCTCACCGAGAGTCGCGCTGACTGGGTCCCGTCTCGACTCGCCTTCCTGGACGGCGTCTACGAAGACCAGCTCTTCGCTCACGTGAAGGACACCGTGAAGCACAAGCCCAGCGAGTACTGGCACCGCCAGTGCTACGTCGTCGCGTCGTTCATGTCCCGTGACGAGGCCCTCCTGCGTCACAAAATCGGGCTCGACCGACTCCTGTGGGGCGCGGACTACCCGCACTACGAAGGGACCTGGCCCCACACCGATCTCTGGCTCAAAGAGACCTTCGGCGGCCTGCCGACCAACGAGGTCAGAACCATCCTCGCCGAAAACCCGGCCCGCATCTTCGGCTTCGACCTCGACAAGCTCAGGCGCCACGCCACCACAAAGGGACCGCTCGTCGAGGAGATCGAAGCCCACGAACCGTCCGGAACGCTCCGGCGGTGGTAGCCGCGACGATCGAAACGATGCAGTCGCTCAGGTTCGAGCGCCACGCAGCCTCACATGGCTGCCGTGAGCGAGCAGACTGTCGTGGCCGTCACCGGACAGACTAGAAGCTGACCGTCACCGAGTTCGAGCAGGTCGTCGGCGAGCTGTCGAGGCAGACCTTGTAGGTGTAGGTGCCGCCGCCTCTGCCGAACGAGTCGCGATATGTGCTCGCCGTCGTCACCGTGACCACCGTGGTCCCGCGGTACACGCGCACGCTCTGACCCAACTCGCCGCCGCTCCAGCTCGCGTCGACCGTCCGCACCCCTTGCAGCTTGTATCCAACAGCACTCAAGGTGATCGTCGTGCTCGACGGCGCGGTCGGTGTGACTGCGTTCGAGGGGAGAGACGGCGAGGAGGTGCCGACTGCGTTCGTCGCGGTGACCGTGAACGTGTACGTGGTGCCATTCGTGAGGCCGGTCACGGGGCACGACGTCGAGGTCGTCGTGCACATGAGCCCGCCCGGCGACGAGGTTGCGCTGTACGAGGTGATCGACGAGCCGCCATCGCTCGCCGGTGCGGTCCAGCTCACCCCGGCAGAAGCATTGCCGGCGGTGGCGGTGACGCCGGTCGGAGCACCGGGCTCGGTCGCCAGAGGTGGGTCCTCGATCGTGGCGGTGCCCCCGTCGACCCAGAGGAGCAGGTTGGGCGAGCCGCTGCCCGCCGAGCCGACCTTGCCCGACGTGGCTGAGGACGTGAAGGCGGACGAGATCGTCGATGGAGTCGCGGCGGGAGTCGACTGCAAGAGGCGCGCCGCCACGCCCGCAACGTGCGGCGAGGCCATCGACGTTCCCGAGATCGTTGCGGTTGCGGTGTTGGAGCTCGACCATGCTGACGTGATCGAATTGCCGGGCGCGAAGAGATCCAGGCACGTCCCATAGTTCGAGTACGAGGCGCGTGCATCAGTGCTGCCGGTCGCTCCGACGGTCAACGCGGCCGGCACCCGAGCCGGGGAGTAGTTGCAGGCGTTGGCATTGTCGTTGCCGGCCGCCACCACGACGGTGATGCCGTCGTCGACAGCCCGCTGCACGGCCGAGTCCACCGATGAGTTGGCGCCCCCTCCGAGGCTCATGTTGAGCACGGCCGGTCCAACGGCGTGCTGGCCGACTATCCAGTCGATCCCGGCGATGACGCCCGACCAGGTGCCGGAGCCTCGACAGTTGAGAACTCGCACCGGTACGAGCGTTACGGCCTTGGCGATGCCGTGGCTCGTGCCCCCCACCGTGCCGGCCACGTGAGTGCCATGGCCGTTGCAATCGCCCGTTCCGCGGCCGTCGTTGATGGCCGTGTACCCGGCCGTCACCCTGCCGCCGAAGTCGACGTGCGTCGAGCGGATACCAGTGTCGACGATGTAGGCGGCGACACCCGCACCGGTCGTTTCGTACGTGTACGACGTGCTGAGTGGCAGGTCCCGCTGATCGACACGGTCAAGGCCCCACGAAGGTGTCGGTGTCTGCGTCGCAGTGGTGGTCACGACGCCGTCGGGCTCGATCCCTACGACGCGCGGGTTGCGGGCGAGCGCGGTTGCCGCGGCCGCCGACAGCGTCACCGAGAAGCCCGAATACACGTTGCCGTATTCGAAGCCGACCGCACCCCCGGCGGCGCGAGCCGCTCCGAGCACCGACGGCATGGAATCGGGGCCATCGACCTGCACGATGTAGGAGCCGAACTCGACGGGAGAAGCGGGACCTACGGAACTCGAGGGGGTGGCAGCGAGCGCAAGGGTCGCCACGAGGGCAAGGGCAGCCACACCGGAACGGCGCAAAACTAGGTTCATCGCCCGAGTATGCCATAACCAGCATCATCGAGATGATAGGAAAGTCCGTAGAGCGCCACCAGCTCCGGGTCCGACCTCAAGCCGACCGAACCGACGAGACCCTGAACCTCAGCCTCCGGGACACCAACCGGTACGTGCAGTACTCATAACAAGTCATGCAATCGAAGGGTTTCCCTTCAGTACAGCAGCTAGGAGTCGATATTGGTCCAATGAACAGAGAGTTGTTCGGCGGGAGAAGGAGGGGGAGTGGTGTAACGCGCGTGCCTGGCCGTCCGCTGTCCCGTCAACGTGGCGCAGCGCTGATCGAGTTCGCGATCATCGCTCCGCTCCTGTTCGCACTCATCTTCGGCGTGATCGACTTCGGCTTCGCCTTCAACGACTACATCCAGGTTCGACAGGGCAGCCGGGAGGCCACCCGTCAGTCCGTCACCGCTCGGTTGGGGAGCGACACCTCCTGCACCGTGGCGGCGCCCGCCCCGACCAACACGCAGGTGCTGAGGCTGATCTGCCTCGCCAAGAACCGGGTCGACCTGCCCGAGGAGAACGTTCGGGTCAAGATCAACGTCGAGGAGCCGTATAACGACCGTAACTCGCTCCAGGTGTGCGTGATGGCGAAGCTCCAATCAATGTCCGGCTTTTACGGGCAGCTCCTCGACTCGAAGGTGGTCCAGTCGTCGGTGCAGATGCGCATCGAGCAAACGACCGACGACCTCGCCGCGGCCGACGTGGAGGACCTAGTCAACTTCCAAGAGACACCCCTGCCTGGTCAGACGTTCAACTGCACGCTTGCGACGACGGTGTGAGGAGGATCCTTGTGAGAAGTCCAACGACTGAAGCGCAGCGGGCACAGGGCGAAAAGGGAGTCGCCCTCGTCCTGACGGCCCTGTGCCTGATCACGCTGACGCTGGCCTCGGCATTCGTGGTGGATCTCGGCAACGCCCGCCAGGAGCGGCGTCGCATCCAGAACGCCGTCGACTCGGCGGCGCTCGCGGCCACCCGCAGCTACGACGGCTCCAACACCGCCGCAGCCAAGAAGGTGGCCATGGACAAGGCCCTCACCTTCCTACGCGCCAACAGCATCGACACGCCGGCGGTCGCGACGCTGGACGTCCAGTCGTATGCCTGCCTCTCCGAGGGGTGCACCGTCGAGTTCTCGTTCCCCAACGACGGCCAGAAGTGCGTCGGCGTTCGAGTCCGGGACCTCAAAGCCCCCACCACCTTCGCGAGGGTCATCGACGCTGAGTTCATCCACGTCGGTGCTGGTGGCCTCGGCTGCCGTCGGGGCCTGGGTGGTGCCACCTCAGCGGAGGACACCCCGGCGATGTTCGCCAAGGGCGGCAACTGCGACGCCGGCAAGACCTTCGAGCTGAACGGCAGCAACGTGACCGTCAACGGCACGATGAAGAGCAACGGCGAGATCAAGATCCCTGGTTCGAGCAGCCAGTTCAACATCAACGGCGTGCTGCACACGCACACGAACCTCGAGGTCAGCGGGTCGAACAACGAGTTCGCCGGCGCCGTCACCTATGGTGGGAGCTTCAGCAACGGCGGCAGCGGGAACACGTTCGACAGTGGCTACCCCAAGAAGGTCACCTCGGTGCCGGTGGCTGACTGGCCGATCGACATCGACATCGCGGACTACGTGCCAGGCGGCGCTCGCGCCAACGCAGCCGGGTTCCGCTACAAGCACACCTCGGGCACGTTGGACAAGAGCCGGTTGCAGAGCATGGGTGTCCTGACGGGCAACGTCCTCGAGCCCGGGCTCTACTACACCTCGGGCGACATCGATCTCGACCTGGCCGGGGTGACCATCAGCACCGCCACCCCGGGTGTCTCCGGCGTCACCTTCGTGTCCGAAGGGCTCGCCACCCTGAAGTGGAACACCCCCGGTCACGTGGCCACGCCCTTCGAGCCCAACGGCCTCCTCCTCTTCGGCAACTACCGAAAGTCGAGCCCCGACTCCCACAAGGACAACTGCGATTCCAGCGCCGTAAGCCTGCCCGACGGCAACGGGTTCAGCTGGGAGGGCATCATCTACGTCCCGAGGGGCCAAGCAAAGGTCAACGGCTCGGACGGCACCGTCGTCAGCGGCTCGATCCTCGCCCTCGCCCTGCAGGTCTCCGGCCAGCACTTCACGATCAACGCCGACCCCTCGCTCTTCCCCGGCGGAGCGGACGAGTCGTACCTGAACAGCTGAGGCCGCCGGGTTCCTTCGGGCGCTCGACACGGGTCACGGTCAGCGCGTTGGTGGATGACCGGGTGAGGATCTTGACCCAAGGCCTGGGGCGAACCAGCGGCTGGCGAGCATGCCGACGACCCTGACGCTTGGCCGTCTCACCGCATGTCGCCAGCAGGTGGTGCCGACGCTCGCTGACCCAGGGAGCGTGTTCCTGCGAGCGCGACCGAACATGGAGCAACGCCGGTCACGTCCTACCGATGGTCGTGGGCAACGGAACCTACGCCTCCCACCGATCGCGTGTACTCAGGGTTCGACTCGGCCCTCGACAGATCGTTTGTTCTGGTCAGAGCTCGTGAGGCTTCCACACGCGGGCCCCTCGCTACCCGACTGCCACCGGACGCTGCGTGCCACGCAGCGGTCCAGCTTTTGACTGCTGAAGCTATCGGCCCGTAGAACAGAGAGCCGAAGGGACGTTCGTTAGCCTGTGTTCGACGGGTGTTAACCGGCAAATCAGTTGCAGGCGATCGACAGACCGTGCACTGGGGGGTGTTGGTGGTGGAGATTCAGCGATCATCTCGTGAAGGACGCTTCATCGACCAGTGGTGGCGGGTCGGCGGCATTCTCGGCATCGTGTGGTTGGTGCTGTTCATCATCGGCGCTTTCATCATCCAAGGTGACTCCGTCGAGCGAAGCGACTCGATCGCGGAGATTCGCCAGTACTTTGTCGATGACGGCGACATCTATCTCTTGGGCGACTATTTGATCGGTATCGCATTCGTTTTCTTCTTCTTGCCGTTCCTGATCGTCTTGCGCCGCGTACTGGAGGCCGGCGGCACCTGGGCGGCGCTGCTGGCACGCGTCGCTTTGTTCGCTGGTGTCGTTGGACTCATCTGGGGCGGCATCGCAGGGTTCTTTTGGGGCGCCCTCGCGGTCGGGGCGGCGGGAAACTCCGAAGTCGACGACTCCTCGATACGAACACTGATGGAACTCGACGCCTACGCCTTCGCCGGTCTATTCCTTCCGTTCGGGCTGTTCTTGGGTGCGGCAGGCGCGAGCATCTGGCTGAGCCGCGTGTTGTGGCGTTGGCTCGGCATTATCGGCCTCATCGGATTCCTCGGTGCCCTAATCGGTGCTGCCTGGCCGATTGACGGCGACGATGAAGGAGCGCTCGCGGGTATTGGCCTGATCGGATATTTGGCCATGATGATTTTCGTGTTGCTGGTCTCCATCAACCTGCTGATGCAACGAAGCCGACCAGTTGTTACGAGCGATCCGGACATTCTCGTCGTCGTCAATTGACGAGGGCTTCCACCCCCCGCCGCTCGGATCTCGGCACATCAGTACGTGCCGTCAGCATCCGGACCCACGCGGCGATCCGGGTTCGTCGGAACGCTGCGGTGCATGCAGGCGGCCTTCCCCCATCTTGCGCTCGCGAAGGGATGCGTCGTGAACCTGCATCGGGCGCAGGCCTGTCCGCACCGGCCGGCTACGCGGTTAGCGCGTTGACTGAACAACGCCGCTCACGCGGACCGATAACGCTCAACCCAGCGTGTGAATCAACTCTGGGCAGATCTGAATCGATCCGTAGACTTCGCTCCGGGGTGCAAGGGATGTCAGTTGTTGGCGATGCAACAGATGCCGGAGCGAGTCAGATTCTCAGAGCCAGTTGGGCGAGACGCGATGAGAATGAGTGCGCCGCTGCGTCTCTCGTGACATGAAACTCACCGTGCAGACGTTCCTGACCCTCGACGGCGTGATGCAGGCCCCCGGCGGACCTGAGGAGGATCCCAGCGACACCTTCACCCACGGTGGCTGGCAGGCCCCGTTCCCCGACCCGGCCATCGGGGAGTTCGTCACCGACCTCAACAGCCATGCCAGCGCGTTCCTGTTCGGTCGCAGAACGTTCGACATCTTCCGCGGCCACTGGCCTGATCAGACCGACCCCGCCAACACCATTGCCACAGCGATCAACTCGCTGCCCAAGTACGTCGTGTCCAACTCGCTCAGCGAGGCCGATGCCACGTGGCGCGGCGAGCACCCCGACACCGCTCGCCTCGTGACCGGCGACGTCGTGGCGGCAGTTCGGGCGCTGAAGAACGAACCCGGCGACGAGCTGCAGATCTGGGGAAGCAGCAAACTGCTCCAGACACTGTTGCAGCACGAGCTCGTCGACCGCTTCCGCCTGATGACGTTTCCGGTGGTGCTCGGCTCCGGTCACCGCTTGTTCAACGACGGTACCCTCCCGGCGACGATGCGCCCTGTCGACCTCACCGTTACCGATCTCGGCATCGTGCTCGGCACCTACGAACCAGCCGGTCCCGTACGCCACGGTCAGATGTAACCGACGGCCGAACCCGCTGGAGATGGCTGGCCGGGCTGCATCAGGCGATCGTGCTGGACGGCCACGAGAGCGACGGAGGGTGCGATGACCGAACCACACGACCGTGACGAGCTCGTGGAGCTCATGAGCCGCTACGCCAACATGTCGGACACCAAGAATTGGGACGAGCTGCCGCGGACGGTGTTCTGCGACGAGTTCACCTCGGACTTCAGCTCACTCGGCGCGCCGGTCACGACGTCGAGCCGTGACGCCTGGTGTCAGCGAACGAAGCACGTGTTCGCCGGTTGGACGGCGACCCACCATGCGATCACCAACCATCGGATCACCATCGACGGGGATCGTGCCACGATCCGCGCCCACGTCCGCGCCGAGCACTGGGCTCCCCCCGAGGTCGCGGCCCGTGGACCGAACTGCTGGCTGGTCGTCGGCTTCTACGACAACGTCGCCGTGCGAACTCCCGAGGGCTGGCGGCTGAGCTCGGCCAAGCTGACTCTGACCCACCAGGAGAACGAGGCGCTGCTCGCGGCCTCGATGGCGGCGGTGAAGGACTGACATCGCCACCACACCGAGGGTGAGTCGTTGGTGGGCCGGCTCGTCGACCTCGGCGATCCCATGGGTCGGGAGCAAGCCGGTCGACGGCCTGCGGTGATTGTTTCCGCCGATGGGCTCAACGACAGTCCGGCCGGCGTTGTGATCGTGGTGCCGTGCACGACGACGCATCGCGGCTTGCCGTCCCATGTCGAACTCGTCGCAGAGACCTCCGGTCTCGACCAAGTCAGCTATGCAAAGTGCGAGGACGTGAAGTCCATCTCCGACCGCAGGCTCATCGCCCGGCTAGGCAGCGTCAACGACGAAGCGCTGTTCGCCATGGCGGTATCGCTGCGGTTTCTGCTCGACTTCTGAACCAGATCACCCGACGACGAGCGAGTCGCGGATGTCTGGTTCGTCGTCGACGATCAATACCTGCATCAGATTGCGGTGCGGCTCAGTGGGAGCGTGAATACGCATGTGGCGCCGCCGCCGGGTGTTGCTTCCATCCAGATATCGCCGTCGTGTTCCTCGACGATGTCCTTGCAGATCGCCAGCCCGAGCCCGGTGCCGCCCCTATCCCTCGAGTCGCTCGCGTCGACTTGGTGGAACCGTAAGAAGATGTCGTCGAGTTGGTCCGGAGGAACGCCCCGACCACGGTCGATCACACGGATCGTGACGTTCTGCTGCCCGACGGTCAACTGCTCGTCGACGTGAACAATGACCGAACTGCCGCTAGGGGAGAACTTCACCGCGTTCGACAACAGGTTGGTCACGGTTTGGATGATGCGATCGCTATCCACAGTCACGCGAACCTGCGTCTCGTCGGCGACGATCTCGACGCCGTCACGCTCGGCGATCGGCGTCATGATGGTGATCGCCTGACGAAGGATCTCGCTCAGGTCGATGTCGGCGCGTACCAACGTGATCCGTCCCGACTCGATTCGTTCGAGGTCGAGCATGTCGCTCACGAGACGGGCGAGGCGGTCGGTGTTGGTTGCCGCGAGGTCGACCAGTTTTTGCGCATCCTCGCTGAGTGAGCCAGCGGCTCCGCTCGCGACGAGTCCAAGCGCGCCCTTTATCGCGGTGAGCGGCGTGCGAATCTCGTGGCTGACCACCGAGATGAACTCGCTCTTCATGCGGTCGACTTCTCGCTGGTCGGTCACGTCGCTGAACGTGCAAACCGCCGCCCACGGCCCTCGGGCATCGTTGCGTCGCAGAGGTTGCGCGCTCGCAGTCAACCATCGGAGCCCCCGGACGGGGTCTTGAACGCCAACGATCAAGTTCGAACAGAAGGCACCCGTTCGCAACGCGACGGCCGCCGGAAACTGTCGTTGCTTCAGGCTGGTTCCGTCCTCCTGGACGACGACGACGTCGCGCAGGTCTCCTGACGCTGTTCCGACGAGCCGGCGTGCCGCGGGGTTGGACTCGATGAGAAGGCCGTCTGCGGCTTGAACATAGATGCCTTCACTCATGCCTTCGATCACCGAGCGGTGGAGTTCCTCGCTGCGCTGCAACGCTTCCTGCGCGACGTGGCGCTCGCTCACATTCTCCATCGTGCCGAGGCGCCCCACACTGCGTTCGTCGGTCACGCTGAAGGGCACAGAACGAACGGCAACCCAGCGGACCTCCCCAAGCGGGGTCAAGAGCCGAAAGTCTTCCTCGAAATCCGCGCCGGTCTCGAAGGCGCGCCGCAAGCGGCTCTCCGCATCTTCGACATCGTCGGGATGGATGACCGAGCGCCATGTTGGCACGCTTATCCGCTGCAACGACCGTCCTGCGATCTCGCACCACTTCCTGTTCACGTAGAGCAGTTCGCCGTCGAAGCCCGCATGGAATATTGCAACCGGTGACGACTCGAGCAGCATCTGATATCGCTTCTCCGCAGTGGCGCGGCCGTCGTCCGCGACGTGGCAGGTCGACGGGTCAGCTCCGCGGAGGCTGGACATCGCCTGCATCAGGCGCCCCGGCCGCGAGGCTCTGTGTTGTGCTTGGCCAGATCGGCGCGCAAATCAATGATCCGTCGTTTCGGATCGCTGGCTTTCTTGGCTTGGCGCATCGCCTTGGCGGTGTTCACCACCAAGGCGTTGGACATCGCAATGGCGCAGCCCGAGAACACGACTCCGATCGTGGCCGTGAGGCGCAATGGTTCATCGGCCCCGACCAACGCGAACGGCTCCCGTAGCGCTGCATCGACGCGCCTGGCGATTCCGTCCACATCGAACGCGCTGTTCATGTTCTCGCGAAGAATCACGAACTTGTCATCACCAAACCGGGCCAAGGTGTCGACCACGTCAACCACGGTCGCCAACCTCTCCGCCACAGCCCGCAACAACAGATCGCCGAATTGACGGCCGTGCGTCTCGTTGATCTGCGCGAAGCCGTCGATGTCGACGAGGAGAATTGCCGCGATGGAGTCGGAGCCGTGCGCGATGTGGGCGGCCCGTTCGATTCGGTCCTGCAGAAGTAGGCGATTTGCCACGCCGGTGAGTTGATCGTAGAGCGTGTCGTGCTGGAGCACATTGAACGACGCGCGCAGCTCGTCGCGGACCCGGGCGTTCAACAGGTACGCCGCCGCGACATCCGCCAGCGTCTGCGCGGCGGACATGTCGTGCACATCGAGATCTCCGGGAACATCGCGGTAGAGGTCGAGCGCACCCAGACGGCCTTCGCCGTCGTGCAAGGGGAAGGTGAACACTGCACCCAGCCCTGCGATCACCGCGGCCGGTGTGAATCTCGGAAATCGCAGCTCCACGCTGAGATCGGGCACGACTACCGGTTGCCCGGTCTCGTACGCGTGAACACACGGACCTTCGCCGATGTTGGATTGCAGCTGTTCGAAGCGCAACGCGGCGTCATCGGACGCGGCGACATAGTGGGGCGCGACACCAGCAGAGATCAGCGTCACGCCCGCCGAGCTAATCGGCAACACCTGGACGATCCGTTTGACGAAGTGGTCGAGGATCCCCTGAATCGGGAAGTCGGTCATCAATGTGCGGGCAAACTCGCCCAGCACCAAGGACAGCGTCTCCTCACGAACATCGCGGCCGGGGCCCCACACGATGGCCGCGTTGCCGCTTACTGTCGACACCCCAGACATCACAGCTCCCTACTCCGTAGGTTCCGGAAAGAGCATGGTCTGGGCGTCGGAACGACTACCCAGATGATCGGCCAGCCCGACACAGAGTTGAGAATTGGACAACCACATTGTCCACCGCGAGCCCACGAAATGAGCGTGGACGGACCAGCCGTGGGCGGCGGGCTCAGGTCGCGGGTTGCGGCGGTCGGGCGGGGTGGAGCAGTTGGGTCTCGAGGGTCCGAGGGTCGAGGGGACGCGACAGCAGGAAGCCTTGCGCCTCGTCGACCGACTCGGCTCGGAGACCGTCCATCTCATCCGTGGTCTCGACCCCCTCGGCGAGGGTTCTAAGGCCGAGATCCTTGCCGAGCTGCACGAGCGTGCCGATGAGCGCCCTCGATTCGGGTGAGGTCGTGATCGCGTTCGTGAACATGCGGTCGATCTTCAGGCAGTCGACCGGGACCTGCTGCAGGTAGGCGAGAGAGGAGTAGCCGGTACCGAAGTCGTCGACTGCGATCCTCACGCCGAGGTGCCTGATCCCGCGCAGTCGCCGGGCGGTCTCGTGGGTGATGCGCATCAAGGCGGTCTCCGCGACCTCGATGATCAACCTGCTGGGGTCGAGACCGCTGTCGTCGAGAGCGTGCCGGACGTCGTCGATGATTCCGTCGTGGTCGAGTTGGCGACCGGAGACGTTGACCGACAGGTCGAGGGTGTCCCCGGCCGCGTGCCAACGGGCCATCTGATCGCAGGCCTCGCCGAGCACCCAGCGGCCGACATCGTTCACCTGACCGCTCTGTTCGAGGATCGGGATGAACTCGTCGGGTTGTACGACGCCGCGGTACGGGTGGTCCCAGCGCAGCAGGGCTTCGACGCCGACGATGGTGAGGTCCCCGAGGCTGTAAATGGGCTGATAGACGAGACGGAACTGGTCGGCCTCCAACGCCGAGCGAAGTTCGAACTCCAGCTCGACGCGACGATGGATGTCGCTCTGCATCTCGGCGTGGAAGATCTCGTACCGATTCTTGCCCGCTGCCTTGGCTTGGTAGAGCGCGACGTCCGCGTCGCGCAACAGGTCTCCCGGGTTGGTTCTGTCGCCCATCGCGATGCCCACACTGGTGTTGACCGTCAGCGGCATCGATGCGCCGTCGAGGACGAACGGTTGACGCATCACCTCCAACAGTCGTTCGGCGACGAGTTCGGGGGCGACCTCGAGCGTGGCGCCGTCGATGAGCACGACGAACTCGTCGCCTCCCATCCTGCCGATCGTGTCCGCGTCCCGCAGCGCGCTCGTCAACCGTTCGGCGACGGCCATCAGGAGGCGGTCACCGGCTTCGTGCCCGAGCGTGTCATTGACGTTCTTGAAGTCGTCGAGATCGACGAACAATGCTGCGCCACTGGTTCCGTGGCGGCGGTTGCGGGCGAGCAGTTGCTCGATGCGATCCATGATCAGCGCCCGGTTCGGCAATCCTGTCAGCGCGTCGTGCAGCGCCTGATGGCGCAGTTCTCCGGTTCGCTGCGTGACCAGCCGCATCGCTCGCGCCCGGCCCGTCGCCAGTACGAAGAGGAACGCCGCGAGCAACACGCTCGACGCGATTCCGGTGACCAACAACGCCAACGCCGCAGGGTGGTCCAACACGCGGCCTGATGCCAGCTCGCCGAATGTGTCGATGGCCCACCCATCGCCCAGATCGGTGGCGATGGACTGCGCATGTGGCGGCGGCGTGCCGCTTGAGAATTGCGCATCGGAGTAGGCGTCGTGGTAGCGCAGCGTCACTGCCATGTTCGAACGGCCCTGCAACGCCCGCTCCAGCACCATCGCCGGGTCGAGTTGAATCGCCAGCACACCGACGAAGGCCTCCCGACGGGCTGCGATCGTTTCGGGGATCACGGCGGCGGCGTACATCGGTACCATTATCGACAACCCGCCACCGACCGTGTCCGGGAGCGTCGTGTTCGTGCTCTCGCCAGAGTCCCGCGCGGCAACGACACGATCTCGCTGCATCGTGTCGGCGCAGTAGTCGAAACCCGGCGGGAGCAACGTACCGGGGGCGCGGGTCTGGAGCACCGCGAGGAGGCAATAGAACGGTCGCTCCCCGGGCGGAGTGACGCGATACGACCCATCGGCGTCGGGCACACGTGCGGGATCCAGTAGAGCCCGGGCAGCGAACGCGGGGAGATCTGGGGCCTCCACCATGGCGATCATCGCGGTCGCACCGAGCTCGGGATACCGTTCGAACGCTCGCACCGCCGTCAACCACGTTCCGAACTCGGCGTGGCTGGCCTGCGGATGCTCGAGGAAGAACGCCGACGCGTTCACCACCAACGACTCCATGTTCTGGAGCGACAGCTGCAGCGTCGAGACAACTTCGCCCGACGACGCCATGAACGCCGTCTTCGACCTGTGCGCATCAGCACGTGCAACGGACCGCGCGGAGAGGAACGAGCCCGCGATACCGCAGACGACCAGGAGCACCGCCGCCACCAGCCATCGGCTCCGCCTCGGGGACGCAACGGCGACGCCACGTGCATCGGTGGCTTCGGACAACGTTGGAGGGCGCTCGCCCATCTCAACTCCAGACCATGAGAGCCGACAGGCCCCATGTCAGTCTCATCGGCACCGAACTGCCTGCAATGAAGCTCGGGCCCGCTCACAACGGCGACGCTGACGGCGACAACGTCAGGCCCCCTGTGTCGGGCGTATCAGTGAACGCCGATCTCACCACCTTTGGGTCATGGATTAGGCCTCAAGTCGGATGTTCAATGCGCCGATATGGGGGCCATGAAGTCCCTCGGTCGGGCGGATGCTCGCACTGGATGAGGGAACTGCCTGAGAGCAGAAACAGAAGATGCGCGGATCCTCCACGTTGACGCTGCGGCGGGTGTGGGTCGTCTCGGTGTTGCAGCTCGTGACGGTTGTCGTGGGCGTGAGTGGCCTGGCGGTAGGAGCGACCTGGTATTCAGGGAAATTGTTTCACGAGGCTGTGTTCGCCAGCGAAGGACAGATGACCTCGGTGACGTCCCTCAAGTCGGCACTCGTCGAGATGTCGATCGTGGCCACGCCGGTGATGTACGGCCTCAATGGCTCGCGTCCGGCGGAGGAGAACCTGTCGGCATACACCGACGCCGGTGTGCACCTCACCAGGGAGCTCGAGGCGGCCGGGGCGGTTTTCGTCAACCCTGACTCGAGGGAAATCCTGAGTGAAATGGTGGATATCTGGCATGGTATTGACGCCGCGATCTTGAGCGCGCCGGATCTGCTCGCGTCGGGTTCGCTCGCCGAGGTCGTCGCCTCTGGCTTGGATCCGTTCGAGGCGACCATTTGGAAGCCGTACAACGAGATGGACCGACAACTATCTCAGCTGAGCATCGGGGCGGTGGGCGAGTTGCGGTCGCGGCGCGCTGCGTTCGATCGAGTGCATGACTTGATTGTGGTCGGCGTGATCGCGAGTCTTGCCGTTGCGCTCGTGGTGAGCTTTGCGGCTGCGCGTCGAGTTTCGCGGCGGGTGCTCATGCCGCTGTCGATGCTCCGCAGTGCCGCCGTCGCGTTGTCCGACTCGCGCACCGGCGAGCCGATCGTGTTGCCTGGCGCGGCGCTTGAATTGCATGACCTGGCGCGGACGATCAACGCGACGTCGATTGCATTGCGTGCGACGCACAGCGAGCTAAGAGACCAAGCCGGCACCGACGCGTTGACCGGCCTTCCAAACCGGCGCGGATTCACCGAGATGCTGGAGAGCACGCTGGCGAATCCTGCCAATGGCCGTGTCGCGGTCTTGTTCATCGACCTCGACGACTTCAAGATCGTCAATGACTCCCTCGGTCACGCTGCCGGCGACGAGTTGTTGCGTGTCGTGGCGCACCGGCTGCGTTCGGTCACGCGTGACCGCGAGACGGTGGCGCGTCTCGGCGGTGACGAGTTCGCCGTCATGCTCGTCTCTGACGCTGCGTCATCGGCTGCGGTTGCGATAGCACAACGAATTCTTGTTGTGCTACATGACCGCGTCGCCCTCGATGGAACGACGGTCGGCGTCGGGGCCAGCATCGGTCTGGCCTTGAGCCCAGAGGGCTCGGGCACAGAAGTCGCCGACGAGTTGGTGCGCAACGCCGACTTTGCGATGTATATGGCCAAGAGCCAAGGCAAGAATCGTTTCGAGGTGTTTGCGCCGACCATGCACGCCGAGATGCTCGCCCGGTTGGCGCTCAAGCACGAGCTCGGGCAAGCAGTGCGGCTTGGCCAGTTCGTGCTGGCCTACCAGCCCGTCATCGAGATCGATACGCGTGCACTTCTCGGATTCGAAGCCCTGATTCGTTGGCAGCACCCGACGCGCGGACTGCTCCAACCCGCTGAGTTCATCGGCCTCGCCGAAGACACCGACGACATCGTGGCTATCGACCAATGGGTCGTTGACGAGGCATGCGGCGCCCTCGCCGAGCACCATCGCCGGCAAAGCCCCAACGAACGTCAACTGTGGATGAGCGTCAACGTCTCGCCGATCGAAATCACGCGCCCCGGTTTTGCCGCCGGTGTCTACGCAACTCTCGAACGGCACGGGATCGCGCCGGAGGCGCTGATCATCGAGGTCACCGAAGGCGTCGCACTGACCGACACAGGTAGTGCGATCGCAGTGCTCAACGACCTTCACTCCGCCGGCGTCCACATCGCGCTCGACGACTTCGGTTCCGGCTTCTCCTCGTTGCGATCGCTCCACCAACTCCCGATCGACATGATCAAGATCGATCGCTCGTTCCTCGTGAACAACGGTGACGATCACTCGCTGCTCGAGGGGATCGTCACGCTCGGATGCAGCCTCGGCTTGGACATCGTCGCCGAAGGAATCGAAACGCCCGCGGATCTTGCCCGCCTGACGCAATTGGGCATCGCCGGGCAAGGCTACTTGTTCGCCCGGCCCCTTTCGTCGAGTGCGGCAGCCGAGTTCCGGCGCAACGGCACCACCGTCACAGTCGCACACGACAGCCCGGTAAACGAAACGACTACGCACCAAGTTGCGCCGGCAGCGCATCGCGGCCATTGAAAGCCAAGTTCGTGTTGAAGGCAGCTACAGACCGCTCAGAGCGAGCCGCCGTGCGCCATCAGGCCCTCACGCTGGAGGCGCGGCACCACGGCGTTCCCGAACGATTGGAAGTCCTCGTACCAGTCGGGAAAGGTGAGCATGACTCCGTCGAGTTCGGTCTCCTCCACCAGACAACGGAACTGTTCCACGATGGTCTCGGGGGAACCCACTAGCGATGGGCTGAAGATCGAGGATCCACGGGTCACTACCCGCCGATCGACTTCCTTCATCGTGGCCCCGGTCCCTACATCTTCACGCACGTGGCGGCCGATCTTGGCGAGCGTGTCGCGGTCCACTGCATCGTCGAAGCGGCGCAGCCGCTCGTTGGCTTCTTGGTCCGTGGGTGCTCCGATGATCGTGTAGGTCCCGTAGCACTTGATGTCACGACCGGTAGAAGCGGCTGCCGCGTGCACGCGCGCAGCGAGATTCTTGGTCGCTGCAAGATCGAAACCCGCGACGAAACTTGCATCGGCGTGGCGGGCTGCGAACTGGATTCCACGCTCCGACATGCCCGCAGAAATGATCGTGGGACGTGGTTTGCGAACGGGACGGGGGAGCAATCGACAGTCGTCCACGTGGTAATAGCGACCCTGTCGCGAAGAAGATCCGGACTCCCAGAGGTCCGTGACGATCTCGGCCCACTCGCTCAGGTGGTCGTAACGTTCGTTGTAATACGAGTCGCCTGGCCACAATCCCATCTGCGCGTACTCGTCTCGATTCGAACCTCCGACGAGATTGACGCCGAATCGCCCGTTGCTGATGTTGTCGATTGTCAACGCCATGCGCGCGGCCACCACTGGGTGCAAGGTCAACGGCTGTAGCGACCCGATGAGCTCGATGCGCGACGTGACACCGGCGAGGCCGGCCATCAACGTGAGCGACTCCAGTGCTTCGTCCCAGTAGCCGAATTCACCGCCGAAGCCCCGCCATTTGACCATCGAGAAGGCGAACCGAAACCCAAGATCCTCGGCGTGGAGCGCGACGGCCTTGTTCATTGCGAAGCTGGGACTGAATTGCGGAGACGCGTGCGATATCACCCAGCCGTTGTTGGTAATAGGAAGAAATATTCCGAGATCGAGCACACGGACTCCTAGAGAGTGCTCCTCGCTGACAGGCCGCCGCCTACGCGACAGTTTTTGACAGATCATCAGATCGTCGTCAGTACCTCACTCCGATCACATCGGTGTGCACGGCCGGGCGGTGGAATTGTACGCGGGCGGAGGGTGGGGATTCGACTCGTTACGCTCGGGCAGATGACCCTCGACAGTGGGGTGCTCCCGATCTCCGTGAAGCGCGAGGATCCGCGCTATCAGCGGTTGATGGCGGCCACCCGTGACGCGGCGCGTGCCGGCTATGAGAACGTCTCGATGCGCGAGCTCGCGGAGACCTGCCACATTTCGCTTCGGACGATCTACCGACGCTTCTGCCGCTCGAAGGACCAGCTGATCGCAGAGGCGCACCTAGACGGGTTGCATGCCTTCAGCGATCGCCTGAAGCAGCAACCGCCGGCCGGTTCGTCGCCTACCGAGCGCGTCATCCGGGTGCTGCGGACCTTCACGAACGCGTTGGAGGCCGATGAATCCCGTTCACGCACCATGCTTCGTGCGCTCTACTCGCCCGACGCGTCGGACGGTGAGCAGCGCTCGCTTGTCGCGGGTGCGTTCTCAGGGATGGTGGATGTCGCGCTTGCCGGCGATGTCGACGAGTCGCATCGCGAGGCGGTCATCAGCACGCTCGCCCACGTGCTCAACAGTGCGATTCTCGGTTGGCTGAACGGGGGCCAGGACGTTGCGTGGGTGAACACCCAAGTGGAGACAACGGTTCGGCTGCTGTTCGACCCTCGCTCGCCGAAAGAGCGTCAGGCGTAAGCGAAGGCCGACCTGAGCGCGCCGACCGGGACAGCTTCCGGATATACGGTCGCCAGCTCCGCCTTCATCGACGGATCCTCGAGGCGCGTCCGTTCGAACCGGACGGACGCGCCTCGCGCAGCCAGGTCGTCGTTGAACGCGGCCGCGACCGCTTCCATCGTCAGCAGGTCGTGCGTTCCGGCATCCCGTTCGGCTGCCGATTTGTAGACGTCGGCTTTCCACAGGACGCTCACCCGGAAGGTCTCGAGCGGTGCCCGCATGACCATTTCGCCATGGTCGACGACCGCCCAGTCGCGCGAGTCGTCACTGACCGGAGCGAGCTGCGCGCTCGGCGTCACGCGTCGCGTGCCGAGGTCGAACGGGCCGACCGGGCCCACTTGGTGGAACATCCCGTGGTTGTCACCGATGAGTGCCGTGTTGGCCATGGACCCGACGTGGTGCTGGGGAGGGCTCTCGGGGCCGTCGGCCCAGAAGTAGAGACCACCACCCTCGACGTCGTTCAGCCACCAGATCGCGGTGGCCTGATGGATCTCGAAGCGCTCGAAAAGCCCGGACCACAGCATCGCTCGCAGCACCCACATCGGCGTGTTCGTACGATCCCGGCCATGAAATCGCGGATTGTCGGTATGGGCTGGTCCGCCGTCGGCGATCGAGGTCATCACGTTGACGTAGAGGCTGTGCGGCTCCACGATCTCGGCGTCGTAGAAGCGCCTTGCCTCTTCGACATAGACGGTGTGCTGCAGGAACAGATCGGATCCCGCGGCGTGGAACGTGTCGTGCTACATCGGGGTCGTGGCGCTGCTCCCAGAGATCGGACTCGAGCTCGGCTCGGCGCATGTCGGCTGCCTCGGTGGGCAGGCCCGAGGTGTAGAGCCGCACCCAACCCATCACGAGGCGACTCGAGCGATCGCTCATGGCGTGCTCCATCCCGGATCGAGTCGCAGGTCGGTGGCCTGGCCTACCGCCCGAGCCAGCGCGGCGCGGCCGTCGGCGGTGATCGAGTAGAGCCGTCGGCGGGGCCGCCCCTCGGCGCAGGCCTCGTCGGGGTCTTCCCATGTCGAGGTCAACCAGCCGGCGTCTTCCATGCGGCTGAGCGCCTTGTACAGCGTTCCATGGGCGGTGAGCTTGCGACCGCCGCTGTCGTCGCGCAGGCGCTTTGCCAGCTCGAAACCGTGCACCGACCCAGTGCCGGCGCGGGCCTGCTCGATCAGCGCCGTGAGGATCGCCGCCTCCAGTGCCAGCACGGTGTCCGGTTTGCGTCGCATTGGACGAGAATAGGAAGATATAGTCCGATTGTCAAGAGTTGCTCGGGGAGCGTTGGCGGGGAGGGTGCGACGGGCTGCTGAGCGAGAAAAAGGGCGCGACCAGAAGGCCGGAGGCGGTCGACTCCCGCATGTATCTCGAGCAGAACGGTCGCGCCCTCGGAGCCGCCGATGTCGAGCGCGCTCTCGCAGTTCCGGGTGCGGCAGCCGAGCTTGGGGGTTGTCGCCTACCGTGCCGCCGCTTTCGAACTGACCACATCCTCAAGCAAGCACGTGAGCACTCGCTCCGGACCCGTGTCAGCGATGCGCAACTGATCCGCTCATTGCCGCCGAAGTGCGCGCAGTGACGTCCTGCTGATGAGCCCGGCCACGCCTCTCAGGCGCGTTGTCGGCCCTTGCGCTGCGTCATGAACTGTTCCTTCGTGTGGAACGTCACGTCGCGCCTCGCCCGAAAGTTCAAGAACCGCAATCCGTCGGCCCCAGCAGAGAACCCGTACAGCGTCTTGCCGGGGATCATCGCCGATGACCCGGCCCCCAGCACGCGTGCACCGAGCACCATCTCGCCCTCGAGGACGAAGATGATCTCGTCCTCGTCGTGCGCGTGCGACTCGACGACGAAGCCCGGAGGTACGCGGACTTCGAACATTTGCAGATCGGTATCGCTACCCGGATGGTGAATCCGGTGGCACATCCGGTCGTCTGAGTCCTGGTTCGCCTGCTCGAAGTTCGACGCGCGAGACCCGCTCTCGTAACCCGCCTTGGCGGTCATCCATGGCGTCGAACCCAGTTCAGTGATCTGCAATTTGGGCATTTGTCCTCGATTCGTCCGTCACGAACAGTAACTCGGTATTCGGCCGGCGAGTCCGCTACGCATCGGTCGACCCGGTCAGAATCTCCTGCGAGTGTTCACCGATCGTGGGGGGCCCACTCCGCGCGCGTAGGTATCCCCAGGTAGAGAACTTGGCGGGATAGCGAACATGACGAACAGGCCCGAGGCCCGCCCACTCCGTCAAGGAATACAGCTCATTGTGGCGCACCTGCTCATCGTCGAGATGTTCGTCGAGGCTCGAGCACGGCGCAGCGGGCACGTCGAAGGTGGCGAACGTCGCGAGCCAGTGTGCGACCGTGTGTCGGCGGGTGGCGAATTCGATCTCGTTGAAGAATCGCTTTGTGAGCTGCACCGCGTCGTCCATCGCGAGCAGTTCGTCGCCGAGTTGCTCGCGACCTACGGCGAGGCACGCGCGACGAATCTGGTGCGAAGACACCGGTGCGACGACGACCCAACCATCGCTCGCCTCGATCGGACGCAGCGCAGCGGCATGCAAGTTGCGCGCTTCGTCAGGTTGGCGCGCGACGAAAGTTCGGTTGGCCATGATGTCGGGGAAGTTGGTGTATGCGTTGGCATCGAGCATCGAGATGTCGACGCGCTCGGCGACACCGAGGCGCTCGCGAGCGACGAGCGCCGCCAGCGTTGCCTGGCACACCATCGCCGCTGACATCTTGTCTACGACATACGACGTCGCCAACGACGGCTCGCTGTCTGGCGTGTAGCCATGCGTCCAGCCGAGTCGTGCCTGGATGATCGAGTCGAATGACGGAGCGTCGGCGAGGGGCCCATCAGGACCAAAGCCGGAGACGTATACACGAATGAGTCGCGGGTTGGCTTTCGCCAGTTCGTCGTCGACCAGTCCAAGGCGCGCGGCGACCGCGGGACGCCAGTTGGAGACGAGGACGTCCGCCGTGGCGAGCAATCTCTTCAACTCCATCTGGGCATCATGAAGCTTGAGGTTCAAGCACACGCTGCGTTTGCCGCGGTTCGAGCTGACGAAGACGGGGCTCACGCCGGCTTGGTCCCGTCCGAGGCTGCGTAACGGGTCACCCTTTGGTGGCTCGACCTTGATCACATCTGCCCCGAGATCCCCGAGCATCATCGTGGCGAACGGCCCGCTGACATAGTTCGCCAACTCGATCACCTGTATGCCGTCGAGCGGCCCGCTACGTGTGGAAGGCATGGGGCATCCTTGCGTTGAGTTCCATAGTGTATACTATGACTAATGCTGTCGCACAAAAGGGGGGCTCATGGCCGACGGAGGGATTTTGCAAGGGCTCGAGGTACTCGATCTCAGCTGGGGCATTGCCGGTCCGCTGACGGGCATGCTCCTGGCCGATCACGGCGCGCGCGTGACGAGGATCGAACCGCCGGAGGGCGATCCATTCGGTGCGCTGTCGGGCTCCCGCGTGTGGCTGCGGGGCAAACGACGGGCCACTCTCGACCTCCGGGCGGTCGCCGATCGCGAGGTCTTCCTCTCGTTGGCGCGCACCGCGGACGTGGTGATCGAGAGCTATGCCCCCGGCGTGGCCGCGCGGCTCGGCATCGATCACCGCACGTTGCTCGCGGCGAACCCGCTCCTCGTGCACTGCTCGATCACGGGATACGGCGAGAGCGGTGCTCACGCCGACCGCCCGGCGTACGACGCGCTCGTCGCGGCGCGCACCGGGCAGCAGTTCGAGAGCCGAGGCGTGGTGGGCACCACGATCGGTCGGTTGTCGGGCGCCGAGGTGCTGCCCGGCTATGAGGTACCCGATGAGTACATGATCGGAGCGCCCCGCTCGGGCCCGGTGTTCAGCGGTGTGCCGTGGATCAGCCTCGCCACCTTTTACAACGCTTCGATCGCGATCAACGCGGCGCTCGTCGCGCGGGAGATCACCGGCCGCGGCCAGCATGTGCACACCTCGATGCTCCAGGGCGCGCTCGCCACGACCGTGGGCGGGTGGCAGCGTGCCGAGCACGCCGACCGAAGCGGATACAACTCGTGGATCTTCGATCCGCGTGCCCCGAAAGGGTTCTTCAAGGGATCCGACGGGAAGTGGATGCACCACTGGGTGCCGCTGCCGAGCTTCATCTTGAACGCCGGGGCGATGGACAAGCTCGAGCCCGGCCCCACACTCACGCGCACGCGTGATGCGCCCGTGCGCATCTCGCCCGCGCCCGAGGACATGATCGTGCTCCACGGTCTCTACGACCAGATGCGCGACGCCGCGGCCCATCACCCCGCCGACGCGTGGGCCGATCTGGCCGGGCAGGTGGGCGTGCCGGTGCAGCGCGTCCGTTCACCCGAGGAGGCGCTGATGGACCCACTGCTCCTGGAAGATGGCAGCGTCGTCGAGATCGACGGCGTTCGAATGGTAGGCCGCACCTACCAGTTCGAAAAGACGCCGGCTCCGCCGATCTGCGGCACCGCCGAGGCCGGGCAGCACACCGACGAGGTGCGCGCCGAAGCCGCGCTCATCAAGGCCTCCGCGGTGCCATCGGCGCCGGGCCGTTCGCTCTCGTCTCCGCTCGAGGGCGTGGTGGTGCTCGACCTCGGGCTCGCGGTCGCGGGGCCGTTCGGCACGCAGTTGCTCGCGGATCTCGGCGCCACGGTGATCAAGGTCAACAACGCGATCTTCGACAGCTTCTGGCTGCAGACGTGCATCGCGATGTGCTGCAACCGAGGCAAGCAGAGCATCACGATCGATCTCAAGAAGCCCGAGGGTCTCGAGATCCTGCACGACCTCGTGCGGTCGGCCGATGTCGTGCAGCACAACATGCGCTACGACGCGGCCGAACGGCTGCACGTCGATTACGAGTCGCTGAAGCAAGTGAATCCGTCATTGATCTACTGCCACACGCGCGGCCACGACCCGGCACGCATGCTGCTTCCGGGCAACGACCAGACGGGCAGCGCACTGGCCGGCGCCAGCTGGATGGAGGCCGGCGTCGAGTCCGGCGCCATGCCGATCTGGCCGAACACCTCGCTCGGCGACACGGGGAACGGGTACCTGTCGGCGATCGGAATCCTGCAGGCGCTCTACCACCGAACCCGGACCGGCGAGGGCCAGTTCCTCGACACATCGATCCTCTACGCGCACCTTCTCAACACCTCGCTCGCCTGGGTCGCGAGCGACGGGACACCGAGCAACCGGCCAGTCCTCGACGCGATGCAGACCGGCTGGAACGACCGCTATCGCCTCCACGAGACCGCCGATGGGTGGCTGTGCGTTGCGCTCGTCAGCGACCAGCACGTGTGTGAGTTCGCCCGCATCACCGGGGGTGATCTCACCACGCGCACCGCGGGGGAGTGGTTCGCGCTGCTCGACGCCGCGGGTGTGCCGTGTGAGGTCGCCGATCGGGACTTCGTGCTCGGCCTGTTCGACGATCCCGAGTTCATCGACAAAGGCTGGGTTACCTCCTATGTACAACCGCTCGTGGGGCGTATGGAAGCCGTCGGCCTGATGTTCGACCTCGAGGACACACCGGGCATAGTGCAGGGCCCGCCCATCGTGATGGGCCAGCACACGCGTGCGGTGCTCGAGCGACTCGGCTATGCCGACGAGCGAATCGATGAGCTCCTGGCCGCAGGCATCGTGTCCGCGTCGCAGCTGTCGTGATCCGAACCTATGGTCGGTGACCGGTCGTAAGGTGCGAGACCCAACCTGCGGAACTCAGGAGGGGTCGCGGTAGATGGAAACGACTCGGATCGGGATCGTGGGCGCAACGGTGACGCGGGGCGGCAGCGGCTGGGGTGCAGATGCCCACGTACCCGCGCTGCAAGCGCTTCCCAATTAACAAATCGCGGCCGTCTGCACGACGAACAAAGCCACCGCCGAGGCATCGGCGAACGCCTTCGGTGCCTCGCTCGCGTTCGACGATTTCGACGCGATGGTCTCGCATCAGGACGTTGACATGGTGGTGGTCTGCGTCCGTGCGCCTTACCACCGAGAATTGACGATGCGGGCAGTACGTGCGGGCAAGCCCGTATTCTGCGAGTGGCCGCTGGGTGCCAACCTTGCCGAGGCGAAGGAAATGGCGGCCGGCGTGCGCACCGCAGGCCTCAGATCCATCGTCGGACTACAAGCACGCAGCGATCCAGTCGTGATGTACGCCCGCGAAATGCTGCAGCAGGGTTTCGTCGGAGACGTGCTCACCGTCAAGCTTTCCGTCATCGACCAAGCGATCACCAAACGAGGACCTGGGCGCATCTGGCAACGCGTCCGCTCGAACGGAGCCAACACGTTGACCATCGCCGCGGGCCACGCGATCGACAGTCTGTGCGCCATCGTCGGCGAGGTGAGCTCCGTGTCGGCGCGAGTGACGACGCGCATCACCGAGTGGCTGACGGAGACGGGGGAGCCGATGCCGGTCGACGCCCCGGACACCATCGGCGCCGTGGGGTCTCTGGTGAACGGAACGGAAATCGCGTTCCACTGCGCGACGGTGCCGTTCAACCCGAGCGGCAACGTCATGGAGATCTATGGGAGCGAGGGGACGCTGGTGATCTCGACCACCCGTCATGGACGAACTATGAGGGGTGCGCAGCGCGGCGACACGCTCGACGAAATGGCGATCCCTGATCGCTTCACTCTCGTTCCGAAGGACACACCAGTAGGTCCGCCGTTCAACGTCGCGCAGGCCTACGCCCGCTTCGCCGAGGCAACGAAGACAGGAGAACCGTTCGACCCTGACTTCGATCGAGCGGTGAAACGACACCAACTGATCGACGCAATCGAGCGCTCCCACGAAGAGCGACGCACGGTGGCTCTCGCCGAGTAAGAGAGCTGAGCTCGTTGCCGCCCCTTGCCCTATACCGTCGATGTCGTCACTGCAGTGGCTTCGAATACGACCGATGCGGCGCATAGCTCGTCGATCTGCTGGTCGCCGTAGCCGAACTGGCGCAATACCTCTCGACTGTGCTGTCCCGGAACCGCCGGTGGGCCACCGATCTCCGCACGCGTGTCGCTGAAGTCGATGAGGCGGCCGAACATCTCCATGCGGCCGTGAATGACGTGGCCTTCTCGCGACACGATCAACTCCCGCTCGCGCATCTCGGCATCGTCCAACACGAGATGGGAGAACTCGTTCGATGAGATCTCACACGGAACACCGGCCTTGTCGAGCGCGGCGAACCAATTCGTGGCGGAATCGTCGTCGAAGTGGTGTTCGAGGGCCACGGCCAGCACGCTGTCGTTCGCCTCGCGGGATTCTCGTGTGGCGAAACGTTCATCTTCCGCAAGCGCGGTGATCGTCTGCGTGAGCGCCTCCCAATGCGTTTCGCCGAAAACGGCGAGGCACAGCCAGCCCTCGCGGCATCGATAGAGGCGGTACAGCGCGCTGAAGCCCAAGAGTTCGCTGTCGACGGTGGGACGCTCGATGCGTTGTCCGTCGGGCGTCGTGTAGACGCGTGCGGAGCTGAACATCGACGCGTTGACGATGTTGGTGTGCACCTCCTGCCCAACGCCCGTGCGATCGCGGTGGTAGAGCGCTTGCACGATTCCGATGGCAGAGAGATAGCCGTTACCGATGTCACCGCCGCTGGCGCCGCTGAAGTATGGCCGGCCACCACGAGCCATACCACCGTCTTCCCATTCGGTGCCGCCCAGCGCGTTGCCGGTTTGGTCGTTACCACGCAGGTGGGCGCGTGTGCTGTCGAATCCCGCAGTGCGGCAGTAGATCAGCGACGGGTTGACTGCTCGCAGCGAGTCGTAGTCGAGCCCGAGTTTGATTGCCGCCTGCGGACGAATGTTCATGAGAACGACGTCGCACTGCCGCACGAGGTCGTACGCGACTGCGAGC
Source organism: Acidimicrobiales bacterium (assembly GCA_035525225.1). Classification (GTDB taxonomy): domain Bacteria; phylum Actinomycetota; class Acidimicrobiia; order Acidimicrobiales; family WLNW01; genus DATLFA01. Next base: position 52,421 of record DATLFA010000042.1, read on the forward strand.
CCCTCGGGAGGCTTGACATTGAGCGACACATGGCGCTTGCTGCGATTGACCTTCATCGCCATGTTGGTGCTGAGCCACATGTTCTGCTTCGGGGGATCGATCTTGATCACTTCGGCGCCCAGTTGGGCGAGCATTTCGCCGCCCCAAGGCCCGGCGACCGCGAGGCCGAAGTCGAGGACGCGAATGCCCGCGAGGGGACCGGACATCGACGCGCCCGGGGCGGGGGAGACCGGTGTCGCGCGCGCCGCCTCGCTCGTCAGGACGGCCGCCTCGCGTCGCACGTCGTCGGTGTGTTGCCCGCGTCGCGGTGCGGCACCGCGGACCGAGCCCGGCGTCTGTCCCATTCGATAGAACACGCCCGGCTGACGCAGCGGACCGAGATCCGGATCGTCGACCTCGGCGATCCAGCCGTCGTCGATCAACGCGGCATCACACAGCACTTCTTCGGGCGCGCGCACTGGCTGCATTGCGAGGCCCGCTTCGGCCGACAGTTGAACCCAATCGGCCTGCGGGAATTTCGCGAAGATCGGCTTCGCCTGCATCCTCAATCTGAGCATGGTCGTGAGATCCGCACCGGCTCCACCGGTCCGCTCGAGGAATGCTGCGAGTTCCTCGGGATCAGGAAGACCCAATCGATCGCCGGCGCCGGCGAGGATGGCCCACTCGGGCCGTGCTGTCCACTGGTTGATCCAGCGACCATCGGCACACTCGTAGAAGCACCACGAGCCCGACATGATGGTGACGCCCGGGCCGTGGTTCATGATCTCGCCCATCGATGTGGGGCGCCCGGTCATGTCGGATTCGTGTTCGCTGCGCTGCCACATCGAGCCTTGATACGCGACGATGCCCTGCAGCAGGGACGTCTCGACGTGCTGTCCGCGGCCAGTGTGTTCGCGCGCTCGCAGTGCTGCACTCGTGCCGAGCGCAGCCAGATAGGCCGTCGAGATGCTCGGCGCCGGAGTCGCGGTGAACACGGGGCCGTTGCGCTCGAACCAGTGCCGCTCGATCGCAGGCAAATCGGTATCCGGACCGAACAGGTCGCGGCCGGCAACGTGGTCGGCCGTAGAACCCGGCCACGCTCGCACCTCCCACTGGTAACCCGTGCGCGCCGCGACCAGCTGGTCGTAAGCGGGGCGATCTCGATGCTCACTGTCGCGTCCGTACCCGGTGATCGAGCAGTACACGAGCCGCTCGTTGCGCGCCCGTAGGGTCGGGTAGTCGATGCCGAAGCGCTCGGTGACCCCAGGAGCGAACGATTCGATGACCACATCGGCGTTCGCTGCCAACGCCAGAAAGACGTCGCGATCAGCCGCGTCGCCGAGGTCGAGCACCGCCGACCGCTTCGCACGGTGATAGACGCGGTAGTCGAGCCATCCCACGAACGGATCCTCGCCCGGCCGCTCGATCCGGGTGACATCCGCGCCATGTGTGCTCAGCAACATCGCGGCCGCGGGACCGGCGATGCCCCACGACAGATCGAGAACCCGTACTCCAGACAACACACCGGACATAGTGACCCCTTGATTCAGATAGACATAGTAGCTAGTATGATTCGTGCTGGCAACCCTTAGGGAGCATCAATGACCACGACACTGATTTCTGCGGACTCCCATGTCGCGGTGAGCCTCGACGCCATCCGGGAACGGGTGCCGGTGGGGTTGCGCGACGTGTTCGACGATGCGATCGCGCAGCAGGCACGCATCGATGAGGAGCACCGCCGCGGTCGCAAGCTCTCGATGGAAGACTGGGACATGGAAGCGCGCACTGATCCGGGGTATCACGATCCGGTTGCCCGGCTCGCCGCGATGGATCGCGACGGTGTCCACGCAGAGGTGCTCTATTGCGAGGTGAGTGCGTTCCGCTCGTTCGGGCTCGTCAAAGGCGACTGGCGGCCGATCAGTCGCGCGTTCACCGATCACCTGAGTGACTTCGCGTCGACGAACCCCGACCGGCTGGCCGTGTCGTACCAAGTGCCGGTCATCGACATCGAGTACGCGGTCACCGAAGTTCATCGGTTGGCGGGTCTCGGTGCGCGTTCGGTGCACCTGCCCAACTGGCCTCACGAGCTCGGCCTGCCCGACTATCACGAGCACATCTACGATCCGTTGTGGTCGGCGCTACAAGAGACCGGCATCTCGATCAGTCATCATCTCGGTGTCCGCGCGACGCTCTATGACATCTTCCGTCGCGATCCGACGCCGCAGGCCGGCATCTTCACGTCGATGCCGTCACTCGCGCTCTCCGAGGTCATCGCCTGGTGGATCCTGACAGGAACACTCGAGCGCTTCCCCCATCTGAAGATCGTGTTCGTCGAGCCTCAGCTGTACTGGATTGCCGGTTTCCTGGCGGGACTCGATCGCAAATCCGATGGCCGTTATCAATTCCCCGGCATGCGCCTGAAGCCGAGCGAGTACTTCCGCCGCAACATGGCGTGCACGTTCATGGACGACGAAATCGGCCTTGCGATGCGCCACCGTATCGGGATCGAGAACATTCTCTGGTCGACCGATTTCCCTCACCCTGCCACTACGTGGCCCCATTCGCAGGAAGTTGTCGAGCGACAGTTCGCGGACATTCCCGAAGCCGAGCGCGACCTGATCTGCCGCGGCAACTCCGCCCGCATCTACAACCTATAGAGGCCTTCGCGCGGGGCGTGGTTTCAGATCGTGATGCCTCGCCGTTCGGCCTCGGCGGTTATCGAGGCGGCCACACCGCGAACGAGCAGATGCCGCTCAACCGTGTCGTCGCCATGGACGCTCGACGAGATGCTCGAAGCGATGATGTTGGCGGCGAGGTAGCCGCGCATCGTCGAGAACGCGTACCGCACGAGGTCGCGCTCGCCGGCGGCGGCGCCCAGCGCTTGCACGAACAGCGGCTGCCATGCCTTACTCAGTCGCTCGCCCTGTAGGGCGACGGCTTGCCTTGTTTCGGCAGAGGTGGTGGGGTTCTGCGTGAGATCGAGGAGGACCTGCACCAGCACGAGATGCTCTGGCTGTTCATAGTGCAGCGCGAGCACGTCGAGCAGCGAATGCAGGCGCTCTTCGAGCGTTTCGCCGACGATTTCTGTGGTCACCATCGTCTGGTGAAAATGGTTCCAGCGATCGTTGACAACCTCGAGCAACAGGCCCTCGCGTGTGGCGAACTGGTGCTGTATGGTCCCCCACGTCACACCGGCGCGCCGTGCGATCTCGTTGGAGCTCGTGTGGTAGTACCCGCTTTCGAGAATGCTCTCGATCGCCGCGTCGATGACCCGCCGCCAGGTCAGTTCACCATCGCGGCGGCGTCGGCGCCGCGCGACGGTCTTGGGAGCTGAATCGGGCACAGATCGAGCCTACTGGTGGCCCGCCGGGATGCAGCGAGCGACGTCCCGGCGCAGGCACTCCTGCACCGGGGCATCGGCCGTCACTTCTTGATCCAGAGCCGCTCGAGGAAGATCCCGCCGCCGTCTTCCCATATCGCGATGTCCTGCACCTTGTTGGGCTTGAAGGACAACGCGGTCTGGCTGCGCTGATAGAGGAGCATCGGTATGCCGTCATCGATGAGCAACTTTTGCATCGATGCATACTCTGCTTTGCGCGCCGCGAGATCTTTCGCGTTGCGGGCCCGCACGAGCGCGGCGTCGACCGTCGTGTTCGCGAACCCGGTGAGGTTGCGGGTGCCTTTGGAGTGCCACGTCTCGTACCATTGCGGCTCGGGATCCGCACCGAGGTACGCGTAGGGGATCATCTCGTAGTTGCGATTGCGCAGGTCGGTCGTCGACTGTGCCTGGGGCATCGTCTGTGTCTTGACACTCACCTTTTGCAGCTTGTTCAGCGACGCCGCAACGAACTCCGCGGCCTTGACCGTCGACGGCGCGTCGTTCGACTTGATCGTGAACTCGAGGTTCTTGCCCTTCTCGGTCACCCAGGCGTCGATCAGCCGCTGTGCTTCGGTCGCGTCGAACTTCGGGAATTCGCCCGCCGCGTCGTAGAAGGGATTGGTCTTGGTGAACCACGACGTGATCGGCTCGCCGAGGCCGTCGGTCGTGACCTGGTTGAGCTGAACCGGATCAACTGCCAACCGCACGGCGCGGCGAATGCGGGCGTCGTCGAAGGGCTCCTTCTGCATGTTGAAGTTGAACCCGTTCGAGCCGATTCCGTTGACCGTCTGTACGGTGATCCCTGCGTCCTTCGCCTGCTTCTGGATGGGCAGTGTGTTCAGGTAGGTGACGTCGACCTCATTGGTGGTCAAGCTGTTGAACCGCTGCGTTTCGTCGCTGAGAATACGAATTTCCAACTCGTCGATGTAGGGTTGGCCGCTCCGCCAGTAGGTGGGATTCTTGGTGAGCACCATCCTCGAATCACGGACCCATTCTTTGAGAAGGAACGGACCGGCGCCCACGATGTCGGCGGGCGTCTTGCCGTAATCCGCACCCTTGGCCTTCACCGCGGTTGGCGATGCCTGCCAATTGAGTTGCGACGCCACGACACGCGGGAAGGAACCGTTCTCCACCTTGAGCGTGATCTTGAGCGTCGACGCGTCGACGACCTCCATCGACAACCCGTTCACGGTGGCGGCCGAGGTCGAACGAAGCGCGGGGTCGGCGTGGCGTTCCCAGTTGAACTTGACTGCCTCTGCGTCGTAGGGCGTGCCGTCGTTGAACTTGACGTTGGGGCGCAGCTTGAGCGTCCACACGATGTTGTCGCTCGACGTCAGCGACTCGGCAACCATGGGCGTGACTTCGTTGGTCTTGTTGTCGGTCAGCACCAACGCGTCGTATACCGCGTACATTCGCACCGGTTCGCCACCCAGGCCGGATGCACCGGCGACCTGCACCGGGTCCATCCCACGCGTCTCGGCCGCGAGCATGAGCGACACTTTGCCGCCGGCCACCGGTTGCGCCGTGGTCGAAGGGGCAGCCGTCGCACCCGGCACCGTCGTGCCTCCGGCCTCGCCGGTACTGCCCCCGGAGTCGTCACCGCAACCGGCCACGAGCAAGGAAACTGCCGAAAATACCAGAACGTGTCTCCGCCATTTTCTCACGGAGGACCCCTCTCCCTCGAAGTTGCGCTAATCGTAGCACATACTATGGGTTTGCGGCAAAAGAATCCTTGACGTGGTCCGACAGCGTTCGCTCAGGCGTCCCCTCTAGGCCTTGACGCCTAGCTTTCGATGTCGCGTAGGCCGAGTCGGGCGCGGGCGCGGTCGCCGACGGTGTTGAGTGAGAAGACGGTGAGTAGTAGGACGGCGCCGGGTACGAAGACGAGGTGGGGTGAGGTGGCGAGGTTGGAGCGTCCTTCTGCGA
>DATLFA010000045.1:0-305049 GCA_035525225.1 Acidimicrobiales bacterium
CACCATCGTCACCGCCGCGATGTCGTCGCCATCGACGGCGAGATCGAGGCGCTTCGCGATGTCGATCAGCTCCACCACCGATGAACTCAACATACCCGTGATCGTACAGGTGTTCGACCACCGGCGCAAACGAAAACCCAATAAAATCAAGGAGATTCGGTCAGACTGTCGGTTGCAGGTTGTGGCGCAGAGCGAACCCCGGCGACCGTCGCTCTGACGGCGTTTAGTCTTAGATCACCTGCAGACGAGGGGTGGCCAATGGGACTCGACGGACATGTCGTCATCGACGCGGACGGCCACGGCGCCGAACCCTTGGACTGGCGTGAACGCATCCCGGATCGATACCGGCCGCAGATGGAGCAATTCGTCGCACGGATGAAAGGGTTGTTCGGAGATCTTCCTGGCGGCGCGATGCGCCTCGACCCGGCCCACGGCGAAGCCCGCTATGTCGAACGCCCGTCCAACCCGCTGCGCTTCGATCCCGAGGGAACTCGGCCAGGAATGTTCGATCCGGCCGCGCGGATCGACGATATGGATCTCGAGGGCATCGACATCTCCATCATGTTCGGGGGCGGCGCCGGCGAGGAGTGGGCACTACTCGATCCGGCGTTCGCGGCCGCATTATGCGCGACGCTGAACGACGCGCGGGCCGAGTTCTGTTCGTTCGCGCCGGATCGGTTGAAGCTGAATGCGAAGCTGCCCATGATCGATCCCGAAGCGGCGGCCGCCGAGCTCGACCGATGTGTGCGAACTTGGCCGGAAATCTTTGTCGGCATGAGCACGACACAGCATGTGCGAGACCGCAATCTCGACGATCGATCGTTCGACGTCGTGTGGTCGACCGCCGAGGCGCTGGGTGTGGCCGTTTCCACGCACGGCGGCGGGCAGGCCGTCGACCAGATCCCCTATGCCATCGAGCGCTCGAGTACGCGCCTCGAAAAACATGCAATCACCCACCCGTTTGGCTCGATGCTCGCCGTCACCAACTTCACGGTCGGCGGAATACTCCATCGCTTTCCGGATCTTCGCGTCGGATTTATGGAAGCCGGCGTGGGCTGGCTCCCGTTCTGGCTCCAACGACTCGACGAGCACTACGAGCTCATGCCCGATCAGGCTCCCGAGATCGACCGCTTGCCATCGGAGTACTTCAAGGGTCGTTGTGTCGTCAGTTGTGAACCCGACGACCCGAGTGTTGTCTACGTGTGCGAATCCGTTGGCGACGATGCGGTCGTCTACGCGTCCGACTACTGCCACTTCGACTGCGCGTTTCCCGAGTCGGTGCGCATCGTCGTCAATCGTGATGATCTGACTGCGGACCGCAAGGCTGCGATTCTCGGAACCAACGCGGCGCGCTTCTACGGCCTTCCCCTCCCCGCAGCCGCGCGATCCTGAACTGCGGTCGTACGCGTGAGAGAGTTTGGTTCAGGAGCGGCCGTTCTTCTTGCGCAACGACTTCGCGGTTTCGCTACGGTTGGCCTTGTCGATGGCTTTCACCAGTTCGGCTTTCGTCATCCTCGAGCGGCCTTCGACATCGAGTCGCTTGGCGACGTCGAGTAGATGTTTCTTGCTCGCGAAGGCATCGACACCACCGGCCGTCTTCGTGTTGCTCTTGCGGGCGGCGGGGCCGCGCTTCGCGTCCTGGGCGTCACTCGGACCCTTCTTGGCCTTTGCCTCCCACCGATCGCCGACCTTCTCGAAGGAATGCTTCAACGACGCCAGCGCGATGCGATGCGAAGCCTCGCCGTCGCCATGCGTCTTCTCGGCTGCTTCCAGCGTGTGCATGTAGGTGTCTTGCGCCTTGGCGGGGGACCGCTTCAATGTCGAGGGCAGTCGTTCCTTTTCTTTCTTGGTGAGAACCATCGTCGCTCCTTGTTCGAGCAGTAGCGCTGCGAACAAGTTGCCCGAATCGACTTGGATCTAACCCAGCCCGTGGCAAACGCTGATGGGCAGCGTGCCGATGCGTCACGGCGTCAGCGTCGTACGATGTGGACAGCGTCATACGTTGGTCTCGTGTTCCACGATGCCCGATGATCTCCTGGCAGTGGCAACTTAGATGACCTCCGAGCTGATCCCCCGTACCCGACTGGTCTTGGCCCCCGGCGCGGTTCATATCCCCTACTGGCTGAGCATCGACGAACAGCGGCACCTCGTCGCCTCCTGTCGTGAATGGGCGAAACCGCCGGCCCCGATTCGCGCTGCACGTATGCCCAACGGCGGTGTCATGTCGGTCAAGACCGTGTGTCTCGGCTGGCAGTGGATCCCGTACCGCTACTCGCGCTTCGCCGAGGACACCGACGGCGCGCCGGTCGACCCATTCCCTGATTGGTTGGTGGAACTCGGTCGGCGTGCCGTCGTCGATGCATTCGACGACCGCGATGCTGCAGCGGCGTACGCACCCGACGCCGCGCTCGTCAACTACTACGACGCCAACGCACGGCTCGGGTTGCATCAAGATCAAGATGAACACGCGGGTGCCCCCGTTGTGTCGTTGAGCCTCGGCGACTCGGGCATCTTCCGATTCGGTAATCCCCACACCAGAGGGCGCCCGTACACCGACCTCGAGGTGCGCTCCGGCGACGTCGTGGTGTTCGGTGGCCCATCACGCTACGCGTACCACGGTGTGCCCAGGATCCTGCCCGGCAGCGGCAATCCGGACGTCGGCCTGACCGACGGGCGCTGGAACATCACGCTTCGCGTGACTGGCATGTCCGGATAGATCCCGCCGAAGTAGACCACTCGGGGGATGGTCGCAATTTTCGCCAAGGCCGAGCGGTCATCGAGCGCGAGTTGGCAAGCGCGCCGCTCGAGATCAGCGATGCCTTCCGATGGCTGCCGTTCGGGGCAGAGGTAGAGCTGGCTGCGCTCGTCACTTGAACGAGCGAGCCAGCTGGCGTCTCGAAGTGATCGCGAGCTTTCGGTACGAGCTCGATCAGCAACTACCGTCGATGAGTGGGCGCAGCACGTGGCGGGCACGCTTTGTCGGCTTCGCACCGACTGTCGCGCGATAGGCAGACCGCGGCCGGCCCAGGAAGTAGGCCGGAAGGTTGTTGTTCGCCGTTCTGGTAATCGTCTTCATCGTCATATCTCCTGATCGGATGGTCGTGTCGACACCCACAATGCGGGAACGCATGGACCAGAGCTTGGAGACCACGTGGAGATCGTCTGGTGAACGGCCGTGCTCGGAGTTGGGATCGTGATCGTGACGAACCGATCAGGCTCGTTCGTCACCGCCTTCAGATCGTCGTCTGGCGTCACCACTGGTCCCTGTCTCGCGTTCGGTGCTCCTCAGAGGAGCGCCGCCTACCAGAAGAGACGCCGATGTGGTCGCGGGCATGGCGCTGGCGGTGCGGCAACGGTCCACGGTCACGACGCTCAGGCTGCCGTCGGTCTCCAACACGACGGCGGCGACCATCTCGAGGTCACCGCATCCGCTCGATCGGATCGCTTGGCACACTTCACCGCTGGTCAACCGCGCCCTTGACAGCACTTTGTCGTCGAAGCGGCCGTGGTCGAACACGACCGTTGCCTCGGCTCGCACGAGCCGCCGCGCCAGCGACGTGCGCACCGAAGCCCACGACACGGCCCACTGGGCGACGACGAGCACTGCGATGGCGACGACCCCTTCGGTCAACGACACATCGCTCGACAACGCGATCGTGGCCAGCACCGACCCCAGAGCGACCGTGACCACGAGGTCGAACGCATTCAGTTTCGCCAAGGTGCGCTTGCCCGACACACGCAACACGACCACCATCACCGCGTACGCCGCCGCGCCGAGCACCACGACACGGACGACATCGGACCAGCGGTCAAAAAACATCCAGCCGGTCACCGCCCCTTCGACGATGGGTCTTCCTCGACGACCAACGCGTACGAGCCGAGCGCCCGCACGCGGTCCGCGTCGATCGCACCATGACCGGTTACGACACGCACGACGGCCCCAGAGTCAGTGTCGAACTCGACATCGGCGACCGTCCCGACCTCGCGTCCGTTGACGTTCAGCACTCGAGTACCGAGCATCGTCACGACACCCTTGACCGCTGCCTTTTGATGATCGTCGTCGATCTTCGACGGTTCGACGCCCGCGGTAGCCATCACCGCGTCGGCACCGAACGCCGCCACCGCGGACCAGTCCAAGATCAGTGCCCGCTTCCCGCGCCCGTCCACATGGATCGACTCGATCCTGCGACCGGCGCCATCGAGAACGAAGCCCTTCACCGAGCCGATCGATTCGGCCGTGTCCGATGCGACGACTCGTCGCCCTTCAACGTTCATGAAAGTGTCCGTAGTCATCGGTCGTTCTCCAGTTCAGGTGACCGGTACGACGCGACCGCTGCGCCGAAACCGGCAAGGTCGTCACGGACAAATGCCGTAGCTTCGGCCGGCAACACCAAGTTCTCGCCCGACAAGGCCATCTGCGCCGAGATCGGCACGAACGACGTGTCCGCCCGGTCGGGCGGCTGCAACTCGTAGCCGACCGCGCATGGTTCGTCGCCGGTCGACAAGATCACTGCCACGACCTCTCCGAGATCGCTGCCGTCCGCCGACAGCACGCGGTTGCCGATCACAGGCCGTGCCGCCCCAAGGTCATCGAGACCTGCCGGTCGGTCGCCGCTGCCGTCGATCGCCGCTTCGGCGTCGATCATGACTGCGTCTGGTCCGATCGCTGTCACCGATCGGGCCGCAAGCACGTTCTTCAACCGGCCCGCGAACGTGCCGCGCTTGTTTAACGTGAAGCCCACCAACCGGTGCGCCTCCCCGTCATAGACGACGTCGCGGATCTCAGCGACATCCTCGCCCGACGCGATCGACACCACCGGTAGACCCATCACGTCTCTCGCTCTGATCAGGTTCATTTGTCGCCTCGATCCGACACTCGAGCCGCGAAGACGGTCCCCGCCCGTCGGGCGCGACGCACAACGAAAAAGACAACGGCGGCGATCACGATCACGGCCACGATTATCACCAACCACCACAACACACTCACGACCACCACCTCCGCGGACGGCGTCCCGACATGAGGACGGGCTCTATCCGCGTTGCCCTGATCGGTCGCGATCGAAACCGATCCGACCTTGCGGTCGTGTCACAATTGGTCGCCAGCACGGCCGCAGTTGGAACCGTGGTGGTCACCACTCGCGCCGAGGATCACGAGGCGGCACGCCCGGCCAGAAGTGAGGTCATTGCGGCACCAACGCATGGCACCTCTTACCCACTCCGACGGCTGACTAAATGTGGTGTCGATCCGGTTCTTGCCGTGCGCGGCCGTGTGCACACACGGGTCCGCTGCCGGGCGGTGATCGCCCGGCAGCGGACACAATGGCAGGAGGTTGGCGTCACTCGGCGGACAGGGCTCGGAGAACGTCGAGCCGTGCCGCGCGGCGGGCCGGAACGATCGCGGCGATCGCTCCCGCAAGCCCCGCGATGACGGTGACCACGATGATGTTGCCCACCGGGTAGGTGACGTGGTCGATGCCCTCGGACCGAAGTGCGCGCACGCTGGCCCATCCGAAGAACGACCCGACAGCGAGTCCGAGCGAGGTACCGAAGAGGGCGATCATGATCGCTTCCCAGCGGATCGTCGACCGGACCTGACTGCGGATCATGCCCACCGCCCGTAGTAGCCCGAGCTCACGAGTGCGCTCGAAGATCGACAGCGCCAGGGTGTTGGCGATGCCGAGCAGGGCGATCAGCACCGCGAGCGCCAGCAAGGCGTAGATGACGCCGAGCAGCAGGTCGATCTCGCTGTTGACCTGCGCGAGAAACTCGTCGGGGTCGAGCACGTTCGCGCTCGGGTATGCGGCTGCGACGGCCTCGACGGCGGCTTCGTCACCGATGAGGTAGACGCGGAAGTCGAGCTGGTCCGGTGCGAACCGGTCGTAGGCGGCGATGTCGACGAAGTACTTGTTGACCCACTCCGACGCATTGTCATAGGTGGCGCGCACCACGAATGGCTGGCTGCCGCTCGCCAAGTCCGACTACCTCGTGCGCGAGATCGAGGCCACGTCGAACATCATCGTGAGGCTGCAGATCGAAGTGATCGCCGCCGAAGGAGACGAGAGGCTCGCCGGCATGACGGTCCGGGACCGCTCCAACGGGACGATCGAAAGCCTCGCGACGACGGCTCTGTTCGTGCTCATCGGTGGTGCAGCCCGAACCCAATGGCTCCCGACCGAAGTCGAACGAGACGACGGCGGCTACATCACGACCGGCCGCGACGTCGGCCGTTCGCGAAGCGAGGACAGGGACGCGCCGACGAGGCCCCCTCTCGCTCTGGAGACGAGCGTCCCCGGCGTGTTCGCGGCAGGCGACGTGCGTGCCCGCTCGATCAAGCGTGTCGCCTCAGCAGTTGGCGACGGAGCCACCGCCATCAGGCTCGTGCACGACTACCTGGCCGAAGTCGATGACGGGGACGACTCCGGCGATCGCTTCCCGCCGAACCGGGTCTGAGACGCTGCCGCGCGAGGCGGTCCGGTCGATGTCACAGCAACGGGTACTGCTCATCGCCGCCGGAACAATGCCCGCGGAGATCGCCGCCGCCGACACCTTCGAAGCGCTGTCGCCCGAGGTGGTCACCATGTGGATCGCGCCCGGCGCAGCACACGAAGGCCTGGTGTGGCTTTCCACACCGGTGTTCGCCGGGTCGCCCTCTTCCGCGGACGGCATCGTCGGACGATCATGGAGCGCGTGACGATCACCGTTTTTCTCGCCGACGACAGCCTCCTCGTCCGTGAGGGCGTCCGCGCGGTGATGGAACTCGCGGGCGACGTCCATGTGGTCGGCGTCGCCAGCGAGTTCCACGAGCTGGTGGAGGGCGCCTGGGCCCTGCAGCCCCAGGTGGTGGTGACGGACATCCGCATGCCCCCCGAGTTCCGGCGCGAGGGAATCGAGGCCGCCAAGCTGGTGCGCAAGCGGCACCCAGGCACGGGCATCGTGATCCTTTCGCAGTATGACGACCCGGAGTACGCGATCGCGCTGCTGTCGGAGGGTGCGGCCGGATATGCCTATCTGCTCAAGGACCGGGTCGGCGAAGGTGACCAACTCGTGCGGGCGATCCGCGAGGTGGCGAGCGGTGGATCCATGCTCGATCCGCGCATCGTCGAGGCCTTGACCAAGCCCGTCACCGACGACGCCCTCTTGAGCGCGACCGAGCAGCAGTTGCTCGACTTCATCGCCGACGGTACACCGATCAAAGCGATCGCCGTGGCGCTGCGCACGACGCCCGCCGATGTCGACGGGCGCATCGAATCGCTGTTCGTCCATCTTGCTGACGGCCTGTCGGCGGGCAACGGTGCCGCACTCGAAAGGCTGCGTCGCCTCCAGCGAGCGATCGCTCAGCGCGAGGAGCAGGGTGAAGTGCTGTCGCGGCTGCTCCCCGGAGGGCTCGCCGCCAAGCTACGCCGAGACGGCCGCCGCATCGGGGAGACGGAAGAGCTCGACGTGACCGTGCTGATGTCGGACATCAGGGGGTACTCCGGGATCGCGGAGCGGACCGACCCGACAACGTTGGCCGGCCAGTTGAACCGCCACCGGGCGGAGATGAACGAGGCGATCATCGATCACGGCGGCACCGTGATGCAGTTCGTCGGCGATGCCGTGATGGCTGTGTTCGGCGCGCCCGAGCCGGTTGCCAATCATGCGGACCGCGCGGTCGAGGCGGCGACGGCGATGCACGAGGCACAGGCGAGAGTGAACGGCGCATGGGCCCAAGATGGCATCGAGCCGTTCGGGTTGGGCATCGGCGTGTCGACGGGTCGCGTCGCGGCAGCGCTACTCGGCTCCGAGCAACGGCTCGAGTATTCGGTGGTCGGCGACACGGTCAATCTCACGCAACGGCTCCAGCAGTGGGCCGAGCCGGGCGAGACCGTGCTCGGCGACGCCACGGTCGCCGCGCTCGGCCGGCCGATCGACGCCGATGTCCTCGAACCGGCGCTGGTCAAAGGACGGTCGACCCCGGTGCGGGCGCATCGCTTCCCCCGGAGGTCGGTGTCGTGACCGACCGGGCGATCGTGGGGACCGCGCGATGTGCTGTCGCCATCGGCGCCGCGCTGGCGATAGGTGGGACCTGCGTGAGCCTCGTAACCGGCCACATCGGCTACTGGTGGGCGTCGCACACCGCAGTGGTGTTCGTGCTCACCGTCGGCTTCGCCGCCGTGGTGTGGGTCGTGCTCCCCCGCCAACCGCGCAACGCTGCCGTGTGGGCGTTGGCCGCGTCGGCGTTCGGCGGGCTGCGGGTCGTGGCGTCCGCTGCCGTGCCCCTCGTCTCCGGCGCGGACCCGAACACCCTGCGGTACCCGCGCTACATCCCGAACGAGCACCCCGCGTCGGTCGCGTGGCTGTTCATGATGGCCGAGCCGGCCGTCACCGTCGGGGTCTTCGTGCCCCTGACGTTCGGTCTTCTCCTGTTCCCGAGCGGGTCGCTGCCGGCGCGCCGGTGGCGCACCGTCGGGTGGTTCGCCGGGCTCTCCATCGTCGCCGTGTGCGTGGCCTACGTCGTGTTGAGTCGCCCCAGCGCACACCGATCGCCCGAGACCAACGCCGTGCTGGGTTCCGCCCAGTTCGCGGTCACGGTGGCGATGATCCTGGCTGTCGTCGCGCTCGTCGTGCGCTTTCGGTGCGCCACGGGCGAGTCGCGACAGCAGTGCAAGTGGGTGCTGTGGGGCGCGGGTGTCGCTGCTCTCGCGTTCGCCGCCGGCATCGTCACTACAGACGAGAGCGACGCGCCGGTACCGCGGATCCTCATCTTCTCGGGGTTCTCGGTGCTCATCGCGTCGTACGGCGTAGCGATCGCCCGCTACCGCCTCTACGACGTCGACCTGGTCATCTCGCGCACGATCGTCTATGGAACGTTGGCCGTCGTCATCACCGCGGGGTACGTCGGCGCCGTAGTGGGCATCGGCGAGCTGCTCGGCGCGACCGACGAGCCCAACACCGCACTCGCCATAACGGCAACGGCCGCGGTCGCGGCGACGTTCCAGCCTCTGCGGCGTCGGCTGCAACGCATGGTCGACCGGCTCGTGTACGGCCGAAAGGCCACCCCCCACGAGGTGCTGTCGGAGTTCAGCAGGCGGGTTTCGGCCAACGACGATCGGCTCCTCGACCTGGTCACGCGATCCCTGGTCGAAGGGACCGGGGCCAGCCACGCCGAGGTGTGGGTCTCGTTCGGGGGGCGGCGGGTCAGGGCGGCCGAGTGGCCTCCCGGCGGCGCCGGACCGCCCGAGAACGGCGCCCGGTTGCCCATCGACCACGCCGGCGTCGACCTGGGTTCGCTCGTCTTGTCGGTGCGTGGTGGGCAGCGGCTGTCCGAGCAGGATCGTGTGCTGGCGCGGCAGGTCGCATCAGGGATGGGGCTGGCGCTGCGCAACCGGGCCCTCACCGACACGCTGCAGCGTCGTGTGGCCGAGCTGCGCCAGTCGAGGCGGCGGCTGGTGGCGCTGCAGGACGAATCGCGTCGACGTCTCGAACGCGACCTCCACGACGGCGCGCAGCAACAGCTCGTCGCGCTGCGGGTCAAGCTCGGATTGGCCCGGTCGATCGCCCAGAAGGACGGTGCGACACAAGCCGTCGCGACGATAGAAGCACTGGCCGAGGCGGCCGACCGGGTCGTCGACGCCGTGCGCGACTTTGCCCGCGGGGTGTACCCGCCGCTGCTCGAGGCCGAAGGGCTCGGTCCCACGATCGCGTCGCACGCGCGTCGCGCACCGATCCCGGTCACCGTTCTTGCCGACGGGCTCGGTCGCTACGACCGAGAGGTCGAAAGCACGGTCAATGCCTGCGTCGTCGAGGCGCTGTGCAACGTCACGAGACACGCCGACGCGAGCAAAGCGGTCGTGACGCTCGCGCAGTGCAACGGTGTCGTGTCGTTCGAGGTTCGCGACGACGGGTCGGGCTTCGACGCCGAGCAGACGCCCCTCGGTATCGGGTTGACGAACCTGGCCGACCGCGTCGAGGCGCTCGCCGGCAGCTTCTCGGTCTCGTCGATGCCCGGCGCCGGAACGACGCTGGTCGGCGCAATCCCGATTCGCGATGCACCGATGCAAGAGGTGGCCGCGCGATGAGCGATCAGGCGCGGATTCGAACTGCACGCGCGATGACGCTCTTCGGCGCGGCCTTGGCCATCGGTGGCCTGATGACGTCGCTCGCCACCGGAAACCTCGCGTTCTGGTGGAGATCCTTCGCCGGGCTGGGCACCATGGTCGCCGTCGCCTTCGCGGTGTTCGTGTGGCTCGTCGTCCCGCACCAGCCCCGCAACGCGGCGGTGTGGTCGATGTCCGCGTCGTTCGGGTTGGGCATCGAAGCCGCGGGGCTCGGGGTGTTGCCCTTGCTGATGGAGGGGGACCCGCTCGACATCCTCGAGTCATCGTGGGTGCCGGCGGATGCACCGGCTGCCGTTGGTTGGACGCTGGTGGTGGTCCGTGCCGCGTCGATCCCCGGTCTGTTCGTGCCATTGACCTTCGGCCTCTTGTTGTTCCCCGACGGCTCCTTCGCATCGAGGCGCTGGCGACGCGTCGGCGTGTTCGCGGCTGCGGGCATCGTGGCGTTGGCCGCCATGCATGGTTGGTGGCACCGGCCGAGCAATGCGTCCCGCGCGGAAAGCCCGATGCTGATCGGCGCGGGAATCGCCTGCGTGTTCGCGGCGGGCTTGTCGGTCGCCGGCCTCGTCACGAAGTTCCGAAAGTGCACGGGCTCGGCGAGGCTCCAGTTCAAGTGGATCGTCTGGGGCACGGCCATCGGCGTGACGGTCTTCAGTGGGTTCTTCTTCGTGCCCGACACCGCCCACCCGAACGACCTCGTGGTCCTCGGGGGCACACTCGCCGCCGCCTGCTGGGTCGTCTCCTACGGCATCGCCATCGGTAAGTACCGGCTGTACGACGTCGATGTCGTCATCTCCCGGACGGTCGTTTTCGCCGGCCTCGCGCTGCTCATCACGACGATTTACGTGGTGGTCGTCGTCGGGCTCGGCTCCGTGTTCGGCGGCTCCGACCTGTGGCTGTCGGTGCTCGCGACCGCGCTCGTCGCGGTGGTTTTCGAGCCTGTCCGGATTCGCTTCCAATCGTGGGCAAACCGGCTCGTCTACGGCCACCGGGCCACGCCGTACGAGGTCCTGGGCGAGCTGACGAGCCGTCTCGCGTTCACCGAGAGCGCCGAGCAGTTGCTCGAGCGCCTCGCTGTCCAGCTTCGCTCCGGTACCGGCGCGCAACGGGTAACGGTGTGGCTCGACGATGGAGGCGTCCTGCGCCCGGTCGCCGTCGCGCCGGCGGGCGTTGATCCGCGAGAGACCGCGGCGCAGTGGGACACGGGGCGCGCTTGCGTCGTTCCGATCGACCACGAGGGCGCAGTGCTCGGCCAGCTCACCGTCGAGGAGGGTCCCGGGCTGCCGCTGCACCCGACCGACGTACGCCTGGCCCAAGATCTGGCCGGGTCCGCGGCGTTGATCCTGAACAAGGTGCGACTCGACCGGGCATTGGCGACCAAGGCGATGGAAATCGACGAGTCCCGTCGCCGGCTCGTGAGAGCGCAGGACGACGAGCTCCGCCGCCTCGAGCGAGAGCTCAATCACGGCGTCGAGCAGCAGGTGGTCGCGCTCAAGGTCCAGCTCGGTCTCGCCGGATCGGTCGCACGCAGCGAAGGCAGCGACCGGGCCGCCGAGCTCATCGCACAGGTCGGCGCCGACTCTCAGGATGCGATCGACCAGATCAGGTTGCTCGCGCAAGGCATCTATCCGCCGCTCCTCGACGCAGAGGGTCTGGAAGCGGCGATCCCGTCGCTCGCCGCTCGGTCCCCGCTCGATGTCCGTGTCGACGTCGCCCTCTGCCGCCGATATCCGTCCGCGCTCGAAGGTGCCGTGTATTTCTGCGTGTCGGAGTCGCTCACCAACGCGTCGAAATACGCGCGCGGCCCGGTGTCGGTCACGGTCCGCGATGACGACGGCGTGCTCGCATTCTCGGTGACCGACTCCGGCCCCGGCTTCGACGCCGAACGTTCGAGCAGGGGTTCGGGCATGTACAACATGGCCGACCGTCTCGATGCGCTCGACGGCAAGCTAACGGTGACATCTCGGCCCGGCGCGCCAACGACGATCTTCGGCGCTCTCCCGCTCGCGGTGGCGTCGATGTCGTGAACGGATCGACGAAACCGGTGACGTCGCGTCGGCTCAAACGTCCGCAGTCCAGGCCGCGACGATTTCGTCGGGCCCGAACGCCGATTTCGAGACGAATGCCACGGCGCCCGCGTCGAGCGCCTGCCGCTGGTATTCCGGATACGTCGACAGCACGACGACGCGAATCCCCGGATGCTCGCGAGCGATCCGGCGCGTCGCCGCGATGCCATCGATACCCGGCATCGTGATGTCCATCAGTACGAGGTTCGGCGCAAGTGTGGCCACGAGATCGAGCGCCTGTTCTCCGTCGGCCGCCTCACCGATGACCTCGAAGCCGTCGGTCATCTCGACCACGAGGCGCGCCGCGGACCGGAAGGGCTCCTGGTCGTCCACGATGAGCACGTGCACGGTTGGTGTCACGACTGGCACTCCCCGATCATCGTCGAGAGTCGTCCCTTTCTCTATGGGGATGGCAGGCATGGTGGAGTGTGGATTTCCACACTCGCGCTACGACTCGGCGAGGTACAACAAGACGGCGAGAACGCGGCGATTGGACTCAGCTTCGGGCAAAAGATCCAACTTGGTGAAGATCGAGTTGATGTTCTTCTCGACGGCACGGGCGGACAGGAATACCGACTTGGCGATGGCGGCGTTGCTTTTGCCGCTGGCGAGCTGCGCGAGCACCTCGGACTCGCGTGGGGTGAGCCGGTCGAGCTTCGATTCGCGGAGCTGTCGGCGGCCCTCCACCAGTGCGTCGACCACCTTCGGGTCGACGAACGAGCCACCCTGGCAAACGGCGGTGATCGCCGCCTCCGTCTCGTTCATGTCGCCCACTCTTTCCTTGAGCAGGTACGCGAGCCCGGCCGAGCCGCTCTCGAAGAGCCGGATCGCGTACTCTGGCTCGACATACTGCGACAACACGACAACACCGACACCTGGGTGGTCGCAACGGATCTGACGAGCGGCGCGAATTCCCTCGTCGGTGTTGGTCGGCGGCATTCGGATGTCCGTGATGACAACATCGGGCGGGTTGGACCGCACTGCCGCCAGGAGGCCGTCGTAGTCCTCGGCGACCGCGGCCACATCGTAGCCGGCCTCGTCGAGCAACATGCGAACACCCTCGCGAACGATGAAGCTGTCGTCGGCGAGCACGACTGTGGTCGACGCGTTCACGGCTCAAACAATACGCCGCTCCAACGCGTCTTCGTGTGTGAGCGGCTTGTCCAGTGCTCGCGACCGGGCCGTCGTGGCCGCGGTCGTAATTCATCGACTTGGAGCGAATGCGGGTGCTCGGAGCGCAGCGTCGAGCGTCGATCCGGCGATGGCGACAAGCCCAACGGGGGCCATGCCCAGCCAGAAGAACAAGACCGAACAGCCCGCTACGCACACCGTGGTCGCGTTGGAGAGCAGTGGCGACACGTTGCGTGTGAACGCGCTGATGAGTAGCACCGCGCCGAGTGAGCCGATGATCACCGCGGCGATGGTGCTGGCGATGGGGCGGCCGACCTCGTCGGCGTACGCGTCCAAGCCGCCGAGCAGGCTGCGTTCGGCCAGCCACGTTGCGCCCAGCAGGTACGCCGCGAACGCAACATGGAAGGCAGCCAACAGCAATGACGCCATCGACGTCACCGCGACGACTGCGGTGCGCGTTGCAGGGTTGGAGCGAAACGCGGGTCGCAGGACGTCGCGGCGCCAACCCAGATCGGCGGTGACGCCGCGCACCAGTCGCCACCGTTGCTCGCGGGCGATGCGCCCGGGCGACCAGCCGTCGAGTTGGCGGGCGTGTGTGTGTTCGGCGTGATCGCTGTCGATCTCGGCTCGGCGTTGCATGGCGACGGCGGGCGGGAGGCCGGCGGTGTACCAGTGGGTCCAGTAGCGGGCCAGTCGCGTGGAGTGTGTCGTCGCGGTCATGTCGACCATCCCGGTGAGACGAAGCGGGCGGATTCCGCTCGCGGCATATGTGCGCGCGCGGCGTTCAGTGTCGCCGCTCCTTCGGCCGTGAGGCGGTAGGTACGCCGTCTCGGCCGGCCACCTCGGGCGTCGTCGTCGAGTTCTTCCCACTCACCGTCGACCATGCCGGCGGTCTCGAGGCGATGAAGGGCCCGGTAGAGGGTGCCGGTCGCAGTCAAGGGGCGCCCGTCGCCGCTGTCCGCGAGGACCTTCGCGATCGCGAACCCGTGCACGCCGTGGTCTCCGGCGGCAAGGCAGGCACCCAGGATCTCGACCTCGAGGGGAAGCAGTATTCCGGCTCGACGACGCGGCATGGGAAATTATAAGCATATATCTGAAAATAAGGCAACCCTTGCGGATGATCTCTCGCGTGAGGGTTGGCCCGTACTCTGCGAACTCGCGCAGAATACGTTTGGACGAGCGGCGTTGATCGGCGGAGATGCGCATGGATGTCGACATCCGAATGCTGGGCTGCTTCGAGGTCACAACCGCGGGGGGCCAAAGAGTCGCGGCGTGGCCGCGCCGAGCCGCCGGATCGCTGGTGAAGCTGCTCGCGCTCACTCCGGGGCGACGACTCCACCGCGAGCGCGTGATCGACGCACTGTGGCCGGATCTCACGCTCGTCGACGCGGGTCCGCGGCTCCACAAGGCCGCGCACTACGCCCGTCGCGCACTCGGGCCGGCGGACGCGTTGGTGCTGCGCGACGATGCGATCGCCCTGTTTCCCGACGCAGAAGTGCGCGTCGACGCCCTCGCCTTCGACGAGGCCGCCGGTGCCGCGCTGGCGGTACTCGACCCGGTGAAGGTGTCCACTGCGCTCGAGCTGTACACGGGCGAGCTGTTGCCCGACGACATCTACGAACCGTGGACCTACCAGCTGCGCGAACGCATCCAGCGGCGTTACGTCGATCTGCTGCGAGGGGCGGGACGATGGGACGACGTGTTGGCCATCGATCCGGCCGACGAACAAGCACACCTCGCGTTGCTCCGGCACTATGCGGTTGCCGGTGACCGATCGGCCGCGCTGCGTCAGTACGAACGGATGGAGCGGGCGCTGCACGAGGAGCTCGGTGTCGAACCGGGCCCCGATGCGATGGCGATACGCGATCGAATGCGCAGCCTTCCGGAGCCCGAGGTCGAGTCTCGCGGTCGGTCATCCACCCCGGTCCGGTCGCCGACATTGGTCGAACGCGACGAGGTGGTGGAGGCCATGCTGGCCACGTTCCACGAGGCGCAACGAGGCCTCGGCAGAGTCGTGACCGTTTCCGGAGAGGCGGGCGTCGGCAAGAGTGCGCTGGTCCGCGCCTTCGCGCAGGTGATCGGCGACCGTGCGACGGTCTTGATCGGCGGCTGCGACGACCTCCTCACGGCCAGCACGTTCGGACCGTTCAAGGACATCGCTCGAGGGACGCCGGACGCGCTTCGCGCGGTCCTCGACGGCGGCGATCCGAGCCGGGTCCACGAGCTGTTGCTCGACATGCTGTCAGAGCGGCCGACCGTGCTCGTGATCGAGGATGTCCACTGGGCCGACGACGCCACCCTCGATGCCATTCGATACCTGGCCCGGCGGATTCCGGGGGTGGCTTCGCTGCTCGTCATCACCTTTCGCGACGAAGAGGCAACGCCCGGCCATCCGTTGCGGCGCCTGCTCGGTTTCCTCGCGCAAGGAGCCGCGAGTCGCGTGCATCTCGAGCCGTTCAGTCGTGAGGCCGTCGACGAGCTCGCCGCGCGCGCGGGCGTCGAGGTCCCGAACCTCCACGAGATCACCAGGGGCAATCCCTTCTTCGTCTCCGAGGTACTCGCACAGGGATCCGAGGAAGTACCGGCGACCGTGCGCGACGCCGTGCTCGCGCGCATCGATGGGCTTCCGCCCGGAGCGAGGACGCTGCTCGAGCGGCTGTCGGTGGTGCCGTCAGGGATCGAACGGTCGCTCGCCGACGCGTTGTGCGATGGCGCGGCAACCGAGCAGCTCCGTGTCGTAGAACGTCTCGGCGTGCTCGTGGGTGATTCGTCGACGATCTCCTTCCGCCATGAGTTGGCGCGCCGCGCGGTGGAGGATTCCCTCACTCCGGCAGAGCGCGTCGAACACCACGCGCGGCTCGCCGAGCTGCTCGACGCGCGAGAAGCCGACCCCGCGCGGGTGATGCACCATGCGGTGCAGGCAAACCACGGCGAGCTGGTGGTCAAGGCCGGTCGGGCGGCGGCCTCAGGAGCAGCGCGGGTGGGTGCGCATCGCCAGGTTGCCGAGCATCTCCGTGAGGTGCTCCGTCACGATCGTCTGATCTCCGCAACGGTGCGCGCTGACATACTCACGAAGCGATCCGAATCGCTGCAACTGACCAACCAGTTCGAGGAGTCGCTTCGGGCTGCAGAAGCAGCGGTGTCCGTCGCAGAACAGATCGGTGACGACGAGCGGCTGGCACTGGCGCTGCTGGCCCTCGGTCGCACCGTGCTCTGGGCGCGTGGGCCGAACGCGGCACAGCGAGCCGTCCGACGCGCCGTGACCGCGCTCGAACCCGACGGTGATCGAGAACTCCGCGCGATCGCCCACGCGGATCTCTCTCGCGCGCTCGGCGAGCTCGCCACCGTCGGATCGGTTGCCGAAGGCAGCCACCTGGCGGTCGAGCATGCAACCATCGCGCTCGCGCTGGCCGAGCAAGTCGGTCGCGCCGATGTGCGCGCCCGCGCGCTCACGTATCTCGGCGGCGAGCGACTGGCGATCGGCGATGGGCGAGGTGCGGCCGACCTCGACGAGGCGATCTCGTTGCTGCGTGAGTTCCCCCGCGCCGAGTTTGCCGTTCGTGCGTGCGTCACCGCGTCGGGTGCCGCTTACCGCGCCGGACAGCTCGACGTCGCGGAGCGCTACGTGGACCTCGGACTCGCGCTCGCACGCGACACCGAGTTCTTCTCGGGGGAATTCCGTTTGGCGCTGACCCGCGCGGCGGTCCGTGCCAGCCGGGGACAGTGGTCCCAAGCGGAGGCCGTGTTGCGCGACCTCCTCGGCCGGCCCGGCGATCCCGGCATCATGGCACCGCTCGCGCGCTCGTTGCTGGCCCGGCTACTCGCGCGGCAGGGAAACTTCGCCGACGCGGCCGACGTTCTCGCACCCGCGCAAAGAGTGGCCGACGAGAGCGATGAGATCCGCCTCGTCGGGCCGGTGATCGCCGCGCAACTCGAGCTTGCGTGGCTCTCCGGTACCGGTGCCGATCTCCTCGATGTGGCGCAGCGAGCGTTCGGGCTGGCGGAGGCATGCGGTCATCTCGTCAGCCGGGCAGAGCTCTGCCGGTACTTGCAGCGAGCCGGGTTCGACGCGCCTGCCGTCAAGGGCGCGCCCGAACCATGGGCGTCCGGCCTGCGCGGCGATTGGCAGCGATCAGCCGACTTGTGGGCGGCGAGGAGCGAGCCCTACGAGCAGGCGATGGAACTACTTTCCTCGGGCAACACATCGGCGGTCGCAAGCGGCCGCCGGATGCTGCGCGAACTCGGCGCGCATGGCGCGCTGGCCGTGACGCGGACGGAGGCCGAGCGCGCTTGAGCGTCGAACCGATCAGACCGCGACGCGGACGGAGGTCACGTCCTCTCCGACGAGGTGGTCGACGACGGCCTGCGCGTCGTGGCGCACGCCGTCGATGAAGTTCGAGTTGCGACGGGACTGGAAGCGCAGTCCCACCACGTACAGCCCCGGGGCGGGAGTCACGCCGTTGCGCTGGATGATCTCGCCTCGCTCGTCGAGCACGGGCACGTCGAGCCACGAGTAGTCGCGGCGATACCCGGTCGCCCACACGACACTGCTGATGTCGGCGGCGCGGACGTCGAGCGCGGTGATCGGCCGGGCCGGCACGGTCACGGGGACGATGGGTTCGGGTGGCTCGAGGTCGTGCACGCGGTTGCGCGTTGCGTAGTCGTCGAACGCCGACAGCAGGAGGCGCAGCCGCTCATCGGCCGCGGCAGTCGTGCGCGCCAGATCGTCCGCGAAGCGTACTTCGGTTGTGTTGGCGCCGATGAGGCGCCCCACCAAGACCACACCGCGGGCCTGCAATGACGCGAGGTCGACGTCGACGGGTGGGTGGCCTCCGACGAGTTGCATCGACGGCTGATGGGGCGCCGCGACGGGATTAGGCGCCTTCTCGAGCGGGGTGTCGTTCTTTCCCGTGTCTTCGAGCCAGCGGAAGAGGTCGCGGCCGCGGTGGCGGCGTACCCCGCGAGCGTGTGTGCCGACGGAGAGGACGACATCGCGGCCCGTCTGCGCCAGCTCGTCCGCGAGTTGGACACCGGACGAGGACGCGCCGACAACGAGTACTCCACCGTCGGGCAGCGAGGCGGGCGAGCGGTAACGGTTCGCCGTGATCTGGTGCAGGCCGGTCACGAGGTCGCGTGCGAACTCGGGAACATGGGCCTGGCTGTTCGCACCGGTTGCGATCACCACGTTGTCGGTCTGCCAGGTTCCCCGGTCGGTGACCACGCGATACCCGTCGGTTGTGCGCCGTACGAGCTCGACCGTGGTGTCGCCTTGCACTGGCGCGCCGAACGAGCGGGCATACCGGTCGAAGAAGCCGACAACTTCTTCGCGGCGCATGAAACCATCGGGGTCATCGCCGCGGTAGCGCCATCCCGGCAGGCGGGTCATCCAGTTCGGCGTGAGCAGTCGCAGGGAATCCCAGCGTTCACTGCGCCAACTCTCCGCCACCTGTCCGCGCTCGAACAGCACGTGGTCGCGGCCTTTGGCGGTGAGGATGTTGCTCACCGCGAGGCCGGCCTGGCCGGCGCCCACGATGATCGTGTCGGTTGTGTGCATCGCTGTGTACCTCGGGCTCGTGTCGAACGAGGTGACCGTACGGAACCCGCCTTCCGTCGACCTTCCCGCAAACCTCGCGCGACGAGAAACGTCAGGCGACACCGACGATGCCGTTGGCGACGAGCGCGTCGATCTCGTCCGGCGCGTAGCCGGTCTCGGTGAGGATCTCGACGGAATGCTCTCCGAGGCGCGGTGCGGGTCGCAGGGTCCCGATGTCCATCCCCGTCAACTGCGGCATGGGCACCGGCTGGCGGATCGGCCCGAGCACCGGATGATCGACTACGTGCACCGCGTCGTTGGCGACGACCTGCGGGTGCTGGGCCACCTGATCGAGCGCGACGACGGGCGCGCACGGGACGTCGTGAGCGGTGAGAGCGGCGATGGCCTCGGCGGTGGGCATCTGCAAGAGTCGCTCGCGCGCTTCGCGGAGTCGCTCCGGATGCGTGCGCTCGCCCGGCGGTGCGAGCCCGAGCGCGGGATGCAACGCCGCCCACTGCGGGTCGGTGAGGACCATCAGCGAGATGAAGCCATCGGCGGTCGGTGTGAGCCGGTACGTGTTGGCCGCGGGTGGGCGCGGATCGGTGACCGAAAGCGCGGTGTTGTTCATCATGCCGTCGGGCCACAGGAAGTTGAGCGCCACGTCGAGCATCGTGACCGAGATCGATTCGCCGACGCCCGTCGACGCGCGGCGCAGTAGCGCCGCGGTGATCGACTGCGCCGCGACGTGGCCGGTGGTCTTGTCGATGACGCCTTGACGAATGAGCATCGGCGACCCCGTCGACGGGTCGGACTGCAACGCGGCGAATCCCGAAAGCGCTTGCACGACGTGGTCGTACACCGCGCGACCCGCGAGCGGACCGGACTTACCGAAGCCGACGATCTCGACGTACACGAGACGGGCGCGCTGCGGTGTGCGCACTGCAGCCTCGTGGATCCGCAGTTTCTCGGCAGCCTGTGGGCGGTACGCGTGGATCACGACATCCGCATCATCGAAGAGGCGTTGCAGGATCTGCTGACCCTCGTCGCGGAGTAGGTCGAGGGCGATGGATCGCTTGCTGCGATTCAGGTTCGCGAAGTACGCCGCCATGCCGCCGCTCCCCGAACCCGTGCGCCTGATCTGATCCCCGCGCAGCGATTCGACCTTGACGACGTCCGCTCCTTGATCGCCGAGGATCATCGTCGCGAACGGGCCGGCCATGTTCTCGCTCAAGTCGACGATGCGAAACCCCGAGAGCGGACCTCGATCGCTCGATAGCCCATCGGTCATGTTGATCTCCCAGCGGCAGCAAACGGTGCGACGATAGCCGCCCCCGTCCCGACCCATTGCAAGGGTCGGGCGTGGCGGAACGATTCGACGCGCCACCACTCGCGGTAGGTCGCCGCGCCAACGAGTTCGATGAGTGGTCGAGTCTGCGACGTGTGGGCGCGCAGTGCGGCCATCTTGCGATCGAGCAGATCGTCGGGCAGGCGCGTGTCGCGCGCGAGTTCGGCTGCGTCGGTTCACGGTGGGTCGGCGTGATCCATCCACAAGCCAATCTGGTCGTTCAGGCCGCCCCAACGCTCGTGGAAGTCCGCGGTGAGCGTGGCGTACCAGAGGTCCGCGGCGTGTTGCGTCGAAGCCCACGCGTCGGTCGTCCAACGACCGACCGCTCGGTGATCGGCGTGGCCGGTCAAGCCGTCGGGCCCGAAGGTGACGATGAGGTCGGGCTCGATGTCCATGATGAGGCCGGCGATGGCGTCGGTGCCGTCGTGGCGCTCACAGTCGCCGTCTTCGTAGCCGAGCAAGTGCGATTCATGGACATCGAGCGCGGCAAGGCTGCTGGCGAGTTCGCGCCGCCGCAACGCGGCGAGCCGATGGGGCGGCCACGCGTTCGGCTCGCTCGTGCCACGCTCGCCGAGCGTGGCGGTGGCTGACAGATAGGCCTCGTCGTCGGGATGGGCCCAAACGCCGAGAAGGGTGCGTTGCCGTTTCATGGGGAGACCGTACGAATGGCCGCTTCCCGCACACTTCCGGGCCCACGCGGTGGAGGGAAGATTTGCGGAAGGCACCCCGACGACGATGCCAACCATGACCGCCACCTCCGTGCCCACTCGCATCGCGGCACCGTCCACCGTCGCGCCATCGGCCGCGCGGAGCGGCGTCGTCGCGATGGTGCCGTTGCTCGTTGCGTATGTTCCATTCGCGCTCGTGATCGGCTCCGCCGTGGCGGACCACGGATCACCGCTCGCAGGGTGGTCCGGCAGTTGGTTGATCTTCGGCGGCAGCGCGCACCTCGCGGTGATCCGCACACTCGACGAGGCGGGCGCGGCGGCGGCGATCCTCACCGGGTTGCTCGTCAACGCTCGTCTCGTCGTCTACAGCACCTCACTTGCTCGCCGTTGGGGCGAGCAACCCCGCTGGTTCCGGATCGCCGCCGCCGGGCTGATCATCGATCCCACTTGGGCGGCGGCCGAGCGCCACGCCGAACAGTGCCCCGATCCCCGCGGCCAACGTCACTTTTTCCTCGCCGCGGGTCTCACGCTCGGCGCCGGATGGTCGGTCGCGATCGCCGCGGGAGCGTTCATGGGCGCCCGTGTCGACTGGCTCGATCTCGAGATCGTCATCCCGCTGTGTCTGCTCGGGTTGGTCGGCGCCGGGTTGCGGGCCGCCGGTGCTCGATCGGTGATCGTCGTCGCGGCGGCGGTCGCTCTGCTCACCGCCAGTTGGCCGGCCGGCACCGGCCTGGTGGTTGCGGTCATCGCGGGTTGCGCCACGGGGTTGGCGAACGACCGAAGGAGCACAACATGACGTGGCTGGTGATCCTCGCGGTCGGTGCGGGCAGCTTCATGCTTCGCCTCGGTCCGCTCTTGGTGTTCGAACGCATCACACTCACCGAACGGGGCGACCGCGTGATTCGCCACGCCGGCACGGCGGTCATCACCGCATTGATCGTGATGACGACGAAGCACAGCGCGACCGGTGGTTCGCTCGTGCCGACGCTGTTGGCGGTGGCCGTCGGGATCGTGCTCGCTGCGCGCGGATCCTCGATGCCGCGCCTGTTGTTGTTCGGCAGCGCGGTGTACTTCTGTTCGACCATCGTTCTCGACCTGATCGCCGGATAGTGACCGTTCTCGCAGCACAACGTCGGACGGTGTCCGACGTCGTGCTGCGAGTTCGCCGGGCTTCGCGGGGGTCAGACCGTTTGCTCCACGACCTCGTCGGCCCACACCACCATCGACTGCAGGATCGGTGCGCCATAGCTCGTCACCATTGCGACATCGAGCGCGTCGCGTCCGCGGCCGATGACCACCCGACCCATGCGGGGCACGTTGTTGCGGGGGTCGAAGGTCCACCATCGGTCGCCGAGGTATGCCTCGAACCACGCGCAGAAATCCATCGCGGCAAAGGGTGGCGGGATGCCGATATCGGGCAGGTAGCCGAACGTGTAGCGGGCGGGGATGTTGAGGGCCCGGCACAACGTGAGGCCCAAGTGCGAGAAGTCGCGGCACACGCCCATTCGACTGTCCCAAATATCGAGTGAGGACGTCATCCGATTGCTGCTGCCGATCTGGAACTGCACGTTCTGGTGGACCCAATCGCACACCGCGGCGACGCGGGGCCAGCCCGGCTCGGTGGAACCGAACAGGTGCCACGCCCGGTCTTGCATCAAGTCGGACGGGCAGAAACGGCTCGGCAACAGATAGACCATCGTTTCGTCCGGCAGTGATTCGACCGGAATCTGACGGGCGTTGACGTCGGCGTCGTCGTAGACCCCGGGAACCTCGACCTCGGCGTCGTAACGCACGACCGTATGGCCGGCGGGCAACATGAGGCGATCACAGATGTTGCCGTACGAGTCGTGGTACGAGCTACGCGCGGATGCCGGTTGCGTCTGCCAGAATTCCGACAACAATCGTTGCGTCGGCTCTGCGCGCGGCCTCACCTGCCAGACCGTGGGTGTGGGCCCGGGCGCGTCGTAATGGAACTCGCAGCCCACTCGTACGCGCATCAGACGGCCCCGTCGATGTGCGTCACGTCGACGGAGACGTGCAGCTTGTTCATCTTGCTCCTCGTGTAGATCACACCCTTGAGCGGTGAGACATCCCCGAAGTCGCGACCACATGCGGTGGTGACATAGCGATCGGAGACGAACCGGTCATTTGTGGGATCCACATCTACCCATCCGGCGTCGGGCACAAACACCGACGCCCACGCGTGCGACACGTCGGCACCGACGAGGCGCTCCTTGCCCGGGGGTGGCACCGTTTCCAAGTAGCCACTCACATAGCGACCGGCGAGGCCGACCGATCGCAGGCAGCCAACCGTCAGATGAGCAAAATCTTGACAGACTCCTTTGCGATGCTCGAGCAACTCGGTCAACGTGGTACGCACCGACGTCGCCCCCGGTTTGTACGCGAAGTCGCGGTGGATGCGCGAGCTGAGCTCGGTGAGTGCGTCGGTGAGCGATCGTCCCGCGGTGAACGACTCTGCGGCGTACGCCGCGACTTCGGGCGACACCGTGACCTTGGGGGAATCGAGGAGGAACTCGCGCGCGGCGAAGGCATCTTCGCTGGGGTCGGCGCGAAGGCGGTCGCGGATCGATTCCCAGGGTTGATCGACGGAAAGCGGCAACGAGGTGGGTCGACTGACGTCGACGATGCTCTCCGCGGTGACGGTGAGCCGAGTGTGGGCTTCGAGCACGGCGAAGTAGGCCGCGCGGTTTCCGTGGTAGTCGGTGCGCTCGCGATAGTCGTGCGGCTCAGGGTCGATGCGCACCACCGAGGAGCGACAGACCTGACCCGGTAGGTCGCGAGGAAGTAGGTAGAGCTCGCCGAAGCTCGATGACACTTCCGACGAGTAGCGATACTCGGTTCGATGAACGACGCGGTAGGTCATGACGAGGCGAGCAGCGAGCTCTGCGGCAGGAGGTGGACGAAGCGGTCGGCATCGATCGCGTCCGCGGTACGGCAGAGCAACTCGATCATGCGCGCGAGAAATGCCTCGAGCTCGAATCGCGTGCCGCCGTCGGCCGGGCGGCTGAGGATGGACGTGTCGGCGAGTCGCAGCGCGGTCGATGTCTCGAGCACCAACCGTTCGGGCTCGCTCAACGTCGCGCCGCGGTGAAGCTTCGGCATCAGGCGCACGTCGGCGGCGAGCTGGTCGACCTGGTAGGCGAGCGAGCGTGGATTGTCGACATCCATGACAAGAAGGTCGAGCAGCGTTTCGAGCTGAGCATGTGATCGATAGCGACGGCGATACGTGATGATGCTCTCGGCCGCGATGAGCACCGACTCGAGTAACAGGCTGTCGGTCGCGGTGCTGCGCTCGACAGTGACGGTGGCCCGCAGCAGCGCGGTCAGCTGTAGCCCGCGTTCGATGCGCCGGCCCGCGTCCATGAAACGCCAACCCGGATCGCGCACCATGCTCTCCGCCGCGAGACCCGACAGGGCAAGCAGGTTCTGCATGATGCGGCCGAGTGTGAGTTGCACGACCATCGGGTGCTCGGGGTCGGACATCCGCAAGTTGCGGATCTCGCGATCGAGTGTGCCCACCGCCAACCATGTGTCGTTCGACAATTGGTCGCGCACCGCGTGGGCCGCGTTGAGCAAGTGGCGCACCGCGTGAGCGAGCGTTCCCGGTCGTGTGTCGTCGACCACCAAGGCGAAGAGTTCGGCGCCGGGCTCGGAGACACGATCGGCTTCGCCGTCGCCCACGAAGCCGGGGTAGGTGGAGCTGACCCGCGTGAGCGCGGCGAGCAGCACCCGTAGGCTCTCCGTACCGGCGGGGTTCGCGCCGCGTTGGAAGTCGTTGCGCCGGTCGTGCACCGCGCGCAACAAGCGGGTCATCGCTTCGGCCCGTTCGGCGTAGCGCCCCAGCCAGAACAGGTTCTCCGCGGCGCGCGACGACATCGACGCCTCGGGGTCGATGGCCGCGACCGGAGGGCCGGCGGTGAGCCAGAATCCCGAGAGCTTCTCTGGTTCGGAGGCCAGCACCCAGGTGTCCTTGCTGATCGCCCCGGCCTGGTTGGAGATGCGGACGCTGCTGGGCCCGGTCGGATTGCCGGCCGAGCCCGCGACGCGGGTCAGGCCCCCGGGCATGGCGGTGTAGGAGTCGTTGCGGGCAACCGCGAACGCCCGGAGCACCGTGCGCCGCGCCTCGAGCCCGTCAGCCGTGAGCGTCGGCGCGGAGGCCAACTCGATGGGCTCCTGGCCGATCCAGCCCGCGGGGTGTGCTTCGATCTGGCGGCGCAAGTCGTCCTGGCCGTCGCGCGTGAGATCCCACGGGAACAGCGACGTCGCGCCGACGCCGCGCACGATCGGCTTGATGACCAACTCGTCGAGATGAGCGAGTACGTGCCGGCGACCGTCCTCGTCACCGCACCACCAAGTGGGCACCGATGGCAACAAGAGCGGCTGGCCGAGAAAGTGTTCGGCGAGACGCGGAAGATACGGCAAGAGCCCAGGGTTTTCGAGCACGCCGCTGCCGAGGGTGTTGACGATCGAGACGCCACCGAGGCGGGCGGCTTCGACAAGGCCGGGCACGCCCAACCTCGAGTCACCCCGCAGTTCGAGCGGATCGCAGAACCACGCGTCGGTGCGGCGCAAGATGACATCGACGCGCTCGAGGCGGCCGAGCGAACGCAGCCACACCCGGCCGTCGCGCACGGTCAGATCGCTCGATTCGACGAGGGTGTAACCGAGATACGAGGCGAGGTACGCGTGCTCGAATGCGGTCTCGCTCCACGGCCCCGGGCTGAGCAGCACGATGCGGGGATCATCGGTGCCGGGCGGTGCCAGCTCCTGCAACGAGGCGCGCAGCATGCGAAAGAATGGTGCGAGGCGATGCACCTGCGAGTCGCGATACAGACTCGGCAGAACCCGCGAGACGACCAAACGGTTTTCGAGGGCGTAGCCCGCACCCGACGGCGATTGCGTGTGGTCGGCGAGCACCGCGCACCGACCGTCGCTGTCGCGGGCGAGATCGACGGCAGTGGTGAACAACTGCTGGTTGCCGGGCAAGCGAATCTGATCGCAGGCGCGGAAGAAGCCGGGATGCGAGAGCACCAACTCGGCCGGCAGCAGACCGCGGCGCAAGAGCTGGCGCGGCCCGTACAAGTCGCTGAGTACGAAGTTGAGCAGCTCGGCGCGTTGGATCACGCCCCGTTCGATGCGGGCCCATTCGTCGCTGGCGAGCAGCACCGGCACCGGGTCGAGACCCCAGGGCGCCGCGGTCGGTTCGGTCGCCGCACCCGCCGGGGCGTCTCCGAAGATGTTGTAGGTGACGCCGTCGTCGTCGAGGAGCCGGTACGCCTCGGATCGACGGTCGAGGAGCTCGTGGAGACCGAGCGTCTCGATGACGCGGCCGACGTGGGTCCAGTGCTCGCGGAGCCGACCGTCGGTGGTCAGCATCTCGTCATAGGCCCCGGGAAGCGGACGGTACGAGGTGAGGAGGTCGGGTGCAGGGCTGATGGTCATGAGGTGGCGCCGATCAACGCGACCGCAGCCCGGAATTTCCCCGAGGCAACGGAGCACGCCGCAGGTCCAGAGTCCGAGGGTACTCCAGGCTTTGGAGGCCGAGGTCCCCTATGGCCGTGTTGGTTCCGGTATACGCCGCGACATCGACCGGCCCGGGAGTATGCCCACCGGCGGAAAAGCGGCTGGCCCGGCGGCCTTCGGCCTCGTTGGCGTTGACCGGGAAGCGGTCGTAGGCCCGCCCGCCGGGGTGACTCACGTGATAGGTGCAGCCACCGAGCGACCGGCCACTCCACCGATCGACGAGATCGAAGACGAGCGGCGCATGGACGCCGATCGTGGGGTGCAGCGCCGACGCCGCGCTCCATGCCCGGTAGCGCACACCGGCGACATAGGAACCGGGGATGGCGGTGCTGTGCAGCGGGACCGGCACACCGTTGCAGGTCACCACGTGGCGGTCGGCGGTGAGCCCGTCGGCTCTCACCTGGATCCGTTCGATCGACGAGTCGACGTAGCGCGCCGTGCCGGTCGAGGTCACTTCTTCGCCCAGCACCGACCACGGTTCGATCGCGGCGCGCAGCTCGAGCGTGACCCCGGCGATGTCGACCGCACCGATGCGGGGGAAGCGGAACTCGAAGAACGGGTCGAGCCACGCGAGGTCGAACGCGAAGCCGTGACGGCCGAGATCGTCGACCACCTCCGCGATATCGGCCATCGCATACCACGGCAAGAGGAAACGGTCGTGCAGTTCGGTTCCCCACCGCACGAGCGGACCGGCATAGGGCTCGGCCCAAAAACGCGCGACCAGCGCGCGCACCAACAGACTCTGCACGAGCGCCATGCGAGGGTGCGGCGGCATCTCGAAGCCGCGCAACTCGAGCAGACCGAGGCGACCGCGCTCGGAGTCCGGGCTGAACAGCTTGTCGATGCACAGTTCGGATCGGTGGGTGTTGCCGGTGACGTCGACGAGAAGATGGCGAAACACGCGGTCGACGAGCCATGGCGGTGTGGTTGCACCGGGCTGCGCGTCGGTCCAGCGGTCGATTTCGGCGAACGCGATCTCGAGTTCGTAGAGCCGTTCGTGGCGACCTTCGTCGACGCGCGGCGCTTGGCTCGTCGGGCCGATGAACCGGCCGGCGAACAGATACGACAGCGAAGGGTGGTGCTGCCAGTAGGTGATGATGCTGCGCAAGAGGTCGGCGCGACGCAACAGCGGGCTGTCGGCCGGTGTCGGCCCACCGAGGGTCAGGTGGTTGCCGCCGCCGGTGCCGGCGTGGGTGCCATCGAGATGGAACGTCTCCGTGCCGAGCCGCGTCGCGCGTGCATCGGCATGGACGCCGGTGATGATCTCGACGAGCTCGGTCCACGACGACGCGGGATGGATGTTGACCTCCACGACGCCGGGGTCGGGGGTCACGACGAGCTTGACGAGCCGGGGGTCGGTCGGTGGCAGATAGCCCTCGAGGACGATCGGTCGCCCCAACGCGGCCGCGGCGTGCTCGACCACACCGAGGAGGTCGACGGCGTGTTCGAGGCGTTCGGCCGGAGGCAAGAACACGAAGAGCTTGCCCTGACGGGCTTCCACGCAGAGCGCGCCGCGCGGCACGTCTTCGGGTTCGACTTCTTTGGCTTCAGGACGCGGGTGGGCCTGTACCTCGTCGGGATCGTCGAGGGGAGGTCGATCGGCGAACGTCGAGACCTCGGGTTCGGGTGGCGGTGGTGGGCGCCAGGTGAGCGCGTCGAGCGGCAGGCGCAGCCCCATCGGCGAGTCGCCCGGGATCAGCGCGAGCATGCCCCGGCGCAGGGTCCAGCGCGTCGTTGCCCAGCGCGGGCGGGTCACGGGCGCATCTTTGGCTTCGAGCGGGGGCACCGGGTGAAGCGGCACGACCCAACCGACGGGCTCGCCGCGGCCGTGCGCGTCGAGGGCAGCGAGGGTGGCGAGCCGGGCGTCGCTGCCACCGAGTGACGCGTCGGTGGGTGCGAGATCGACGGGGGGAGGCTCGCCGCCGGGGAGGCTCGCTTCGACGAGGAGACGATGCAGCGGATCTTCGTACGCGGGGAGGCAACACCCGTCGGGCAGGCCGAGGGCAGACGCGACCCCGCGAATGAGCACGGCCGCGTCCGCGCTGTCGGCCGGGCCGGGTCCCGTATCCCGCGACTCGCCCTCGGCGAGCACTGTGTCGGCGAGCACTGTGTCGGCAAGCACTGTGTCGGCGAGCACTGTGTCGGCAAGCAACGCGCGGTCGTTCCACAGCGCGTGGCCATCGGCGCGCCACAACAGCGCGATCTGCCAGCGCGGTAGCGGTTCGCCGGGATACCACCGACCCTGCCCGTAGTGCAGCAGCCCGCCGGGCCCGAATCGGTCGAGTAGGCGTCGCGCGAGTGCCTCGGCCTTGGCACGCTTGTCGGAACCGTCGGCCGCGGTCGTCCATTCCGCCGCGTCCATATCGTCGATCGAGACGAACGTGGGCTCGCCGCCGACGGTCAGCCGCACGTCGCCGTCCGCGAGGGCTTTGTCGACCTCGCGGCCGAGCGCGTCGATACGCATCCATTGGTCTTCGGAGTACGGCAGCGTGACGCGCGGCGGTCCTTCGAGGCGAGTGACGGTGTTGGAGTATTCGAACGTGACGTTGCACGGGTCGGTGGCGCCCGTGATGGGCGCGGCGCTCGAGGGATGCGGCGAGCAGACGAGAGGCAAGTGGCCCTCGCCGGCCAACAGACCAGACGTGGGGTCGAGTCCGATCCAACCCGCGCCGGGGATGTAGGCCTCGGCCCACGCATGCAGATCGGTGAAGTCCGCGGTAGGTCCCGACGGGCCATCGAGCGCGGCTTCGTCCGCGCGCAGTTGCACGAGGTAGCCCGACACGAACCGCGCCGCGAGCCCGACCCGGCGCAAGATGTGCACGAGCAACCACGCACTGTCGCGACATGACCCGAGCGCGTTGTCGAGGGTCTCGTCGGGCGTCTGCACACCGGGCTCGATGCGCGTCGTGTATTCGACCGAACGAAAGACGCGTTGGTTGACCTCGACGAGGAAGTCGACGATGGACGGGTCACCGTCCGCAGAAGAACGTGCGCGGTCGGCATCCCAATCCGTGAGCCATCGCGCGAGCAGTGGTGTGGGTTCTTCGTCGGAGAAATACGGTGTCAACTCGCGGCGCAGCGTTTCCTCGTAGTCGAAGGGGAAGTGCGCGGCGGACTCTTCGACGAAGAAGTCGAACGGGTTGACGATCGCGAGGTCGGCGACGAGATCGACCACGACGGTGAGTTCGCGCGCGGGCTCGGGGAACACGAGACGCGCGAGATGATTCCCGAACGGATCCTGCTGCCAGTTGATGAAGTGCTCGGGCGGCGTGACCGTCATCGAATACGCGAGGATCGGCGTGCGGCAGTGCGGCGCAGGACGCAATCGCACGACGTGCGGCGAAAGTGCCACCACCCGATCGAAGCGGTAGGTCATGCGGTGCTCGAGCGCGACTCGGATGCTCATGCGGGGCCCGCCAAGGTCGTGGTCGAGGCGCGCGCGGGGGAAAACATCCACCCCTTACTTATCGCGATCTCGACCGCTCTGCGCGTCACGCGCATTACGGGCCCATGAATTGCGCCCCGAGCACGCCCGCCCTCGCGGCCGCGAGGGCGGCCGCAGCGGCGCGATCGGCGGACTGGTCGCTCAGGGGCTCGTCGGTCATCAGCAGTTGGTAGTAGAGCGGCGCGGCGATGAACTTCATCAGCTCGCTCGGGCTCGTCGCCGGCGGCAGCTGCCCCCGTTCGATGGCCGCGGTGATGATCGGGCCGACGTGCGCCCACCGCGACGTCCAAAAGCTCCGCAGCACCTCACCCAGCTCGGGTGAGTTGGGTGCCTCGGCAACCAGGGCCCGCACGATGGCGAGGCCGTCGCGTGAGGTGAGCGTGGCGACGACCGCGCGGGCGAGGGTGCGCATGTCGTCGTCGATGTCGCCGGTGTCGGCGACTTCGGTGCGCTCTGTCGCGGCGTGGGCGAGCGCCTCGGCGACGAGTTGATCCTTCGTGCACCACCGCCGGTAGACGGTGGTCTTGTGGACGCCGGCACGCTGTGCGATGGCCTCGACACTCGTTTGGGCATATCCGCGGGCGACGAGTTCGGCCAGGGTGGCGGCGTAGACCGCCTCACGGGTGCGGGCCGTCCGTCCACCGGGACGAACCTTTGTGCTGTTCGAAGAGTTGTCGGCCACTGGCCAGACTCCAATTGCAACAGATAGTTGCATTCATCGCGGCGATTCGTCATGCTCACACTAACGCAACAATTGGTTGCAGAACAGGAGCTGACCATGACCGCGAGCAGTGAAACAACCCCGGTAGGGCGGGGGCAGCGCCTCGTCTACCGCGGCCCGCCCATCGAGGTGCTGTACCGCGACTACGCCTGCCGACGCCGCATCGATCCCGCCGCGCCCATCACCGCTTCGCACGAGGTCGTCATCGACGCGCCGGTGCAACGAGTGTGGCAATTGCTGAGCCGGCCGCAGGGTTGGAGCGATATGGACGCCGACATCAGCGACGTGCGACTCGACGGCGAGGTCATCGAAGGCGCCGGCTTCACGTGGCGCAACGGCAGGACGCGCTTGACGTCGAGGTTCGCCGTCGTCGACGAAGACCGCGAACTCACCTGGACCGGTGCCGCACGTGGCGCCAAAGCCGTCCACCGCCATGTGCTCACTCCCACCGACGACGGTAGGACGCGACTCTTCACCGAAGAGTCGATGTCCGGTACGGGTTTGGTCTTGTTCTTCAGCAGTGCCAAGTTGCGCGCCGCGCTCGAGAAGTGGTTGTCCGCCATCGCGGCCGCAGCACGGTGAAGGTCACCGGCCTCCGGGTAACACGTGGCATCAAGCCGCTCGACGCAGTGGCGGGCGCGGCGCTGGCGGTAATCGTCGCCATCCCGCTCAGAGTTGTCGCATGGCTGGCGTGGACCGGTGATTTTCGGGCCGGTCGTGTTTCGATGCTCACAGGGCTGGCCCTGGTCGGCTGGATCGCCCTGCAGTTGGCGTTCCTCCGCGAGTTTCCCCGTTTCAACCGGCCTACGTGGTGATCGGTGTCGTGCTCGTCGCCCTCGGCCGCCGGTCGCGACCGGTCAAAGCGCGGGTTGTGTAGTGGTCGTCACAAGAGTCCGGTAGGACTTCGAGGTCCACGCCCGCGCGGTGGCGACCAGGCCGACGACGCCCGCGAGCGTGAAGATCAGCGCGAGCCCGCGCTCGGGCCCCGTGCCGAACCATCCACCGATGAGGTCGACCCCACCGCCGGTCGTCATGAAGGGGATGAACACGACCTCTGCGATCGGACCGATGAGAAACGCGGTGAGGGGGGATGCCGCGTGCTCGACGGTCTGGGCGAAACCGAAGACCCGTCCTTGACGCTCGTACGGCACGGCGCGCTGGAGGACGGTTTGCTCGGCGGCTTCGATGACAGGGATCAACGTGAGCCAGATGAACATGCCCACGGCGAGAGGGATGATCGACGAGCGCAACGTGAACACCGTGCAGATCGTCCAGTTCACGAGATTGCCGATGATGATCAGTCGCAGCGGGTTCGCTCCGAGGCCTCGGCGCGCGACGATGAGCCCGCCGATGATGAAGCCGAAGCTGAGCGCGCCGAAGAGAAAGCCCCACGTTTCGACGGATACGAGCGACAAGCCGTAGGCGTCCATGAGCGCCATGAACACCCCGCCGAGCAAGTTGTTGAACGCGGCGAACAGGATGAGCGCCATCAACCCAGGCGTCTGCGCGATGGCGTCGAGCGCGCCGCGCACGTCGATCCACCGGCGTGCGTCGTCGTGAGGCGCGGCGTCGGTCGCTGCAGGATCGGCGACGCTTCGGGCGGCTTCGTCGATCGTGATGGTGAGGAGATGCGTCACGGCAGTGAGCGTGACCACGAGCGCGAGACCGAGTGCCCAACCCATCCCGAGGCGCCCGATGACGAGCCCACTGAACACCGACGTGATGGCGAACGACACACCGGTGACGGTGCCGACCATACCGTTGGCCCGATCACGTTGCGGCTCCGGGACGAGCAGCGTCACGCACGTCGACAGGGCGATCGATCGCATGTTGCCGGCCACCGAGCCGGCCAGGATCGCGAAGATGAAAACCCAGAACGCCGGATTGGTCAACTGGAGGAGATCATCGCCATCGACCAGCACGTAGATGACGGTGGCCAACGTGTAGCACGACAATGACGTCGTCGTGGCAAACAACATGATCGTCTTCTTGCGATGACGATCGACGAAGGTGCCGAACACGATGCCGAGAAAGGCCGACGTCGCACTGAACGCTCCGCCGATGACCGCGGTGGTCACGACCGAGCGGGTCTCCAGGTACACCCAGAACGTGACGGCGAACCACAAGAAGGTGCTCGTGACACCGCTGAGTAGCGAGTTGAACAGGAGTTTGCGGAAGGTGGACACGGGCGCGTTCGCAGACGTTTGCGGTGATGGGTGGAGATGCGGGCCTCTCGCGTCAGGCGGTAATGCCGCGGGTCAAGTCAACCGCTTTGGCGGCGAGCCCGTCGAGCCATTTTTTCCAGCCGTCTTGTTCCTGTTCGACGTAGGCCTGCGCGCCGTCGGAGAAGAAGCGGCCTGCGACGACTGCGGTGCTCGTGTCTGCGCCGGTCTCCCACGCGAGAAAGCCCACGTAGCCGTCGGCGGGCCCGTTGACCCGCACCAACAGTTCGTTCGGTCCGGGGTCGGCGTTGACCCGCTCGACGATGCCGGTCAGCCCCCGCAGCTCCAGCGTGTCGCCCACACGAAGCTCGCGCCCGCCGCCGACCGCGTGTCGCATCGTCGCCCACAATGCGGACGGCGTCGTCCGCGCCGGCGCCTCGAGGTCCATCGACACGACGCGCTTTCCCGCGAAGTGACTGAGGTAGACGCGGAGGTTGTCGAACTGCGGCACCCAGTTCTTTTCCATCCCGGCGAAGAACTCTTGCTCCCAGTCGGCGCCGGTGCCGAACGCGCTCGTGACGACGCGCAGCACGCATGAGCCACCGGATTGCGCTTCGATGAGGAACTCGGTCGCGAGTGGCGTGACAGTGTCACGATCGTGCCCGACCAACAACGCCCAATCCGGCTCGACGTAGGCGAACCGGTGCGGCGCGTCGAAGTCGGTGACGGTGCCTTCCGACGAGATGTCGGGGCCCATGTGAAAGCAAATCGCGCCGCCTTCTCGTTCTTCGACGTCGGTCGGCAACATCCACGAGCTGATGCCGTTCGCAGTAGCGATTGCATCCCACACCTGCTCGGCCGTTCCGGGCAGCACGAAAGTGAGTTCCATGCGATGCGGTACGGTGAACTGTGCTGCGGTCTCGGCGCGGGGTCCGTCGTGTTGCGCTGTCATGGTGTCTCCTCTGGTTTTGGATATGCGGTCGCGATGAGTCGGTGCATACGCCCATCGTCGTGGTGATAGCGGGCGGCGAGTCCTGCGATCGCTTCGGTGAGATCCGCCGCGAACGCCGCTCGATCTTCGGCCGAGCGAAAGCCGATCTCGGTGTCGATCGTCAGCGTCGGTAGGCGCTTGCCGGTCTCGTCCGCGCGACGAGCGAGCGCCGCCACCTCGCGGACGACCCGGCCGGCCAGTGCGATCACGTAGCGCGCGGACATGTGGTCCGCGGCGCGCGCGGGGTCGACCGCGCCGGCATCGACGGCACTCGGCGACACGATGAAGCTCGACGCCGTTGCCTGGAGGATGCGTTCGGTGATGCCACCCCATTGCCGCGTGTCGACGACCGAGATGAGCCCATGCGCCTCGAGCGCATTGAGGTGGTAGTTGACCTTCTGTCGCGAGATCCCGACCTTGGCCGCCAACGACGAGGCCGACGCGGGCTCGACCAGCGCGGCCAGCAGCTTGGCGCGCGTCGCATCGAGCGCGACGACCGCCGCTTGCGGATTCTCGATCACCTCGACGTCCTGCACATGGCCACCGTAACCCTTGACAGATAATCTTGTCAATGGCTCCGTTGTCACAGGGCATCAGTAGGTTGCGCGTCCATGGAAACGAACAACGAGGCACGAAATCCCTACGCCGCCATGACGACCCGTGAGTTGCTGTACACGGCGGCCGCCGCTGTCCGCGGCGGCGAAGCCGGTGTCGCGTCCCGCTGCGCGCTGTTGCTCTGCTGCGCGCCCGCCGACGTACTCGACGCCGACGTCGAGGCACTCGTGCTGGCCCTCGTCGATGCGCTCTGGGCCAGCGGATGGCAGCCGTCAGAGGTCCAACGGCGGGGCCGCCTCGGGTGCGCCAACGCCGCCGGCGCGCGTCTGGTCAACCAGGCCATCGCTGCCGACCACGCGGCGCGAACGTCAGGCACCTTGCATCACCGCTGGGTCGCCCAGATCGAGAGCCTCGATCTCCCACGCGTCGACGGTCGGCCGGGGTGGGTCCGTCGTTGGATCGTCGACGAAGGGTGCGAGCGCGCCGAGGTGGTCGCGGCGATGATCGACGTGGCGGCCACTCTGAGCTATCTGCCGCGGCTCGCCCCGATCCTTCCGCCGCCCGGCTCCGCCGATCGGCCGGTCGACGCCGTCGGCGCGTGGGAAGCGCTCGCGGGCGAAACCAACCCCGCGCTCGAGCGCATCCGCAATCTCTTGGCCAAGGCCGAGTCGACGACGTTCGAGCCCGAGGCGATGGCCTTCACGGCCAAGGCACAAGAGCTGATGACTCGCTATGCAGTCGACGAGGCGATGGTGCAGGGCAGCGGTCACCCACGCGACCGACCTGTCTCCATCCGCCTGCCGATCGATCCGCCCTACGTCGACGCCAAGTCGCGGCTCTTGCACACTGTCGCCGCCGCCGCTCGGTGCAAGAGTGTCTTTCATCCGATGGTGTCGTTGGCGACAGTGGTCGGCTTTCCCGCCGATATCGCCGCGGTCGAGTTGTTGTTCACGTCGCTGTTGGTACAAGCACAGACAGCGATGACCGATGCCGCCGCGCGGGCACCTTCGGGCAGTCGTCCCCGCAGTCGCTCGTTCCGTTCTTCGTTCCTCGCGGGCTACACGCATCGCATCGGGGCTCGGCTGCGTGAGATCAACGACGCGGTCTATGCCGAGGTCGAGTCACAACAGGGCGGTGCGTTCCTTCCGGTGCTGCGCTCTCGTTCGGCGGCGGTCGACGAGCTCGTCTCCGATCTCTTCGGCGAGTTGACATACCAGCGCCGCCGCGCCGACTACGACGCGGCAGGGTGGACGAGCGGTACGGTCGCTGCCGACAACGCCCACCTCTCCTCGGGGGAGTTCGCCGGGTTGTGACCGGCGTTGGGGCTGGTCGGGTAACCCGTCGACAGAGAAACGTAGATCCGCGACAAGAAGTTTTCCGGTGATGTCGATTTCGGTGTCGGCGGCTCGTTTGGAGGTCAGAGGCCGGCAACGGGCAGGCCTCAACGAAAGGCTGACCGACTGATCCGACGCAAACTCACCAACCACCGCTCGAAACCCGAACTCAGACCACTCAGAAAGGTTCCAACAATGAAGCAGTATCTCCTCTCCGTTCACTACGTCGAAG
Source organism: Acidimicrobiales bacterium (assembly GCA_035525225.1). Classification (GTDB taxonomy): domain Bacteria; phylum Actinomycetota; class Acidimicrobiia; order Acidimicrobiales; family WLNW01; genus DATLFA01. The sequence goes on from DATLFA010000045.1 coordinate 35,822, forward strand.
GCGCGCCTGCGACGCCGCCCGAGGAAATGCAACAGGCGTTTCAAGATGTCGAGGCGCTCAACCAGAAACTCCGTGACACCGACAGTTGGGTGTTCGGCTGCGGTCTGCACGAACCGTCGACGTCGACCGTGGTGCAGATGCGCGACGGGGAGTTCCTCACGACCGACGGGCCGTTCCCGGAAGCCAAAGAGCAACTCGGCGGGTTCTGGGTCATCAAGGCGCCCGACCTCGACGCCGCGCTCGAGTGGGCTCGTCAGGCCACGGTTGCCTGTAAGGGCCCGGTCGAGGTCCGTCCTCTGCAAGACGAGTCCGAAGACTGATGTCGATCGCCGACCCGGTCGATGCCGCGCAGATCGGCCGCGTGTTCCGCAGCGAGTCGGGGCGTGCGGTCGCCAGCCTGGTCCAAGACGCGTTCGAGGTCGCGCTCAAGCGGTGGGCCACCGACGGAATGCCGCCGAGTCCCGCCGGTTGGATCATCACCACCGCCCGCAATCGGGCCATCGACCGAATTCGCCGAGAAAGTTCCCGAGATGCCCGTCAGAAACAGTCGGTGTTGCTCCATGCCGCAGACCAAGCGATCGATCGGGGTCGCGTGGACGACGACCGCTTGCGCTTGATCTTCACCTGTTGCCATCCGGCGCTCGCGCCGCACGCACGGGTGGCCTTGACCTTGCGGCTGATCGCAGGATTGCAGACGCCCGAGATCGCGCGGGCCTTCCTCGTCGAGGAATCCACCATGGCACAGCGCCTCGTGCGAGCGAAGAACAAGATCCGCGCCGCCAACATCCCCTATCGCGTACCCGGCGACGCCGAGCTGCCCGATCGCCTACGTTCGGTACTCGCTGTCATCTATCTCATCTTCAACGAAGGCCACGTCGCGACGAGCGGCGACGAGCTCATCCGTCAAGAATTGTGCGAAGAAGCAATCCGCCTCGCGCGAATCCTCGTCGCGTTGATGCCCGACGAGGCCGAGACCAAAGGGCTCCTCGCGCTGTGCCTCCTCACCGAGTCGCGCCGGCCGGCGCGCACCATCGAGGGGTCGCTCGTTCGTCTCGCCGATCAAGACCGTTCGCAGTGGGATCGCGAGCTCATCGTCGAAGGCCACGCACTCGTACGCGCGTGCCTGCGCCAGAACATGCCCGGTCCGTATCAGATCCAAGCTGCCATCGCCGCGGTCCATGCCGACGCCGACACTGCCGACCGCACCGACTGGTCGCAGATCGTTGCCCTGTACGACCAACTCTTGGCGTACATGCCAACGCCCATCGTCGCGCTCAATCGGGCGATCGCGATCGCGGAGCTAGACGGGCCGGCGGCAGCGTTGCCCATCGTCGAACAACTCGATCTCGACGCCAATCACCTCTATCACGCCGCCCGCGCCGACCTCCTCGAACGGCTCGATCGGCCCGCCGACGCGCTCGCGGCCTACGACCGCGCACTCGCACTCGCCACCAACACCGCCGAGCAACGCCATCTCGAGCGCCGCCGCGACTCGGTTCTAGGCCCCCGGGCAATGAGGCCGCCGCGGTAGCATCGCGCCCATGACCATTGATCCTGCTGACCTCGAGCTCGCCGTCATCGAACGCATCGTCGAACGTGACACCGACCCGGCGCTCGTTGCGCTGGTCCGCGAGCGCGTCGCGGCCCTGTTGCTGCTCGGGCCTTCGCCCAGTGCTCCGGCGACGCCGCGGGACAAGGCCGTGGCCGACTTCGTCGACCAATTCGTCATCGACGTGTCCGGCATCGACGACTCATTGCGGGGGCCGCTGTTCGAACATCTCGGTGCCGACGCGATGGGTTTCGTCCAAGCGCTCTACGTGATCGACCTCGGCATCCGTCGCCGTGAGGTGCTCCGCCGTCTCGGTAACGCTGTGCCCGACGCCGGCGACATCGCGCCGGCCGCCGACGCCCTGCTCTGGCCGGCGCTATTCGAGTACATGCGCACCGTCGCTCGTATGAAGGCCCTCGATCCGGTCACGAGCGAGTTGGTGCGGTTGCGCGGCGCGGCGGCTCATGACTGCCGCATCTGCAAGTCGCGGCTCAGTGTGCAGGCGGTCGAGGCATTCGGGTCCGCGGAGCCGTTCACGTCGGTTGTCTCATCGCAGCCGACCGAGTTGTCCCTTCGTCATGCCATCGCGCTTGCGTTCGTCGACGCGGTGATCACGCAACCCACCGGGCTCGACCCGGTCACCGTGGCCGAGCTGCAGGCGCAGTTCTCGCCGGCAGAGCTGCACGAGATGCTCCACGATGTGGTGCGCAACTCGGCCAACAAGTTCGCCGTTGCCGTCGGTGGTGATGCCGCGGTCGTCGACGAAGGCTTCGAGTACTACGACATCGACGCCGCCGGCGATGTCGTGGCCGACGTCGACCGCGAGGTCGTGCGCGCGCTGACCAGCGCCTGACGCGTCAGACGTAACGCAGGCCGGAGTAGCCGGTCTGTCGCGCCAGTAGCTGGTGGAAGAGCTGGACGGCCTTTTCGTTCGGCCCGATCAGTTCGTAGCCATGCGCGCCGCGGGAGAGTCCTCGACCGCAGCCTTCCCAGACCAGTTGATCCTGTCCGACCGCCTTGGCCGCACGCGCGGCCATCTCTTCGGGTGCCGGCATGCCTTCGGGCGGTTCTTTCACCGGGCTCAACCAGCCGTAGCGGAAGTAGGACTCGGCGAGTCCGTACCCCGGGGTCAGATCCGCGTAGATGAGCCCGTAGAGCTCGTTGGCCAACAACAGGCCTGGGGAGATGAGCCATATGCAACCGATGCTCTCCTCTGGGCGCCATTCGCTTTCCGGTGTCGCCCGCAACCGTGCCGCTTCGTCCTGGCCGAACATCGGCAATCCCCAGCGCACGTGAGGACCGATTGCGTCGATGAACGCGAGGTCGACGTTGGCCGCCTGCGGGTTGAGGTTGAACGTATCGGCGTGGACGAACGGCACGTGGAGTCCCTCGAGCAAGCCTTCGGCCACCGACTTCCAGTTGGCCGATATCGGAGCCTCGGCCAGTGACGAGTAGTAGGTCATCTTGTCGCAACCGAGGTCGCCGATCTCCCCGTCGAGCTCGCCGAGATGCGCGGCTACGTCGATCGGGTGGTCGCGCTGCAGTACGGCCCACACGAACCCGTGACGTTCCTCGCTCGGCAACTCCACCAACCCGTACCGCGACAGGTCGAACCCGTCGTGGCGATCTCGCAGCGGCATGCCGACGAGTTGGCCCTTCGTGTCGTAGACCCACGCGTGGTACGGGCAGGAGAAGCGGCGCGCGTTGCCACAACCTTGCGCCGGCTCGGCGCCACGGTGACGGCAGTAGTTCAAGAACGCGTGGGCAACGCCGTCTTCGTCGCGGGTGATGAGAACGGATCGCCCGACGGCGTTGCGCACCACGAAGTCATGTGGGTTCGCGATCTCGCTCGACGCCACGAGCGCCAGCGGTGAAGTCTCGAAGAGCGTTCGCTCTTTCGCGGCGAACTCTTCGTTCACGAAGTACTCGAGTGGCACCTCCATGTGTGCCTCGGCCATCTCGGGCCACTGGTTCTCGGCGATGGTGATCGCCCGCCGCATCAGATCGATCGCAATGTCTCGCTGCACGACAACCCCCGGTTCCATGGCTGACCTCGCCGCCCGGGGAGGTTAGCAATTCGCCGAGGCGGCCTCGGCCCGCGCCGCGATGAGGTTCGCGATCATCGAGCCGAACACGATGTTGTGAAATGGCTTGATCGCCCACCAATAGAGATGACCCGCGAGCCCGCGCGGGATGAAGACAGCCCGTTGGTTCAACACCTGCCGGTTGTCCTCGTGCGTGATGGTGAACTCGAGCCAGGCTTCTCCGGGCAGCTTCATCTCGGCGCGCAGACGCAACAGGCGCGGGCGGTCGACGGCTTCCACGCGCCAGAAGTCGACGGCGTCGCCGACGATGAGCGTGTCGGGATGACGGCGTCCTCTGCGCAACCCGACCCCGCCGGACAGGCGATCGATGAACCCGCGCAAGGCCCACCCGAGCTTGAACGAGTACCAGCCTCGTTCACCCCCGATGCCTTCGATCGCTCGCCAGAGCGCATCGGTGGTGGCGTCGACCGACGCTGACCGCTCGTCGATATACGCGGTGCCGCCGCTCCAGTCGGGGTCGGTGGGCATCGGGTCGCTCGGCGCGCCCGGCCATTGTGCCCCCGACCACCGGGTGGTGACCTCGGCATCGCGGATCTGATGCAACGCGAGTCGGACCGCCTCGTCGAACGGGCACAGGTCGAGAGGGATGAGCGCCTCGATGTCGTGTTCCCGGGCGACGACGTTGTTGCGTACCGACTCGATCAGCGGTTGCGCGATCGCTTTCGGTACGGGCGTGACCACGTTGACCCATTGGCTCGACAACCACGGTGACAGCACGGGCACCGCGACGATGATGCGCGCCCGCAGACCGGCGACGAGCGCGTAGTGCTGCATCATCTCGCGGTACGACAACGTGTCGGGGCCGGCGATGTCGAAGCGTCGGTTCGTGCCTGCGGGTAGATCGAGCGCGCCGGTGAGGTAGGACAAGACGTCGCGAACGGCGATCGGCTGGACGAGCGACCCCACCCATTTCGGCGTGACCATCACCGGAAGCCGTTCGGTCAGATACCGCAGCATCTCGAACGACGCGGAGCCGCTGCCGATGATCACACCGGCCTGCAACACGATCGCGGGCACGGGTCCATCGAGCAGGATCTGTCCCACCTCTGCGCGCGACGCGAGGTGCGGTGACGCCTGTTCACCGATCGGCACGATGCCACCGAGGTAGATGATGCGCTGCACACCCGCGGCGGCCGCGGCCTCCGCGGTGTTGTGGGCGGCGGCACGGTCCGACTCCTGAAAGCTGCTGCCGGTCCCGATCGAATGCACGAGATAGAAGACGACGTCGATTCCGGACAGGGCGGCGTCGAGGCTGGGCCGGTCGAGCGCGTCACCCTCCGCGACTTCGACCTTGTCCGCCCACGCCACGCCCCGCAGCTTTTCCGGTCGCCGGGACAGGCAGCGCACGTCGTGGCCCGCCTCGGCGAGGCTCGGCGCGAGCCGGCCTCCGATGTAACCCGTTGCGCCCATGACCAGTATGTGCATTTGCGGGCACGGTATCGCCGTGCATCCTCGATCAGGCGACGTCGGCGACCGGAGCGGTGAACTGCGAGTTGTAGAGGGTGAAGTACGCGCCGCCCCGCGCGAGGAGCTCTTGGTGGTTGCCCTGCTCGACGATGCGGCCGGCGTCCATCACCAAGATGGTGTCCGCGTCGCGGATCGTCGACAGCCGGTGCGCGATGACGAAGCTGGTGCGCTGCGAGCGTAGAGCCGCCATTGCTCGCTGGATGAGCACTTCGGTGCGCGTGTCGACCGAGCTGGTCGCCTCGTCGAGTATGAGGATCGTGGGGTCCGCGAGGAACGCGCGGGCAATCGTGATGAGCTGACGCTCGCCGGCGCTCACGTTGCTGCCTTCGTCGTCGATGATCGTGTCGTAGCCGTCGGGCAGCGAATGCACGAAGCGATCGACGTAGGTGGCCTTGGCGGCCGCGATGAGATCGTCGTCGGTGGCCTTGAGGTTGCCGTACGCGATGTTCTCTCGGATGGTGCCACCGAAGAGCCACGCATCTTGCAGCACCATGCCCATGTGACTGCGTAGCTCGCGCCGTGGCATCGACGCGATGTCGCGGCCGTCGAGGCGAATCTGACCGGCATCGACCTCGTAGAAGCGCATCAACAGGTTGACAAGTGTGGTCTTGCCGGCACCGGTCGGTCCGACGATCGCGACGGTTCGTCCCGGTTCGGCGACGAGCGAGAGGTCTTCGATCAGCGGCCGCTCTGCCTGATACGAGAAGTAGACGTGGTCGAACTCGACGTGACCTCGAGCTTGCCTCGGCTCGTGCGGTTCGTCGATGTCGGCGATCTCCTCGGGGGCATCGAGCAACTCGAACACCCGCTCCGCCGAGGCGACGCCCGATTGCAAGACGTTGGCCATCGACGCCAGTTGCGTGAGCGGCATGCTGAACTGCCGTGAGTATTGGATGAACGCCTGCACGTCGCCGAGCGACAGGGCGCCCGACGACACCCGCAACCCACCGATCACCGCAATCGAGACGTAATTGAGATTGCCGAGGAACATCATCGCCGGTTGGATCGTGCCCGATATGAATTGGGCACCGAAGCTGGCGTTGTAGAGCGCTTCGTTCTCTGTGTCGAAATCGCGCTCGACGTCGGCCTGCCGGCCGAAGGCCTTGACCAACGAGTGGCCGGTGAACACTTCTTCGACGTGTGCGTTGAGGGTGCCGGTGTGACGCCACTGGGCCATGAACCGCTTGCGCGAACGCGACGTGATCACGCGCACGATCAACAACGAGAGGGGGATCGTCACCAGTGCGATCAACGCGAGTAGCCACGAGATGACGATCATCATCACGAGTACGCCGACGAGTTGCAGTATCGACGTGAGCGCCATGCTCAGCGTCTGCTGCATGCTCTGCGCCAAGTTGTCGATGTCGTTGGTGACGCGGCTGAGCAGATCACCACGGGCCTGACGATCGACATAGCGCAGCGGCAGACGGTTGAGCTTGTCCTCGACGTCGGATCGCAGGCGTCGCATCGTGCGTTGCACGACACCGGCGAGGATGTACGACTGCAGCCATTGCAGCGCCGACGACGCGATGTACAAGCCCGCCGCGAAGAACAGAACGCGATGCAATGCGCCGAAGTCGATGCCGTCGCGTCCGTCGACGCCGCGCACGCCGTCGAACACGATGTCGGTTGCCTTCCCGAGAATCTTCGGTCCGAGCACCGCCATGCTGACGGCGCACACAGCAAGGAAGATGACCGTGACTGCCCCGGCGCGTTCGGGCCTCATTCGGCCGAGCAGACGCTTCGTCGACGCGCCGAAGTTCTCGGATCGCTCGACCGGCATGCCCGCGAGGGCCATGCGCCCTGCCGGCCCCGGAGGGATTACGGCGCGCGTCTGCGCGATCTGTTCACGCGGTTCGTCGGGTTCGTCGCTCACGCGGCGTCCTCTTCGGTGATCTGCGACGCGACGATCTCGGCATAGGTGGGGCACGTCTCCACGAGCTCGCGGTGGGTCCCGAGCCCGACCGCCTGGCCATCTTCGAGGACGAGGATCTGGTCGGCGTGCGAGATCGTGGAGACGCGTTGGCCGACGATCAGCACCGCGGCATCGGCGGTGTGCGGTGCGAGCGCGGACCGCAACCGAGCGTCGGTGGCGAGGTCGAGCGCCGAGAACGAATCGTCGAAGAGATAGATCTCGGGCTTGTGCACGAGGGCCCGCGCGATCGCCAAACGTTGCCGCTGCCCGCCGGAGACGTTGGTGCCGCCTTGGTTGATCGGCGTAGCGAGTCCGCCCGTCATGGCTCGCACGAAGTCGGCGGCCTGCGCGATCTCGAGGGCATTCCACAGCTCGTCATCGGTCGCGTCGGGGTCGCCGAATCGGAGGTTGGTGGCAACGGTGCCGGCGAAGAGATACGGCCGCTGCGGCACGAGGCCGATGCGGCGCCACAGCACTTCGGGCGCGAGGTCGCGGACGTCGACACCGTCGACGAGCACCGAGCCCGCGGTGGCGTCGAACAGTCGTGGCACGAGATGCAAGAGCGTGGTCTTGCCGGCGCCGGTGCTGCCGATGATGGCGGTGGTCTCGCCCGCGCGGGCGACGAGCGAGATGTCGCTCAACACCGGCGCTTCGGCGCCTGGATAGTGGAAGCTCACGTGACGCAACTCGAGCAGACCGCGCTCGGCCACTTCGATCACCGGTTGCGCGGCGGGCACGACCGACGTGTCGGTGTCGAGAACCTCGTAGATGCGATCGGCGCACACCGAGGCGCGGGGGATCATCATCACGACGAACGTTGCCATCATCACCGACATCAGGATCTGCACGAGGTAGGTGAGGAAGGCAACCAACTGCCCGACCTGCATTTCGCCGCTGCTGATGCGGTTGGCCCCGAGCCACACCGCGGCGACCATCGACGTGTTGAGCACGAGCATCACCGTCGGGAACATGCGCGACATGAGCCGCCCGGCCCGCAGTGAGGTCGCCGTGAGGTCCGCGTTGGCGTGGCCGAAGCGTTCGACCTCGTCCGGCTCACGCACGAATGCCCGCACGACACGTATGCCGATTATCTGCTCGCGCAAGATGCGGTTCACCGAGTCGATGCGTGTCTGCATGTCGCGGAACTGAGGCACCATGCGCACGACGACGAGGCCAACCGCGATGACCAGTGCGGGAACGCTGACGAGCAACATCGCCGACAGGCTGGCGTCTTCGCGCAACGCCATGAACACACCACCCACCATGGTGAGCGGGGCCGCGATCAACATCGTGCAGCCCATCACGACGAGCATCTGCACCTGCTGCACGTCGTTGGTGATGCGAGTGATCAGCGACGGCGGTCCGAACTTGTTGACTTCGCGGGCGGAGTAGCCGGTCACCTGATGGAAAAGATTGCGCCGCAGGTCGCGGCCGAAACCCATAGCGGTGCGCGATCCGTAGTACACGGCGATCACCGCGAACACGACCTGCACGAGTGTCACCAACAGCATCATCGAGCCCGTGCGCCAGATGTAGCCGTGGTCGTTGCGGGCGATGCCCTTGTCGATGATGTTCGCGTTGAGGCTGGGCAGGTACAACGTGGCCGAGGTCTGCACCAACTGCAACGCGACAACGGCAGCGAGCGCGCCGCGGTAGTCGCGGAGGTGGGTGCGAAGCAGTCGGATCAGCACGTGTGGTCTCCTCGGGTGCACCGCGTCGGCGCGCACGGCTCGGCCGCTTCCCGCACGCCGTAGGGTATGGCCTGTGGACCCTTGGACGACGTGTTTCGAACCCGGCAGTATGTGTCGATGGTCGATGGCCTCGGTCGTCCGCAGCAATTAGGTGTGAGTCACCTCGGGCTCTCTGTGACGGATCTCGACAGGAGCATCACGTTCTACTGCGACGTGCTCGGAGGGGCCCTCCTGCGCTCTCCATACGCAGGCGAGAGCCCATACTTCTCCGGTCGGATGGCCCTCGTCCTGCTCGGGCCCCATGTTCTCGATTTGTACGAGCATGCACGAAACGAAGGCGAGGCCTTCGAGCCTGCGCACCGGGCTCGACCACGTCGCCTTCCTCGCCGAATCATTTGAGGACTTGGAGGCTTGGGCACGCTGGCTCGACGCTCGCGAAGTCCCGCATTCGGAGATCCGCCACGCAGGCAGTGTTGCCACACTGTTCGACTTCACCGATCCGGACGGCATTCAGATCGAGTTCATTTTCGTGAACCGAGCGAAGGCCCGTCAATTGCCCTGATAGGCGTCGCCCTCGCCAACCTCGTCCATTCCCAATCACACCCCTAGTGCACCGCAGATTCAGCAAACGTGCGCAGCGGGCAACTCGGGAGCCAGATCGGTTGCGCGGCGGCGTAATACAACGCCGCACTCATCCTCTCGAAAACGTCCCCGCGGGGACGCATTTGCGCGCGCTAGCGCGCGCTCGACCTACGATCGGGCGAGTGAAGGTCGACGCGATTTTCCGCACGGGTGACATAGCGGGCACCATCGCCGATATCGAACGCCTCGAGCGCTTGCCCGTCGATGGGTTGTTCTGCGCCGAGACCGCGCACGATCCGTTCATCAGCGCGACTTTGGCGGTCGAACACTCGTCACGCGCCGAGGTCGGCACCGCGATCGCGGTTGCGTTCGCCCGCAACCCGATGACGGTGGCGATGGCCGCGCACGACCTGCAGCGCTACTCGAACGGTCGATTCATCCTCGGCCTCGGCAGCCAGATCAAGCCTCACATCGAGAAGCGGTTCTCGATGCCCTGGTCGCATCCGGCGCCCCGCATGCACGAGTTCATCGCCGCGATGCGGGCCATTTGGCGCTCGTGGAACGACGGTGAGCGACTGGCATTTCGCGGCGACTTCTACCAGCACACGTTGATGACACCGTTCTTCGCTCCGCCGGCCAGCGAGCACGGTGCCCCCAAGGTCTTCCTGGCGGCGGTTGGCGAGCACATGTCGCTCGTCGCCGGCCAGGTAGCCGACGGGCTCTTCGTCCACGGGTTCAGCACCCAGCCGTACCTGCGCGATGTGACGTGGCCCGCGGTGGCACGTGGGCTCGTCGAGAGTGGTCGGGGGCGCGAGAACTTCGAGATGACCGGTCTGGTGTTCGTGGTGACCGGTCGCGATGAGCAATCGATGGCACAGGCCGATCAACTCACGCGCAAGCAGATCGCGTTCTACGGTTCGACTCCGTCCTACCTTCCGGTTCTCGCGCATCACGGCTGGGGTGACGTCCAGCGTGAGCTCAACGTGTTGTCGAAGCGCGGCGAGTGGGATGCCATGGGCGCGCTCATCACCGACGAGATGCTCGACACCTTCGCGGTGAGCGGCGCGCCCGATGAGGTGGGCGCCTTGGTTCGAGCCCGCTATGACGGCCTTCTCGCCCGCTGCCAGGCGTACATGCCCTATGCGGTTTCCGACGAACTGCACGGCGAGGTGGTGGCGAGCTTCCGCTGAACGGGTATGCGGGCAGGGTTCATGTTCTGCAACGATGCGCAGGGTGTTGTGCCGGGCGCTCATCGGACGCGAGGCCGAACTCACGCGGTTGCGCGCCGCGTGGTCCGTGGCGCGCGAGGGGTCCGGTTCGTTCCTCGTCGTGCGCGGGCTTGCCGGCGTCGGCAAGTCGCGGCTTGTTCGTGAGCTCGAGGTCTGGTCCCGCACCCACGGCGGGACCGTACTGCGCGGGCGCGTCAGCTCCACCGCCGACTCACCGCTGCGATCGCTGCGCGAAGCGATGCTCGGCGTCGCGCGCGCCGGCTACCGGCCTTCGGGTCCGGCGCTCGAACCCTTCCTGCCGGCACTCGGCCGACTGGTTCCCGACTGGGCGACCGTCGACGCGGTGGAGTTGTCACCGGTTGTAGTGGGGGAGGCGGTACTGCGCGTGCTCGCGGCTCTCGCCGAAGAAGCCCCTCCCGCGCTGCTGGTCATCGACGATCTGCATTGGGCCGATCCCGACACCGCCGCGGTCGTCGAGTATCTCGCCGACCACGTCGCATCGGGCCGGATGCTCGTCATCGCCACCGTGCGCGACGGAGAGCTCGGTGCCGGTGTCGAGGCCTGCACTCGGATCCTCGCCCGGCGCGTCGGCGAGTCGGTGACCCTCGCGCCACTCGACGACGCGCAGGTAACCGAGATGATCAACGCCTGCACCGGAGACGAGTCGGTCTCGCCAGAACTCGTCGAGTCGGTGGTGCGCCGCAGCGATGGCGTGCCGTTCCTGGTGGAGGAGTTGCTCGCGTCCGCGGTCAGTATGCGTACATTGCATCCGCCGGCCGATGGCCCACACGCGGTCCAGAACGTCGTGCCCGAGTCGGTGCGGTCCGCGGTTGCCGTACGCCTGGGCGCGCTGCCCGATGCAGTCGCCCGCCTCATGCGCGTGGCGGCGCTGATGGGCAGATCCTTCGACTGGAACGTCGCGGCGCGGGCCGTGGCGCTGGGCCCGGCCGAGGCGCCCGACCTCTTCCGGCTGGCCGTGCACGCGCAGCTACTCGAGGTCGACGGCGCGGGGTTCCGGTTCCGCCACGATCTCTCGCGTGACGCAGTGCTCGCCGATATCCTGCCGGGCGAACGGGCGGTTCTCGCGGCTGCTGCGTTGTCGGCGACGCTGAACGACGACGTGACGGCTTCCGGCGAGCAAGCGGAACTCGCGGCGATGCTGGCCATCGAGGCCGGACAATCGGCGAAGGCGAGCGAGTTGCTCATCGCGGCGGCCGGCCGTGCGTTGCGAGAGGGCTCGCTCGCGTCGGCGGAAGCCCTCGTCGAGCGCGCGAGAGCGACGGCCCCGGCACAGCCGGAAACCACGGATCGTATCGACGCGTTGCTCCTCGAGATCTGGTCACATGCCGGCCGGCCCGACGACGTCCTGCGCGTCGGTAGGAAACTGGTTGCGTCGAACGAGACCCGTGCCGCTTCCGTCGACGACATCGTTGCGGTGCACCTGCTGATGGCCAGAGCCGCGCTGGCGGCGGGCCGGTACGACGACGTGGCCCCGCACGTACTCGCGTGTCGCTCGATCGCCGGCGGCGATCCGGCGCTCATGGCTCGTGTGGCTGCAATCGAAGCGCAGGCCGCGATCGGCCGCGACGATGTCCTCGCCGCGCTGCCGCTCGCGACGCGGGCGCTCGAGGCTGCGCGAGCAAACGAGCTACCCGAAGTGCAATGCGAGGCGTTGGAAGTGATGGGACGCGCGCTGCGGGTCAAAGATGTCGCCGCAGCGGAGGCGGCGTTCGATGAGGCCTACCGGGTTGCTGCTGCCGCCAAGCTCAGCGTTTGGCGCATACGTGCCCTGCAGGAGCTCGGCACGATCGATCTGTTTCAGTCGTTGAGCACGAGCCGGCTGGCGAAAGCGCGTGACGAGGCGGTCGCGGCCGGCGCATTGTCGATGGTCGCGGTCATCGATCTGCAACTGGCGGCGACGTACAGCGAGCGGGCCGATGTCGATCGCGCCCTCGACGCGGCGCGCCGCAGCGTCGAGCTCTCGCGGCGACTCGGCCTTGGCACGCTCGCGATGGGTCTTGCCATCGAGTCGTTCGCGCACGCCCGCGCCGGGCGCCGCGCGGAGATGGAGGATTCGATCGCCGCGGCGTCGGCCACCGGCATGGATCGCCGCAGCGTCGATGCGGGCAGTTGGGGCAACGCGCGCGCCACCTTCCATCTCTGCCGCGGTGAGCTCGATGCTGCTGCGGTCGCGCTCGACCGTTGCATGGAGGTGATGCGTCAGCATCCTGGCGCGGCGTTTCCGTTCACCGGGCTGTGGCCGCTCGTGCACACGGTTTTGAACGACGCCACACAACACTCGGCTCGTGAAGAAGTGCGGGCTCTCGACGCCGATACGCCGGTCAGCCGCCATCTGCTCACCGCCGCCGACGCGGTCGCCGCCGGCCGCGCCGGCGACCGGGCTCGGGCCACGGCGCTGTTCGCAGAGTGCGACGCGGGGCTTGGTCGTTTCGAGGGCAGTTTCCGCCGCGACCTCATGCGGGTGCTCGTCACACCGTGCGCGCTCGCCGATGGCTGGGGCGACCCCGTGACGTGGCTGCGCGAGTCACTCGTGTCGCTCGAGGCGAGCCACCTCACGGGGTTGGCCGACCGCTGCCGAACGCTCTTGCGCGAGGCGGGCGTGTCGGCACCGCGCCGTACGCCCGGGCGCGATCCGGTGCCGGCGGTACTCGCTGCGATGGGAATGACGCCGCGTGAAGTCGAGGTGCTGGCGTTGGTGGCCGCCGGGCACAGCAACCGCGCGATCGCACAGCGCCTCTTTGTGTCGGCGCGCACGGTCGAAAAGCACGTGGAGCGCGTGCTGATGAAGGCCGGTACCGACCGATCCGGCCTCGCCCCACTGGCCGAGCGGGCCGGAATCGCCGCAGGCCTACCGGACTAAGTACGTAGTCGCGCCGCCGAGTTGTCGCAGCGCGCTACCGATGACCGACGACCGATCGTCCCTCACGATGCCGGTGTCACAACGACATCGAATGAGGAGGATGATCATGTTCGACGCAATCGTGGTGGGCTCTCGGTGTGCTGGTGCGCCCACAGCCATGCTGCTTGCACGACGGGGACGGCGGGTGCTGCTCGTCGACCGTGCGACGTTTCCCAGTGACACCCTTTCGGGCCACGCGATCCAGCCGGCCGGCGTTGCTCGCCTTGCCCGGTGGGGATTGCTCGATCGGCTCGTGTCGACCGGGGTGCCGGCGGTCGAACGTATGAGCTTCGACTTCGGTCCCGTATGCCTGCGCGGCACTCCGCCTCCGGCCGACGGCAACTCGTCGATGTACGTGCCTCGACGCACGATCCTCGACACGTTGCTCGTCGAAGCCGCCGCGGAGGCCGGCGCCGAGATCCGTGAAGGATTCACCGTGAAGGAACTCGTCTTCGCCGGCGACCGGGTCGTCGGCGTCCGCGGGCGCGACCGGGGCGGCCGCCTCGTCGAAGAGCGGGCCGGTGTGGTGATCGGTGCCGACGGCATGCACTCGTTCGTCGCCCGCGCGGTCGGCGCGCCCTCGTACAACGTGCAACCGGTAGCGTCGGTGGCCGCGTACAGCTATTGGAGCGGCGTAGATCTCGACGGTGGCGAGCTCTACGTGCGGCCCAATCGCTTCTTCGTTACTGTCCCGACGCACGACGACCTCGTAATCGTCGCCCAGACGATCGCCGTGTCCGACGCCAACGCGTACCGCGACGACATCGAAGGCGCGTTCATGGCGACCCTCGAGACGGCGCCGTCGTTGGCCGCGCGCATCGGTGCAGGGACTCGCGTCGAGCGGTTCCGCTTGACGAACGACACTGGCGGCTTTTTCCGCACCTCGCACGGTCCGGGTTGGGCGCTCGTCGGCGACGCCGGATATCACAAGGACCCGGTCACCGCGCAGGGGATGCTCGACGCGTTCCGTGACGCCGATCTGCTGTCGGCCGCGGTCGACGAAGGGCTCGACGGCAATCTCGAGCGATCGCTCGCGCACTACCAGGCGAGCCGCGATGCGGCCGTCGGCGCGATGTACGACTTCACCTGTCAACTCGCCCACGTCGAGTTGCCGCCCCCGCCCGAGATGCAGCAACTGATCGGCGCGCTCGTGGGCAACCAGCCCGAGATCGACCGGTTCTTCGGTGTGATGGCGGGCTCCGTTCCGGTCACCGATTTCTTTGCGCCCGAAAACGTCCAACGTCTGCTCGCGGCGTGACGCGTCGACGCTGCGCGCACACTCAGTTGGGCAACAGCACCCACGGGTCGTGATCGCCGGGCACTTTGGGGAACTCTTGGTCCGCCCACCGCTGTTTGGCTTCCTCGATGCGTTCGCGGTCGCTGTGGACGAAGTTCCACCAGATGTGACGGTGGCCGACGGGGTCACCGCCGATGACCATCGCGTGACCGCGCCCTGCGACGGCGGGGCGGACGCCTGGTTCGAGGACCGCGAGGTGGCCGGTGGGCAGGGTCCGCCCGGCAACGGTGAGCGCCCCGTCGATGGCGAGCACGGCGATCTCGCGGTGCTTGCTCTCTATGACGAACGACCCTTCGCCCGAGAGGCGGATCTCGGCCAGTACCAAGGGCGACGAGACGGCAACGGGCGACCGCATGCCCCAACCGGTGCCGGCGACGACGCGAACGGTTGCCCCGCCGCCGCGATCCTCTTGCGGGATCGCCGTTGCGTTGTGGTGTTCGAACCACGGCTCACCGTCTTCGGTGTCGGTCGGCAGCGCGATCCATGACTGCAGTCCGTGCAGCCGCCGCTGTTGGTCACGTTCGCCGTCCGGGGTGCGTTCGGTGTGTGTGACGCCGGCGCCCGCGGTCATCCAGTTGACGTCGCCCGGTTCGATCGTCTGCACCTCGCCCGTCGAGTCGCGGTGCACCAGCCGTCCTTCGAAGAGATACGTGAGCGTCGACAGGCCGATGTGGGGATGCGCGTCTACGTCGACGGCGACTCCCGGGGCCAGGTCGTCGGGGCCCATGTGATCGGCGAAGATGAACGGTCCGACCATGCGGCGATTGCGCCACGGCAACAGCCGATGCACCATGCCGTTACCGACGGGTCGTTCGCGTGGTTCGATCAACAGCGCGATGGCATCTTCGGTCACGGTGGTCGATCGTAGCGATCGAGGCTTCGAATGCGAAAGGGTGTCCAACGATGTCAGGACGGCTGAACGGAAAGATCGCAATCGTCACCGGCGGGGCGCGGGGCCTCGGTTTGGGCATCGCAACGCGCTTCGCGGCCGAGGGCGCACGGGTGATCATCGCGGACATCGCCGAGGAGACGGCGGTCGAGGCAGCCGCGTCGATCGGTGCGGACCACCGCGTGTGCGACGTTACCGAGCGGGAGTCGGTACAGACGCTGGTCGACACCGTGGTCGCCGATCATGGGTGGCTCGACATCATGGTCGCGAACGCGGGTATCGCGGGCGGCGCTCCGTTCCTCGAGTTGACCGACGAACGCTGGGACAGTGTCATCGCCGTCAATCTGCGCGGCGTCTTCTTGTGTGACCAGATCGCCGGTCGTCAGTTCGTGCAACAAGGTGGCGGAGCGATAATCAACACCGCTTCCATCCTGAGCGCGCGGGCCAATCCCACGACTGCGGCCTACAGCGCATCCAAGGCGGGCGTGGTGAGCCTCACTCACAGCGCGGCAGCGGCGCTCGGGCCATTTGGAATACGCGTCAACGCCATCGGGCCCGGCTACATCGAGACACAGATGACCGAAGGAATACGCGCCGACCCGAACATGGCGCAGTCGGTGCGGGACGCCACCGTGCTCGGACGGTTCGGCACCCCCACCGATGTCGGTGATGCGGCCGTCTTCCTCGCGTCGGACGAAGCCGCCTACATCACGGGGCATGTGCTCTATGTGGACGGCGGTTGGTTGTTGCACCGCAATCCTTCGGGTGAGCAGATGCAGCGGGCGACGACTGCCGCGCTCTCGTGAACTATGGGCTCGGCGTGGGGATTCGTTTGGGCCAGCCCGCGGCGATGGCATAGAGGAACGACTCGTCGGTCGCGCTCGACGCCGCGATGGGCGAACCGCGCCGGGCCAACTCGGTGGCGAATATGTCGATGACGAGGGTCTCGTCGAGATCGTCGGTGTGCTCGTCGTAGCGCGTAGCAGCGGCCTCGTCGCGGAACACGTAGGCCTTCCACGACACCGACAGCCGCACCATGTGGCGTGGCCATGTGCCGATGGCACGCGCGCCGTCTCGCAGTGCCCATCCGTCGTCGTTCGCAACCACTTCGCTCGTGGGTGTGAGATCGTTCGACGCCGGGCCGTCCGGACGCGCGAAGTCGCCGACGGCGTGGAACACGCGGTCGTTGTCGCTCACGACTGCTCGGTTGCTGAGCGGCGGAACGAAGCGTTCTGGCGCACGGTCGGGGCCGTGGGTCCACAGCACGAAGTCGCCACGCGGTCCGTCCCACAACCAGGTGACCGCAGTGCAGATGTCGAGTTGCCAGCGACCGAAGAGACCGGAGCGGTTCATGATGTGCAGGAGTGCGACGGGATAGCGGTCGCGAGTGATGCCCCGGAACTCGGGCACGTCGGTGTGCCCGAAATCGGTGCCGGTTGCGGGAAGTTGGACGTTGGCGTAGACCGTATGCGGTCGCACGACCGCTCCGGCGAATACCTGACGTGCGGCGGTTGCGAATGATGCATGTTCGAGGATGTGCTCCGCGCCATCCGCGAGTGGTTGGCCGCCGAGCGCCCAATCCTGGCGGTACCACGGCACGCCGATCGTCGAATTCGCGCCGCCCGGCATCTGCGAGGCGGCCCCCGCCGCCGACAGGTACCGGCCCTGGTTCCAGTACGGGCCATTGGAGGTGAAGAGCTCGCTCAACCACGCAGGGTCGGTGAACGTCTCGTCGAGGACGATCACTCTTGGCGCGGTGGGCAGATTCTTCGTGGTCATGGCTTCGACCTCGCGTGCCAGCATACGTAACAACGCCGCACGCGACGCGAGGTAGATGTCATGCCCGACTTGCAGCTCGCCGCCGAGCCCTCCCCCACGGTCTGGTAGCCCAAGAGCACGCCCACCGTGCTTTTGGACTACTAGAACGAATTGCGATCAGCACCCGCGACGTTCGCAACGCCTTGACGACCGCCTCTCACGACAACCCGGCCCACGCGGCGAGGTCGGACTGCGACATCGGCACGCGGAGCTCCACGCGCCCGTCGCCCGCCAGAGTCGCCCGCACCCATAGCGCAAGGGTCTACTGCAATGGCACGACGTACTCCTCGGCGCGAATCGAAAGGATGGTGTCGAGTTCGAGGAACTCGTCAGTGCTCGATCGCCGGGTATCGCCCAGCCAGTCTGGAGACGAGAGTGCACGCTCGGCAGCAGCGCGATCGTCGAAGTGCAACTCGACCATGCCGTCGTATTCGGGAGGTTCGCCGCCACGCCCGGCCTCCACGATGTTCAAGACGTACTTGCGTAGCCCCGGCAGCGTCGTGCGCACGAGAGGGGCGTGCACGTTCTTCCAGTAGTCGGCGAACTGCTCGGGAGTGATACCGGATCTGCGGCGCACGAGCGCGATCACTTTGTACATCGCTGGCTCCTACCGTGAAGCGCGAGGGCAACGTACCACCCGTACGGCGACGCACGTATTCTGATCGAAACGACGAAGGAGGCATCGTGATCCCGTTTGGCCCGACCGTGCATACGCTGAAGGTGACGTTGTGCGATGTTGAGCCGCCCGTGTGGCGGCGCGTCGTGGTGCGGTCCGAGATGCCCTTACCGAAACTGGCGCGCGCCCTCGAGGTCGCGATGGGATGGCAGGGCTATCACCTTCACATGTTCGACGTGGGTGGTGTGTTGTTCGGAGACCCGGACGAGGACGCCGACTACATGATCAACGAGAAGCACGCCACGGTGAAACAGGTGCTGCCCCGTCTGGATTCTCGGCTGCGTTGGGACTACGACTTCGGCGACGGCTGGGAGCACGAGGTAGTTGTCGAGGCAATCGAGTCGCCGAACGAGCGTGGCCGCTACCCGATGTGTCTCGACGGCAAGAGGGCGTGCCCGCCAGAGGACTGCGGTGGTCCTTTCGGTTACATTCGATTGCTCGAGGCACTGTCCGATCCGAAGGATCCCGAGCACGACGAACTCGCGGAGTGGGCACCGGAGGGCTTCGATCCCGAGGTATTCGATGTGATCATGACAAACAAGCGGCTGCGCGGACGTTGAGCATCCGTCCCGAGCGCATTGTGGGCGAGGCGGTCGGCGAAGGCAGCCGGGGTGCCCGACCTTGACAGCCGCGCCGGATCGACACAACGTGTGGGCACTCGGCAACGCGGTGCCGGAGCCAAAGTGAGGGGAACGCAGATGGGCAACTACACACTGGTCGTGTTCACCAATCCCGTCGAAGGTCGCGAAGACGACTACAACGAGTGGTACGACAACCAGCACCTAGGCGATGTGATCGCGGCGGCGGGCGGCGACGCGTTCGAGGGCTATGCCGCCGCTCGATGCGTGGCCTCTAGCGCACGTGCCACACCATTTCGGCGTCGTTGATCACGCCGAGCCAGCCACAGCGCGTCGCTTCGTCGAGCGCGGTGTCGGCTTGTGCTGCAGCGGCGTCATCGCCACATGCGGCGCGAGCGATCGTGGTCCGCAGCACGTGCAGCGGCGCGCCCAGTGCAACGGACAATCGTGTGCAACGCGGAGGTGATCGAGCGCCTGTTCACGATCGCCGATAGTGAATGCAAGTGCGCCGAGCGCGTAGTCGTTCGCTTCACGGGTCGTCGTCCCTTGCCAACTCATACGGCCGGCAAACGGAGAAGGTGACGGAAAGCGAGTTCGGCAAGTTGTCGATCGCCGGTCGCAGCGATCGCGCTCGCGACGGGATCACCGAGCTGATGGCCGAGCATGGTGGGCTCCTCGCCCACTTGCCGGCGCCGTTCGAACTCCTCGGGCCGGCACAGCCCGAGAAACCCGTACGAGAGCGCGCGGGTACGCGTTGCCGTCCTGCTCACTGTCAACCGCGCCGTCACCGCCAGGGCGCAGAGTACCGGAAACGGGCGGAGAGGCTCGTGATGCGCGGGACTCACTTCATCGCGCGAAGTCCCGTCGCCACTGTGGCTAGAGTCGCGGGCATGGCTGGCCTGCAACCGAACTCGCAAGGTCCCGAGGTCGAAGCGCTGCAAAAGGCGTTGGTCGCTCAGGGCTATTTTGTCGGAGCGATCGATGGGGTATTCGGGCTGAAGACACTGGCCGCAGTCGTCTACTTCCAATCGGTCAACAGCCTTGCGCTCGACGGCGTGGTCGGCCCGCAGACGTTGGAGTTGCTCGGCATCGGCGACCACGACGGTGCGATCGAGATGACCTTGCCCGCACCTGACGCGATCAAGGGGGAGAGCTACGAGGTCATCGTCAACGCCAGCGTCAACAAGATCGTGCGAATCGTCGTGTGGTTCACTGCCGGGGCCCATCAGGAGCATGCCGAAACCACCGTCGACGTGAACGCCGGATCGCCGGCGCACATCACCCTGACTGTGCCTTCAGCGGTCCGCCAACAAGAAGGTGAAGTGCACGTGCATGCGACCGCGTACCCGCCCAGTGGCACCGACGTACTCGATACGAAGGCCAGTTCTTTCTGGGTCAACCTGTGACCCGCACGACCACGCGACCCATCGTGCGTCGCTCTGCGAGATCGGTCAGCGCCGCCGGTACTTCGTCGAACGCAACGCATCGGGTCACGGTCGGTCGGTAGCGTCCACTGGCGAGCAACTCGCTCAGCGCAGCGTTGGTCTCGTGGTGGATTCGTTCCATTTCCGGCCGCGGATAGCTGCCGAGCGTGGCTCCGACCAGCGTGTGGTTGTACATGTAGAAGTGCGGATCGTGGGGGACGAGACCGCCCGCGTGGCCGCACAACACGTGGCGCCCGTCGGGCGCGAGCGCGCTACGAATAGTAGCGCCCATCTCGCCTTGCACGGGGTCGACGATGACCTGCACCGGTTGGCCGCCATTGGCGGAGCGCAGCCGCGCCGCGACGTCGCCCGTCGAGTGGTCGATCGCGTCGGCACCGAGGCTGCGGCAAAAGGCCATCTTCTCTTCGCCACCGACCACGGCAATGACGTGCGCGCCGGCCGCGACGCACAACTGGACGATCGCCGCGCCGAGGCCCCCGGCGGCGCCTGTCACCGCGACGGTCTCACCGGCGCGCACCGCACCCCGCCGCACCACCGCGTGATACGCCGTGTGCGCGGGGATGAGATAGCCCGCCGCATCTTCGTCGCTCATGCTGTCGGGCACCTCGAAGATGGTGGATATGCCGACGGCGATCGGCGCAAGGCTGCCGAACGGTTGGATCGTCACTGCGGCAACACGCCGGCCGATCAGGTGCCGCCGTCGCGGCGCGGCATCGATCACGACGCCCACCGCTTCTTGTCCCGACACGTACGGCCGCGCCACGGGCACCGGGTAGGTACCGCGACACATCGTCACGTCGGGCAGCGCCAGTCCCGCTATGGAGACCTGCATGATCACCCAATCGTCGAACGGCGCCGCGCCCGGCTGTAGGGGAATCCATCCCGGGAGCCCCATGCCCATGCCACCCAGATCGTCCGCAGTCGGCGCAGCGATCTCGTCGAGTACGAACACCTCGGCCGGTTCGCCGAACCCATGAACCCGCCACGCCTGCATGAGCCCTCCCGCCGGACAACTTCTTAGTCGATATGACGTGGGCGTCGCCGGGCGATCGGTAGGTTGCCGGTATGGCCGAATGGTACGAATCCTTCTTCGACGCGCTCGCACACGACGTCTGGCGCGGGTTGGTGCCCGAAGCGCACTCCGATGCCGAAGCTCAGTTCATCGCCGACGCGCTCGCGCTCGAGCCCGATTTCCCTGCCCGGTTGCTCGATGCGCCGTCGGGCGACGGACGCCTGGCGTTGCGTCTCGCCGCGATGGGCCACCACATCACCGGTGTCGATCTGTCGTCGGTCGCCGTCGACCGCATCAACGAAAGTGGGGTCGAGTTGGGTGTGCCCGCCCACGCAGTGCTCGGCGATCTGCGTGAACTGCGCGAGATACTGCCCGCGGACGTCAGCTTCGACGGCGCGTACTGCATGGGCAATTCGTTCGGCTATCTCGACGACGAAGGCACCGCCAAGTTCGTCAAAGGCGTCGCCGCCGCGCTGCGTCCCGGTGCCCGCTTCGTCATCGACCATCCGATGGCGGCCGAATGCATCTTGGCCCACTACGGCGACAGCGATTCGCATCGAGTCGGCGACGTCGCGCTGTCGATCGAAAACATCTACGAGGCGACAACCTCGACCGTCGTCGCCACGATGACGCTGGAACATGCGGGCGAGACCGCGGAGCGCACGGTGCGCCACCGAGTGACGACCTGTGCGCAGGTCGTCCATGCGCTCGACACCGCCGGGTTCGACATCATCGGCCTTTTCGGCGGCATCGACGGCGAGCTGTTCACGGTCGGATCACCCACGCTGGTGGTCCTCGCCGCGCGCCGGTAGAGCATCATGTGACAGTCTGGCGGTCACGGACGCGGCATCGGCCCGCGCGCCGCCGACCAGGGGGTCCCAATGAGCACCGACATCGTCCTCATCGACGAGCCGGCACCGATGGTGCGGCGCATCACGATGAATCGCCCCGAGAAGCGCAACTCCCTCATCCATCCGCTGCGCGGTGCGATCCTCGAATCACTGCGCGAAGCGGACCGTGACCCCAGCGTGCGCGTGATGATCGTGCGCGGCGCCGGTCCGTCGTTCTCGGCCGGCTACGACCTCGCCGGTGGCAACGAAGGCCACGAGCTGCCGTTCTACACGCCGGGCGGCGACGGACAATGGCCCCGTCACGTCACCGAGGGCTGGATGAGCATCTGGGATCTCGCGAAGCCCGTGATCGCGCAAGTGCACGGCTATTGCCTTGCCGGCGGCAGCGAGCTGGCGACATGTTGTGATCTCGTCTACGTCGCCGAAGACGCGCAGATGGGTTACCCCGCGGTGCGCTTCGGAGTGCCCGACATGCACTTCCATCCGTGGTTCCTCGGCATGCGCCGCGCCATGGAGATGATGGTGACCGGCGATTCGATCTCTGGTCTCGAAGCCGCACGCGAAGGCTGGGCCAACCGCGCCTTTCCCGCCGATGAACTCGAAGCGGCTGTTCTCGAAGTCGCGCAGCGCATCACCACCGTGCCACCCGAGTTGGCGCAACTCAACAAGCGCGTCGTGCATCGCCAGATGGAGCACATGGGTCTGCGCAACGGCATCCGCGCCGGCACCGAGCTGTGTGCGTTGGGCACGCACACCGAGGCCATGCGCCAGTTCACCACGAACATCAAAGAGAAGGGCCTCACCAGCGCGCTCTCAGAGCGCGACAAGCCCTTCGGCGACTATCGCACGCGCGCGCACGACTGATCGATATGGGCATCCTCGGTAGGCGCAAGCAGAACGAAGAGTCGGTTCAGGTTTCGGGCACCGGTCAGCGCGTGTGGATGGAGAACTGCACGCGCTGCGGTTGCCCGCTCACGATCCTCGCGGTGGCGCGCCCGGCAGAGCCGCTGTGCACGCGTTGTCAGGCGTCGGTGGCGGCAGAGGCGTTCGAAGCCGGCGACGCGGCCGAGGGACGCGGGTCGTCGGGCGAATAGGGCAGATTCGGCCAGTCGTCGGCCCGCAGCGCGGCGTCGGTACCCCCATCCATCACGACGAACGACCCGACGAAATAGCGGGCCTCCTCCGACAGCAGATAGCGGATGAGGCCCGCGACTTCTTCGGGCTTGCCCGGCGCTTGCGTGGGTCGGGGCCAGTTCGGCATGTTGAGGATGAAGTCGAGGCCCGCTTCGGTCATGGGCGTCAGGATGATGCCGGGCGCGATCGCGTTGAGGCGTATACCGCAGCCGACCCAGTCATCGGTGACGGCATTGCGCCGCACCCAGCGGGCGAGCGCGAGCTTGGCGACCGCGTAGCTCGTCCAACCGATGTCGGCCAGCATCTCGACGACCCGCTCCTCGTCACCGGCGAGGCACACCTCCACCGCTCGTGGATCGGCGCCGCCCGGCTGTGTCGTGGCCGCGTTCGAAGAGATCGCCACTGCCGCGGCATTGGTGCCCTTTGCGAGAAGGGGGCGCAACCCGGCAAGCGTGGCCACCGCGCCGAAGTAGTTGAGGCGGATGACCCGATCGCTGTCGTGCGTGCGCCCGCTGACGCCCGCGCCCGCGAGCAGTCCGTCGAGCGCGCCGCCCGACGCGCGCGTGACACCCTCGATCATCGCGGCGCGGCCGTCGGGGGTGGTCAGATCGGCGATGACCTCCGCGTCGTGCAGGTCGACGCCGATGACCTTGTGGCCCTCGTGCTCCAAGCGCTCGCGCGTTGCTCTACCGATACCCGACGCAGAACCGGTGATCGCGATCGTGCCCATGGATCATTCCTCATTTCCAGACGCCGGCCCTCTTGCTCAAGGCCGCGGTCAGCGCCGTGAGTGCGAGCATCGCGCCCGCCGATGTCAGCCAGAGCGTACGCGCTCCATAGGCACCGTAGAGCACGGCGCCGAGCGCTGCCGCAACGCCGGTCATCGTGCTCGAAATCGCGCCGTAGAGACCCTGGCCGGTGGCCAGCAGTTCGTTGGGCACGGCTCGGGCCATGGCCGACGAGCCCGCAGGTGTGGTGATCGTGTCGAATATCGATCGCAGCAGACCGAATGCCGCGATCAGTAGGGCAGTGTTCACGAGGCCGAACATGGCGATGACCGGCGCGGTGCACAGCATCGAGATGACGGCGGTGCGGTGCGCGCCGAAGCGGTCGGCGGTTCGTCCCCCGTAGCGAGTGAGGAATACGTAGGGGATCGCGAACGTCGACAGTGTGAGGGCGATCGCGCGGTCGCTCGAACCGAGGTCGGTGAGCTGCTTGGCGATCACCGGTTCGAACGCGCCGATCGAGAGGTTCGCGGCTGCGCCGATCACGAGCGCGGCCCGAGCAGCCGGCATCACCAGCACCGCCCGCACGGCGTGGGGCCGCTGCTGGGTCGACGCCACCGAACTGGCGGTCACCCTGATGAACGGCAGTCCGATCAGCAACAACACGGTCGGAGCGAAGAAGGGCAGTCGCAGCCCACCGAGTGCGTAGAGCCCGATCGCGAGCGGCGGCCCGACGACGAAGCCGGCGACCTCTACGGCGACCATCGTGCCGAGGAGTTGGCCGGCACGAGCGGGGTCTTGACTGACGATCGTGCGCCGGGCCGCGGGGTTGAACATCCCTCCGCCCGCGCCGACCAGCGCACGGGCCAGCGCGAACTGCCAGAACTGGTCGGAGACCGCGAACCACGAGAACCCGACGGCCATGCTCAGCGCGCCGAGGCGCATGAGCAACAGGCTGTGCCCTCGATCGGCAAAACGGGCCAGGCTGAGTTGCGTGATGACGCTCATGATCACGCTCGTTGCGGTGATCAACCCGAGGCTTCTGGTCGGCAGGCCATGGGCATCCTGCAACTTCGGGAGCAACGCGAAGACCGCGGCGAACCCCAACATGTTGCACGCCGAGATCGCGACGATCACGACCATCGTGGTGGGGTCGAGGCGGCGCTCGGAGGACGACCTCACATCAAGCTCGTCCTTCACACCACAAGCGTAGTTCGACCATGATGTAAGGGCGTGCAAGCAGAGGGCGTGCAAGCAGAGGGCGTGCAAGCAGAGGTTGCAAAGGGGGCCCCATGAGCACCAACGGGTGGTTGGTCGCGGACAGCGACATGCACATACTCGAGCCGGCGGATCTCTGGACGCGCTACATGGACCCGCGCTGGCGCTACGCCGCACCGATCGGGCTCAGCGAGCTCCAGCGCGATATGCGGGTCAAAGTCAAGAATCGCGTGATCGCGCGGCTCAGCGACCTGCATCCCGGCGCGTACGACGGCCTCTGGGACGAGTCGACCGACAGCGTGTTCGCACACGCGGAGGCGCGCGACTGGGACGCCAAGTCGCAACTCCTGGCCATGGACATGGAGAGCCTCGACAGCACGGTCCTGTTCCCGAGCAGGGGGTTGTTCGTGCTCGGCCTGCAGAGCACACAGTTCCTCGGCAACGACGGGCTCGAGCCCGACCTCGCGCTCGAGATCGCGCGCGCCTACAACAACTGGCTGCACGACTTTCGCAGTGAGGCGCCCGACCGCATGCACGGTGCGGCGATGCTCGCGCCGCACGACGTCGCCGGCTCGGTCGACGAACTCGCTCGTTGCGTCGGTGACCTCGGGTTCAAGGCCGCGTTCATGACGCCCGGTCTGCCCGATCGCCGCCCGTGGCACGACCCCGTGTACGACCCCATCTGGCGCGAGTGCGTGCGTCTCGATGTGCCGGTCTGCTTTCACGGTGGCGGCAAGACCTACCTCGAGCCCGATTTCGCGTTCAGCGATCATCTCGGCCCGACCATGTTGTGGCATCCGTTCAATCAACCGCTCGGCATCATGTTCGTGGTGACGTGTCTCACCGCCGGTGGTGTCCTCGAGCGATTCCCCGACCTTCGTGTCGGGTTGCTCGAAGGCAACTGTGCCTGGGCCCCGTGGCTCGCGTATCGCCTCGACGAGCACTACGAATGGCTGGGCAAGCTCGAAGCTCCGGGTCTCCGCATGAAGCCGTCGCAGTACATGGTGCGCAATTGCTTCTTGTCGGTCGAAGCCGACGAAGCGGCGGCGCGGTACTACATCGACGAGTTCGGTGACGACAACCTCGTGTTCTCCACCGACTATCCCCATGCCGACGCCAAGTTCCCGCGCTCTACCGAATCGTTCCTCGAGTTGCCGTTCGCCGAGTCGTCGAAGCGCAAGATCTTGTGGGACAACTACGAGAAGCTCTACAAGATCCCAGCCCCGACGAAAGTTGCTCGATGACGCAGTTCGATTTGGAATCGATCGACCGATTGCTCACCACCACCAAGGCGGTTCGCCGGCGCCTCGACCTGACGCGGCCGGTACCCCGCGAGGTCGTGACCGACTGCATCCGGCTCGGGTGTTACGCCCCCAATGCGTCGAACGCGCAAGAGTGGTTCTGGGTGGTCGTCGACGACGCCGAGCAGAAACGCAAGGTCGCGCAGATCTATCGCGACGTGCTCGTGCCGCGGGTGTCGCAGATGCTCGAATCGAAACTGTCCATGGGCGACGAAGCGGGTGCACGCATCTCGCGCTCGATCCTCTACCTCGCGGACTGCATGCACGAGGTGCCCGTGTTGGTCATCCCCTGCTACGACGTCGGTGCAGCCCTGCACCGCTACAACATCATGATCCCCGATCCGGGCCCACTCGGATTGTCGACGCACATGGATTCGGGCATGTTCGCGTCGGTCATCCCTGCAGTGTGGAGTTTCCAACTCGCGCTGCGCAGTCGCGGCCTCGGCTCGGTGTTGACCACCGCCCATCAACTGAATCAAACCGATATGGCCGAGGTGCTCGGCATCCCGACGAGCTGGTTCCAGGTTGCACTGATTCCGGTGGCGTATACGAAAGGCGAAGACTTCGCCCCCTCGCCGCGGCGACCGGTCGACGAGGTCATCATCTGGAACCGCGGAGACGGCGCGCGATGACGGTCGTCGACGTGCGCGGCTTCGTCGTTGCCGGCTTCGAAGGGGTGCGCGACGCGTTCGTGAACAACTTCGTCGAGCAGGGCGAGGTCGGCGCGGGGTTCACGCTGTTCGTCGATGGCGTGATGGTGGCCGATATGTACGGCGGCGCCATCGACGAGGTGACGCGCGATCTGTACACCGACGAGACGTTGCAGGTCGTGTTCTCCACGACCAAAGGCGCGACCGCGGCCTGCGCCAGCCTGCTCGCGCAGCGAGGCCTGCTCGACTTCGACGCGCCCGTCGCGAGCTATTGGCCCGAGTTCGCGCAAGCGGGCAAGCAGCACATTCCGGTGCGGTGGTTGCTCTGCCACAAGGCGGGGTTGCCCACGATCGATCGTTCGCTGACCTTCGAAGAGACGTTGGCATGGCAGCCGGTGATCGAGGCGCTCGCGGCGCAGGAGCCGTATTGGGAGCCAGGCACGCGATTCGGCTATCACGCGATCACCTATGGGTATCTCGTCGGCGAAGTGGTCCGTCGCGTCGCCGGCATCACGATGGGCGAATTCTGGCAACGAGAGTTCGCGCGCCCGCTGGGTCTCGAGTTCTTCATGGGGCTACCGGCCGAGCTCGAGTCGCGCGTCGCGCCGATGATCCCCGCGCCGGCGCCCGTGATGAGCGACGAGATGGGCGCTGCCGCGGCGAAGACGTTGTTGGCGCGGGCGATTTCGCTCAATGGCGCGTGGCCCGATCTCGCGACGGCAGCGAATACGCAGCAGTATCACGCCGCCGAGCTCGGCGCGGCGGGTGGCATCACCAACGCCCGTTCATTGGCCCGTTTCTACGCCGGCTTGATCGGTCCCGTCGAAGGCGGGCCCGACTGGGCGCTTTTCACGCGAGAGACGATCGACCGGGCGCGGCAGCCACAGGCCGAGGGCGAGGACCTCGTGTTGTCGCTTTCGGGAACGTCGGTCCACACACGCTTCGGTCTCGGTTTCGCAACGACCGGTCCGATGCAGGTCTACGGCGGTCCGCGCGCGTTCGGTCACGGTGGCGCGGGCGGCTCGGCCGGATTTGCCGATCCCGATCTGGGCATCGCCGGCGGCTATGTCATGAACAAGATGCAGAACAACATCGACGGCGATCCGCGCTTTCGGGCGTTGCTCGGCGCCAGCATGACCGCCGCCGGCAAGTGAGGCTCGATCCCGCAGAGGGGTGGGTATCCTCCGAGTTACTCAGCCAAGGCGGTGTGCGCGATGACCAAGCACTCGATCACGATCACCTATTGCGTCCCTTGAGACTATTGCGACCGCGCCGTGAGCGCGGCTGGTGACCTGTTGCGCGACTACCAGCATGTGATCGGCGAACTGAAGCTCATCACAGGATCCCAGGGTGTCTTCGAGGTGACCGTCGACGGCAAGTTGCTGTTCTCTAAACACGCGAAAGGTCGTCACGCGAAGCCGCACGAGGTGCTGGAGTTGTTTCGCGACACCATTGTCCCCACGATCGAGGTCTACCCGCGTTCGTAGACATCACGAAAGCATCGGGCACATTATGGCGATGGATGATCGATACGAGCCCGGCAACATCGATATCGTCAGGGACGAGGGTGTGACGATCACCTTTCACGATGGCTACGTCGTCAACTTCGATTTGGTGACCTTGCGACATGCGTGCCCGTGCGCGACGTGCCGCAGCTTGCGCGACCAAGGCGCGAACACGTGGCCGCGGCCCGGTAGCCCCTTGCCTCTTCGCATCGACAATGCAGAACTGCACGGCGCGTGGGGTCTGTCGGTCACATGGAACGACGGTCACTCGACGGGGATCTATCCGTTCGAATCGTTGCGCCGTTGGCGCGAAGGCGACGGAGGCTTCGGCCCCGACTCCGGCCTCGGTTGATGCACGAACCGCCTATTCCACCGCTCGTGAGTTCGCTGCTCACTCCGCAGGTGATGCAGGAGGTTGTGAAGCCCTACGAGCATCAAGTCGTGTTTCCCGAACGCGTTCATATCGACGATCCGAGCTCTCCCGAGAGCCAGTTCTTCGGTGAGGCATCGCCCGTGCTGGTCCTCACGATCGAGAACCAAGGGGTGTGCGCGTGGGGCGTTCCGCTCGATGGCGACGACGATCCTCCGGTGCTCGTTGGTGGCGACTTGGACGGTGATACGTCGCCAATCGTTTCGCGGCCGATATTCGGGCGTTCGTCGGTGCCTTTCGTTGGGATGCGCAGTGCCTGGACCAACCGTTCCTCCTTCAGGCTCAGGCCGAGCCATTGACGCCGGCGGTGCTCGCGGCCTTGCGCGCACTTTTCAGAGAAGTGTCGTCGACGTTCGGTTGGCCTTGTCCAGAGAACCATCGCTTCGAATCCGATGACGCACGCCTCATGCTCTGGTCGTGCGAGGGACAGTGCGACTGGTTTGCCTCGGCGCCGAGTCTCGCTTCGCTCCGGGCGTTGACGACCAAGGTGCTTCCGTTGTCCGATCTGTCCGAGGCAATGTGGACCGACAACTCCGATGTCGACGCGATGCTCGCCGAACTGCGGAACACGCTGTAAACACTGCCTGACGCGTAGCGTTGGATCCGGCGGCATGTTGACCACTTTCGGTGACTGTCAGTGGGTGTCTTTACAATTGTCGTATGTCGTTGTTGATGGATGCGGCGCCCGTGCTGGGTGTGCTCGAGAGGCTCGAGGCGATTGTCGCGGGGCCGATGACGGTCGCGCAGGCCGGTGATGTGCTGCGCGGGGTGGCTCGGGTGCATGGTCGGGGTGAGGCGGTCTTTGCGTTGGCGTTGGCGGTGTTCACGCGCGGCAACGGCGCGGCGGCCGATGGTGCGACTGATACCACGTCGTGGGTGGCGGCGAATACGAAGACGTCGGGTCGTGAGGCGTCGCGGTCGGCGAAGCGGTCCAAGGTGATCGAGGCGCTGCCCGGGTTGGGTGACGCGTTGTCGGCCGGTGAGATTTCGCCGGCGCATGTCGATGTGGTGGCGGGGATCGTGCCGGACAAGTTGTTGGCGAAGGCCGCGTCGTTGGTGGCGGCGGCGAAGTCGTTGTCGCCGGAGGAGTTGGAGCAGGCGGCGCATCAGTTGGTGATCGATAGCGACGGCGATGGTGGCGCGAAGCGCGCGGCGCGGCTCAAGGCGCAGCGGCAGGTGCGGTTCTTCAATCGGGACTCGGGGATGCGGGCCTTGTTGGGTGAGTGGCCGCCGGAGGAGACCGCGCCGATCGAACGGGCGGTGGATCTCGTCGCCGATCAACTGTGGCGGGCGCTGCATCCTGATCGCAAGCCGACGGCGCTCGATGAACGAACGTTGAAGTTCCGGCGTGCGGAAGCGATGAGCGAGATCGCCCGCCGCGTCCTGTCCGGCGCCGAAACCGGCGAACCCGAACCGTCGGCGCCCGAACCCGACCCGGTCGCCGACGATGTCGAGGCCGCCGGCGATGACGCGAGCGACGCCGACGATGTCGATGGTGCGGCGGACGCCACGGTGGCGGTGAAGCCGCCGCTCACCTCGAAGCGGGTCACTGCGGCGAAGCCTCGGCCGTCGGTGCCGTCGCTGTCGGTGC
The DNA here is from genome assembly GCA_035525225.1 of Acidimicrobiales bacterium. Lineage (GTDB taxonomy): Bacteria > Actinomycetota > Acidimicrobiia > Acidimicrobiales > WLNW01 > DATLFA01. The sequence goes on from DATLFA010000045.1 coordinate 66,400, forward strand.
TGATCGACTTCCAGACCCTGACCGGGGTGTTGGCCGCCAACGGCATCTGTGAACTGTTCGACGGCACGCCGATCTCGCCGGACACGGTGCGCCGCATGGCCTGTGACGCCGCGATCATCCCGATGGTCTTGGGCAGCCGCGGCGAGGTACTCGACCAAGGGCGGCGCATCTATGCGCCGACGATGGCGCAACGCCACGCCGTGGCCATCCGCGACCGGCACTGCGCGTTCCCCGGGTGTCGCCGACCGGCGAAGTGGACCGACGTCCATCACATCGTGGCGTTCAAACCCGGCGCTACCAATGGCGGCCGGACCGATCTCGACAATCTGCTGTTGTTGTGCGACAAACACCACCACATGGTTCACGAAGGCCACTGGCGACTCGACGGCACCGCATTCGACTTCGACGTGTTTCGGCCCGACGGCTCACTCTTCGATCACGTCACACGCGGGCCGCCATGAGTCAGCGCGGGCACACCGACGGGCGGCTGAAGTCAGCGCGCGTCTTCGATCAGCACGCCGCGGTTGAACCGGGGCGGGCCGAGGCCGAAGGTCGTCAACGCCGCCACGACGCTGAACGCGCACAACACCCACCAACACGCCCGGAACCGATCGATGTCGGCCACGCCGTTGCCGATCAGTACAAGGATCAGCGCCACACCGACCGCCTGACCGACCTGGCTCGCGGCGCGGGTGACGGCGGTGGCAATAGAGAGGTCCGCGGGCATGACGTCGCGCACGGCAGCGGCCGAGATCATCGGGAACGCGAACGCCACGCCGATGCCGTTCAGTGCCGAGCCCGGAAACAGGTGGGCCCAGTACGCCGGCGTCGAGGTCATGAACCAGAGGTACCACGCCACGCTGAACGCCATCAGCAGCGTGCCCGGAATCGCCGCGGCGCGTTCGCCGTAGCGCGAGCCATAGCGCGCCGCCATGGGGGAGGCCAGCGAGGCGAATAGCGGTGCAGGGGTGATCGCCAAACCGGCTTTCAACGCGGGGTAATCCCACACCTGCCGCAGGAACAACGCTTGGGTCAACTGGATCGACCCGCCCATGACACCGAGTACGACCGACGACGCGGTGCCGACCGAGAACGAACGGGCGCGGAACAACTTCGTGGGCACCACTGGCTCGGGATGGCGCCGTGAGCGCTCGATGAGCAACACCAGGGACAACGCAGTGCCGGCGAAGGCCGAGACGGTTGCCGCTGAGCCCCAACCCCACTTGTTGCCTTCGGAGATCGCGAGCACGAGCAGCGCCATCGATGCAGTAGCGAGCACGGTTCCGATCACGTCGAGGCGAGCCGTGCTCTTCGTCGGCGCGCTCTGCGGCAGATACCGCCGTCCGGCCCACCACACACCCACGGTGAGTACCGCGGGTCCGGCGATCGCCCATTGCCAGCCACCGTTTTCGATGATGAGCGCGCCGAGCGTCGGCCCCGAGGCTCCGCCGATGGTTGTCAACGCCGACCACAACGTGATGGCGCGCACGCGCTCGCTCGGCGGAGTGACTTCGAGCAGCAGACCGATCGCCGCCGGCGCGTTGATCGCTGCCCCTGCCCCTTGCACGACTCGCCCGGCGATCAGCACCGCGAACGTCGGGGCGGTCGCGGCGACGATCCCGCCGACCGCGAACAGTGCCAACCCGAGGTTGTAGACGGGGCGACGACCGAAGCGATCGGCGATACGACCCGCCGGCAACAAGAACGCGCCGAAGACGATTGCATAGGTCGTGATCACCCAACCGATCGCGCTGAGAGAGTGGCCGGGGAACGACCTCGCGATGTCGGGCAGACCGACGTTGATGGTGCTGAACGTCGCGGTGTTGATCCACGAGCTCATCCCGGTGGCAAATAGGACGCGCCGCCAACGTCTGCGTTCCGCGTCAACACCCCCCACGTCCCCACAGTACCGTGTGGTCGTGTCCGACGATCTCTCGCTCATCCAACAGGTCCTTGTGCGCTACGCCAACGCCATCGACGAACTCGATTTCGACGCGCTCGCTACGGTCTTCACGCCTGACGTTCGAGCCTCCTATGGCGGTGGCCCGTGGCTCGAAGGCATCGATGCGATCGTCGAGTACATCAGCCCACTGCAGACGTTCGCGGCGTCGTTCCATTTCATGGGGAACATGCAGATCGACGTCGATGGTGATCGGGCGCGGTCCACGACCCGATCACTCACGCATCTCATCGCCACCGACGGCGTACTCCATGCACGCGCGCTGCGCTATCGCGACCAGCTGGTTCGCACGACGGTCGGTTGGCGCATCAGTGAACGGGTGCACACGGCGCAGTGGATGTGGGAAGGTACCGCGACCGTTTTCACACCGGGCTCGAGATGAGAGGCTGATGCAGCTCGATATTTTCTGTGAGCTCGAACGAGCCGAACCGGCCTGGTCGCGTGAGGGCGAGGCGGCGCTGATCGCGGACTCGCTCGCGCAGGCCAAGCTCGCCGATGAGCTCGGCTACGGCTGCTGGTGGACCGTCGAGCACCATGGTTGCGGTGAGTTCAGCCTCAGCTCGACTCCCGAGTTGTTCAATGTGTTCGTCAGCCAACACACGTCACGGATCCGCATCGGACACTCCGGCGTGCTTGCACCGTTCACCATCAATCATCCGATCCGTGTCGCGGAACGGGCCGGCTTTCTCGACATCGTCAGCGGCGGCCGTCTCGAGATGGGTTGCGCACGGTCGGGTTTCGGCGAAGTGCGCAACTACCTGCTCGACACCGAGCTCATGCGACCGCAGTTGCGTGAACTGTTCCACATGTTGCCTCGGATGTGGAACGAAGAAGATTTCAGCTGGAAGAGCGATCTCATCGAGATTCCCGAGATCAACATTGTGCCGAAACCCCTGCAGCGACCGCATCCTCCGCTGTGGCAGATGTGCATCAGCCGCGAGTCGTTCGAGATGGCCGGCTCGCTGGGCGTCGGGGCGATCGGCACCACGTTGCTCGAGCCCATCGAGAGCCTGGCCGCATTGCGCGACGTCTACCGACATGGTTTGCGCTCGACCGAGACCAGCGTCAGCGACGTGGTCAACGATCAATTCGGCATCTTCACGTTCGTGCACTGCGCAGAGTCGAAAGAAGCGGCTATCCGTCACCGCGCCGGCGAAGCGGTGCTGTGGTACATCAACGCCGTGCCGCGCGCGTTTCGCACGCCGCGTCGCGTGATGATCGATTCGTTCCGCAACCGTTACTCGCCCGGCGGGGCGCTCTCCGCGCTCAACGCCGGTGAAGTCGTCGACGACGAAGCGTGGGACATCGACGATCCCGTGCCGGTGATCCGCCTGCTCAATCGTCAGCTCATGGGCCTGCCCCTCGACCCCGACGAGGTCTACGAAGTCTTGGCCCCCATGGACGCCGTGATCGTTGGCGACCCCGACGTCTGCCGGGCCAAGATGGAGCGGTTCGCGGAGATCGGTGTGCAGCGGTTGCTGTGCTTCCAACAGTTGGGCGGCCTCGCCCAGGATCACGTGCTCGACAGCATGACTCGCCTCGCGAAAGAAGTGATGCCGCACCTGTAGTCAGGGCCCGAGCGGCCCTCGGCAGAGCGGGGAACAAGCCAAAGGGGGGTTTGATGGACCAGGAAGATGTTCGCTTCAAGATCGCGGCGGCCCGCCGCATGATGTACCGCGAGGGCGTCGACAGCCAGACGGCGGGGCACGTCAGCGTCCGTGTCCAAGGCGAAGACGCGTTCTGGGCCACTCCGTTCGAATACTTCGACGAGACGATGCCCGACCATGTGATCAAGGTGTCGTTCGACCTCGAGTTGCTCGAAGGCAACTGGTTTGCGTCACCCGCACTCGCGTTCCACGCGATGACTTATCGCTGCCGGAGCGACGTGAACAGCGTCGTGCACCATCATGGTCACTACACATCGGTGATCGCGGGCGCGGGCCGCCCGGTCGGTCAGCACAATCTCGTGGCCACGCTGTTCTGGCAGGACCAGGCACTCGCGTTCGATTCGAGCAACGAGTCGTCGGTCAACGACGAATCGCTCGTCGCGGCATTGGGCGACAAGAACGTCGTGCTCATCCACAACCACGGCTGCCTCGTCGTCGGTCCCACGCTCGAGGTCGCGACCATCAAAGCGATCCTGCTCGAGAAGGCCGCCCGTTACGACTTCGACGCGCAGATCGTCGGCGGCAAAGAATCCGACATCCCCGAACGCCTCGAATCGCTGAAGTTCAACCTCGAGAAGTACATGTTGCCCGAGATGTGGGCTGCGCACTTCCGCCGGTTGCACCGTTCCGACCCCGAGCTCTTCGCCTGCCTAACGAGCTGATCGAGACGGCTATCTGATCGCCAACGCGTTGGGCGGGCTGGCGACGCCCTGCTGCAAGTTCAGCGGCGCCGAGGTGAACATGCACGTGTAGCGCTGGTCGGCGTGGCAGGCGGCGGCGAGCGCGTCGAGGTCGAACAGCTCACCGACGACCAAACCTAGCTTTGCGATGATCGAGCTGTGCAAGAACCACTCTTCGCTGTGTTCGGGTTGCTCGCGCAGCACCGACAGCGCCATCCGCGAATGCAGTGCGCCCGGTGGCATCACTTCGAAGCCAGGATTGTCGGTGGCCGCCGCGGCGATGTGCAGATTCCACAACATGCGTGCCGTCTCGGTGCCGGGGCGCAGGCCGCAAGAGGGTGGTACTCGATGCGTCGCGTACTCCGCGCGTTGCTCGTAAGACAACGAGCGATACCACGCCAACCAGCCGGTGCGGATCAGCAAAATGTCGCCGACCTCGACTCGCACCCGCTGGTCGTCGAGTGCGGCCAGGATGTCGTCGGGCTCGATCGGATCAGGCGTGTCGACGACGAGCGGGCGGCCTTCGCGGTCACGGTAGAGCGCGACATCGACGAGCACGGCGCGCCCGACGATGCCGCGCCGGGCCCAGTGGTGCACACCGTGATCGGCGTCGGCGACGTCGTTGTAATACCCGTACGCGAGGTGGCGCACGTGACGAAACCCGTCCCACTGCGACGAGCTCTGGGTGTTGAAGGCGCCGATCTCGTCGTCGTGGCCGGTGCCGGTGTCGAGCACGACATGGTGGATGCTGCTGCGGCCGAACAGGGGAGGATCGGGTAGTTCGAGTTCGAGATTGAGGTTGAACACTTCGCCGTCGATCACGCTCGCCTTCGCGGCCTGCACTCGTTCGGGCGTGAGCAGGTTCAGGCACCCGAGGACGTCGTCGTCGCCCCACAAACCCCAAGACGAGCCCGGGGGCGCGCCGGCGCGCACCGGAAGCTCGTCGAACGAGGGCAGCCGCATCACGCGGAGCCGAACTTGTACAAGTTCTGCGCATTGCCGGCGAGGATCGCCTGGCGTTCGTCGGCAGGCACGCCGGCAAACTGCGCGTTGATCGACTTCCACGAGTAGGGCCAGTCGGAGACGATGTGCGGATAGTCGTTGGACCACAACATACGGTCGACGCCGATGCGGTGACGGTTCTCGATGCCGTACATGTCGGTGATGAACGAGAACCAGAAGAACTCGCGGATGTAGTCACCGGGGAGGCGGGCCAATTCCTTGCCGACGAGGGTCGCCTTCTCGTGGCGCAGGTAGTTGTCGTTCGCTTGGTCGACGAAATACGGCACCCAACCGCAGTCGACCTCGGTCATGGCGAAACGAAGACCGGGAAAGCGGTCGAGCACGCCGCCGAAGATCAACTCGAGCATGCGCCCGGGAGCGTCGTAGAAATGCACCGTGCCCGGCAGCTTGTTGGCGACCAACTGGAACGGCATCGCATCACCGAGCGACACGTGGATGGCGACGGGCTTGCCGACGGCCTCGAGCGCCGCCCATACCGGATCGTCGTCAGGGGACAACACCGCGTCGCCGTGCGGATAGCAGCTGAGGTTGAACCCGACGATGCCCGGTAGCGCTCCGGTTCGTTCGATCTCGGCGACAGCCTCGGCGACGCCCCGGTTCGGGATGCCGGCCATCCCGCCGAGCCGATCGGGCGCGTACGAGCAGTACTCGCAGAGCCAGTCGTTGTACGCTCGCATCATCGCGAGGTGGAGCTCGGCATCCTTGTTGGCGACGACCGCCTGCCACGGCCGGTTGGGGAACAGCACCTCCGCGTCGACTCGATCGAGATCGAGCTCTTCGAGTCGCTTCGCCGGATCCCATCCGCCCGAACGCATCTCGTCGATATGCATCCAGTCGCGCATGTCGGCCGGTCGGTTGCCCGCACACACGGTGAAGCCGAACGCGATCGGCGTCGGCACCCCTTCCATCACCCACGCCGCGCCTTCGTCGAGATGCACCATGTGCGGCACACGCTCGCGGTACTTCTTGTCGACGCGCGAGGTCCAGAGATCACCCGGTTCGGTGAGGTGGCTGTCGGCCGAGATCAGTTTGTAGTCGGTACGACTGCGGTTGTCCTTCGTCGGCGCGGTGAGCGTCATCGGTTCTCCTCAGAACTTGTAGAGACGGGCAGCGTTGTCGTGCAAGATCGCACGCTGGTCCGCGGCGGGGATATCGCCGAGCTCTTCGTCGATGACCTTCATCGAGTCGGGCCAGGTGCTGTCGCCGTGGGGGAAGTCGGACGACCACAACAGGCGATCGACACCGATGATGTCGCGCGCCAGGATGGCCGTGCGGTCGCGCATGAACGTGTAGTGGACGTTGTTGCGCCAGTAGTAGCTCGGGATCTGTTCGTTGTGTTGATCGGTGAGCAGGTTGCGAGAGCGCGCCTTGGCTCGGACGTAGTCCATGCGCTCGATGAGGTGGGCGGCCCACCCGGCGTCGTTCTCGACCGATACCAGTTGCAGGGCGGGATGACGGTCGAGCGTGCCGGCGAAGATCATGCCGATGATCATGTGCTGCACGACCTGGTAACCGAGGAATGCCTCTGTCGCCGTACGTTCGGTCTCGAGACGGCGCGGCGTGGCGACATGCAGGCTGATCGGCATGTCGAGCGCGGCCGCCGCCGACCAGAACGGGTCATAGCGCGCGTCGTGATACGGCAGGCTCCCGCGGGGCACCGCGGCGATCATGGCGCCTACCAGCCCCAGCGAGTGCGCGCGGTGCAGTTCGTCGAGTGCCTGGTCGATGTCGTCGAGGGGGATCACCGCGACAGCCTTGAAACGGTCTGGTCGTTCTCGGCAGAAGTCCGCAGCGAACGAGTTGTAGGCCTTGATACACGCGCCGGCGAAGGCCGCGTCTTCGATGGTGAAGAAGCGCATGGCCACGGTGGGGTACAGGACTTCCGCGAACACGCCGTCGAGTTCGATCTCGGCGATGCGCGGCTCGACCTGCCAGCCGCTCGCCGGGATGTCCGCGTAGCGGCCGTCGGTCGGGGTTTCACCGCCCTTCCACCGGACACCGTGCATGACACCGACCGGGAACATCGGCGCACCGTCGCAGACGACGACATCGGTGTGTTCGTGCACCTCGACGTGGGGCGCGCGGTCACGGAACTCGGGCTCCATGTAGCGCAGCCAGAGGTCGGCCGGCTCGGTGAAGTGAGAGTCGGCGGAAATGATCGGATACGGCGCCATCGTCCCCCTAGATCTCCGTCTCGCGGACCCGCAGTTCGTCGATCATTTGTATCAGCCGCTCGGTCGCCGCCGCGTCGTCGAGAGGCAGGCGAGGGCGCCGGGGGATGCCACCAGGTAGGCCGAGCAGGCGCAACGTCGCCTTGGTGGCCTTGATGCTGCCGCCGTCGCCCAGCAGCTTGTCGGAGAATCGCAACAACCGGCCGTACGCGGCCATCAGGCCATCGAGGTCGCCCGCCCGGTAGCGGTCGATCACTTCGACACACAAACGGGGCACGACGTTGGCTTCGGTCGCGAGGTAGCCCGAGGCGCCGACCGCGAGCGCGCCGAGCGCCTGGGTCATCAGGCCGGTGTGTATCTCGACACGTTCGTCGATGGTCGAGGATAGCTGCGTGAGGTAGTTGATGTCGGGACTCGTGCAATTGATGCCGATGACGTGGTCATAGCGTTCGCAGACCCGCGCCATGATCGGCACCGGCACGAAGTAACCCACCGAGAAGTGCGTCGAGATCACCGCCGGCACTTCGATGTTCGACAAGACGTCGTCGAGGTAGCGCTCGATCTCATCGTTGGACGGCTTGCCGACGTGGCCGATGTCGAGCGAGTACACCTGCATGGCGTCGACACCGCTGGCTTTGCACACCTTGCCGAACGCGATCATCTCGTTGGCGGTGCGGGGCTCGACCCCCATTGCCCGCACCGGCACGTGGCCCCGCAACTCGTCGACGGCGATCTCGAGCACGCGGCGCATCTCGTCAGGCGACAGCGTGTAGGCCTCACCGCTGCCCGCGCCGCCCGCGTAGACACCGATGCCGGCGGCTTTCATGCGCTGCAGGTGCGCCCGCAGCGCCGGCTCGTCGAGGCGCTCGCGCTCGTCGAACGGGGTGAGACTGATCACATACACACTGGGGACACGGGCCATGGCGTCTCCTTCAACTTCCCGCTCAGAAGGCCGCTCGGGCCTAGATCGTTGCACCCAGACGGGCGCCGTCGAGCGTCGCGTGCAGCATTCGTCGCGGTGCGAGTGCGTCGCCGATGGGTTGCGCTCCGGCGACGGCGCCGAACAGCTCGAGGCGCGGGCGGCGCCCGCAGGCGAAGATCACCGTGTCGACCCCAGAGAGGGTGGAGAGCGAGTTGGTGAACGTGTTGCGCAGCACCAGCTCGCCCTCGCGGAGCTCGTGCAGCGCGGCCATTGCGCGAATGTCGACCGACTTCTCGAGTAGGCGCCGCGTGAGTGCGTAGCGCGTGGCGTCTTCGATGCCTTCGCCGTGCACGATCGGCTCGGACAGCAGCGTCACTCGACGCCGGCCGTCGGCTGCTGCGTCGGCGGCGATGAGCGGGGGCAGGTGATCGTCGCGGCCGCCGACGATCACCACGTGCGCGCCGAGCGTTGCAACGCCGCGCAGCACCTGCAATGCGGTGAACGAAGCGATGCGTCCCAGCCCGGTGATGGGAGGGATCCATTCGGTCGATCCGGTGGCGAGCACGACGACATCGGCCGCCATCGACTTCAGCTCGTCGGCGTCGACGCGATGCCCCAACTCGACATCGACGTCGGTGAGGTGCGCCGCCAATCGATCGGAGTAGTTGGCGAACTCCGGGCGGTGGCGCCCGAGGTCGCGCAGCGCACCACCGAGCGCGCGTTGCTCGTCGAAGAGTCGCACGTCATGACCTCGGCTCGCTGCCTGCCGGGCGCACTCGACGCCCGCGGGCCCGCCGCCGACGATGACGACGCGCCGCGGTCGATCACTGCGGCCGCGATGAAGCTCTTCTTCGCGCCCTGCCGCAGGATTCACCGCGCACGAAACCGATCGGCCATAGTGACACTCGTTGCCGCCGATACAGGTGTTGACCATCTCGTCGCGACCGAGACGCACTTTCTCGACGATACGTGGGTCGGCGATCAGCGCTCGCACCAGTGCGACCATGTCGGCACTGCCTTCCGCGATGATGCGCTCGGCGTGGCGCAGGTCGACGATGCGTCCCGCGACGATCACCGGGATGCGTCCTGCGACCGCTGCTCGCATCGCGGCGGCCGCCGCTACGTTGGGGCCGGGCTCGGTGTACGCCGATGCGACGTAGGCCATCTTGGCGCCCTGATCGAGACCGCTGTACGTGCCGCCGCTGACGTTGAGATAGGCCACGCCGCGGTCGGCGAGTCGGCGGGCGACCTCGCACATCTCGTCAAGGTTCTCGTGGCCCGATACCCGCACGCCGATCGGGTAGTCGGCATGGGTGGCCCCGTGGATCGCGTCGAGAATCTCGCAGAGCAGGCGCAGGCGATTGTCGAGGCTGCCCCCGTAGCGATCACTGCGATGGTTGGTGCGCGGTGACAGGAACTGATTGAGCAGGTAGCCGTGCGCACTGTGTACTTCCATGCCGTCCATGCCAGCGGCCAGCGCTCGGCGACCGGCCTCGGCGCATGCGGCGACGAAGTCGGCGAGCTCGGTGGTCGTGAGCTCGTGCGCAACCTTGCGCCGGTACTCGTCCTCGATGACCGACGGCGCTATCGCCGGCTGGAACGTGTCGTTGTGTTGACTCGCGCCGAGATGGAAGATCTGACCGACTGCTTTGGCGCCGTTGCCGTGCACGACGTCGACCTGCGCAGCCATCGAAGGGATCAGCGAGTCGTAGTACGCGCGTCCAACGCCCGTCAGCGGGTTCGGTGGTACTGCGTCGGGATCCGCGGCAAACGACTCGAGGAATGGTCCGGGTCCGAAGGGGAAGTTCATCACGCCGTGAAACGCGTGCAACCCGACGAGACCGACATCGCGCGAGCGCTCGTCGAGATAGCGCAGATAACGTGCCTGCGACAAGCGCGGCCCGTGCACTGCCATCATCACTCGATTGCGAAGGGTCACTCCACCGATGTCGATCGGTTCGAACAGCTGCATTTCGGGCATGTCCGGCATGTTAAACTCTGACGTTCCCAGGGGAGGGTGGCGTGGCTCCAGATGCACGGATTGCGTCCGTGTGGGTCGGTCTCATGGGGTCCACGTTCTCGCAGTACTTCCTTCAGATCGGTGAATGGCATACTCGCATCGTCGAAGCGGGCGGGGGCGAGCCGTTGCTGCTTTTGCACGGCACCGGGGGTCACTGCGAGGCGTACTCTCGCAATCTTGCGCCGTTGTCCGCGCGGTTCCGAACGATCGCCTTCGACTTCGCCGGACACGGATGTACGACACACGCGTCGCGTGATCTCGAGATTGATGACTACGTCGATCAGACGCTCCGGCTCATGGATGCGCTCGGCATCGACCGCACCAACCTTTCGGGTGAATCGCTCGGCGGCTGGGTGGCCGCCCGACTCGCCGCCCGCCATCCCGATCGGGTGCGGCGCATGATCCTCAACACGCCCGGTGGGACACTTGTCGATCCGGCGGTTATGGATCGCATCCGTACCCTCAGCCAAGCGGCGGCCGACGATCCGAGCGTCGAACGCATCCGCGCCCGGCTCGAATGGCTCATGGCCGACCCCGCGTCGGTCACCGAAGAGCTGGTCGACATCCGGCGCGCGCTGTATTCGCGACCGGGGTTCGCGGAGTCGATGCGCCACCTGTTGTGCCTGCAAGACGTCGAGGTGCGCACCCGCAATCTGCTCACCGACGAAGAGCTCGCCAGCATCACCGCCCCGACGATGGTCGTATGGACGAGCAACGACCCTTCCGGGCCCGCGGCCGAAGGGCGGGCCATCCGCGAGCGAATTCCCCGCGCCACGTTCCACTTCATCGACTGCGCCGGTCACTGGCCCCAGTGGGAGCAGGCACGCGCGTTCAACGAGATCCACCTCTCTTTCTTGGGAGAAGACCGATGATCTACGAAGAAGAACGGCGTTCGCTCGACGCGGCTTCGATCGGCGGCGCGTGGCGCGCCGGGTTCGATCGCTTGGCCGAGCTCGCGCTCGAGTCTTCCGAGCTCGATCCCGCGGTTCGCGAGATCGGACTCGCGCTCACGTTCGCAGGGCGAGGAATGACACGAGAAGCGCGTCGGCACGGCCAAAGGGCGCTCGATCTCGGTCTTATGCGCCCGCAGGTCGTGGAGGCGTTGATCACCGGCTTGCTCCATGGCGGCTACGGCATTTTCTGGGAATGCGCGTGGATGATCGACGAGGCTCCTTCGACGCCGTGGGTCGGCAATCCCGATGCCGCCCTCGATGACCCGACGACGATCAGGGCCTACTTCGAGAACGTGTGGGGCGGTGCGCTGCCGCCGTGGTTGCAGCTCACCGGCGATGCCAGCCCTGAGCAACTCGCGGCGTATTACCAGCTGCGCACCGATGCGATGGGCGAAGGCGCGCTCGCCAAGAAACACAAAGAGATCATCATCATGTTGATGAGCTGCGCCGAGCACTACGACTTCGGCATCGACGTGCACGCGCGCGGCGCGCTGGCCGCGGGTGCGAGCAAGGCCGAGCTCATCGATGCCGTGCGCGCGTCGGTGATCGCCGGCGGCATCGTCGCGTGGGTGGCCGGCTTCGGCCTCGTCGACGCGGCGTTGCGTGATGCCGGTCTCTGAGCTCGAGCAGCATCAGCCGGCGAATGCCGCCGCGCACGCGGTGCCGGTCAACCACGCGGGCTGTGGCTCGTAGCCATAGACGTCCATCGCGGCTCCCCACGCGGATGCCGCGGTGATCCAGGTGCGGATCTCGCGCGCCGAGGCGCGCCCGTCGATGATGAACCGACGCAGCTCGGGGTCGACTGCGAGGTGGTCGGGATCGGTGGGTGGGAGCCAATGCGAAAGCCCGCCCGAACCCACGATCAGCACGCGGTGCCCGTCGCTCTCGCGCACCGCCGTGCCGATCGCGCGACCGAGCGCCGCGCAGCGACGCAGCGATGGCTTCGCGGGGCCGGTGCAGGCAACCATGATGGGCACGAGCGGCAGGTCGAGTTGCGGGGCGAAGAGTGCGTACGGCTGTGTGATGCCGTGGTCGACGCCCATGTGCAAAGACAGCGCGGGATCGAATCCCAGTGCCATCAATGAACCATGCATCGACCGGGCCAGGCCCGACGCCGCAGGCAGATCGTCACGGGGCGTGCGGTAGTCGCCGAAAGAACTGATCTGATCCGTGCCGATACAGAACGCCGGCATCACGTCGTAGAAGAAGTTGCGGAAGTGGTCCGGCCCGATCACCACGATGGCGGTGGGCTCCGTCGCCTGCACCGAGTCTCGAGCCCGCGCAACGGCGGTGAGAAACGCACCGTCGTTCACGGCGAACTCGCGACTGTCCCAGAACGGCGAGTGGGACATCGCCACGACTCCGACGATCGCGCTCACGGCGCGACAGTATCCGCGGATAGCTGCGCTCTATGCGCAACCGCTATTGCTGGAGGTCGACCGGCAACTCTCCACGCCGCGAGGGAATGTCGTTCGTGCGATTGCCGGTGCGGTCGAGTGTCACCTTGCCACGATTGACGGTGGCGAAGAGCGCGTTGCGCAGCGGTTCGCGGAACTTGGTGGCCAGTGCGGTTGCAATTGCAGTGAGTAAGAAGATACGCCAGATCCTGAGCATGCCCGCCAGTACCCGGGAGGATGGCTCGTCAAACAACCGGGCGTCAGCGGGCGGAGGTCAGTTCGGCCCACACGGTCTTCACGGTCGATGCCGCGGTCACGCCCCACCATGTGGCACTGGCACTGACGATGCGCAGCCCCCGCCCGGCATGGGTGCCTTGGCCGGGCCGGCGTAAGACCGGCAGGCTGTTGGTCGCCGTGTCGCTCACTGCGATGTACAGGCTGCCGGCCGCGCACGCGAGGTCGACGCTGACCGCGACGCTCGAGCTGTACTCGATCGAGTTGGTGACGAGCTCGCTGACGATGAGCACGGTGTCGTCGATGCGATCTTCGTGATGCCACTCGCGCATGGCGGACTGCGCGAATCGTCGCGCTGCCGCGGGGCTCGCCGAGGAGGGCGCGAACTCTGCGGTGGTGCGGTGGCTCGACCATGCCCACGGGTCGGCGGTCTCGTCGATGAAGGCGCCCGCCGTGCGGGCAAACCATCGCTGCGCCATGTCGAGACCGAGCCCGGGAATCGACAGGGGCGGCGCGAACGCGAGCGACATGACCGCGTCGCGATTCTGGCCCCGCACGACCGACGCGAGACGGCCGAGGCTCCATGCCCGCGTGATGTTCAGGGCAAAGACTGCTCGCAGATCGACACCGAAGGAGGACAGCAACGGGCGATTGATGGCGGTGGTGGTACGCAGTCGGATCGGATACTCGGCTGCGGCAGCCTCGAAGTGCGGAAGGACCTCGGTCGGCGCCGACAAGAGGATCGCATTCACGAGGCGCCGTCCTCTGGCCCTTCGAGCTGCTCCGACAGCAGCGTCAGTGCCTTGCGCAGCAAACGGGAGACATGCATCTGGCTGACACCGACACGCGCCGCGATCTCCGACTGACTCAGATCCTCGAAGAAGCGAAGCTCGATGATCCTGCGCTCACGTTCGGGCAACGTCTCCAGCAGCTTCCCCACGGTCATCTTGTTGAGCGCTGCGGAGAAGTTGCGGTCGTGGACACCCATCTGATCGGCGACGGTGGGGGTGCCGTCGTCGAAGGTGGCGTTCAGTGAGGCCGGACGGTACGCCCGCCGGGCGTCGATGGCCTCGAGCACATGATCGACGCTGCGGCCGACACGAGTTGCGACTTCCGAAGGTGTCGGCGCGCGGTGGAGTTCGCCGTAGAGCTCGTCGGTGGCCTCGTTGATGCGGGGGATGAGGTCCTTCGCCGATCGGACGACGTGCGTGCCCCAGGTGCGGTCGCGGAAGTGACGCTTGATCTCACCGAGAATGGTGGGAACCGCGAAGCTGACGAAAGGTGACCCGCGATCGGGGTCGAAGCGTTCGACGGCTCTGATGAGCGCATAGTGCGCGATCTGAATGAGGTCTTCGGTCGCCTCACCGCGTCGAGCAAAGCGCTGCGCGAGCGCGTTGGCGAGGCTGGCGTACGAGACCACGATCTCGTTGCGCAGCTCGTTGGTAGGATTGTCGCGATATGCCCGAAAGCGGGAGAGTTCGACTTCGTCGACCTCGTTCCCGCGACCCGCTAGTTCACCGTGAGACACTGCTTGCTCATCCGCGCAATTAGTCGCTCAGCGGCCTGTTCGAGCTCATGTTGATCGACGGCCGCTCGAAGAATGTGGGAAGAGATGTTGTCGATCACGTACGTACCGTTTGCGGCAGTCGTGGGTACGTCGGCCTCCATGTGAATCTGGTGACCATCGATACGGAAAGTCACGGTGACAGTGCTGGTGCGGTCAGCCGCTGCTTCGACGAGAGCCGAACACAATTCGTCGACGGCGATACGGAGATCCTCGATGTCGTCGAGGGTGAAGTTTCCCTGCGCCGCCAAGCCGCTCGCGACCAGTCGGGCGAGGCGAATGTATTCGAACGATGCAGGAAACTTGAGCGTGACTTCGTCAGGCATCTCAGACCACCGGGAATTGTTCGGTGAGCCCCGTGATCTCGAGTAGCCGTAACGTGCCCGCTTGTGGGTCACGCAGGACAACCGCTTGAGGGTGGTCGCCGAGGCGTTTACGCGCACGAATGAGCGAGCGCAACCCGCTCGAGTCGATGAACGTCAGCCCGCCGATGTCCATCACCAGACTTGTCACTCCACTGGCGAGTAGCTGATCGACGACGTCGTCGAGCTTGTTCGCGGCATGCGCATCGAGCTCTCCTCCGACGAGGATCGTGCCCGGCTCCGCGTCGGAGGAACGTATGACGAAGCCGTCGTCGTCGATGGACATGGATACCCCTCCCTGAGTTCCGTGGGTGCGCGCAAAGAGTTCCGTGGGTGCGCGCAAACCTAACAAGGTTGCGGTGGGCCGTACCCGGGGTCAGGGATGACGAAACATCGATTCGGCTTCGGGTCCTCCCGGATCAGGCGGCTGCCGAGGTGCGCGGCGACAGTTGCTCGAACCGTCGTTCGGCCCCGGACCAGTCGGCCACCTTCCAGAACGCCTCGAGCCAGGCTTGCTTGTCGTTGAAGTGATCCAGGTAGTAGGCGTGCTCCCAGCCGTCGATGACGAGGAGCGGCGACGAACCCTGGCCGACGTTCGTCTGATGGTCGTAGATCTGCTGCACGATCAAGCGTCCGGCAACCGGCTCCCATGTGAGCGCGCCCCAGCCGGACCCCTGCAGCGAGGTGGTCACCGCGGTCAGCTGCGCGACGAGCTGATCGAGCGAGCCGAAGTCGTCGGCGATGCGATTGCCGAGCCGGCCTTCCGGCAGCCCGCCGCCATCGGGTGCGAGGCATTGCCAGAAGAGCGAGTGCAACACGTGCCCGCTCAAGTTGAAGGCGAGATTCTTCTCGAGTTGCCCGATGTGGGAGAAGTCGGTGGCCGACCGGGCGTCAGCGATCTTTTCGAGCGCCTCATTGGCGCCCTTCACGTAGGCCGCATGGTGCTTGTCGTGGTGCAGCTCCATGACCTGCGCGGAGATCGTCGGTTCGAGCGCGTCGTAGTCGTACGGGAGATCGGGAAGGGTATAGGCGTCGGTCATTGAGCCTCCGAAAGCAAGGTGTTCCTCCCCATACCCCGCTCGTGTGTCGACAAACGTGCGTGTTTGCCGTTTGGCGCGCCCCACGCCGGGTACTGGCACATCCGGCCCTCAGCGGGCCGAATCCGAGGCCGGAGACGAAAACATGGCAACACCGGAACAAGAAGCAAGCAGCGCGGTATCCGAGGCCACCCGTGATGCCGACCGGCGCGACAGCGCCAAGCAGGGTCGAGCCGATCGCATGCCGACCAAAGAAGAAGAACGCGAGGCCGACAAGCTGGGCGAGGTCGATGACGAGGTGGCCGCCAACTACAAAGAGGCCATCGCGATCGGCGCCGACGTCAAGGGCGAGGGTCAGATCGACTGAGCGCGGGGACGGGCGGTCGCCTCCGCTTTTACGCCTTGGCGCCTGCAGTCGTCTGCCTCACGACGAGCACCGGGCACGGAGCGTGATGTACGCAGTAGTCACTCACTGAACCGTGCATGAAGCGACCGAACGCCCCTCGATCGTGGCTGCCGAGGATGATGAGTTCGATGCCGTGCTCGGCCGCAGTGGCGCAGATGCGTTCGCCCGGTGCCCCGTGTTCGACGACGAGGTCGGTCTTTTTCGTGTCGACCTCGGTCCCCAGTTCTTCCGCCGAGCGCTCGACCAGGTCCTCGGCTCGATCGTCGAGCGCGGCCAACGTCTCGGGGTCGAGCGCGACCGCACCGATGCCGGCGCCGAAGGGATCGCCGGTGAACGGTACGAGTTCGGCGTAGGACGTCACATTGAGCACGACGACCTCGTCGCGTTCGGTGAGGAGACGCTCTGCGAACGCCAACGCTTCGCGGGAGGGTTTGTCGTCGTCGACCGCGATGAGAACCTTCATGATGACCTCCGTCACCGGCATACCCGGGGCGTATCCGGCGTACTCGCTGCGCGTCAGAGTTTCGTCTCTGACCCTGTTGGGTACAAGTCGATGGTCCGCCCCCATCCTCCAGACCAAGAGGAGCAGGCATGGTTTCCCCAAAAATTCGTGTTGCGATCGTCAACGACTACGAACTCGTGGTAGCTGGTGTGGCGGCACTGTTGGCCCCCTATCCCGGGATCGAAGTCGTGGACCTCGCCGCGAATCGCATTCCGCAAGCGCAGGCCGACATCGTGTTGTTCGATACCTACGGTCATCGAGATCTCGGCATGAGCCGGTTGCACGAACTCGTCGCCAGCGATGGCAACGCGGCCGTCGCGGTGTACACGTTCGAGTTCGAACCCGGGCTCATCGACCGGGCGCTCGCCGCTGGCGTTCGGGGATACATCGACAAACGAGACTCGGCGCAGCGTCTGGTCGATTCGCTCGAACGCATCGCGGCGGGCGAGGTGGCCGTCTCCTCCGGCGGCACCAAATTGCACCGCGCCGAAATCGAGTGGCCGGGCCGTGCCGTCGGTTTGAGTGCACGTGAGAGCGAGCTGTTGCCGTTGCTCGCGGAGGGCATGAAGAACAGCGAGATTGCCGCTTCGCTCTACCTCTCGGTGAATACGGTCAAGACGCACCTGAAGGATCTCTATCGCAAGCTCGGCGCGTCGAATCGAGCCCAGGCCGTCGCATCGGCCGCCGAGGCGGGGCTTTTGGCCCGTCGCCCCGTGCCCGTCAGCGCCGTCAGTGCTCGAGCTGGGTGATATTGCCCTCATACCCCCTGTCACCCGGTATGGGCGGAATCGGCCCTCATCGGTGGCATACTGACGCACGCGGTGGCGATGATCGCCCCGCAGTCGCTTGCAAACGCGCAAAAACGGCGCGTGGTTCATCGCTCGATCGCGTGTAGCCGAAGCATCGACGGCTACGAATTTCGAGAGGAATACGAATGTCAAGTCCTGCGCCAGCGCGCGCCGCGCGCCCGCATCACCGCCGCGGGCCATCCGATGTCGCCATCACATCCGATGGCTCAGAGTTCGCGGCCCTGGGCGTGCCGCCAGAGCTGTGCCGCGCGCTCGCGGAGCGGTCGATCACGACGCCGTTCCCTATCCAGGTCGCATCGTTGCCCGATTCGCTCGCCGGCCGTGACGTGCTCGGTCGGGGACGCACCGGCAGCGGTAAGACCGTTGCCTTTGCCGTGCCCGTCGTCGCCGCCCTCGCCGCGTCGAACCGCAAGCGCGAGCCCCACCGCCCCCGGGCCATGGTGCTCGTCCCCACGCGCGAGCTGGCCAACCAGGTCGCGGCCGTGTTCCACCCGCTCGCCAACGCGATGGGCCTCCGCGTGACCACGATCTACGGTGGCGTGGGCCAACGCCCGCAGGAAACGGCGTTGCGCAATGGTGTCGACATCGTCATCGCCTGCCCCGGGCGTCTCGAGGATCTCATCGGTCAGCGTCACTGCGAACTCGATCGCGTCGAGGTGACGGTGCTCGACGAGGCCGACCATCTCGCAGATCTCGGCTTCTTGCCCACCGTGCGCAAGTTGCTCGATCGCACGCCTCAGAAGTGTCAGCGCCTGCTGTTTTCGGCGACGCTCGACAACGGTGTCGACCAGGTCGTCGCCCGGTACCTGCACAACCCGGTCACTCACGCGGTCGATCCGGTCGATGTACCTCAAGAAGAGACGACGCACCACGTGCTCACCGTGAACGAGGGCGAGAAGAACGCCGTCGTCATGGACTTGGCCGCCGGTCACGGTCCGACACTGTTGTTCACCCGCACCAAGCACGGAGCGAAGAAACTCGCCTTGCGCCTCAGCGCGTCGGGTATCTCGGCCGTCGAGTTGCACGGGAACCTGTCCCAGGCAGCGCGCGAGCGCAACCTCGCGGCGTTCTCCCGGGGCAGCGCCCGTGTGTTGGTTGCGACCGACATCGCTGCTCGTGGCATCCACGTCGACGGCATCGCGCTCGTCGTGCACGTCGATCCCCCCGCGGAGCCCAAGGCGTTTCTCCACCGCTCGGGTCGCACGGCGCGAGCCGGCGCCAGCGGCGTCGTGGTGACGCTCGCCAACGAGTCGCAGAGCCGCGACATGAAGAAGATGACGCGCAACGCGGGCATCTCGCCGATCCTGACCCGTGTCGGGCCGGGCCACGCATTGCTGCACGACCTTGCCGGACCGACTGCGCCCCGTAGTGCGCACGTTCCGCAACCGCGCGCCATAACCAGTGTCAATGAACGCCCCGCAGCACCCGGCGGCGCTCGCAAATCATCCGGACAGCAGAAAGGCCGTCGATCATGGCAAAGGAACGCACGCGGCGCGAACCGCTGAACCCAGAGCAGGCCTGACATGGCCAAGGGCAGAGAGAGTTTCGAGAAGCGACGCCTCGAGAAAGTCCGCGTCGAACGCAAAGCCGAAAAGCGGGACAAACGCGAGTTGCGCAAGACCGAAGGCGACAACGGCCTCGACGAGGCGGCGTTGATGGAGCGATTTCGCCTGCTCAGCGAGCGTCATGCCAACGGTGACATCGACGACCTCGCGTACAAGACCCAGCGGCACGAGATATTTTCGGCTCTGGGTCTCGAGGACCCGGCCGAATAAATCTAACCGCCTCGCGTCGCGATGCCTGCTTCGTAGGCGAGCATCACGAGTTGGGCGCGGTCTCGCGCGTTCAACTTCGTGAGCAGATGACTCACGTGAGTCTTGGCGGTCGCGTGGCTCATGAAGAGCTGTTCGGCGATCTCCGCGTTGGACATGCCTTTGGCGATGGCGCCCAGCACTTCGAGTTCGCGCTCCGTGAGCGAAGCGACGGGTACCGATGCCACCACCGATGGGGTGGGAGTCCGCGCAAACTCTTCGATCAGCCGGCGGGTGATCTTCGGCGCGAGCAGAGCTTCGCCGGCGGCGATCACGCGGACAGCGGCCAGGAGATCGACCGGCTGCGTGTCCTTGAGCAGAAAACCGCTCGCGCCCGCCCGCAACGCGTCGAAGACGTATTCGTCGAGGTCGAATGTCGTGAGTATGAGGACGCGCGTTGCCTGTGTCGCCTCGTCGGAGGTGATCGCGCGAGTGGCCTCGAGACCGTCCATCTCGGGCATGCGGATATCCATCAGCATCACGTCGGGTTTTTCGAGCCGGGCCAGACGCACGGCCTCGACACCGTTCGCGGCCTCACCCACGACTTCGATGTCTGGCTCCGAGCGCAACAACACGCAGAAACCGCTGCGCACGAGTGCTTGGTCGTCCGCGACGCCGACGCGTATCATTCGGGATCCTCGCACTCAGCCTCCTCGAAGGGGATGCGGGCCCGCACGACGAATCCGCCGCCCGGTCGAGGACCGGTGTACAGCGAGCCGCCATACGCGGCCACCCGCTCGCGCATCCCGGCGATGCCATGGCCGGCGCCATTGGTTGCCGCCGATGCGCTCACCAGCCCTCGGCCGTCATCGCTGACCTCGATGGCGATCGTGCCGGGCTCGTATGTGATGTCCACATGGGCCCGAGCGGTGCCGGCGTGGCGCAGCACGTTCGTCAATGCCTCTTGCACGATGCGGTAGGTCGACAGGCTCACGCCGGTCGGCAGTTCGCACGGCGCGCGCTCCACGGTGAGATCGACAGCGACCCCTGACGCCTCGACGTGCGCGACGAGTGCCGGGAGATCCTCGAGCCGAGGGGCGGGCGCGTGCTCTGCTTTCGATCCGTCTTCGTTGCGCAACACGCCGAGGAGGCGGCGCATTTCGTTGAGCGTCGAGCGACTGGTGGTCGCAATGTGCTCCAGCGCGCGGCGCGCTTCGATCGGGTCGCTGTCGAGCACGTGGGCACCCACACCGGCCTGCACTGCGATCACGCTCATCGAATGTGCGACCACGTCGTGGAGTTCCTGCGCGATGCGTAGCCGTTCTTCGGCCACGGCTCGCGCGTGACGTTCGGCCTCGATCGACGCGCGCTGCTCGGCCTCTTCGACCTGTTCCATCAACGCGTCGCGTCGGTTGCGGAGCACGGTGCCAAAGATCCATGCACCCGCGAAGGAAACCGAGGTGCCGACGATGTTGGCGCCGCGCAGGTCGGGCGGGTGGTTGAGCGCGGCGATCGTGACACCGACCGCGACCACCGCCAGGCCGATCTGTGAGCGGGTCGTCGTGTCGTGCAGCGCGACGGCGTACAGGAGGAAGAAGAGAACCGTCGGAGCGCCGCCGGTCTGATAGTTCGGGAAGGTCAGCACGACGACGAGAACCGACGCGACGACGAGGGCTTCGAGCGGATGGCGCCGCCGGAATGCGAGCGTTGCGCACACGCCGAGTGTGATGAGGACGTGCAGCGCGTCGACGTCGCGAAACTTGTCGGCGTCGGGGCTACCGATGATCAGCACTGCCATGCAGAACACGGCGGCGAGCACGGCGAACGCCGTGTCCCAGATCCACGGGTCGAGCAGGCGGGCCCGCCGCAACAGCGATGTCACAAACGGCACGGTAGCGAACCGCGGTGGTGGGGGGCATCGGTCGGGAGGATGAACCCTGGATAAGTCTGCAGGTGTAGGCCTCGGGAGGGAGCGGCAAACCGTCGCGGGGCTGACGACACGAGCGGCGATCGAGCGCACAGTGCGGTCATACCAACTCGCTCAAGGAGACCCCGAAATGACCACCGTCCTCACACCCCCTCGAGCGCCCGTCGCCACCACGGTGGCGGCAATGGCGGGCAACGCGAGCAAGGTGTACGGCTCAGGCGAAGCACAGGTGCGGGCGCTCGACGGCGTGACCGTCGAGTTTCCCCGCGGTCGCTTCACCGCCATCATGGGCCCATCGGGCTCGGGCAAGTCGACCTTGATGCACTGCCTCGCCGGCCTCGACACGCTGTCCTCGGGCTCGGTGTCGATCGGCGGTGCGGAGTTGTCGAAGCTCAACGACCGCCAGCTCACGCAGCTACGACGGGATCACGTCGGCTTCATCTTCCAAGCGTTCAATCTCGTACCGACGCTTTCGGCGCTCGAGAACATCACGCTGCCGTCGGCGCTCGCCGGTCGCAAGCCGGATCGGGCGTGGCTCGATCACGTCGTCGACACCGTCGGGCTACGTACCCGGCTGTCGCATCGGCCCTCGGAGCTCTCGGGCGGCCAACAACAACGTGTCGCCGTGGCCCGTGCCCTCGCGTTCAAGCCACAGATCATCTTCGCCGACGAGCCCACCGGCAACCTCGACTCTCGCACGGGCGCCGAGATCCTCTCGTTCATGCGCACCGCGGTGCGAGAGTTCGGTCAGACCATCGTGATGGTGACCCACGACCCGACTGCGGCGGCGTACGCCGACCGCGCCGTGTTCCTCGCTGACGGTCGCATCGTCGACGAGATCGACGCACCGACCGCTAGCTCCGTTCTCGACCGCATCAAGAGCCTGGGGGAGTGAGTCCAATGTTTCGGCTCACCATCAAGCAACTCGCCGCCAAGAAGCTGCGGCTCCTGACCACTGCCACCGCCGTCCTTCTGGGCGTTGCGTTCCTGGCGGGAACTCTGGTGCTGACCGACACGATCGGACGCACCCTGGACAGTGTCCTCGCCGACGCGAACGCCGGTACCGATGCGTATGTGCGCGGAACCTCCGAGCTCGAGGTCGGCTTCGGCGAGGCCCGCCCCCGTATCGATGCCTCGGTTGCGGATCAGGTGCGCCGAGCCGATGGCGCTCACGACGTCGCGGTGCGGATCAGCGGTTACGCGCAGCTCGTCGACAAAACGGGAACGCCGATCGGCGATCCTGAAGCGGCGCCGATGTTCGGCTTCAACTGGGTCACCGTCGATGATCTCAATCCGTATCGCATCGCGACCGGCCATGCGCCGGGGAACGACGACGAGATCGTCATCGACAAGCACTCGGCCGACGCGGCCGGCTATCGACCGGGCGACCGCGCGACCGTGCTCACGAAGAGCGCTCCGCGTGAGTTCACGATCTCCGGTATCGCCAAGTTCGGCACCGCCGATTCGCCCGGCGGCGCGTCGGCCGTGCTGTTCACCGATGCCGTCGCACAGCATCTACTCGGCGAGACCGGCAAGGTCGACGGCATCGCCGTCACCGCCGCGTCGGGAACCTCACAGGCACAACTCGTGGCGTCGATCGAGCAGTTCGTCGGCTCCGACGTGCAGGTCATCACCGGCGCCGCGCTGACTGCCGAAGACCAGAGAGCCGTCGCGGACAGCTTCGAGTTCTTCAACATGTTCATGCTCATCTTCGCTGCGGTCGCGGTGTTCGTGGGTGCCTTCATCATCAACAACACGTTCTCGATCACGGTTGCACAACGCACCCGTGAGATGGCGTTGCTGCGGGCGATCGGGGCCAACCGTCGCCAGGTGTTGCGCTCGGTGCTCGCGGAAGCGGTCGTGGTCGCGATCCTCGCGTCGACGGCCGGGCTCGCGATCGGCATCGGTGTCGCCTTTGGGCTCGAGGCGATGCTCGCCTCGTTCGGCTTCGACGTGCCCGATGGGCCGACGGTGGTCAGCGGGCGCACGATCGTCGTTTCGCTGACCGTGGGTGTGCTCGTGACCCTGGCCTCGGCCTTCCTCCCGGCGCGCCGCGCCGCTCGCGTTGCTCCGATCGCCGCGCTGCGAGAAACGGCTCTCGACAGCAGCGGCGGCTCGAAGCGTCGGGCCGCGGCTGGTCTGGCCGTCACCACCGCGGGCGTCGCGGCGCTGCTCGCCGGCCTCGGCGGCGACGAGGTCAGCCTCGTCGGGCTCGGTGCATTCACGGTGTTCATCGGCGTGTCGATTCTCGGACCGGTGCTCGCCCGCCCGGTGACTCGTCTGCTCGGATCGCCGCTGCCCCGCCTGCGGGGCGTGTCGGGGGCACTCGCCCGTCAGAACGCGATGCGCAACCCCAAGCGCACCGCTCGCACCGCCGCATCGCTCATGATCGGTGTGGGCTTGGTCGGGTTCATCACGATCTTCGCCGCTTCGGTGAAGACCTCGGTCTCGAGTTCACTCGGCCGGGACTACCTCGGCACCCACATCGTCGAATCGGGCGCCTATGACTCGACCGCGGGAGTGAGCCCTGATCTTGCTGCGTCGTTGCGCGGCCGGAAAGGGGTCGAAGTGGTCACCGCTTCCCGGGTCACCCGCGCCGCGGTCGACGGGATGGGCCGGACCGACTTCTACGCGTTCGATGCTGCGACCGTCGGACAGGTCACGGACCTCGGCACGGTACAGGGAGATGTGCGCACGCTCGGCGCTGATGGGATCGCCGTGTTCGCCGAGGAAGCGGCAGCGAAGGGTTGGAAGCTCGGCGATTCGGTTCCGGTCACGTTCGTCACCGGAACCAAGCCGTTCCTCGTGCGAGCGATCTTCGACAATTCCGAAGAGTGGTTGGGCAAAGAGTTCGTCGGGCTGGCCGCATTCGAAGCCAACTTGCCGACGCAGCTCGACTTCCGCATCTATGTCAGCGCCAGTGATGCGAATGCCCTACACGACGCGGCTGCCGCCTATCCGTCGGTCGAAGTACTCGACAAGAAGGGCTTCATCGACGCGATCAACGCGGACATCGACAAGATGCTCGGCTTGATCTACGCGATGTTGGCACTGGCCATCGTGATCGCCCTACTCGGCATTGCCAACACGCTGGCGCTGTCGATCTTCGAACGCACCCGTGAGCTCGGCCTGTTGCGGGCGGTCGGGATGGCCAAGGCGCAGTTGCGGGCCACCGCTCGGTGGGAGGCAGTGCTGATCGCGCTGTTCGGCACATCGCTCGGTTTGGGTGTCGGCACCTTCTTCGGATGGGCGATGGTGCGGGCCATGTCGGACCAGGGCATCACCGAACTGTCGATCCCGACGGGGAGCTTGATCGTGGTGACGGTGGTCGCGGCAGCGGCTGGTGTCGGGGCCGCGATCATGCCCGCCCGGCGGGCGGCGCGGTTGAACGTGCTCAAGGCCATTGCGTCGAACTGAGCATGGGTGGGCATCTCTATTTGAAGATCGGTAACCGTGGTCAGAAAACTGAACACGAGTCCGGGGTCGGCGCTCCCTTGGTTGTCACAGCCCCGCGGAAGAATGAGTGGATGATCGAACAACCACCGATGCGAAGCCACGACTTCACCGAGCATCACACCAAGACCCTGCTCGACTACTACCGCGGCATCTACGGCGTGCGCTTGCGTCATGCGGCGTTGGCGGTGCTCATCAGGGTGGGCTCGTGCACGGTCGACGAGATCTGGACCTACATCAAGGGTCGACGCCGCCTCGGTCCGTCGGTCACCAAGAAGTCGTTGGCCGACACTCTGCGCTACGAGTGTGCGAAGGGCCGCGCCATCCGCATTGGGTACGGCGTCTATCGCATCGGCGAAAGTGTCGCCGCGCACACGCCGGCGCATCGAGAGAGAGGAGCGCGAGATCGGCCCTGAGCTGACAACGCAAGAGTACGAATTGCACCTTCTCGGTAAGGAGGAGCGCCGGCTCGTCGAGCAACTACGCACGCACCTTCTTCTGGCCGCGCATGAGGGCGAGGCTGCGCCACTTCCAGATGCAATCGACGTCGCGCAGGCCGACCGCGGAGAGCCATTGCAGCTGGCTTTGCAGATCACACAGAACGTCCGACGGATCGTCCTCGGCCCCCATCTCCTCGCGCCACTTCTCGTGCAGCGACCGCGTCGGGCTTGCCACGAGATCGAGATTGCAGAACACCCCGCCGGGCGCGAGTAGTGCAGCGACTTCCCCGTACAACGCGTGCTTGCGCTGGTCGCTTACGTGGTGGATGGCGAACGACGACACGACCGCGTCGAACGGACCAGCGCAGTGCAGTGGCTCGTCGAGGTTATGGTGCACGAGGGTCACACGTTCGTCGGAGCCAAAGCGTTTCGAGGCCGCCTCGAGCATCGTGGCCGACATGTCGACACAGACCGCGCTCGAAGTCGGATAGGCGTCGAGCACGATCGACGCGAGCCGTCCGTCGCCGCAACCGAGGTCGAGAACGCGCCCCGGGAGCGCGTCCGAGAGGTCTCGCGCCAGAACGTCCTCGCCTTCGCGGCGGTGCGGTAACCGGTCGGCCCGCGACAAGTATCTCGTCGCGTGTTCGGGTCGTTCCCAGAGGTTCACCACACCACCGGCAGTTTCGTAGGGCTGCGGAAGACGATGCCTTCGATGTGCGCGTCGGTGTCGTCGGCGAGGCGCGAGCGGGTCATGTTCGCCGTCGACGGGCCGAGGCCTTCGGACACGATGCTCGACGAGAAACGCTTGGCGTCGCGCAGTACCGACTGCACGGCTTGGTGCGACAGCGCGAGCACGCCTTCGCCGGTAGGGGATTTCGTGGGCGCTTTGAAGACCGAGTGATGGTGCCTGGCCCGCGCGAGATACGGGTACGGATCGCGGACGTCCTTGCCCACGCGCACCATGAGCTCGTGCTGGGCGACCAAGGTTTGGATCTTCTCGGCGCCGGTGAGCACAGCAGCGCTCACACGTCGAGGTGATAGAGCGCGGCGGCGTTGTCGTGGAGCACCTTGCGGATGGCGTCGTCGGGTAGCCCGGCCAACGCGGTGCGCAGATGGTCGCGTGGCGCGAGCGCGGCGCTGGCCGGCCCGGGGGTGATGCCGGTCGAGTGAGGAAAGTCGGTCTCGAACATCACGTGGTCGGCGCCGAGTTGCTCGATGGCCGCACGCGCCGATGCCCGCTCGAACCAGAAGCAGCTGTAGATCTGACGCGCGAAGTACTCGCTCGGCAACAACTCGAGCTCGGGGTGCTCGATGTGCGCGCCTGAGTTGTGGAACTGCCAATCCATGCCCTCGAGCAAGAACGGCACCCAACCCACGCCACTCTCGACGGACACGAACTTGAGCCGAGGGAAACGCTGGCACACGCCCCCGAAGATCAGCGAGGTGATGGCATTGGCGTTCAGGAAGAACAGCATCGAGCCGGTCCACGCGTAGTTGAGGTGCTTCCCTGAGTTGTCGGTGCCGAACATGGGGATGTTTCCCGAACCGATGTGAAAGTTGATGGACAGGTCCATCTCTTGCACTTCTGACCAGAACGGGTCCCAGTGGGGGCTCGACAGCGGCGGCAGGTTGAAGTCCTCCATCCGCGCGGGGAAGACGACACCCTTGTGGCCGATCTCGTAGCCGCGATGCAGTTCGGTCAGCGCGGCCTCGAGATTCCAAAACGGCACTGTCATCAACGGCACGTATCGGTGGGGCGCAATCGAGCTGAAGTCGACGAGGAAGTCGTTGTAGGCCTGGACGCATTCGAGCACGAGCTGCGGGTCGGCCTTCATGCCGATGTATTCGTTGACCTGGAAGACGCCGATGTTCGGGTACAACACTTGCGCGAGCACACCGAACTCGTCCATGTGCTCGAGTCGCCGGTGCGCGTCGTAGGTGCGCGGATCGGCGTCGGCCAGCCGGCGCGGATGGTCCGGTGGGTACTCGTGCCACCGCGCGCCTGCCGCGAGGCCGGCGGCGTAGATCTTCTTGTCGCCGAAGTACCAGACCTCTTCGGCGGCGGCGTCATCCCAGCGGACATGGGGAACGAGCGTGCCCCATTTCTCGGTCGACAATCGCGACGTCCACAGATCGGCCGGCTCGATGACATGGGTGTCGGAGTCGATGATCGGGATCTCGTCGACGATGGTCGCGACCGCGGTCATGACACGAGAACCCCCGGGCTGGCTCCGTCGACATCGACGCCGTCGCGACGGGTCGGGACACCGCCCACCCAGATGTGCTCGATGCCTTTGCTCCGCGACACCAGCCGATCGCCATTGGCGGGGAAGTCGTACAACCGCTCGAAGGGTGTTTCGCTGATCGTGTCCGGATCGAACGCGACCATGTCGGCGACCTTGCCCGGCGCGATGGCCCCACGGTCGGCCAGGCCCCAGAGTGCGGCGGGTTGCCCGCTCATGCGCCAGATCGCTTCTTCGAGCGTGAGCGCGCCCTCTTCGCGGACCCAGTAACGCAAGGTGTAGCTCGGATAACACGAGTCGCAGAGCATGTCGACGTGCGCGGCAGCGTCGTGCGCGCCGAGCACGGTGCGATGGTCTTTGACGAGATCGGTCATCTCGGCCTTGGTCGAGCGCGGAACGTTGCGAAAGCGCGTCACGAGATTGTCTTTCAGCGCGAGATCGAGCATGACGTCGAGCGGATGCTCGCCCCGCTCTTCGGCCAGCGTGGCCAGCGGAATGCCCCGAAGGGAGCCGTGCACGTGGGTCTCTTCGACCGACGTGCGCAGGAAGTAGCCGTCGATGTCACCGTCGAGGAAGTCGGTCTGACCGGCGATCGCCACGGTCTGCTCGCGCGCCCGAGCGCGCCAGTCGGGGTCGGCATACGCGGCAGCCATCGCGTCGTGCCCACGGCCGAGCACCTCTGCGAACGCGGGCACCCGGCTCCACTGATACGGGTTGGCCAAGCTCATCTGCGTGGTGATGTATCGGGTGCTCGTCTGCGGCCACAGCTGGCCGCCGGCCGCCATGCCTCGTTCGAGCATCGCCATCGCGGAGCCCGGTCCGCCGAAGAGGCCGGGGATCACCGAACCCCAGGTGATACGCACGCCGTATTCGGCCGACAGGCGGGCGACCTCTTCGATCTCGAGCAACGGGCCGTAGGTGATCTCGATGATGCCGTCGCGGCGATTCTCGGCCAGCGTCTTGACGAGCGCCTCGATCTCGCGCTTGTCGGCGAACCGGCTCGGTACGGGGCGGCCCTGCGGTCCTTGATGCGAAGGGGCCTGCGATGTCGAGATACCGATCGCGCCGGCTCGCAGGGCGTCGGCTACGAGGCGACAGATCTCGGCGAGCTCGTCGTCGGTCGCGGCGCGCGAGAACGCGGCGTCGGCACCCATGACATAAAGACGGACCATCGAGTGCGGGACGAATGCCGCGACGTTGATGCGCTTGGGCAACGTGCGCAGCGCGTCGAGATACTCAGGGAAGGTCTCGAAGCGCCAGTCGATACCTGATTGCAGCGTCGGCACCTGCATGCCTTCGACGAGCTCGAGCGTCTCCATGATGAGTTGGCGATCTTCGGGCCGCGCCGGCGCGATGCCGAAGCCGCAGTTGCCCTGCACGACCGTGGTGACGCCGTGCCACGATGAGGGCGTCAGGTCGCGATCCCAGAAGACCTGGGCGTCGAAGTGCGTATGGATGTCGACGAAGCCCGGTGACAGCACCAGACCCGACAGGTCGACCTCATCCGCGCCTTCACGCGGAGCGATCTTGCCGACCGCCGTGATACGTCCATCGACCACTTCGACATCGGCCTGCCGGCGAGGCCCGCCGGTGCCGTCGACAACTGTGGCGCCACGCAAGATCGAGTGCATAGTTCTACCCCCTGAACCCCCGTAACCGAGGGTCCACTCAACCTACCGCGCCCCGCGGCGGACTCAGCCGTCGGCGTCCTGTGACGATTGCATCGCGTGCGCGCTGCGGGCATTGACCGGACCGGCCTCGACCCCGCTCGGATAGCGAGACTCGAACATGGCGCGCATCCCGTCGCGCCAGTTGACGCGGCACGGGCCGGTGATCGCCCGGCGCTTGCTGACGTCGAGCACGACGCCCCGTTGCGTGCCCGGCACCGGCTTCGTCGAGACTTGCGGCACCTTGCCGGTGAGCTCACCGAAGAAGGCGCACCATTGCTGGGCGGAGACCGCCTCGTCACCGCCCCAGTTCACGATGGTGGCCGGTACCGACGCCACGTCGAGCAGGGCCTCGGTCTGCTCGCAGATGTCGACCTCGTGGATCGGGCTGTAGGGATTCGGGTCCCACCGCAGGCTGATCGGTTTGTCCGCGGCAACCGCGTCGAGATGAAAGGCGGGCATCCCTCCGTTCGTGCCGTACGCGACGTTCATGCGGACGATCACGGTCGGTAGATCGAGCGTCCGGCACACCGTCCGCACGACACCTTCTTCCGCGATCTTCGAGATCGAGTAGGTCGGCACCGACGGCAACTGCGCGTCGCCCAGAGGATCGGTCTCGAGGTACGCGTGGTTCGGATCATCGTGCGGCTTGTAGATCGACCCGGTGGTCATCACCATGGCAGCGCGAGCCTTGCGGCAATGATCGAGCACCATGCCCGATCCCTCGGCGTTGACGCGCAAGGCCGCGTCGTAGTCGGGCGCGGTGCCCAAGAACGCGGCAAGGTGTAGCACGTAGGTGAAGTCGTCGGGCAGGTCGCCGAAGTCGCCGGTGGCGAGATCGACGACGCGCGTGGTGACCCCCGCTTGCTCGACGCGCTCGCGCGAGCCGGCTTCGCTGAAGCGCGCGATGCCCCACACGTCGTTGTCACGGGCGAGGTACTGGGCGAGGGGATACGCAATCTGGCCGGCCGGCCCGGTGATGAGGATCTTCTGGTCGCGCAACATGCGGCAAGAGTAACCTGCGGCCATGGCGGTCGGAATTCCCGGAGTGCACTATCACGTCGGCATTGCGACGCGCGATCTCGACGAAGCGATGGCCTCGGTGGGCCAGTTGTTCGGCCTCGAATGGGCTGAAGAGCAGCCCCACCTCGAGACGCCCAAGATGCGCAACGCCGACGGCGAAGTCGACTGGGTACTCAACCGTGTGGTGCACTCGATGGGCGGGCCCATGCGGCTCGAGCTGCTCGAAGGCGGGCCGGGCAGCGTGTGGGCCACCGACGAGCTGGCGGTGCTCCATCACGTCGCCTACTGGGTCGATGACGTCGCGGCGACGGTGGCCTCGCTGGAGGCCGACGGATGGTCCCTCGACGTCACGATCGCGACCGCCGACGGCCGGCCCAGCATGTTCGCGTACCTGACCAAACCGGGTAATGCACGGGTCGAAGTGACCGAAGCCACCCGCCGGGACGAGACGCTCGAGCGCCTCGGCTGGTCGCAATGGAGCAGCTACTTACGCTGAACTTCTCGCTCGTCCGCCAACTCTTGGGCGTAGTTCTCCTCCATCGCGCTCCGTAGTTGGCCCGCGCTGATCGTGCCGCCAAGGCTCTCCGCGTAGGCCTCGCACACATCCGGGACACCGCTCGCGATGGGATCGATCCATGACGCATGATCCCAGACGCCTCCGCGCCGAAATGCCTTTGCGCAATGGCCGAAGATCTCGTCGATGGCGATGCCGATCGCGACCTTCGGTGTGCGCAGCTGGCCCTGCCACAACGAGAGGATCGACGGGTCGATGCTCAGCGTCGCCTGCCCATTGACACGCAGCGTTTCGTCGAGGCCGGGGATCAACACGAGCAACCCCACCGACGCACGTTCGGCAATGTTGCCGAGTGAGTCGAGCAGGTTGTTGCCGCTCAGGTCGGGGATCACGAGATGGCGATCGTCGAGCACCTTGACGAACCCCGGTGGCCCGCCGCGCGGTGAGACGTCGGCGCGGCCGTCGGCGTCGGTGGTGGCCAACAGGCAGAACGTCGCATTGGCGAAGAAGGCCCTGCTGCGCTCGTTGATGCGGGGATGCTTCTTGTTGCGCACCAAGTTCGATGGCTCGCGGTACAGGGACCGCAAGTGCTCGGGCGAAGTGACGCAGTTCCCGAAGATGTTCACGATTGCTCCTCGGTGTCGGATCGGTCGAATAGGGCGAAAGGGGGCATGTTACGGCTGACCCGCATGGGGAACTGGGCGTCGCGCTTCTCCAGGAACGCGCTGATGCCCTCGGCCGCGTCGGGCTGGCGTCCGAGCCAGTTGCTCGCCTGCGATTCGGTCGCGTAGGCGGCGGCCGGATCGGGCTCGCTCTGCATGTGCCACAGCAATGTGCGCGTGATCGCAATCGACACCGCGGACGAGTGTTGTGTCATCGACCGCGCCAGTTCTTGCGCGCGCGGCAACAACTCGTCGGCAGGGTGAACCGAGTGCACCAATCCGGCACGCAGCGCCTCGTCGGCATCGAAGATCCGCCCGCTGTAGCACCACTCCGCGGCGACGCTCATACCGACCAACCGCGGGAGGAACCATCCCGAGACGCCGTCCGGTATCAATCCGCGGCGGGCGAATACGTATCCGATACGGGCGCTCTCGGAGGCGAGGCGCACATCCATGGGCAAGATCATCGACGCGCCGACGCCGACCGCGGGGCCGTTGATGGCCCCGATGATCGGCTTGCGGGAGTGGTAGATGCGCAGGGTCACCACGCCACCGCGGCCTTGCTCGTCGGGTTCGAAGGCCGACCCGGGTGTGCCCAAGTCGACGCCCGCGCAAAAACCGCGCCCGGCGCCGGTGAAGACCACCGCTCGAACCTCGTCATCATCGTCGACTCGGTCGAGCGCCGCGCAGATTTCGCGTTGCATGACGAGTGTGAACGCGTTGAGGCGCGCCGGTCGATCGAGCGTGATGGTGGCGATGCCGTCGTCGACGGCGTAGGAGATGTGCTCGTACGGCAAGGCCTAGACCTCGATGCCCCATCGGTCGAGGCCGAACGCGGTGATCGCATTGCCGCGGAGCAACTTGTAGATCTCGCCGTCGTCGAGGCCGGCGGCTGTACAGATCTCGTTCGCGATCTTCTCGGTGTCGGGCCACGTCGTGTCGGCGTGGGGGAAGTCGACTTCGAACGTGAGCTGATCCATGCCGATGCGATCGCGCAACGTGAGACCCGTCTCGTCGTCGAAGATGCAGAAGTACACGCGCCCGGGGATCGACGCGGACGGTGGCTCGGCGAGATCAAGGCCGAACACACCCGATCGACCGCGCTGCTTCCAGAGCTTGTCGGCGCGCTCGAGCACGTAGGGCGCCCAGCCGGCCTGACCCTCGCTGTACGCCAGCGTCAAATTCGGAAACCGCTGCAAGACACCAGAGAAGAGGAAGTCGCACAGTGAGCCCATCGAGTTGGCGAACGTGAGCGTCGACGAAATGATGAACGGCGCGTCGGGCGATGTGAGGTACATCTGTGACGACGAACCGATGTGCATGTTGATCACGGTGCCGGTCTCGTCGCACGCCGCGAAGAATGGATCCCAGTGACGATCGGGGTCATGAACGGAAGGCAGGTTGAGCTTCGACGGGTTCTCCGAGAACGACACGGCGAAGCTGCCCTTGGCGGCGCACCGCCGGATTTCGTCGGCCGCAAGGTGGGGATCCCACAAGGGGATCATCGTGAGCGGGATCAGCCGCCCGTAGGCGTCACCGGCACACCATTCGTCGATCATCCAGTCGTTGTAGGCCTGCACGCACAGCAGCGATACCTCTCGTGAGCCCCGTTCGAGAAAACCCTGTCCGCAGAACCGGGGCAGCGTGTTGGGGAAGCACAGCGACGCTTGGACGTGGTTGTCGTCCATCGAGACGAGTCGCTCACGTTGCTTCCACGTGGCCGGGTGCAACTCGTCGTAGGTGATGGGGGTCCATTCGATGTCGTCGAGGCCGACACATGCTGCGGTCTTGGGAAACGGGAAGCTCACATCTGCGTAGCACCAGAAATCGCACCATTGGCCGTCGGCGGCGCCGCGCTCGAAACGGCTGCCGCCCTGCGGCTTGAACTCGATGAGAGCGCGATCGCGCTCGACCCGCGGCGCCTCGTCGCGGTACTTCGCCGGGAATCGTGACGTCCACAGGTCGGGTGGTTCGACGACGTGATCGTCGACCGAGATGATGCGCGGAAGGTCACGGGTGGGCGTCACACCCTGAGCCTAGCGACGGGCACCATGGGGGGCGGGAAGTATGGTTGGCCCGATGGGGAGCGCATGGGATGATCCGATCGACGACTCGATGTATGACGCCGACGAAGTCGAGGGCGGCGCGTGGGCGCCCGGTCCTTACGGTCCCGACGATCGCAACGGCACCTACAACGAGATCACGCCACTGAAGTCGGCAGCCGCGTTGGCAACGCTCGATCTGACGAAGCCGATCCGCACCTTCAACCTGAGCGAGACCCTGTTCAACGGCTTTCCTGCCTTCGGCACGCGGAGCTACGAGCAGAGGCTGGCCGTCAGCGGCTACCTGCCGCCCGCGCCGTTCAACGGTGAGATCCTCCGTGACCGCCCATGGGGCGTCAATCGGATGACCCATCACGAAGAACGGGTACAGACCACCTACAACATCGGATCCAAGATCAACGGGCTGCACCACAGCGGCGTGGGGCAGATGTTCTACAACGGCCGCCGTGGGTCCGATTTCGTCAGGGACCACGGTACGGCCGAGTTCGACACTCCGACATGGGGCCCACCCATCGTGACGCGGGGCCTGCTCATCGACGTCCTGGCGTACAAGGTCGCCGAAGGGGCCGACGTGAGCGAGACGCCCGATGGCGAGGCGGTGCTGCGCGACAACTATCGCATCACCGTCGAAGACCTCGAAACCGCGATCGCGCGACAGCGGCTTCCATCGTTCGAGCCCGGCGACGTGTTGTTGGTGCGCACCGGTTGGAACCGGCTGATCCGCAGCGACCCGAAGCGCTACACGACGTACAGCCCGGGGCCATTCATGCGCGAGGTCAGATGGCTGGCAAGCCACAGACCGGCGATAGTAGGCGTCGACAGTTGGGTCTTCGGCTGCATCGATCCGGCGGTGATGGGCCGCACCATCACACCGACGCTGCCACTGGTGCTGATGCGCTACGGCGTGCGCGCGGGCGAAGGATTGCGCCTCGAGGACATCGGCGAAGCGAACGTCGATCGCTTCGTGTTCTGTCACGCGCCGTTGCTCGCCGAGGGTGCGACGTCGTCGAGTTCACCCGCCATGGCGATCGCGAACTGACACAGGAGAGGCCATGAGCGAGCACCTTCGATTGGACGTCGACGACACCACGTTGCGCGAGGCATTGACCGAAGCCAACCCGCCGGCATTGCTCGCGGCGCTCGTGCATCTCACCGGCGATCCCGACCTCCTGCGGGACGACCTGCGCCCGCAGCCCGGCCATCTACGCGAGCCCGAGGCCGGTTTCACTCTCGAGCAACTCGCCGAACTGAGAGCGCTCGCGTTTTCGGTGCTGTCGTCGTATCGGGGCGACGGCCGCGACCTTCCGCCGTCTCCCGATGAGGACACGATCACCCGCACGATGAACTTCTGCACGGGCGAGAGCATCCCGCCCGAGTATGTGCCGATGATGCTGGGCGAGATGAAGCTCTCGGCCAGCGACGCGTACGCCGTCGAGTGGCACGAGCGCCCGTCACCGGAGACACTCGAGAGATTCCACGTGCTGATCATCGGCGCCGGAATGTCGGGTCTCTGCGCGGCGATTCGTCTGGAGGAAGCCGGCATTCCGTACACCGTCGTCGAGAAGAACAGTCGCGTGGGCGGCACATGGCTCGAGAACACCTATCCGGGATGTCGGGTCGACGTCCAGAACCACTTCTACTCGTACTCCTTCGAACCCAATCCCGATTGGCCGGAGTACTACTCGAGACAAGATGACCTGCAGGCGTACTTCGAGCGTTGCGCGGACAAGTATTCGGTGCGCCCCCACATTCGCTTCGGAACCGAAGTCGTGTCTGCGCAGTACGACTCGGCGACGACGAGTTGGAACGTGCGCCTGCGTCGCGCCGACGGCACCGACTACGACTTCGCAGCCAACGCCATCATCAGCGGCGTGGGCCAGCTCAACCGGCCCAAGATCCCCGGCCTGCGCGGCCTCGAGTCTTTCGAAGGCCCGACCTTTCATTCGGCGCGCTGGGAACACCAACACGATCTCACCGGCAAGCGGGTGGCCGTGGTGGGCACCGGCGCCAGCGCCATGCAGTTCGCTCCCGAGTTGGCCGAGTCTGTCGAGCGCCTGGTGATCTTCCAACGCTCGCCGAATTGGGCCAACTACTCTGCCGAGTACAGCAAGCAAGTGAGCGCCGACAAGAAGTGGCTACTCGAGAACGTGCCCTACTACTCGAAGTGGTACCGGTTCATCCTCTTCTGGCGTACGTCCGACGGCGCA
This sequence comes from Acidimicrobiales bacterium, assembly GCA_035525225.1. GTDB lineage: Bacteria > Actinomycetota > Acidimicrobiia > Acidimicrobiales > WLNW01 > DATLFA01. Next base: position 102,057 of record DATLFA010000045.1, read on the forward strand.
TACCCCGCGTTGCAGATCGACCCCGAGTGGCCACATCCCGAGCGTTCGCTCAACGCCACCAACGACATGATGCGCCAGATGATCACCGATTACATCCGGTCCGAGATCGGTGATGATCTCGAACTGCTGGCCAAGGTCGTGCCGACGTACCCACCATTCGGCAAGCGCATCCTGATCGACAACGGCTGGTTCCGCATGGTCAAGCGGCCCAACGTCGACCTCGTCACCGACGACATCCGCGAAGTCACGAGCAACGCCATCGTGGTCGAGTCGGGTGCGCGCTACGAGGTCGACGCGATCGTCTTCGCCACGGGCTTCCACTCGCATCGCTTTCTCTGGCCGATGGAGATCGTCGGTCGGTCCGGCGTGTCGTTGCGCGAGGTGTGGGGCGAGAACCCGCGTGCCTACCTGGGCGTCACGGTGCCCGACTTCCCCAACCTTTTCTGCCTCTACGGACCCAATACCAATCTCGGTCACGGCGGCAGCATCATCTTCCACACCGAGTGTCAGGTGCGCTACGTCGTCCGCTGCTTGCGTGAGTTGCTCGAACGGGGTGACGCCGCGCTCGAAGTGCGCCGTGAAGTGCACGACGAGTACAACGAGCGCGTCGACGCGTTGCATTCGAACATGGTGTGGGCCCATGCCGGCATGAACAGTTGGTACAAGAACAGCGAAGGGCGGGTCACGACCAATTCGCCGTGGCGACTCGTCGACTACTGGAAAATGACCGAAGAGCCCGATCTGTCCGACTACATCGTGACGTGATCCGGAACCAACAGGAGAATCATGAGCGACACCACCGTCGACCCAGAGTTCGCATTCGACCCGATGGACCAGTCGAAGACGAAGGACTTCGACCTGCTGCGCCGGTTGCGCAACGAACGTCCTGTCGTGCGTGCGGCCGAACACGTCGTCTACACCGCCCGCTATCACGACACTGCAGCGGTGTTCAAGAACGCCAAGCGGTTCTCGTCGGTCGGCGACATGCGCGCCCCCGGCGTCACGGTTTCCGAGGAAGAGAGCTTTCTCGGCGAACTCGACCCGCCGCTGCACCCGCGCATTCGCCGCATTCTGTTGCGAGGGTTCACGCCCGAACGGGCCATCGTCGCCGAGCCGTGGACGCGCAGCACGGTTACGCGGCGGCTCGAGACGATCCGCGAGCGCGGTCATGGCGATCTCATGGACGAGCTCGGCATCCCGCTGCCGGTCGAGGTCGCGGCTCACGTGCTCGGCATCCCCGACGAGCTGCACGAGAGCATGCACGTGTGGTGCAACGAGTTGTTGCACAGCACATGGCCGGCGATGGGCGAGACCGAACGCGGCCAAGGCATCGCGGGTGCATTCCCGGAGTTCGCGGCGGCGATCGACGCGCTCATCGCCGAGCGCCGGCAACCGCGGGGCGACGAGCCGGCAGATCTGCTCGCGGTCATGGTGCAGACCGAGGCGCCCGACGGTTGGCGCATCCACGAACAACACGTACGCACGCTTGCCATCAACGTGATGGCGGGCGCGCTGTCCACGAGCTACATGATCGGCAACCTCTTGTATCGGTACCTCACCGAAAAGGGCTCGTTCGCAAGCACGCTGCGCAATGACCGCTCGCTCATCCCCGCTGCGGTCGAAGAATCGCTGCGCTTCGAAGCACCGGTGACGTTCTTGTTCCGCTCGTCGCGCGAGGAAACGACCCTTGGTAAGTGCCCGATCCACACCGGCGACCACATCATGATGGGGATCCTGTCCGCCAACCGTGACGAGACGGTCTACGAGGACGCCAACAACTTCCGCCTCGACCGGTCAGGCGAGCCCGAGCACCTCGCGTTCGGTGCGGGGCCGCATCTGTGTCTCGGCAATCATCTGACCCGCATGATCGGCCGCGTGATTCTCGAAGAGGTGCTTGACCGCTTCGCCCCGCAGCAGTTGCAGTTGGTCGACGGATTCGTATGGGAGTGCGTCGATCATCCGCTCGAGTACGGCCCCGAGCACCTTCCCGTTCGTGTGATCGATCCCGCCTGATGGCTGTGGTGGCGAAAGTAGCTCTCGTCACTGGAGCGAGTCGGGGTATCGGCAAGGCTGTCGCGCAGTATCTCGCGAAGGCCGGATACGACATTGCCATCGGCGCCCGCACCCTTCACGAGGGCGAGGCGCGTGAGCACTCGTCGACGGTGGCGAAGTCCGATACTCGACCGTTGCCGGGCTCACTCGATTCGACGGCGGCGCTCGTACACGAAGAGGGCCAACGTGCGCTGGCCGTCTATCTCGATCTCCTCGATCGCAGCTCGCTCGGCGCGGCGGTGGCGACGGTGCTCGAGCGATGGGGTCGTATCGATGTGTTGGTCAACAACGGTCGTTACATCGGCCCCGGGCACATGGATCTGTTCATGGACACGCCCGTCGAGTTGCACGACAAGCATCTCGAAGCGAACGTGCTCGCGCCGATCATTCTCAGTCGCCTCGTGTTGCCCGGTATGCTCGCTCGCGGCGAAGGTGTCATCATCAACATGGCATCGGGCTCGGGCACCATGGATCCGCCTGCCCCGGCCGGGCAAGGTGGATGGGGGCTGGGCTACGGCATGTCGAAGGCGGCGCTTCATCGCATTGCCGGTTTGCTCGAGGTCGAGCTGGGCGACCAGGGAATCTGTGCGTTCAACCTCAGCCCCGGTTTCGTCGCGACCGAGCGGCTCGCGATGGACATGGGTGAATTCGGATTCGATGCCTCCCGAGGCGCGCCGGCCTCGGTCATCGGCGCCGTCGCTGCCTGGTTGGTCAGCGCGCCCGAGGCGCGCGCGCTCAACGGTCAATGGATCGAAGCCCAGCCGAAGTGCCGCGAGCTAGGGCTCTTGCCCGATTGGAGATAACGCATGTCATTCGATCTGGTCATTCGCGACGGTAAGGTCGTCGACGGCTCGGGGCTTGGTTCGTATCGCGCGGACGTCGGCATCGTCGGCGACACGATCGCTTTGGTGGGGCGCATCCGTGAACAGGGCGCCCAGGAGATCGACGCCGAAGGCCATGTCGTGACACCGGGCTTCATCGACGGCCACACCCACCTCGATGCACAGATCTTCTGGGATGCACGCGGTACCAACTCGTGCTGGCACGGCGTGACCACCGCGGTGATGGGCAACTGCGGGTTCACCCTCGCGCCGGTTCGAGCGGCCGAGCATGCGTTGGTCGTGCGCAACCTCGAGCGGGCAGAGGACATCGATCCGGCGGCGCTCGCGGCAGGCATCGACTGGAGTTGGGAGTCGTTCCCGCAGTACCTCGATGCCGTGGATCGCATCCCGAAGGGCATCAACTACGCGACGCAGATCGGCCACTCGGCCTTGCGCACCTGGGCGATGGGCGAGCGCGCGTTCGAGGAAGCCAGCACCGACGACGACCTGCAGCGCATGTCCCAACATCTCGCCGAGTCGCTCCGGGCGGGCGCGGTCGGGTTCACGACCTCGCGCAGCGAGCATCACGAGACGTCCGACAATCGCCCTGTCGCGTCGCGCCTCGCCACGTGGGACGAAGTGCGCCATCTCGTGGGCGTGATGAGCGAAGTAGGCGTCGGTGTGTTCGAGGGTGGCGAAGGCGGCAGCACGTCTGCCGATCCCGAGCAACGGGAGCGAGCCCACGAGCGCATGCGTTCGCTTGCAGTGGAGACACGCGTGCCCTTGACCTTCGGCATCATCGCGACCAAGGAGGGCGGCCTGCAGATGCTCGACCTCATCGACTCGACGGCCGCGCGCGGCGGACGCATGATCGGCCAGTCGCACAGCCGCGGCATCTCGGTGCTCTTGTCGTTCAAGACGAAGCTGCCCTTCGACCTCCTACCCGAGTGGGCACCTGTGCGGGCCCTGCCCCTCGATCAGCAGAAGCACGCGTTGCGCGACCCGGCCGCCCGCGAACGGTTGATCCGCGCCGCGACCGAAGGCAACTACTCGGCGTGGCGTGGCATCGGCGCGCAGCCTCGCAAGCCCGATTTCGAGGGCATCCGCGTGTACGAACGGGGCCTGCCGCCCAACCCCACGATCGGCGACGTCGCCCGGGCGCGCGGCGTGCATCCGTCCGAGGCGATGATCGATTTGGCCCTCGAGTCCGACTTCGAGGTGATGTTCATCCAACCGAGCATGTACCCGCAGGATCCCGACGTGACATTGGCGGTGATGAAGCATCCGCGCACGGTCATGACCTTCTCCGATTCGGGGGCGCACCTCAGCCAGATCGCGGACTCGTCGATCCACACGCATCTGTTGGGACACTGGGTGCGCGACCGTCAGCAACTCACCATCGAAGAGGCGGTGCGCATGATCACGCTCGCGCCCGCTGTCGCGTGGGGGTTCGCCGATCGCGGCCTCGTGCGCGAGGGCATGCGGGCAGATCTCAACGTGTTCGACCCCCAGGCAGTCGGGCCGGCGGTGCCGCACGTCGTCAACGATCTCCCGGCGGGCGGGCGCCGGCTCGTGCAAAAGGCCGTCGGCTTCAAGGCCACCGTGGTGAACGGTGCGCTCACCATCGATGCCGGGGTGCATACCGGCGCGGCCCCGGGCCACTTGCTGCGCAACGCCCTCGCGACCACGAGGGGCTAGAAGGCATCGACCGATCAGATCTTGGAGGTATTCAAATGGGGGAGCTCGACGGCAAGGTGGTCATCGTGACCGGCGCGGCGCAGGGCATGGGTCAGCGCCACGCGGAACGATGCGTGGCCGCCGGCGCGCGTGTCATCGCCACCGACGTGCAAGAAGCGCTCGGTCGCGAAGTGGTCGCAGGGCTGGGTGAGAACGCGCGGTTCGTGCCCCACGACGTCACCGACGAGGCGGCGTGGGCGCGCGTCGTGAGTACGGCGGTCGCCGAGTTCGGTGGCCTCGACGGGCTCGTCAACAACGCCGCCATCTATCGGGGCACCTGCCCGATCGAAGACGAGCCGTTGTCGGTGTTCGAGTTGACGCTGCGCATCAACGTGGTCGGCACGTGGCTCGGGATCAAGAACGTGATCGCGCCGATACGCGAACGCGGCGGTGGCGCCATCGTCAACGTCTCGTCGATCGCGGGAATGAAAGGCCTGCCGGGATTCGGCTCGTATGGTTCTTCGAAGTGGGCCGTGCGGGGGCTGACCAAGGTCGCGGCCAAGGAGTTGGGCGAGCACGGCATCCGCGTCAACTCGGTGCATCCCGGCGGCATCGAAGGCACCGGCATGTTCACACCGGCGCAGACCGCCGCCGAACGAAAGCAGCGCTACAGCGGCGTACCGCTCGGGCGCGCGGGCAACACCGACGAGGTCTCGTCCCTCGTCATCTTCCTGCTCTCCGAAGCATCGTCGTATGTGACCGGCGTCGAACACGTCATCGACGGCGGCTCGATCGTATGAGTTTTCCGAGATCGTCGGGGTGGGCGACGACCGCGAGGCCGCGCTGCCAATCTTCGGGGACGAGTTCGAGCGTGTTGGTCATGGAGCCTATGGTTGCACGCACGGCGAACCGGGGGAACCAATGCGCCAACTGACCGAAGGTCTCAATTTTCCCGAAGGTCCGGTCGCGCTCGCCGACGGCACCTTGTTGGTCGGTGAGATCGCGACGGGCACGATCGCCCGCTTCGCGACCGATGGCGCGATCACGCGGATCGCTGAGTGCCGTGGTGGCGTCAATGGCATGGCCATCGGTCCTGACTCGAACATCTACGTCTGCAACAACGGCGGACTTCGCTTCGAGGACTTCGGCGATCACATCGGGCCGGTCGCACTCGCCGATGACAACATCGGTGGGCGGATCCAGCGCGTCGATGTCGACACCGGCTCGGTGGAAGACGTGTACACCGAATTCGACGGCACACGCTTGCTGTCGCCCAACGATCTCGTCTTCGACGACCGGGGCTGGTTCTACTTCACCGACACGGCGTCGGGGTGCCTCTACTACGCCGCGGCCGACGGTTCGGACATCGCGTGTGTCACGTCCGATCTGACGTTTCCCAACGGTGTGGGGCTCTCGCCTGATGGTGCACACGTTTACGTTGTCGAAACGTTCTCGGGCCGCGTGTGGCGTCTCGCCCTCGCGAAGGCGGGCATCGTGGCCGAGGGCGGGCAGCAACTGCTGTGTCATCCCGACAGCACCCAATTCGACTCGCTCGCCATCGACTCCGAGGGCAACATCTGCGTGGCAACGCTCACTGCGAACGGCGTCACCGTGATAAGCCCGAGCGGCGAGGTCGTTGCCGAGGTGCGGGTGCCGGTCAAGGATCCGTTCGTCACCAATGTCTGCTTCGGTGGCGATGATCTGCGCACGGCGTACATCACGTCGTCGGGCACGGGACGGGTATTCGTCACCCAGTGGCACTGCCCCGGTCTGCGCACCGCATACGGCAGGTAGCGGCACACACCGTCGATTGCTCGCGCGTTCATCAGTTCCAGGGCAGTCCGGGTTGTCGGATTGGGGGTTTGGTGGTTTCGGTGGTGCCGTCGGCGTAGGTGATGTGGAGTGTGCCGTCGGGTTCCATGACGAGCCGGATCTTCGGGTCGTGCGCGGCTCGGTGGTGGTGGTATTTGCACATCAGACAGCAGTTGCAGGGGGTGTTCGGTCCGCCGTTTTCTCGGTGCTGGAGGTGGTGCACGTCGCAGTGGATCGGTTTCTTGTGACAGCCCGGCCACCGGCACCCCTGATCGCGCGCCGCGATGGCACCGAACAAGGCGTCGGTGACGGTGGCGGGCATCATCTGGTAGCTGCGGATCGCCCCGTCCTCATCCAACACCAACCGTAGGAGTTGCGCGGTGCAGGAGAGCGCTTCGAAGGCTTGATGGTCGATATGCGGTCCGTTGAGGAGCTGCGCCCCCGCGCCGTTGCGCATCTCGTCGGTGAGCGACACCGCGATGAGATGCGGCAGGTTCCGTTTCTTCGGCACCGCCGGGGCGTCGGGATCGGCGGTGATGCGCTTGTGGTAGTCGACATAGAAGCCGCACACATCGGCTAAGGCTTCACCGCGCCGCTCGGCGGGGCTGCGGGTGTCGTTGTCGCGGGGGTTGTCGGTCTCGGCCAACTCGATGGCTTTGCCGATCACCGCGCCGGTGACTTCCCCGAAGGAGCCCTTCGAGAAGTAGCGGCCCCCGGTGACCTCGGAATGGAAGAACTCGTCCTCCCGCGGCGGCTTGTCCGGGTCGTCATCGAGCGACGCCTCGGTGTAGGCGACCCACCGCCGCATCGCCGTATCGGTGTCCTTCGCGTCGAGCCCGCCGATGATGGCCAACACATCGGCCTCGTCGTCGCGGTAACGCTCGGCGAGGCGTTTGGTCACGTTGCCGGCGATGGCATGCACCTGACCACCGGTGAGGGACCCGGCGATCCACGCCGCTTCGGTCAACGGCATCGCCTTGAGCTTGCGAGCCAAGATCACCGACGCCCGCGCCTCAGCGGGTGACAGACCAGCGCAGCGTTCCAAGAACTGCGCCGACGACGACGCCTTGGACAGTTGATACAGCAGCAACTCATCGAAGACCCGCAACGGCTCCATCGTCTTGGCCAACAGCCACTCGCGCACGATCGTCACCGCCGCGATGTCATCGCCATCGACAGCGAGATCGAGGCGCTTCGCGATGTCGATCAGCTCCACCACCGACGAACTCAACATACCGTAAGGGTACAGGTGTTCGATTACGAATACAAACGAAAACCGAGGAAAATAAGGGAAATCCGGACGAGGTGATTACCTCGTTCAGCCGGCGCCGACGGGAACGATCTCGAGATCGCGATAGGTGATCATCGGGAAGTACGGCACCCCCCGCTCGACGAACTTCGGGGCGGCGATGTCGCCTCGATCGACGAGCGTCACCGCCGCGACGGGAGTCGCCCCGGCTTCGATCGCAACGTCGAGCGCTTGCAGTATCGAGCCACCACTCGTCACCGCGTCGTCGACCAGCACTACCCGGTCACCGGTGGTGATCTGCGCGCCTTCGATGAGCCGGCGCGTGCCCCGCTTCTTCGGTTCCTTGCGGACGATGAACCAACGCGAATCGCCGGCAGCGGCGATCGCCACCGCGAGGGCATCGGCCCCCAACGTGAGGCCACCGACGGCGTCGAACTCGATCCCGTTCGCCCGCAAGGTCTCGACGATCGCGTCGCCGGCGATCTTCAGGTCTGACCAATGGGCCAATGCCTCTTTGCCGTCGACGAAGTCGCTCGACAGCTCACCTGACGCCAGTTCGATGGGTTCGGGCAATCGGCGGAGGCCCTTTTGCTTGAGGATGTCGAGCAACTGTGCGCGCAACGGTGTCATCACAGTGACGAGCATAATCGCTAGGCCCGATCCCTTCAGAGCGGAAAGTCAGGCGTCGAGGTATCGCTTGTACATCTTGCCGGCGCTGGTGCGCGGCAGCGTGTCGCGAAACTCGATGGTGCGGGGGCATTTGAAACCGGCGAGACGGCTGCGGCAATGCGCCAGCAATCGGTCGCGTAGTTCGTCATCGGCGTTGACGCCCGGCGCGGCGACGATGATCGCCTTGACCGACTCGCCCCACTCGGCGTCGGCGACGCCGACGACCGCCGCGTCGTGGATCTCGGGCGACGACAAGAGCGCGTCTTCGACCTCCGCGGGGTAGATGTTGACCCCGCCCGAGATGATCAGGTCGTGGCGCCGCCCCCGCAAGAACAAATAGCCGGCCTCGTCGAGGTGGCCGATGTCGCCGAGTGTGTGGAGATGGCCCATCTTGATCGATGCGGTCTTGTCGGGATCGCGGAAATACTCGAAGTTGGGTGACGTTGGTTTGATGTAGACGAACCCGTCGACGCCGGGCGGGCAGGCGTTGCCCTCCTCGTCGAGGATGTGGATCTCGGCACCGTCCCAGGGCCGGCCGACGGTGCCCGGCCGCCCGAGCCACTCCGCCGGGGTCACGCGGGTGCCGCCGCCTTCGGTGCCGCCGTAGGTCTCGTAGACGACCGGACCCCACCACTCGATCAGCGCGCGCTTCACGTCGATCGGACACGGCGCGGCGGAGTGCAGGACATAACGCAACGAGCTGACTTCGAACTGGGCTCGCTTGCTCTCGGGTAGCCGGACCAGTCGATGCATCATCGTGGGCACGACGTAGCACGTTGTCACCCGTTCGCGCGCTATCAACTCGAGCGCCGACTCGGCCTGCCAGTGGTCCATCAACACCAGACGATGACCGCAGTGCAACGCGACCATCGCGACGATGAATGGCCCGCGGTGATACAGCGGCGCGTTGACGAGATGCACGCCGCCGTCGCGCCAATCGTCGCCGAGCACGACCCCGGCGAACAGATCGAGCGTGGCCAAGACGTCGCCGCGACCCAACTCACGGCGCACACCCTTGGGTTTGCCGGTGGTACCTGATGTGTAGACGATGACATCACCGGGGAAGGCGTCGTCGACGAATGCACGCGGTTGCGTCGAGGCCAAATCGACCAGTGATTGGAAACCGGTCACCTCATCGACCGCCAGCCGATGCGCGGTGGAGAGCCCCGTCGCTTGGGCCGCGACAGTAGCCGTCGCCGCGAAGCGGGCTTCGGTGACCAACAGATCGGCCTGCGAGTTGTCGAGGATGTACGAGACTTCGTTGTCGGTGAGATGAAAGTTCATCGGAACGAAGTAGAGGCCGCTCTCGATGCACGCGAGGTACGTCGCGACGAACTCGATCCGATTCGACAGGAGTACCGCGGCCACATCGCCCTGCACCAGACCCCGCGACCTGAAGGAATGAGCGTATGCGTGCACTTGGTCGCGCAGCGCGGCGAACGTGATTGCACGTCCGTTGTGCTCGGTCAAGGCGACGTCGTCAGGACGAGCCTCGGCGACCTCCCAGAACCCGCGCGCGAACATCTCGGGCAACGACATGCTTCCTCCCGGAACGACTCTACGCGCCCGAGCGGCCGGCTGAGCGGAGAGCCCGTGTCGTCCCGGCTACACTCGCCCGCCATCGCCTCGCTCGATGTCGCCTCGCTCTTCGATCTCACCGGTCGCGTCGCCATTGTCACCGGCGGCTCGCGCGGCCTCGGCTCGTCGGTGGCGCGCGGGTTCGCGGCGGCAGGGGCAAAGGTCGTGGTGGCGAGCCGCAAACTCGACGCATGCGAGGCGGTCGTCTCGCAGATCTCGGAAGCGGGGGGCGCAGCCTTGGGCGTCGCCTGCAATATGGGCGATGCTGTGCAGGTGGAGCAATTGGTCGCACGGACGATCGATCACTACGGGCGCATCGACTGTGTCGTGAACAACGCCGCGACTGCCCTGCGGGTCGGTGTGACTTCGTTCGACGATGCGCTCTGGCACAAGGCGATGGACGTCAATGTGTGGGGCCCCATTCGCCTGATCCACGAGTGCGTGCCGCACCTTCGGCAGTCCGACTTGGCGACCGTGATCAATGTGTTGTCGGTGGGCGGCATCCGAGGGTCGATGAGCCTGCTGGGCTATGGCTCGGCGAAGGCTGCGTTGCGCCACGCCACCGAATCGATTGCGGCAGAGTTGGCGCCGCTCGGGATACGAGTCAACGCCATCGCACCGGGACCGTTCGCGACCACGATGATGAACACGAGCGACGAGTCGTTCCAGGCCGACGCCATCGAGCGCACATTGTTGAAGCGCATGGCCGACCCTGATGAGATCGTCGGTGCCGCGTTGTTCCTCGCATCCGCGGCGTCGTCGTTCGTCACCGGGTCGATCGTTGTCGTCGATGGCGGGCTTTTGGCATGATCGAAACGGGGGATACATGACGATAGGGGCGGCGGTCGTGGGGACCGGATTTGGCGTGATCACCCACTTGCGCGCGTTGCGCGCAGCAGGGTTCGAGGTGCACGCGCTCGTCGGTCGCAACGAGGACAAGGCCGCGGCGAGGGCGCGTATGTTCGATGTCGCGTATTCGTCGAACTCGCTTGCGGGTGCACTGGCGCTTCCGGGTGTCGACGTCGTGGCGATCGCCACGCCGCCCCACACCCACGCGCCGATCGCGCTCGAAGCGATCGCGGCGGGCAAACACGTGGTGTGCGAGAAACCGTTTGCCGCCAACGCTGCCGAGGCCCGCATGATGTCGACGGCGGCCGAGCGGGCGGGGGTCGTGCATCTGCTCGGCACCGAGTTCCGTTTTGCTACGGGCCAGGCGCACCTCACCCGCGCGGTCGCGCAGGGCGTGATCGGCACTCCGCGGTTCGCGGTGTTCATGCTGCAGATACCGTCGCTCGCCGATCCGTTGGCCGAGATCCCGTCGTGGTGGGAGAAAGCCTCCGAGGGCGGCGGCTGGCTCGGCGCCTATGGGTCGCACGTGGTCGACCAGATTCGGGTCACCCTCGGCGAGTTCGAGGGGGTGAGCGCGTCGGTCCAGACACTGTCACCGCGTGCGATGACTGCCGACGACACCTACACCGTGCACTTCCGGCTCACGACGGGCGTCGACGGGATCATGCACAGTTCCTGCGCAATCGGTGGTCAGTTCCTCGCCACGACCAAGATCACCGGCACCGCGGGCAGTGTCTGGTTGCAAGGTGACGACGTGTGGGTCGACGCCGGCGCCGGCCCGCGCCAACTCGACACGCCCGACGACCTCCGCAACAGTGCGCCGGTACCGCCACCGCCCGAGCTGCTGCACACGACCTACGACATGTGGCACTCGACCGGGCTCGATCTGTCGCCCTATACCCACCTGTACGCGGTGCTGCGTGACCGCATACTGGGCAACGCCGTAGCGAGCGATCCCGCTGCCGCGACGTTCGCCGATGGTGTCGCCGGACAAGCGGTCCTCGATGCCATCCGCCGTTCGTCGCGCGAACAGGCGTGGGTTACTGTCGAGCAGGATTGAGGAGGCTCCCATGGCCAGTGGCACCCCCGCGCCGTTCTTCCTCGCGCAACCGGCGTCAGGTACCGCCGGGCACCCCGCAGTCGTGGTGATCATGGAGGGCAACGGCATGTCGCAACAGTTGTTGCGAGTCTGCCAGCGCCTCGCCCAAGAGGGGTACACGGCCATCGCTCCGGATCTCTTCCACCACTTCGGCGGTAGCGATGGCGACAAGGCAATGGCCGAGGGTTGGTACAGCGCGATGGATCTCGACCGATCGCTCGACGACATTCGCCAATGCATCGCGTATGTGAAGGACGCGGGCGCGACGTCGGTCGGAATCACCGGCTTTTGCATGGGTGGCCTGTTCTCCTATCTCGCGGCGACGCGAGGTCTCGATGTGCAGGCGGCTGTCGGTTTCTACGGGCGCATAGCCGACAAGCTCGGCACGCCGACCTGTCCGCACCTCCACTTCTTCGGTGGAAAAGACTTCTTCATCCCGACGAGCGAGATCGAAGCGGCGCGCGCGCACCATCCCGACGAAGTGACCGTCTACGACGACGCGGAGCACGGATTCATGCGCGACGGATCCGACAGCTATCACCCCGACCACGCGCCCGTCGCGTGGAAACGAACCCTCGAGTTCTTTGCCGAGCATCTCCGTTAACGACGTTCGTGCGAGGCGGCGTGCCGTTGCGCCTGCACGATCTCTTTCCCGTAGCGCAAGAGCGCGGCGTAGGGATCGTTCGTCTTGACGATGGGGTTGCCGATCACGAGATAGTCGACCCCGTTGCGCAACGCGGCCTCGGGAGTCACGATGCGCTTCTGCTCGCCGCCGGGATCGCCCGTGCTGCGCGTGCCGGTGCCGTAGATCGTGAGGTGGCGGATCTCGGGATCTTGCTTGATGACCCACGCATCGGCGGCCGCGCACATCACTGAACGCACTCCCGCATCGGCGGCGATCTGTGCGTAGCGGCGCACCGTGTCCTCGGGTTTCGCGTCGTGCATGGTCGAGTAGTCCTCCTCGCCCCAATTCGAAGAGCTGAGGAAGACCACGATCTCGGTGCGATCTTGCGCGGCGTCGACCGCGCTCTTCAGGCCCTTGCTGCCGACCGCGTAGTGGACACTGACGAGCTCAGGTGGACGGACGGTGTCGCGGCCGTCGCCGCATACGACGCGAATGTCGGCCGCGACGTTGTCAGAGCGGTCGTCGACGAACCGGGCGTCGTAGAAGATCCTGCGAGCACCATGGTTGCGCACGAACAGCGCGGCGCGCCCTGGCGCCATGCGTTGCACCAAGTGCGTGGAGATCTTGACGCAGCCGGCGCGCGACAGCACTTCTTTGCCCAGTTCGAGTACGTCGGTCACTTCGGTCTGGTCGATCGCGAGTACGACGCGGTCGCAGCCAGGGTTCGCGTCCATCCGCAGATCATGCCACCCGTGTTCACGCCATGAAGCGTCGATCAACCGCTACCCGCCGCCGGCGTTGCTCCTCCGCCCTCTCGTCCGGGGTGACTGGTCGGTGCCGGGATCCTTCGGTGCGGAGCCATTCGTCGAGAACGACCACGGTCGTGCCCGGCACCGGCGCCGACTCCGCTTCGACCCATCGAAAGACCATGTGTCCTTCGCGCAGACCACCGGTCGATAGCCAGTTCGCGACACCCGGATCACGGTGTGCCAACACGATGGTGACGGCGCCCGCGGCATCGATGTCGGCTTGTTCGAGATTGAGACTCGACGGAACGTAGCGGTAGTCGAACGATTCGTACCAGTAGTTGCCGACTTGAATGTTCCAGTAGCGACATCGAGGTGGGGTCACTTGAATGATCACCGCCTCGTCGCGCTGCAGCGAGAAGTAGCCGGCAACGGCGACACCGCCCGGCACGCCGCCGTGACGCGCGTGCGACCCTTCGTCGTAGAAGCGGTTCCATCCGTGGCGTTGCATCCCGTCCATGCAGTCGGCGAAGTAGCGCCCCATGCCCTCTGTGTGCGCGGCGGCGCGCCCGAGCGCGGCGATCGCGTCGCGGGGTTGGAATGGGGGCAACGACGGCGACGATCGGTCGATCCGCTCGATGGTCCACCGCCCGACTTGCTCGGCCGACCAGTCGCCGGAGGCCTGGCGAACTGTGATGCGTTCGGCGTCTTCGGCGAGCGGTAGCCAGTTACCCTCGTGGGGTTCGAGGCAGGCGAACAACTCGAAGGTCCCGTCGGGGTTGGTCGTGTACTCGTCGCCGTAGTGGTTGCCGGCGAACTGTGACCAGCCCTCCTTGCCGAAGTTCGCGCGCGATCTCGAGACCGTGAATACGACCATGCAGGCGGTACTCGCACTTCCGGCGATGCGGTAGGTGCCTTTTGGATCGATCGGGCACCCGGTGTAGAGCGCGTCAGGGTTGTCACCCCCCATCTTGCGGTGCAGTCCGAGCGACCGCCAGAAGATCGGCGCGTCGGGGTCGAGGTTCTCGAAGTTCGCGTCGATGCCCATTGCGGCCATGCGGGCGAGGAAGCGGAACCCCGCGGCCAGGCTGGCGGGGTCGTCGGTCGGTGCGTGCTCGCGCACGACCACACTCCGCGCGGCAGATTTCATCGCGTTGCACCAGCGGTCCCACGCGTCGAGAAGGGCGTTGGTTTGGTCTGTCGTCATGTGGCCTCGCTCACGTGTGCCGGGCAACTGTTTCGCGCGATTGACCAGTGTTACCGAAGTTGGCCACCGTTACCGAAACGCACCCTCACGAAGCGACGGTCATGACGCGACCGACGCTGTCGGCATCGCGGCCCACGATGGTGCGATATCCGACCGGGTCAGTGGCGCCTTCGGTGCACAGGATCAACACAGTGGTCGAGTCGTCGATGCCCGCCGCGTGACGTCGTGATTCGCTGTCCGGACCGGTCACAAAGGCCGTGAACCCGCCGAGCGCGGCGGCGCCGGTCTCGCCGGCGACGACGCCCGCGCCGGCAAGGGCGCGCATCGCCTGCCGAGCCCAATCGTCGTCGATGGACGCGAACCAGTCGACGCCTTTCGAGACGAGGGGCCAGGCGAGTGGGGACGGGGTGCCACAGTTGAGACCGACCATGATCGACCGATGTGGTCCTGGCACCGTCGCGATGTGACCCGCCCTTGCGGAACGCAACACGCAGTCGGCATCGGCAGGCTCTACGCCGACGAGCACCGGATCATCGGAGCGCGCCCGGTAGTGCGAGACGGCAGCGGCCATCAGCGCGCCGACACCGATCGGCGCGACGACGATCTGCGGTGGCGGGATCGATACGGCCCCCAGGGCATCGTCGATCTCGAGGAAGATCGTGTGGTAGCCCTCGATGACTCGACGCGGTGTCGTTTCGTAGCCGGGCCAGGAAGTGTCGGAGATGACGAGACACCGCTCGCCCGCTTCGAGTGCCGAGCGCGCGACGGCGTCGTCGTAGTCGCCGTCGACGACGACGACCGTTGCGTTCTCGCGTTCGATGGCATCGATGCGCGCCGCGACGGTCCCTGCGGGGACGAAGATGCGTGCCTCGAACCCCAACAGCCGTGCCATGAACGCCACGGCGCGGCCATGGTTTCCATCGGTCGCCGCGGCGAGCGCGAACGGTCGCAGGTGATCGAGATGACGGCGCGCCAAGTCGTTGATGTTCGACCACGGCTCGGGTTCGTAGCCGAGGTGATCGACCACCGCTCGGTAGGTGGCCCATGACGCGCCGAGGATCTTGAAGCTGGGCAGACCCAACCGCCGGTTCTCGGCCTTCACCAGCACCCGCCCGACGCCGAGCGACGACGCGATCTGCGGCGCGTCGATGAGCAGAGTTGCTTCATACGCGGGCATTCGGCGGTGGAAATCGAGCACGGCACGCGACGCTCTGTCGATGTGCAGCCGATCGCGCAGGGGATTACGCAAGATGTCGATGGTCCCTATCATGCACCCCGGACGAATGAAGGGGCGGGTGCGATGGCGGGGCTGTTGCTCGAAGGCAAGGTGGCGATCGTCACCGGTGGTGGACAAGGCATCGGGCGAGGTGTGGCGTTGGCCTTTGCCACCGAAGGCGCCAACGTGGTGCTCGCCGACAAGAACTTGGCGACTGCCACGTCGACGGCGGCCGAAGTGCGTGAGCGGGGTGTCGGCGCGTTGCCCGTCGAATGCGACGTCACCGACATCGGCGACATTCGCCGCTGTGTCGATGCTGCGGTTAGCGAGTTCGACACGCTCGCCATCCTCGTCAACAATGCGATGGCCGATCCGGGTCTCTCGTTGATCCCCTTCATGGAGACCACCGACGCGCACATGGACAAGTACTGGCAGTCGGGGCCGCTGGCCACGTTTCACTTCATGCAGACCTGCTACCCACACCTGCGTGGTCACGACAGCGCCATCATCAACGTCGGTTCCCGCGCGGGCATCGACGGGCTGTGGGGCTACGCCGCGTACGGCGCCGCAAAAGAAGCGATTCGCGCGCTCACCAAGGCGGCGGCGCGTGAATGGGGTCCCGATCTGATCCGAGTCAACGCCATCGCCCCTTACGCCGACTCACCGGCCAATCGGCTCGCGCAATCGCTGCAACCCGACGCGACCGCATCACGAGGTGGTCCGACGCGACCGATCGGTCGCGCGGGCGATTGCGAACTCGACATCGGGCGCACCGTCGTCTATCTCGCCAGTGGGCTCTCGGCGTTCGTCACCGGGCACACCGTCATGGGTCGACGGCGGCTCGTGCCGGTTCTGAGGTTCAGCCGCCCGACTCAGCCGCTCGAGATGGCCGCTTGCATCTGTTGGAACAGCGGCGTGTGGGCGAGCATGCCGCCGTCGACGTTGATCACCTGACCGGTGATGAAGCGGGCCTCGCCGCTCATGAGGAACACCACCACCGACGCGATGTCGGCTGGCTGGGCGATATAGGGCGTCAAGTGATGATCGGCGAACATCGCCAACTCGACGTCGCTCACGTTGTTGACCAGCGCAGGCGTCGCAACGACACCAGGTGCGATGGCGTTGCAGCGCACGCCCTGCTTGCCGTACATGGTGGCGACATACCGAGTCAGCGACTCGACACCCGCCTTGGAGACGCCGTAGGCAACACGTAGTAGGTCGCCCATCTGACCCGCGTCGGACGACATGTTGACGATGGCTCCGTCGCCGGCGGCGAGCATGTGCGGCAACGCGTGTTTGCAGCAGAGAAACGTGCCTCGCACGTTCGTGGCGAACGTCGCGTCCCACGTCTCGAGATCGGTGGTGAGGACGTCGAGGTCGTTGGGCACGACGAACACGTTGGCCGCGTTGTTGTGCAGCAGGTCGAGCCGGCCGAACGTATCGAGTGCGGCCTGCACCATCGACTTCACGGACGCCTCGCTGGCGATGTCGGCCTCTTGCGCGATCGCGGAGCCGCCGGTACTGACGATCGACCCGACCGTTTCGGTGGCGCCGGCAGGGTTGATGTCTGCGACGACGACCGACGCACCCTCGCTCGCCATCCGCACCGCGGTGGCGCGGCCGATGCCGGACCCCCCGCCGGTGACGATGCCCACTTTGCCCTCGAGCAATCCCATGCACTTCCCCCTCGTGACCGGCCGAGTGTAGTTGGGCCACCTGCCTCTAACTCCCCGCTCTGCCGTGAGCCGCTCGGGCTCTAGCTCCCCGCTCTGCCGTGAGCCGCTCGGGCTCTAGCTCCCCGCTCTGCCGTGAGCCGCTCGGGCTCTAGGATCCGGCCCGACGGAGGAGGGGGCATGAGCGGTCGGTTGGCCGGCAAGGTCGCAGTTATCACTGGGGGTGGCAATGGCATCGGCCGCGCGACCGCGGTGCGCTTTGCCGAAGAAGGCGCGTCGATCGTGGTCGCCGATCTGCTCGAAGAACCCGGTGCCGAGTCGGTGGCCGCGGTGGAGGCGGTCGGCGGTCGGGCGGTGTTCGTGCGCGTCGATGTCACGAGTCGCATCGACAACGACGCCGTAGCTGCTGCCGCAATCGAGCATTTCGGCGGCGTGGACATCGTCGTCACCGCGGCGGGGATCAGCCGCGCGGGCTATCGCTCCGGTGATCTCGAAGCAGAGCTCAAGCACTATCGCGACCGCGCCGATCGCACACCGGCCCGTGCCTTCGTCGAGCTCGATCGCGACGAGTGGCAGGTCGTGCTCGACGTCAACCTCACCGGCACGCTGCTGACGATGCAATCGTGTGTCGCGGCGATGCTCGACGCGGGTACTGCGCGCGGCGCCAGCATCGTCACGATCGCGTCGATCGCGGCCAAGCACCCCGATGCGGGTACGGTTCCCTATGGAGTGTCGAAAGCGGGCGTGTGGTACTTGACCAAGAAGGTGGCGCGCGAGCTCGCCGGCGAAGGCATTCGTGTCAATGCCATCGGCCCGGGCTTCATCGATACCCACATGACGGCGATCATCGATGTGATGCCCGACGACCGCAAGGTGCAGTTCTACGGGCAGGTGCCGATGGGTCGTAAAGGCATACCCCGCGAGATCGCCAACACGGCGCTGTTTCTCGCCAGCGACGAGTCGAGCTACTTCACCGGCGAGATCCTCCATCCTGATGGCGGTTACTACACCGAATGAACGCGCGCTCTTCCCGCAAGCCCGGCGGCGGTCGCGTCACGCCGAAGACGGCCCGTCCACCGACGTCCGCGCAAGCACCCGGCGACGGCGCGCCGCCGCCGTTGCCCGCCGAAACCCTGCAGAACCTCCTGGGCGACCTCGAGCACCTGCGCAACGCCGAGCCACTCGCCATCGAGATCAGAGCTTCGTTCGCATGGGGCCTCATGCAGCGAGGCAATGGACTCGAGCTGTTCCGCGCGGTCCTCGCCACGCTCAACGACGGACTGCGTCGTGGTTCGCCCGACGCGCGTGACTACATGCGCATGCTCGCCACCGTTGCCGAGGCGGGGGTGGCAAAGCAGTTTGCCCAGCTGCTTCGACAGGCAGCCATCATCGCGCTTCCGCCCCGCTGGGTGAACTATGCCGGCCGAGCGGTCGTCGAGCAGGCATACATCTACGAATACGAGCTGGGTGACACGTACACCGTCAATCTGATGTGTCGCTACCCGGGCGCGGAAGGCCAACACGAGATCGTCGCCTTCATCGACGCCAACTTCGGCTGGTTCGTCGACATCGGAGCATTCGGCAAGGCGAGCCCGGTCGATGACGACGACTTGGGCGACGTGCGCCGGCGGGAGATCCCGCTCGACGAGGCGCGCGCACACATCGAACGCGCGCTCGGCTTCGCTCCGGCACTGATGGATCACCCCGACGCGGCCAAGATCGTGTCGCGGCTGCGTTTGGTCGCGCACTATGTCGAGTCGCTACCCGAAGGCTTCGAGCTCGCCGAGCGGCAACCCATAGCCGACGACGAGCGCGACGCCATCGTCGACGCCTTCCTCCAGTCCACCCACGGGCAAGCATTGTCACCCGAGTTCCCCGACGAGGCCGCGTTGCGCGAGATCGTGCAGACGGTGGTCGTGACCGCCCACGATCTTCTCAACAGTCGACCGCTGCGCGTCACGCCCCAGTCGATCGAGCTGTTGATGATGGCGCTGCAGGGCAGTGATCTCGGGGATGAACGCGTTGCGTCGATTCCCGCGGTACTGCGCTCGTACGTGCCCTATGCCCACGAAAAAAACGGCTGGGGCGACCGCTTCCTCGCGGACACCCTGCTCGCGATCCGGTGAGATCAGCTCGACGGTCGCAGCACCTGTCCCGGTAGTGACGTCGGCGTCAGCGGTCGTTCGTCGCGCCGAACCGGCTGCCCGTTGACCAGCAGGTGCACATGGCCGATCGGTTGATCGGCGATCAGCCGCTCTTGATCACCGGGCAGATCGAATACGCGCCGCACGGGCCCGGCGTCGAGCCGGTCGAGATCGAACACCGTTATGTCGGCCGCCGCTCCTTGCGCGATCACGCCCCGGCCGCGCAGGCCGAAGAGGTCCGCGAGCTGACCGGTGAGCATGCGCACCGCTCGTTCGATCGTCAACACGCCGCGGTCGCGCACGAACCAAGACAGCAGGTCGGTCGGCGTCGTTGCGTCGCAGAGTTGCGCCACGTGCGCGCCGGCGTCGGATTGCCCGACCAGCACGCCAGGTTGGGTGATCAACGCCGCGACATCGTCGGGATCGAAGTTCGACACCTGCGCGATGAAATGGGTGCCGAGGTCTTCGGCGAGAGACAGCTCGCAGTAGACGTCGAAAGGGTTTCGCCCGGTCGCGCCGGCAATGGAGGCGAGATCGGCGCCGACGAGTTCGAGATGCACCGACGACTCGACGACACGAATGCGCGACCAGTCGAGGCGCGGGTTCAAGATCGTCTGTATCTCTTGCCACGCTTGTGCGCGCCAGTCGGAGTCGCCGTAGAAGCGTCGTCGTTGGTCGTTGTCCAACGACTCGATCTGCTGGAAGCTGGGCGTGGGCCGGAACATGTACGGATGCGCGAGGGTCATCCGCGCGCCGAGCGGGCGCGGGCTCACCTGCGCGTACACGTCGGCGCCGGTCGCCCGCCCTTCTGCGTGCACGCGCATGGCATCTCGGAAGTCGGGCTCCGGAAAGTTGGTGATCATCGGTGTCCACATGCAGGGCCGCCCGATGAGCGGCTGCATCGTGTAGAGATCGCGATAGCTCACCGGCGACCCGGGCGCGACGATCACCACGCCCCGCTCGAGATCGCCGAGCACCGACGCCAACGCGATGAACTCGTCGGTTGTCGACGCTCGTGACGCGACGGGGCGGTGCCCGTCGAGACGATGACTGATCGAGTAGCTCGAGCTGAGGCCGATCGCGCCGGCGGCGATCGACTCGGCCACGTGGTGGCGCATCTGCGCGATCTCGTCGTCGGTGGCGTGACGTTCGTGCGCTTCGTCACCCATGACGAAGATGCGAGTCGCGCTGTGCCCGACATAGCAGCCGAAGTTGAGGCCGACCCCACGCCGCTCGATCAGTCGCAGGTAGTCCCCGAACGACGTGAAATCCCAGACGACGCCGGCTTCGAGGGTGGCGAGCGACATGTCTTCGACAGCTTGCAACGTGCGGGTGATCAGATCGCGGTCCACCTCGCGCGACGGAGCAAGGGTGAACCCGCAATTGCCGGCGACAACGCTCGTGACGCCGTGGTAGCACGACGAGCTGAACATCGGGTCCCAAAAGACCTGGGCGTCATAGTGCGTGTGCACGTCGATGAAGCCGGGAGCCACGATGCACCCGCCGGCGTCGAGAACGTCATCGCCGCGCAGGTTGGGGCCGACTTCGGCGATGACGTCACCGACGACACGTACGTCGGCGCGGCGTGGTGGGGCCCCGGTACCGTCGACGACCAGCCCGCCCCGTACGACCAGATCACTCATCGCGCAATCGTAGGGCAGCGCCGGAGTGTTAGCTTCGGCCGATGTCGGGCAAACGAGGCAGGCATCCCAAGAAGTCCGGAGGTCGCGCGACTCCCAAGGGCACGCAGCCGAGCGGGCATGTCTCGGCACAAGTCCGCGCAATCTTCGCCAATGCCTCGGAAGTGGTGCGCGAAGATCCCGCCGATGCCGAGAGTTTCGCCTCGTCGTTCCAGCAGGTCTTCCGCGAAGACGGATCGCCGCCGCGGTCGCTCGCGTCGACAGAAGAAGTGCTCCGCGAGGCGTTGCGGGTGGGTGGGCTGGTCGGTCTCTTCGTCGCCAAGTCGATCCGTGTCTTCGGCCCTCGTGAGGCCCATGCCCGCGCCGACCTCGTCTACGAAAAGCTGGCGGCCAAGACGTCGTCGCCGCGTTGGTTGGCGGAACTGGGGAACGTCACGGTCGGCGAGGTCGCGGTGCTCCGCGACCAGTACGGCGACGGCTTCGGTGTGTATCTCGAATACGAGGATTCGACTTCGGGCACCCGGTCGGTCGGTGTTTACATCGACGCCAATATGGGAGGCATCGTGAAGGATGTCATCGACGGGCCACCACTCGCCATGGTCCGCGAGTTGGCCGCGGCCGAGCCGCAGATCGAAGTCGTGGCCATCGACCCGGCCGAAGCCCGGGCGCGGGTCGAAGCCGCGTTCGCGTTGCTCGACGAGGACTACGACCTCGATCTTTCCGATGACGTCGACGATCTGCGAGCCCTTGCCGAGCAGCGGTTTTCGCTTCTGCCGAGCGGCGGCTCTGTGCCCGACGAGACGATCGAGTTGGCCGACGACGAGCGAGAAGAGCTCATCGACGCGTTCGTGAGCAGCGCGCACTTCTTCGGCTTGCCCGACGAAGCTCGCGAGATCGTCGAAACCATCTGCGAGTTCGCCGACGACGGCGACGGCAACCCGTTGCGTTGGAGTCCTGTCGTCGTCGAGATATTCCTGACCGGTTGGCTGCCGAACGAGGTCATCGCCGAGGCGGCGTTCTTCGTCAGCGTGCCCGTTGTCCTGCGATCGTGGATTCGCTTTGCCGGCGAGCAGCGTGGGCTCGACGCGAGCCTCGTCGAAGAGACGGTCCGATCCATCGATCAATGGCTCGACGAGTACGACGAACTGGTTCGACTGCCCGCCGCGCAAGGCGCTGCCGAACTGATCGTGCAAGCAATGGCGACCGGCGGTGTCGACCTCGACGACGCCGATGCCGTGCAATCCTTCATAGACGACTACTACGCCGATCTCGACGACGTCGACGTCGATCTGGACCGCGCCGAGGAGGGTCTGCTCGAGCGGTGGGGAGCGTTCGAGGTAGAGCTCGTCGAAATGATGAAGTCGTCATTGGCGCCTTTGCGCGGCATCGAGCCGCCGCACACGCTCCTCGCATCGTCGGCGGCGACTGTGCGAGCCGGGCTCCGATCGGCGACGTCGCCCATCATCGAAGCCGGTGCGCTCAGTGACTTCGCCGCGGATGACATCGATGGTCTCGATGATCTCGAGCTTGTCTCGTCGGTCGCAGCCGCGTGGTTCGAACCCATGCTCGAGTGGGACGAGTATCCGCAGATCGGGCTCACCGTCGATGATCTAGCACAGGCGTCTGTTCTCGAGCACACCGATCTGCTGCGCGTGATCATCGCACTTGCCCGCGAAGGCCCCGGTGCAGACGCGAGCCCCGTCGCGCTGGCGCGCCTCCTCGACGCAACGCCCGAAGATCGTGAAGTCACTCGCGAGGCGTTCGGCTACTTCGTCACGGTGTGGCAGGCGATGGGCGTGGTCGACTCGGCGTCGCGGCTGACGGCGCTCGGCCAGTGGCTGTTGCCGCGCGCGTTCGCGGCCCGATGGGGCGGGGACTTCGACGAATGAGCGCAGCGGGTCGTCAGCGCAACTGGCCGGCGAGCGCCTGAATTTCTGCCATGGAGAGCGTCGCGTTGATGTGGATGAACCACATGCCGGTCGGATTCACGATGACGGAGTTGCCGTTGACACCGAGCAGCAGCTTCGCTTCCCCGAACCGCCCGATGTCGATCGGCTGAGCCCCGGTCGTGTCGATCTGCGGCTCGTGTTCGGTAGGGCCCTGATGGACCACGATCGTCTTCGTCCCGTTGACGTAGACATCGACGTAGGTGTCGCTGGTAGGCGCGACGCCCGTGGCGGCGGCTTCGGCGGGGGGCGCCTGTTTCAAGACATACCGCGCGGTGTGGTCGAAGCCGGCCGGTACGGTGGACAGCTGCAAGAGATTGGCGTTGGGGATCGTCGCCCGGTCGAGCTCTTCTAGCACCGCTGCTCCGTCGGCCGTGCCCAAAGGCGGAAGGTCGATGGTGAAGAGGTCATCGGCGAACGCCGGCTCGATGCCGATCTCGGTGGCAATCACGCGCAGGCTGACTCGGCCGTTGTTGACAGCCATCTCTTCGAGCATCAGGCCCGATTCGTCGACACAGACATCGACGTAGTCGGTCTCGGTCGCTTTGGCAACGGTATTGCTCTCGACGGTGCGGCCGGTGCGAAAAACGGTGCAGTTGCGGCCGATGACGCGTCGCTGCTCGCGTGCGACGAAGTACTCGTTCTTCACCAAATCGTCGAGGGTGACGTCGAGACGGACATCGGTCTTGCCGGCAGTGGGCAAGTTCTGTCGCACTTCTGGCTCGCCGCCGCCGCTGCTCGTCAACGAGAGCCCGAGGGTGTCGATGGCCTCGTACTCAGGAGTATCGGTGACCGTCTCGCCCGCGTAGAAGATCACGTGATCTTCGAATGGACGGCGTACGCTGAGTTTCTGGAGATACTGTTCGATTTCCCCGGTCTCTGCGATCACTTCGATTTCGTAGGTGACGTTGTAGTTGGTCACGGAGGTGTCGACAGTGAGCGGAGCGCTCTCTCGCGCGACGACCGGCGATGTGAGCTCGAGCTTGACCTCGGGCTCGGGCCAGAGGAGAAACGTGGTGACCGCGGCCGCGATCACGAGAACGGCGGCCGAACCGATAGCCAGTTTCTTGCGCCGCCGCTGTCGTTGCTCTGTGGCCAACTCGCGAAGCTGCTCCCAACGAAGCTGTTGGCTGCGCCGCCGCGCGACCGCGCGCCGGTGCTCGATCTTGGCGGAATGAGCCCGCCCGGTCTTTCTCGACGACATCACCCCCAGTGTCGTCGATGCATGTGCCGCGAGTCAGATCGCCCGAGGTGAGATCTCGGTGAGAAAAGCTACGATCCCGTTACAAGGATGGCGGCCAGCGGGCAGGGTCGAGGGAGGGACATGCAGCCGTGGCAGAACCTGGGCTTCACCGCGCCGGCCCGCCTCGTCGAGTTGGCGTGCGCGGCCGAAGAGGCCGGTATGCACGGTGTGAGCTTGCCCGAGCATCTCGTCACACCGACCACCATCGCGACACCGAACCCGTATGTGGCCGGTGGCGGATCCGGCTACGCGCCCGAGACGCCGTTCATCGATCCGTTCGTCGCATTCGGTGCGTTGTCGACGGTTACGACATCCCTGCAGTTCTTGGCCAATGTCTATGTCTTGCCGTTGCGTCACCTTTTCGTCGCAGCCAAATCCATCTCGTCGGCAGCGGTGATGACGAACGATCGCCTCGTGCTCGGCGTCGGCATCGGTTGGTTGCGTGAAGAGTTCGAGGCCGCCGGCATGGCCTTCGGCGACCGCGGGGCGCGTACCGACGAGATGCTCGCATTGTTGCGCGAAATGCTGACGGGAGCGCCTGTCGCGGCCGAGACCCGCCACCACCGGTTTCGCCAAGTTCGCCTCGCGCCGGTACCGGCGAAACCGGTGCCCATCCTCGTCGGCGGCATCTCTGATGCGGCGCTGCGACGCGCGGCACGTGCCGACGGATGGATCGGTGTCAACTTCTCCGAAGCGACGCTGATGCCGATACTTCAGCGACTTCATTCGGCGCGCGAAAGCGCCGATCGCGAGCAGGCCGCAACGCTCGAGCGACCGTTTGCCATCGTCGTGTCGCGACCACCGGAGTTCGATCGCGCGTTGGCGCGACGATACGCGAGCGTGGGAGTGACTGCGATGGTCAATCGACCCACCGCCTTCTCCGTGGGCGCGGACGCGTCGCGTCGCGAGCATCTCGATGCGATGCGCGAGTTCGTGGATGTGCTCACGCATCTCTAGGGCCCGAGCGGCCCTCTGAGCGGAGAGTTGGTGCTCCGCGGTTGCAACTATGGTTGCGCGGTGGGGAGATCAGGCGCGCGAAGGCTGCCAAAGCACTGGCAGGTCTTCTCTGTGACAACCGCCGCAGTGTTTCTCGGTTCGATGGACTCAGGGACCGTGCCCATCATCCTCCCGAAGATCGAAGCCGACTTCCCCGACACAGCGGCCGCGACGTTCTCGTTCGTGCTGACCGCCTACACGATCGCGCTCGCCGCGCTGGTGGTGGTCTCGGGTCGCCTGGGTGATCGCACCGGGCGTCGCCGGATGTTTCTCATCGGCGGTGTGACCTTCATCGTCGGCTCGGCCCTGTGCGCGGTGGCACCCTCACCGATATTCCTGATCGGCGCGCGCCTGATCGAAGGCACGGGCCATGCATTGTTCACGCCGGCATCGATCGGCCTGGTTCTCGCGGCGTTTCCCGAAGACAAGCGATCCACCGCGATCGGCGCATGGGTCGCGGTCGGGGGCATTGCCGCGGCGCTGGGGCCGGCCGCCGGCGGACTGATCGTGGAGTACACAACCTGGCGCGCCGCTTTCGTTCTCAACGTCGTCGTCGCGGTTCCGGTCATGGTGCGGGCGTTCGTGTTGCTCGAGGACAGCGAGCGGATAGAGGGTGCGTCGCTCCCTGACATCGCGAGCATCGTGCTGCTCGCGGCGACACTTGCGTCGACATCGCTCGCCATCGTCCAGGTGCGTACGTGGGGTATTCGCGATCCTCGGCTCGTCACCGCGGCAAGCCTCGCCGTGATCCTCGGTGTCGCGCTCGCGGCGAGATCTGCCCGCACGACGTCGCCGGTGATCGACTACGAACTGCTCCAGGGCCGAACGTTTCGCGTCTCGATGGTGGCGTCGCTGCTCATCGCCATGGCGATGTTCGCGAATCTGGTGATGCAGGCGCAGTTCCTGCAAAAGGTCTGGGGCTACAGCACGCTGGGTGCGGGTTTCGGGGTCATGCCCATGTCTGCCAGCGCGGGGCTCACGTCGATCTTTGCGGCTCGCCTCGCCCGGCGATATGGCCACAAACTCGTCATTCTCATCGGCATCGCGATCACCGCGTGCGGCCTGTACATCCTCGCGTTCGCGTCAGGAGAATCATCGTCGCAGTATTGGACTGTCTTCTTCCCGGCGTTGGTGTTGGTGGGCATGGGTGCCTGGGGGATGGCGGTCTCGATGATGAATGCCATTGCGGCCGAGACGCTCAACTCGGCGAACTTCAGCGTCGGCATGGCGATTCTGCAAACCGGCAGGCAGATCGGGTCGATTCTGGGCGCGTCGATGTTCTTCGGGCTGTTCGGCAACCCGGGGCCCGACCAGATCGTGTCGCGTTTCCACGAACTGTGGCTGCTCGTCGCACTGTTGCCGACCGCAGCGTTCCTGATATGCCTTCGCTTGCCGGGTCGACAACGGCGCATGGCCCAGAGCTGAAAGGTAGGTCGCACCGGTGGGCGTCAGACGCGATCTGTTGCACGAGCGCAGTTTCGTCGTCTACTTCTTCGCGTCGTTCGTCTCCAACATCGGCACGTTCATGCAAGGGCTGGGTGTGCCGTTCGTGCTCTACCAGCTCACCGGCTCCAACGCCTGGGTCGGCGCGGGCGTGCTGGCCAACTGGGCGGCGTCGCTCGTCGTCACCCCGGCCGCAGGGCTAATCTCCGATCGGCTGAATCGCCGCGTGATCTTGATGTACTCGAACGCGGTGCAACTGGTCGCCGCCGCGGGGCTGTGGTTGCTGGCGCAACGCGACGCGTTGACTCCTTGGCGCATGCTCGTGCCCTTGGTGCTGGGTGGTCTGGCTGCGGGCTTTCAGTACGCGCCGTCGCAGGCGTTGCTGCCTCTGCTCGTGCCCCACGAACATCGAGTCGCGGGCATGCGCTTGTTCAACGTGCAGTTCACCCTTGCGCGCGCGATCGGTCCCGCTCTCGCCGGGCTCGTGTTGAAGCAATGGGGTGTGCGTACCACCTTCGCCGTCAATACCCTGTCGTTCGTTGCGGTCCTCGTGGCGTTGCTTTTCGTGCGCGAGCGCGAGACGCTGCGATCGAAGACCGAAGGCGCACGGCACGGGCAGTTCATCGACGGTGCGCGGTATCTGTTGCGCCGCCCTGCAATGACTCGCGGCATCCTGACCGCGTTCGTGATTGCGCTCTGTGGCAGCGGTACGGTGCAACTGGCCGCCGGTATCGCGGCCGAGATCTTCCGCGGCGACAGCAATCGGCTGGGTCTGCTCGTCGCCGCGTTCGGCGTCGGCGCATCGTCGGCCTCGGTCTGCCTCTTGCTGGCAGGCGCTCGATGGCGCCGTTCGGTCGCGGCCCTGTTCGGCGGCGTGTGTTACGCGGTGGGCATCCTGGTTGTCGTCTCTTCGCGCAGTTTCGCCATCGGTGCCCTCGGCTTCGCCATCATGGGCACCGGCCATGTTTGCGGTGGTACATCGATCGCTACGTCGCTCCACGCACAGGTCGACGAACGGTACCGAGGTCGCCTCACGTCGTTCTACTTGATCGCGTTGCTCGGCGGGTCGCCGATAGGGGCATTGCTCTGGGGCGCGCTGGGTGATGCAATCGGCCTGCGGGCGGCGCTGTCCTGCGCCGCGGGGCTGTTGCTCGGCTATCTCGCCTTCGTCGTCGTGCGTTTCGATCGATTGCGCGGACTCGACGCCAACGTGGATCCGCTGTCGACCGGTACCTGATCTCCGCTCGGGCCCTATCTCGCGCTCAGGAAGGGCCGCTCGGGCCCTATCTCCCGCTCAGGAAGGGCCGCTCGGGCCCTGCGGCCGCGTGCCCGCGATCATCGTGCGATACATCACGCGCCGTTCCTGGTAGTCGGGAATCGCGCAATGCTGCACGACGCGGTTGTCCCATAGCGCCAATGTGTTGCGTTCCCAGCGATAACGGCATTGGAACTGAGGTGACTTGATGTGTTCGAACAACATGGCGAGCAGCCGCCGGCTCTCGGCCTCGCTGAGCTCGACGATCCGCGTGGTGTAGTTGCCGCAGACGAACAGCGACTTGCGTCTCGACTCGGGGTGAACCCGGATGACGGGATGGACGACCGGCGGGTGCATGTCGCGTTCGATGTCGTTCGCGTAGATGCCCATGTCCTTCACTCGCGCCACGACGGGCGCGGCAGAGTTGGTCGCGGTCAAACCGTCGAGGAACCCCTGCATCGCGCTCGAAAGGGCCTCGTACGCGGCGTACATACTGGCGAAACAGGTGTCGCCGCCATAGCTCGGCAATTGAACGGCGCGCAGCGTCGTGCCCATGGGCGGTTCGGGTAGGAACATGTGGTCGGAGTGCCAGTCGTCGGCACCCTGCCCCTTTGGTGCGATCTGATCGAGCACGTTCACGCCCGCGACCTCGTCGGTGACTCGGTTGCCCTTCCCCGGGATGACTTCGCCGAAGTACTGGGAGAAGCGCACTTGGTCGGCCAGGCTCAGGTCCTGATCGCGCACGAAGATCACGAGGTGGTCGACGAGGGCGGCGCGTACGGCGGCCAGAGTCGCGGCTTCGAGGGGTTCTCGCAGGTCGAGGCCAATGATCTCGGCACCGATAGCCGCCGTCAACGGCCGGATGACGAAGGGTTCGGGGGTCACGACCGCCTTCTAGCACGTTGCCGGCCATGCGGGCCGCTGATGTGCCGGGCGTCGCTTTGGCCACCGCGGTGTTCGCGCTCGCGCAGAACTTGCGCAGTGACAGCCCCAGCAACCGTGTCGGATTCAAGAGCCCGGTCGTGGATCAGGCATTGAAGGACATCCGTGCCGCGACGACCGACGCCGAGAAGACGGCGGCCTTCAAGAAGATCTCCGAGGAGGTCAACGCGCAGCTTCCGTTCGTGACAATCGCCGCGACCGAGGAGTACAACGCTTTCACACCGAAACTGCAGGGCGCAGTCGGACGGTCGTACATCTTCTTCGACCAGGCTTGGCTCGAGAAGTAACACCACGAATACGCGTCTGTCGGGGCACCTCAACAAGGTGCCCCGACTCGCGTGCGGCGTATTTCGCGTCAGGTCACGTTTCAGAACACGATGCCGGCAAGGTCGTCCATCGAGGCGAGGCCGGTTTCATCCCCCGCGGATCCCATCCGGTACGCAGCGAGATCGTGAAGGCCGACCACCCCACACCGACGCCGAGCGTCAACCGTCCGCCGCTCAAACGGTCGAGGCTGGCGAGCGAATTCGCCAACTCGAGCGGGCCGTGATGCGCCGCGATCAACACGCTGGTGCCGAGCCCGACGCGCTGCGTCGACGCCGCGGCCCAGCACAGTGTCATCAGCGGGTCGAACAGGAAAGGGGAGGGGTAGTCCTGCTCGGCCGGATGCACGAGATGATCGCTGACCCAGACGTCGGCGAAGCCGAGGTCTTCGGCATGACGCGCGGCGCGGGCGATCGCGTCGGCGCCGGCTGCCTTGCCGTACTGGGGGAGGTGGATACCGACGCGCACGACGTCAAAGGCGGGCGACCACGGGAGTCATCATCTCCATCGCCGCGCCGGTCATCGACCAGTAGGTCACGCCGAGGATCTCGGCCCGCTCACGCAGCGTGTCGACGACGAGCGGCACAGAGCCCACGAGGACGTGGGGCGAGCCCGAGAACGAATCCTCGCTCATACCGAGATCGCTGGCGCGCCTGCTCGCGAACGTTTGCCAGTCGTCGCCGACGTACACCTCGTGGAAGTTCAGTTGTATCTCGACGGCCGGATTCGCGAGGCGCACGAGCTGGATTCGATTGCGGACGGCATGTTCCTCGCCGATCTTGGCGATCGTGTTCGCGGCGACGCTCGCGCCTGCGAGCAGTGGGATGTTGACCGTGACGATGTCCGCCAGCTCGGCTGCCGCCTGCAACATCTTCGGCCCGCCACCCCCGATTATCAGTGGGGGGCAGGAGACGTCGCGATCGGGCGAGAACGCCGCGCGTACGGCGCCGACGGTGACGCGTAAGCGGGCGAGCCGCTCGTCGAACGAGCGAGGCGCGATGCCGGCGGTCTCGAAGTCGCGTGCCATCCATCCGACGCCGAGCCCGAACTCGACGCGGCCTTCCGAGAGCACTTGTAGCGTTCGCGCCTCTTGTGCAATCAACGCGTGATTGCGGAACTCGTTGCACAACACGAGTACGCCGACGCGAAGCGTGGTCGTATGAGCGGCTGCCGCCGCGATTGCCGCAATCGGTGACGGTCGGTCGTCGAGGTGATCGCCGAAGCCGATGGAAAAGAAGCCCGCGTCCTCGAGACGGCGACAGAACTCCACGAACTCGGCCGCGTCCGATCGCGAACGAGTCATGGGGAGGCCGGCCGGCCCGAGGCAGAAACGAATCGCCGACACCGTCAGTGCGCCGCGTTGCCGTAGGTCGAGTCTTTCGGGACCATGCGCATCGCCGAATGCACCGGCTCGACGCCCATCAGGATCGACGCGAAATCGTTGGCGATGTAGTCGGCGTAGTGCACGATGGTGCCTTCGGGTGTTCCCGGTAACCCAACCGACGCAAACGGACTGTGCACGCGTACCAACTCGGTCACCCGGTCGGGCACGCCGTGTTCGCGGGCTATCGCGGCGCCGATCGCACCGTGGTCCTTGCCCGTGTAGCCGTCGCCATAAGAGAACGTGACGCCGTCGTACCGATAGAGCAGCGGCTTGTC
The DNA here is from genome assembly GCA_035525225.1 of Acidimicrobiales bacterium. Taxonomy (GTDB): domain Bacteria; phylum Actinomycetota; class Acidimicrobiia; order Acidimicrobiales; family WLNW01; genus DATLFA01. Next base: position 132,922 of record DATLFA010000045.1, read on the forward strand.
GAGATCGTGCAGGATTGCGGTCGCGATGGCGCAATCGCGATCGACGACGAGGCCGAAGGTCTCGACGGCGGTGGCGTGTAGATAGATCGCGCGGTCGTTGACTTCGTTGACGTGCTTGAGGAGCGATCGATCGGGAATGACTGGGCTTTGCGGCACGTCATCGAGCGAGGCCCACTGCGACCGTGCGAGAACGGCCTGCCAGCTGTTCGCGACGGCATCGCGCAGTGACTCGTCGTGGATCTCGGCGATGGCTGGGATGAGCTTGCGGATATCGGTCATGCGAGGCCCCGCTCGGCGAACACGGCTTTCGCCGCCTCGAAGCCGATGACCGCTTTGGGCGTACCGACATACACGAACAGCTGCACCATGAGCTCGACGATCTCGTCCTCGGTGGCGCCGACGTTCATCGAGTTGGCAATCCAGTTCTCGACATAGCGCTGTTCACCGAGACCGACGAGGCACGCGACCGTGCACAGCGCGCGAGTCTTCAAGTCGATGGTCGGATCGGCGTATGCGCGGCCACGCGCGACGAGTTGGATCAGCTCGGCGAACTGCGGATCGAGCTCGGCCATGGCATTGCCGGCGAGACGTGACTTGCCGGTCCTCGGATAGAACTGCTTCTTCACAGCCTCGGCTCGAATGGCCCATTCTTCGACTGGAAAATCCATGGTGGTCCTCCACCTTCAGGGCCAGGGCCCGAGTTTGGGATAGAGCGGTTCGTCGTACCGACCGACCAACCAGGCCAGCAGTTGGCGACGCGGCGCGCGGACTTCGACCACGCTGCAGCTGTTCTCCGGGACCGTCCACACCTCGGCAGAATCGGTCGACCGCAGCGCGAGCGCGTGCTGATCGAGCCGTGATCCGAGCGCGCTGATCGTAGTCTCCAATTCGCGCATGGTGTACGCCTCGGACCAGTCGCGCCAACTGAACTTCGCACCGAGATCGTGATGGTGGACCTCGACCTCGCGCCAGCGACGAAAGGGTTGGATGGCGAGCGCCATCTCGCCCGAGAACGAGCGGCATCGGCCCGTTGTCCACATCTCGTCGGTCGCGCCGTCCCAATGCTGTTCCAGCCAGGCGATGGTGATCTCGAGGTCCTCGACGATCTCCTCGGCGCGTCGGCGAGCGCCCTGCTCGATCTCGTCGACGCGCTGCGTCGTGCCACCGGGATACTGAGCGAACACTCGGCCTATGGCGGCGCCGTCGAACATGTTGCAGTGGCCATCCGCGTTGCGGGCGAGGTGGGTCAGCACGTGACCCACCGTCCAATCCGGCAGCAGGCTCGGCCGAACGATGTCCGCGTCTCGGAACCTTCTCGCGGTGCGCAACAAGGCCTGGTGCGCGGCGCGTGCACCGCGGATGTCGGTCGCCGGCGCGAGGTCGTCACTCACGCCGCGGAGCATAGGGCGTAGGGTTCGCACATGGCTGAAACGGTGATCTTCCCTTTGCTCGACCCAGAGGCGGCCACGGCCGCGACCCGTGTCGCCGGCATCGGTGAAGTGTTGGCGAGGGTGAATCTGTTTCGCACGACGCTGCACCATCCGCCGATCGGTCGCATCGTGGGTGACGTCGTCGATGCGCTGGTCATGAACAGCGTGCTCGACGCCCGTCTTCGTGAGATCGCGATACTGCGCACCGGATGGCGGTTGGGCTCGGTCTACGAGTGGAGCAACCATTACGGCATCGGCCGCCGGGCCGGGCTCAGCGACGACGAGATCGTCGCGATCCGTGACGGTGCGTCATCGACGGTGCTCACCGCCGTTGACCGGTGCGTGATACGAGTGGTCGACGAGATCTTCGATCACGTGACCGTGTCGCCGTCGACGCTCGCCGAGGTGCGTGAGTTGCTCGGCGACGACCGGGCACTGATGGAGCTGGTGATGATCCCCGGCTGTTACCGGACGATCGGCACGGTGTTGATGACTTTCGACATCCCACTCGAGGACCACGTCACCGCGTGGCCGCCCGACGGTCGCTCCCCGTCTGACTGACTAGCGGCCCTTCCACACCGGCGGACGTTTTTCGACGAACGCGAGCGGGCCTTCGCGGAAGTCCTCGGTGCCTTCGATTCGCCGTGACGCTTCGCGTGCGGCCAAGAACTGGGCATGATCGTCGTGGTGTACCGCCCCGCGCACGATCTGGCGTATCTCACGAACGGCGAGGGGTGCGTGCGCGGCGATGAGGTTGGCCAGCGCGAGCGCTTCGTCGAGCAGATTGCCCCGCTCGACGATGCGGTTGACGAAGCCTAGTGAGTAGGCCCGTTCGACATCGATGGGTTCGCCCGTCAAGGCAATCTCCATGGCGACGTTGAGGGGTAGCGCGCGCGGCGAACGGAAGACTCCGCCGGCGAACGCCAACAGCGAACGTTTCACTTCGGGTAGTCCGAACACCGTGGTCGGTGTCGCCACCACGAGGTCACAGGCGAGCACGATCTCGAAGCCACCGGCCACCGCAGGGCCGTTGACGGCCGCGATGACCGGCTTGGTGCGCTCGCGGTTGACGAAGCCGGCGAAATGACCTCGCTTGGTGAGCGCCGGCATTGCCGCCGGATCGACCTGGGTGAGCACCTTGAGATCAGCGCCGGCACAAAAGGCAGAACCGTTGCCCGTGATGATCGCGATCAGGAGTCGGTCGTCTTCCTCCAGTCGGTCGATGGCAGCTTCGACCCCGGCGGCGATGGCGCCGTCGACGGCATTGCGGACCTCGGGCCGGTTGAGCGTGATGATCAGGACGCGATCGCGAATCTCGGTCAGTACAGCGGTCATCGATGTAGCTTGCCATGCCATGACCTTCACCACGCGACCCGAGATCGTGGGCACATTCGGCGTGGTGGCCAGCACCCATTGGATCGCATCGGCGGTCGGCATGTCCGTGCTCGAACGAGGGGGCAACGCCTTCGATGCCGCGGTGTCGACGGCATTCGTCCTGCATGTTGTCGAGCCGCACATGAATGGCATCGGCGGCGACGCTGTCATCATGGTGCAGCGCCGCGACGACGCACTCCCGACCGTGGTGTGCGGTCAGGGTTGCACACCCGCCCGAGCCACCATCGCAGAGTTCGAGACGCGGGGTCTCGACCGCATACCCGGCGAGGGCCTGCTCGCGGCCGTCGTACCCGGAGCCTTCGGCGCGTGGCTGGCGATGCTGCGTGACTACGGCACGATTTCGCTCGGCGACGCGCTGGCACCGGCGATCGACTACGCGCGGCGGGGTGTTCCGCTCCACGAAGGTGCGGCCGATGCCATTGCGCGTAGCGCGACCAAATTCCTCGAGCGTTGGCCGTCGTCGGCCGAGGAGTTCCTACCGCGCGGTCAGGCGCTACGAGCAAACGAACTGCTGCAACGTCCTCGCTATGCCGACATGCTCGAACTGGTGGTTCGCGAGGGTGCCGGCGCAACTCGGGAGTCGCAGATCGACGCGGCAATCGACGCGTTCTACCGCGGTTTCGTGGCGGAACACATCGGCGCGTTCCTCGCCCACGAAGATGCGCTCATCGGCGTCGACGACCTCGCGGCGTGGTCTGCCACGTACGAATCACCGATCACCTACAACTATCGCGGTTGGACCGTGTGCAAAGCGTCCACGTGGACGCAAGGGCCGGTGCTGTTGCAGGCGCTCGCATTGCTCGATGGCTGTTCGCTGTCGGGTCCAGACGCCACGCATCTGATGGTCGAGGCGATGAAGTTGGCACTGGCCGACCGCGAGGCGTGGTACGGCGACCCGGCGTTCTTCCACGTGCCGATGCGCGATTTGCTCGACGCCGGCTACAACGCGTCTCGGCGCACCCTCATCGGCGAGGAGGCATCGGGTCGGCTGCGCCCTGGTGCTCCGGGCGGGCGAGTGCCCGTCGTGGCCCGCTACGGCATCGGCGGGCGCGGTAGTGAACCGCTCGCCGCCGCCAACGCCGCACGAGCCACATCGTCGTCGCCCGGTCCCGCACGCGAGGGCGACACGTGTCATCTCGACGTGGTCGACCGGTGGGGCAATGTCGTGGCCGCGACCCCGTCGGGTGGATGGCTCACCAGTTCGCCGGTGATCCCGGGCCTCGGCTTTCCGTTGGGCACGCGCGGTCAGATGTTCTGGCTGCAAGAGGGGCTCGCCTCATCGTTGCGCCCAGGGGCCCGGCCGCGCACCACGCTCACACCGTCGATCGCCTTGGGCCCCGATGGCACTCGCATGGCCTTCGGCACTCCCGGCGGCGACAGCCAGGACCAGTGGTGCCTCCAGTTCTTCGTCAACGTCGTAGATCGCGGCATGGATCTGCAGGCGGCGATCGACGCGCCCTATTTCCAGAGCAATCATGCGCCGGATTCCTTCTGTCCCCGTCGGGCCGAGCCGTTGCGGCTGCTCGCGGAGGATCGCTTTCCTGCCTCGATCCTGGGTGATCTCACCCGGCGCGGTCATCAAGTCATCTCCGCGGGTGCGTGGACTCTCGGTCGCAACTGCGTGGCACAGTCCGACGGCGACCGCACGCGCGTGCGCGCGGCCGCGTCGGCGCGTCATCAACAGGCATACGCGCTGGGTCGATGACCTGCGCGAGACTCGTTACCGATGGGCATGCTGGCGGGAGTACGAGTCATCGATCTGTCGCAGCACGGCCCCGGCTCGCGCGCGTCGCGCATCCTCGCCGACTACGGCGCGTCGGTGGTCAAGGTCGAGCGCCCGAGCCATCGCCGCGCCGGTCAGATTCAGACAGCGGCGAGCGCATACGGGGGTAATCGAGGCATACAGCGATTGCGACTCGACCTGCAACAGGCCGACGGACGGACGTTGCTGCTGCGCCTTGCACAGAGCGCCGACGTGATCATCGAAGCCTTCCGTCCCGGCGTGGCCGACCGCCTCGGTATCGGCCCGCGTGCGGTTCACGCGGCCAACCCGCGCGTCGTCTATTGCGCGATCAGCGGCTTCGGGCAGCAGGGGGAGCGAGCCGCATGGGCGGGGCACGACCTCAACTATGCGGCGGTGACCGGTCTGCTCGCGCAGACGCAACCACGCTCCGACGGGGGACCACCCGTGCTCGGCGCGACGATCGGTGACGGCGCCGGCGGAGGGATGCACGCCGTCATCGCCATTCTCGCGGCGTTGCAGGCCCGCGAGCGCACCGGTGCGGGAGCGCTGCTCGACGTCGCCGCGGCCGATGGGGTGTTGTGGCTCATGTCGGTGATGCTCGACCAGCACCTCGACGGCGGGCTCGACGTCGGCCCCGTACGCCTGCTCAGCGGCGACTACGCCTGTTACAACAACTATCGCTGCAAGGACGACAAGTGGCTGAGCGTGGCCGCGCTCGAGCAGCGGTTTTGGCGCAACCTCTGCGAGGCGATCGGGTTACCCGATCTCGTCGATGCCCACGAGGACCCGAGCCGTCAGTCGGAGGCGGCGGACACGCTGCAACAGCGCTTCCTGACCCGTACCCGTGACGACTGGGTTGCGCGTCTCGCGGCGCGGGACACTTGCGTCGCTCCTGTGCTCTCCATCGAAGAAGTTGCGGTCGATCCGCATGTCCACGAACGCGGCGCGATCCGATTCGGTGCAACGACGTCGATGCTCGCCGGATCGGACCGCGACGACACCCCGGCGCCCGTCGACCTCGCCGCGGAGCTCGATCTGTCGCCCCGTCGCATCGCCGAACTCGTGGCCAAAGGTGTGATCGAGGGTGTCATCGCATGAGGCCGCCACTGCACGGCATCCGCGTCGTCGATCTCACGGTCGCGGCCGCCGGACCGTTCGCTACCACGATTCTCGCCGAGCAGGGAGCAGACGTCATCAAGGTCGAACGCCCCGGCAGTGGTGACTTCATGCGGTCGCTCGGCACGGTGCACAACGGTGTGACGGGCGTGTTCGCCGGCTTCAACCGAGGCAAGCGGGCGGTCGCGCTCGACCTCAAAGACCCGGAAGGCCTGGCGTTGTTACATCGCTTGGTCGCCACCGCCGACGTGTTCGTGCACAATCTTCGTCCGGGAGTCGACGCCCGCATCGGCGTCGACGCCGCAACTCTGCGAGCGATCAAGGACGAACTCATCTACGTCAGCATCTCCGGGTACGGTCTCGCCGGACCGTATGCGCAGCGTCCGGCATACGACTCGGTCATGCAGGCGTCCTCGGGCTTGGCGGCGCACCAAGCCGACGCCTCGGGCCATCCGCAGCTCATTCGCAATGCCGTGTGCGACAAGACGACGGCGCTCACCGCCGCGCAGCTCATCACCGCCGCCTTGCTGGCGCGCGAGCGCGGTGACGGACCCTCGCACGTGCACGTGTCCATGCTGCATGCGGCTATCGCGTTCCTATGGCCCGACGGCATGCAGGACGTCACCTTTCTCGATGCAGCACCCCGCACCAAGACGGCCCGTGCCACATCGCCACCGATTCGCCGTACCGCCGACGGGTACATCTCGATCACCACGTTGCTCGATAGAGAATTCACTGCGCTGTGCGAGATCCTCGATCTCGGCGCGCTCGTGGATGATGTTCGCTTTGCCAATCCCGGTGATCGCTCGCGCAACGCGGATGCACTACATCCGATCGTCAACGATGCACTGCTGCAGTGGTTGACCGACGAGCTGGCCACTCGGCTCGAGGAAGAAGGCGTGCCGCACGCTGTCGTGAACTTCGTCGATCGCATCCACGACGATCCGCAAGTGGTCGCCCTCGGGTTGCTCGTCGAATCCGAGCATCCCGAGGCCGGGCGCATGCGGGTGCCGCGGCCGCCCGGAGAGTTCGATGGCACGGCCTTTGCGAACGGTGCGCTGGCGCCCCGGCTCGGCCAGCACACCGACGAGATCTTGCACGAGCTCGGCATCGACGCCGCGGCGCGTGACGACCTGCGGAGTCGCGGGGTAATTGCCTGACTTCGACGGCTCAGGCAGTTGCCGTAGCGGCCGCTTCGTCGGCGACGATCACCGTGCGGGGCCCGAGCACACGCGAGGCGACGACCGAGCGGTCACCCGCCAACATGCGCGCGAGCACTGGTGCCTTCTCGGCGCCGGCGACGAGCAGCACCACTGCGCGTGAGCGATCCACGACGAGAGGCGTGATCGTCATGCGGACGAAGCCGCGGAAGGGTCCGACGATCGCGACATCGTGATCCTGGTCATCGACGACCGGCGCGCCGGGCGGCCACGACGCGGTGTGGCCGTCGTCGCCGATGCCGAGGTGCACCACGTCGAGTGGCTCGTGGCGCTGCAACAACGCCGCGTAGCGCTGCGCCGACTCGACGAGATCCAACGCGGTCACGTCCATGAGGTGCGCATTCGTCTCGACCCGATCGAGCAGCGCCCGGCACAACGCGGTGCTGTTTCGCTCGGCGTCGCCGTCGGGTGCGACGCGCTCGTCGACTTGGAACACGTGCACGTGTTGCCATGGCAGAGGGAGCAGTGCCAGCGCTTCGAGCATCCCCGTGGGCGTCTGCCCGCCCGAGAACGCGATGCTGGCGGTTCCTCTTGCGCTGATCGCGGCGCGCAACGATGCGCCGACCAGATCGGCGGCGGTTCGCGCCGCGTGCCCGGCGGTCGGTTCGACTAGGAGATCGGTCGGTACCACGCATCACCGCGGAGGAGGTCGTCGGCCTGCGACGGGCCCCACGATCCCCGTTCGTAGAAGAACAGTTCACCGGGCTCGGAAAGTGCGGGATCGACGATGCGCCACGCTTCGTCGACGGAGTCTTCGCGGGCGAACCGGCGGGCGTCACCGGCAACGGCGTCGTCGAGCAGTCGTTCGTACGCTTCGCGCCGGTCGCCGAGCGTCTCGGCGAAGTCGACGGAGAGGTCGACGGCACGGGTCACGATCGCGTCACCCGGTTCTTTGACGTTGACGGTCATGGTCACGCCGTCGTTGCGCTGTCCCATGCGGAAACGCATTGCGTTGCGCGCCGGTGGCGATGAATCGGCGCCGGTGAACAGCATCCGGGGTGGCGCTTTGAACTCGACCACCGCTTCGAGCGCTGTCGTTGCCAACGCTTTGCCGGCGCGTACGTAGAACGGCACGCCGGCCCATCGCCACGAATCGATCCGCAAGCTCATCGCGGCGAAGGTCTCGACCATCGAGTCGGGCTTCACGCCCGCTTCTTCGCGGTAGCCGATGAACTGACCGCGGACGAGACTGGCACAGTCGAGCGGCTCCATCGCCGACAAGACCTTGACTTTCTCGTTGCGGAGTTGCTCAGCGCTCGCACCGACAGGTGGCTCCATCGCGAGATACGCCACCACTTGGAGCAAATGGTTCTGCACGACGTCGCGTATCGCTCCGACCGAATCGTAGAATCCACCGCGCCCTTCGACACCGAAGTTCTCTGCCATCGTGATCTGCACGTTGTCGACGTAGTTGCGGTTCCAAATCGGCTCGAGGAACGAATTGGCGAAGCGGAATACGAGAAGGTTCTCGACCGACTCCTTGCCGAGGTAGTGATCGATACGGAATATCGATGATTCGTCGAACACCTCGTACAGCGTGTCGTTGAGGCGCCGCGCCGACGCGCGGTCGCGCCCGAACGGCTTTTCGACGACGATTCGCGCGCCATTGTTCAGCTGCGACGTCTCGAGTCCTTTGACGATCGTCGGGAAGAGCTCGGGCGGTATGGCGAGATAGAACGCCGGATTCGAGCTGCCCTTCAGCTCGGCGGCAAGTGTCGCGAATGTCGCGGGTTCGGCATATTCACCGCTGACCATGCGGAGTCGACCCGCGAGACGGTTCAGCGCGTCTTCGTCGACCGGCTCTTTGGCGGCCGCGCTGGCTGTCTCCACAGCTTTGCGGGCATAGTCGCGCAGGTCGTCGTGGCTCCACGGCGAACGCCCGACGCCGATGACCGGTAGCTCGAGCCGGCCGCGGTGCTCGAGGTGGTACAGCGCGGGGAACAGTTTCCGCTTGGCGAGGTCGCCGGTCGCGCCGAACATCACGAGCGCATCGGCGTTGGTCGGGGTCATCGGTGGCTCCGTTCTTCGTGGCCGCCGAATTCCTTGCGCAGGGCGGACAGCACTTTGTCGGCGAATTCCGAATTGCCCTGCGACCCGAAACGCGAGAACAACGCGCTGGAGAGCACAGGGGCGGGGACGCCTTCGTCGATGGCAGCCATCACCGTCCACCGACCTTCGCCGCTGTCCGAAACGCGTCCCGAAAAACCGTCGAGCCGAGGGTCTTTGACGAGCGCGGTCGCAACGAGGTCGAGGAGCCACGACGACACGACGCTGCCGCGGCGCCATAGTTCCGCGATGTTCGGGATATCGAGTTCGTACCGGTAGTAGTCCGCGTCGCGAAGTGGTGCGGTCTCGGCGTCGGCGGGTCGCTCGACGGCGCCGGCGTTGGCGTGATACAAGATGTTGAAGCCTTCGGCGTAGGCCGCCATGAGGCCGTATTCGATGCCGTTGTGCACCATCTTCACGAAGTGCCCGGCGCCCACGGGGCCACAGTGCAGGTAGCCGTGCTCCGCGGTGGTGGCGTTGGTTGTGGAGCCGGCTGTGGGTGTGCGCGGGGCCGCGTCGACGCCGGGCGCCAACGTGGCGAAGATCGCATCGAGGCGCGCTACTGGCTCTGGCTCGCCTCCGATCATCAAGCAGTAGCCGCGCTCGAGCCCGAGCACTCCACCGCTGGTGCCGACGTCGAGGTAGTGGATACCGCGGTCGGCGAGCACCGCGGCCCGTGCCACATCGTCACGGTAGTAGGAATTGCCGCCGTCGATCACGATGTCGTCGGGACTTAGGTGGACCGCGACATCGGTGACCACGGCACCGGCGACCGCGGCCGGCACCATGATCCACACCGCGCGCGGCGCGCGCAGGTGACCGACGAACTCGGCCACAGAGCCCGCGCCCACGGCACCTTCGGCCGTGAGTTGCGCGACGACGTCGGGGTGGTGGTCATAGACGACGCACTCGTGGCCGTCGCTCATCAGGCGGCGCACGATGTTGGCCCCCATGCGTCCCAGGCCGATCATGCCGAGCTGCATCAGAGTGTCCTTCCTCGAACCTGGCGATACCGGCGGAGCAACGCGTTGGTCGAACTGTCGTGGCACAGTGCGGGTGGCGCGGACGCGGTGAGCTCGGGCTCGATGCGCGTCGCCAGCACCTTGCCCAGCTCGACGCCCCATTGGTCGAAGCTGTTGATGTTCCAGATCACGCCCTGCGTGAACACCTTGTGCTCGTAGAGCGCGATGAGCTGCCCGAGGACATGGGGCGTCAACTTGTTGGCGAGGATGGTGTTGGTCGGATGGTTGCCGTGGAAAACACGATGAGGCACCTGCTCCTTCGCTACGCCATCGGCGACCACCTCGTGTTTGGTGCGACCGAACGCCAACGCTTCGGTCTGCGCGAAGAAGTTGGCCATCAGCAGGTCGTGATGCGCGCCGATGTCGTGATTGGGTTCGCAAAAGCCGATGAAGTCCGCAGGGATCAGCTTCGTGCCTTGGTGGATGAGTTGGTAGTAGGCGTGTTGCCCGTTGGTGCCCGCGGTACCCCACACGACGGGGCCGGTTTCGGTCGTGACCGATCGCCCGAGCCGGTCGACGGATTTACCGTTGGATTCCATATCGAGTTGTTGTAGGTATGAGGGAAACTGCGACAGGTACTGGCTGTACGGCAACACGGCGTGAGTCTGGGCGCCGAAGAAATTGCCGTACCAGATACCGAGTAGAGCCATGAGCACGGGAAGATTGCGGTCGAAGGGCGTGCTGCGGAAGTGTTCGTCGATCCGGCGGAACCCTGCGAGGAATTCGTCGAAGTGCTCAGGGCCGATGGCCGTCATCAACGAGAGCCCGATGGCCGACTCGACGCTGTAGCGACCGCCCACCCAGTCCCAGAACTCGAACATGTTGGCGGTGTCGATGCCGAACGCGCCGACCTTGTCGGCGTTGGTCGACACTGCCACGAAGTGATTGCGTACCGCGTCGGGAGAGCCGAGGTGACCAACGAGCCAATCGCGGGCCGTCTCGGCGTTGGTCATCGTCTCGATCGTCGTGAACGTCTTCGATGCGATGATGAACAACGTGCGGGCGGGGTCGAGATCACAGGTCGCTTCCCAGATGTCGGTGCCGTCGACGTTGGATACGAAACGCACGTCGAGCCGGCGGTCGCTGTAGTCGCGCAAGGCGTCGTAACACATCGCCGGGCCGAGGTCGCTGCCGCCGATGCCAATGTTGACGATGTTGGCGATCGGCTGGCCCGTGAAACCCTTCCAATCACCCGACCGTACGCGCTGCGCGAACTCGCGCATCTTGTCGAGCACCGCGTGCACACCAGGCACGACGTCGACACCGTCGACGACGATGCGCTCGGTCCGCGGCGCCCGCAGTGCGACATGCAACACCGCGCGTTGTTCGGTCACGTTGATCTTGTCGCCGCGGAACATCGCTTGGATACGCTCGGCCAGACCGGATCGGTGCGCCAGCGCGAGCAGTAGTGCCATTGTGTCGGCGGTGATGCGGTTCTTCGAATAGTCGAGGCACAGATCAGCCGTCTCGACCGTGAACCTCTCGGCCCTCTCGGGCTCGGTGGCGAACGCGTCGCGCACGTGCAGGTTCTTGATCGTCCGGTAGTGGGCGTGCAACGCCTTCCACTCGTCGGTCTGGGTGATTCGTGCCGGTGATGCCATCGGCGGCCATCGTACGGTGGACCCGAGTCGATGGGTGCGCCCCCGGCTGGTCGGTCAGCGGGAGGCGGCGAGCGGTCCGCGGAGCAACTGCCCGGGGTAGGCGCCGGTGTGGGCTCCATCGCGGACGAGTGCCTGTCCATTGACGATCGTTGCCTTGAAGCCCGACGCCTTCTGGACGAGGCGGCGCGCCCCGCCGGGCAGGTCGTGCTCGACGGTGGGCATCTCAGGGCCGATGGTGGCCGTGTCGAAGACGTTGATGTCGGCTCGCAGGCCTTCGCGCAGCAGGCCGCGATCGTGAAAGCCCCAGGCGGCCGAAGGCGCGAGGGTCAACATGCGCACCGCTTCTTCGATGCTGAACTCTTGGCGCTCGCGCACCCAGTACGCGAGCAGATGCGTCTGGATCGAGAAGTCGGCGATCTGGCTCACGTGCGCGCCCGAGTCGGAGAACGTCATCACCGAGCGCGGGTGGCGCATGACCGGGATGAGGTCATCGACGGTGCCCGGTGTCAACGGTTGGACGAAAAATTGTTCCATGTTCGACTCGAGAGCCAGGTCGATGATGAGCTCGACCGGGTCGACGCCCCGCTTGGCTGCGACCTCGGCCACGCTCGCGTTGAAGGGCACCAGTGGATGATCGAAGACGCGCATGCGGTCGTAGTCCGGCTTGCGGGCCTCCGCGCCGATCGGGCGACCATAGTTACCGTGATGCGCGGCATCGACGAGCCGTGCCCGGACCGCATCGTCGCGCAAGAGATGCTTCTGCTCGTCGAGGGGGAGCGCGCGGAGCTCTTTCCACTCCGCGAGCACGTCGAAGGCAAGGCGTGACTTGAACGACGTGATGACCGAGATGCCGCGTGAGTGCGACAAGCCGAACATACGCCCACCCTGCGCGCAGACGTCGTCGATCATCTCGATCGCTGCTCGACCGCCGGCAGTCGGTGACACCCCGAACGAGATCGGCACCCTGCTCGACAACGCAAGGGTGCGCAGACGATCGAAGTACTCCTTGCGAACCTCGGGATCGGGCGACTGACCGGCCGGTTCGGAGGCGAGTTGGAAGGTGCCGGTGCCGAGGTCGGTCATCACCGATATGAGGCGGCACACTTCGTCCCACGAGGCGAGCCGCGACGCGACCGGACGGTTGTCGGACGTCTCGTGCTGATCACTGCGTGATGTCGTGAAGCCGATCGCGCCCGCGTGGAGCGCGTCTCGCAGCTCTGCTTCCATTGCCGCCATGTCGGTGTCAGTGCTCGGTTGGTCGAATGCCCGTTCACCCATCACGTAGGTGCGCAACGCGGAGTGACCGATGTTGGAGGCGTAGTTGATGCCCTTCGGCAACGCATCGACGGCGTCGAGGTATTCGCGGAAGGTGGTCCACGTCCAGTCGATGCCGGCGGCCATTGCCGCGGGCGAGATGTCTTCCGCGCGTTCGAGGTTGCGTACGACCAGCGCACGCTTCTCGGGGGTCGCCGGCGCGAGGGTGAAACCGCAGTGCCCCATGACGGCAGTCGTCGTGCCGTGCCACGCAGAGCAGGTGCCGAGATAGTCCCAGAAGATCTGCGCGTCCATGTGGGTGTGACCGTCGATGAACCCCGGGGTGACGACATGGCCTTCGGCGTCGATCTCTTCGTCGGCCTTGTCACGGACACGACCGATGGTCGCGATGCGGCCGTCGAGCACACCGACATCGGCGCGATAGGCAGGCATGCCCGTACCGTCGACGACCATCCCGTTGCGTATGACGAGGTCGTAGCGCATAGTCCCCCCAAGGGTCTCGCAGTGGACCCAGCGTACCGCCCGCGGTGACTAGGCGAACAGGGGGTAGCCCGCCATGTAGCCGGTCTCGACGAGGTCGGCGTTCGGCACCCGCTCGGCCAGCGCGTCTCGGATCGGCGCAGTGTTGGTCTCGAGCGAGAACCCGGGCAGCCAATTGTCGTGGTGCGACAGCAGCACGCGCTTCGGTTGGAGGAACGCGGCCTGCCGGGCGACGAACTCGGCGAGCGTTCCCTGAATCGGGTCACCGTCGATGTTGCCCCGCCCCGCCGCGGCCAAGATCGCGACATCGGGGCGAAGGTCGCGCATGAGCCCTGACCAGTGACCCGACGTGTCCTGGTAGAGCAGCGATCCTTCGGGCGTCTCGATCAGGTAGAGCAGCGCGCCACCATCACCGCGGTCACCCTGGCGGCCCCGCAGCGCGTGTGCCCGCGCTTCGGGAGAGAGCGTTGCGATGTGCGCCTCGAGTTCGCGAAAGCGCAACTTCTGTTGATCGATCGTCAGTCCGACGTCGCCGAGACACTCCACGTCGGGCTGCTGGAACGGGCCGGTCCAGACGCAAGAGTGCAAGCTCGGGTACACCGATACGACGACGTCGTCGCCCAGGCGAACGCGCTCGCCACCGGACACGGGTTGCAATTGCGACTCGGGCACCCCGTGCGCGGCCATAAGGCGAATCGTCTCGTACGAGCCGATCACTGTGGCTCCGGTGCGAGGCGCGATGCGTTCGGCGCCCCACAGGTGGTCGAAGTGCGAATGACCGACGAGGATGAAGTCCGCACGATCGACGTCGTCGACCGCGAGACCGGATTGCGCGGCGTCGGCGACGCGGTCGAGGTAGGCGTCGAGGAACACCACCACGTTGCCGACGGTCAGGCGAAACGTCGCGCATCCGGCCCAGTCGAGAGTTGCGGTCACGAAAGTTGCCACACGCCGGGCTGGCTGAGGTCGAAGACGACACCGTCGGGGCCTTCGTACTTGAACTCACCTTTGATCGGCCCGTCGTGGGGGATACCCAACGCTTCGTCGATGTCGGTGCGCGCATTGGCCCCGGCGGCCTCGACGCGTTGCGCGGTGCCTTCGACGTCGTCGACTTCGAAGCCGATGTGGTGCAGACCGCGAAAGCCCATACCTCTTTCGACACCCGCGGCTTCATCGGTGACGAACTTCAGGATCGCGAGGTTGATGGTGCCATCACTCAAGATGTGGCCGTGTCCCCACTTGCCTTCGGCCGCGCGCACTTTCTTGAACTCGAGCACGTCGATATAGAACTGCGCGGTGCGATCGGGATCATCGGTCGCGATCGCCAGATGCCGCAGCTTTGCCATCGTGGGCCCCCCGTCTCTCCAGTTGCGTGCTGAACCTATAGGGATTCGCCGCCGAATGTGTCGACGAACGCAAAGTCGTCGACGGCACGACGCGTGAGCTTGGTCGGCTGCTTCTCGGGATGACCGAGATAGATCGCGGCGACGATCGCGTGGCCTTCGGGCACGTGCAACAGCTCGAGGATGGCCGGCTCTTGTCGCACCGCAAAGGTGCTCATCACGCCGCCAAGGCCTTGGAGGCGAGCCGCGAGCAGCACGCTCCAGCAGAAGGGGTAGACCGAAGCGCCCGCAACGATGCCGTGGCGGTCGAGCTCGGCATCCATGGCCGCGAGGAGACCCGTCTCGCAGGCGACGACCAGCAACGCCGGCGCGTTGGCGAAGCCGTCGAAGTGCGTGGGTGCGCTGTCGCGGCGCGCCGCTTCGAGGTCGACGGCGCCGGGGCCGGGCCATCGTCCGTGTTGCGTCAAACCGAAGGCGCGCTGCCCGGCGGCGTTCATCGCCAGGTATTCCTTGGCGACATCCATGCTGAGCTCGTGAATGCGCGCCCGTACCGTGGGATCTTCGACCGAGATCACGCGCCACGACTGCTTGTTGCCGCCACTCGGGGCAAAGCGGGCGACATCGAGGACGCGTCGCAGCGTTTCTCGGGAAACGGGCCGGTTGTGAAAGGACCGCGCCGCGCCGGTGTGGCGTAAGGCGTCTTCGAGAGCGAGCTGTTGGGGCGCGGCGTGTATCACCGTCTCGTCGACGTGGTACACGCGGATGTTTGCCGGAGTGTCGCACTCCATCCAGTTGGGATGGTCGTCGAAGAGCTCACCGAGCTGCGGCCGTTCGAACGCGCGCTGCATCAACTCGGCGGACTCGAAATACAGCTCGACCCACGCGTCGACATCGGCTTCGACTTCGCGCGGCTCACGCCGGTTGTAGTCGTTGACGGTCTCGCGCCGCACGCGGTTGAACCGCAGCTCGCGGAACCCCTCGACATTTTCGAACGCGGCGCGGGCCAGCGGTATGTGCACCGCTCGGTAGCGCGCCTCGCATTCAGCGGCGCTGAGGTCGGGATGATCCTTCCAAGAGAAGACGACCTTGATCATGAGCCGATCGTAGTGGGCTCACCGCGGCCCGGGTACGCCGCGGAAGTTGTAAGGCATCAAGTCGCGGCCGAGCTCGACGACCCAGGCGGCGCCGGTGTGCTCGCCGAGGAAACAGGCGATCACCGCTTCGGCGACTTGGCGAGGATCCATGATGCGTAACCCTTGCGCTTCGATCTGTGAACGCGCGTCGGCCGTCAACAAGCCGGTTGCCGTCATGCCGGGGCAGACGCAGTTGATGGTGATGCCCTTCGCCCGCAATGGCTCCGCCAACGACCGCACCAGACCCACGACGGCGTGCTTCGTCGCGGCGTAGACGGGGTCGTCGGCAAACGGCCCGATCCCGGCCAGCGACGCGGTGGCCACGATCGCCCCACCCGACATCATCGGGACGACCGCTCGCACGCCGAACACCACACCGTCGACGTTGACGCGGAACATGCGGCGGTAGTCGTCGAGGCTGATCTCGAAGATGTTGGTGCCGGCGACCACTCCGGCATTGAGATGGACGAAGTCCAGATGATCGATCGTCGCGACGATGCGCGCCCAGTCGTCGAGGGCGCCCACGTCCGCGCCGACGAACGCACCACCGATCTCGTCGGCGAGCGACTGGCCCGCAGCCGATGCGCGCGGTAAGTCGACGATGGTCACGTGCGCGCCGGCCGCGGCGAGCAAGCGTGCCGTCGCGGCGCCGATACCCGATGCGCCGCCCGTGACGAGCGCGTTCTTCCCCTTCAGCGCGTCCATATGTTCGCGCCGATGCTAGCGCGCCTATTGTCCCCGCTCTGCAGGAGGGGAATCAATGAGAGGCGTGTTGTACGACGGCGAACACCTGACGGTGACCGACCGTCTCGAGGTGACCGAGCCGGCCCACGATCAAGTCGTCGTTCGCATCGGGGCCGCCGGCGTCTGCCACTCCGACATCTCGATGATCAACGGCACCGTGGGCAGCATGATCCCCCCGCCGTTCGTCCTCGGCCACGAAGGCGCGGGCGTGGTCGAATTGGTGGGCGCCCAGGTGACGACCGTGAAAGTCGGTGACCATGTCGTGCTCACCACCATCGACAACTGCGGACGTTGCGCGGTCTGCGTGAAGGGTCACCCGACGCTCTGCCAGAACTCGAAGCTGGCCCAAGTCATGGCACGGGCGGCACGCTCGAATCAACCCACGAGCTACGACGAACTGCCCGCCTATTTCCGGCTCGACGGCCGGCCGATCTTGGGCATGGCCAACACCGGCGTGTTCGCCGAGCGGGTGGTCGTCAGCGAAGGTCAAGCCATCGCGATCGACAAGAGCGTTCCGTTCACCTCCGCGTGTCTGATCGGTTGCGCGTTGCTCACCGGCGCGGGCGCGGTGTTCAACCGGGCCCACGTCTACCGCGGTGATTCGGTCGCGGTGATCGGCGTCGGCGGCATCGGCATCAGCTGCATCCAAGCCGCGCGGATCGCCGGTGCGACGAAGATCATCGCGGTCGACGCGTTGGCCTCGAAGGAGGCCATGGCTCGCCAATTCGGCGCCACTCATTTCGTCGATGCGAAGGCGACCGACGCCGTTGCGGCCGTGGTGGAATTGACCGGTGGCGGCGTCGACTATTCGTTCGAGTGCGTCGGCGCGCAGGTGACGATGACCGCCGCCATCGACATGCTCGGCCCCGGCGGCTCCACCGTCATCCTCGGAGTGGGCGGACGCGACCTCACGGTCGCGCTCGCGCCGTTCAAGCTGTACCAGAACAAGTCGGTGCTCGGTTGTCGTTACGGCGCCGCACGCGCGGCGGACGACATCCCCGCGCTGGTCGATCTCTATCTGCAGGGGCGCTTGTTGCTCGACGAGATGGTGAGCGCCGTCTATCCGCTCGAGGACGTCCGTCGTGCCTTCGATGACCTCGAGGCAGGCAAGCTGGCGCGCGGTGTGCTCACGCTCGACTGACCTGCGGAAACTAAGGCCCGAGCGGCCCTTCAGTGCGGAAAAACAAGGGCCCGAGCGGCCCTTCAGAGCGGAGAGGGAGAGCTAGAGGTCGAAGGTTTCGACCAATCGCACACTCAGGATCTGCGAGGGGTTGTCGGGCGAGACTGCCCGTTTGTTGTACTCGATCGCCTCGGGGTCTTCAGAGGCCCGTTTCGTGAACGCGTCATACGCGGATCGGTCGGCGAACGAGAACGAGACCAGAACGTGGTGATCGTCGTCGACATCGTGGGCGATGACCGGGTCCTCGGCGCCGAGACGGCGGGCGATGGCGTGACCGCCCGGCTCCTTTGCCAGGAAGTCGGGCATTCGTCCCGGCTTGACCGACACGTCGTAGTACACGATCACCGTCATCGCGCGATGATCCCACCAAAGAGATCAGGAGGCCCGGCATGGGACGCTTGGATGGCAAGGTGGCGTTTCTCACCGGCGCGGGATCAGGGATCGCTCGCGCAACCGCGCACCGGTTCGCGGAAGAGGGCGCGAAGGTGGCCGTCGTCGAGTTCGACGAAACGAGCGGTCAGCGCACAGCGAGCGATCTGGTGGCGAAGGGCCACAACGCGATCTTCCTGCACACCGACGTGACCGATCTCGCCGCGGTGCAGAGTGCGGTCGATCGAACCGTCGAACGCTTCGGGCGCCTCGACGTGCTGTTCAACTGCGCCGGCGGATCGCTGCCGGACGATGGTCCGGTCACCGAGGTCGACCTCGCGCTGTGGGAGCCCACGATGGCGACGAATGTGCGGGGCACGATTCATTGCTGCCGCGCCGCGATCCCCGCGATGGCGCGCTCGGGCGGCGGATCGATCGTCAACATGACCTCGATCTGCGCGCTGTCGGGAAATCATCCGCTGCACCTCTATGCCGCGGCGAAAGGCGCCATCATCTCGCTCACGCGCGTGCTCGCGGGTCAGTACTGGCGCGACTCGATCCGGGCGAATGCCATCGCACCCGGGTCGGTGTTGACCGAACGGGTGCGGGCGCGGATGGATGCGCTCACGGATGCGTCGGGCATCAACTCGGCGGCCGACGCGATGGGCTTCACCACGCATCCGTTCGCGATCGGCGAGCCCGAAGATCTGGCCAACATCGTGCTGTTCTTGGCGACGGACGAGTCGCGCATGATCACCGGCGCGGTCATCCCTGCCGAAGGTGGACTGACGGCGTACTGACGCGGCGGCGCGACTGCTCAGGGTGTGATGTCGTCGACGAGCGCATCGGGGTCGGTCGCGAACAGCCGTTGGGCATAGTTCTCGAACAACAGGTCCGCGTAGACATCGGCGCCTTGGCTGACCTTGTCGGCGACGTCGTCGAGCAGGGGTACACCGGGAAGTCCGAGCGCCTTGACCTCCCACGCCTTGCGCGACCGGTGCTCGAAGCACTGCGCGCGTAGTAGCGCGAGCGCGGGGGAGTGTGCGGTGACCAACGTGCCGTGCCCGGTGAGGATGGCCATGTCCGCGGGGCCGTACGCGCGGGCGAGCGCGGCTGCGAGGTCAGTGGATTGCACGACGCCCTCGTACTCGCCGTAGACGACCGCCTTGCCGCCTCCGTTGGCGCCCGTCTGGTCATACAGCGGCGGCAACACACCGGCGCACGCCCAGATGGTGCCGTACGGTGGATGGTTGTGCAGCGCGCACACGATGTCGGGTCGCGCTTTGTGCAACTCGAGATGAAACACGATCGTCGGATTGAGGTTGCCTTCGCCTTCGACGATGTTGGCGTTGCGGTCGATGCGCACGAAGTCCCGTGCTGTCATCTCGCCCCAGAATCGGCCGACGCGTGGGACGATGATCGTGCCGTCTTCGCGGTCACGCACACTCACGTGCCCGGCAAGCTTGTCGTCGTAGCCCTGAGCCGCGAGGGTCCGGCAGATGACCGCCAGCTGCTGTCGATAGGTCAACGAAGTCATCACAGTCCCCCTGCTCGATAGGTCTTCTACACGGCGTAGAGCCGGCACGGCGCGTCCCACAGCACCTTTCGGGCGTCGTCCTCACCGAGACCGGCCCCGGCGAGGAATTGCTCGACCCCGTCAGGATACTTCGCTTCGAGGTGAGGGAAGTCCGAGGACCAGGCGACCCGGTCGGCGCCGACCGACGCAACCGTCTGGGCCACGAATGGATCGTCGCTGTCGCTGCCGATCACGCAATGGCGAGAGAAGTACTCGCTGGGCTTCATCGCCATGTCGGGCCGCTCACGCGGCCCGAACAGTTCGTGATGCTCGTCGAGACGATGCAGCCACCATGTCAACCACCCCGTACCGGATTCGAGCACACCCACTCGAAGGCGCGGATGACGGTCGAAGACGCCCTCCACGATGAGACTCGTGAGCGCCAACATCATCTCGAACGGATGGCTCACGACGTGCGACGCGTACCACGTGTCGAAGCGGTCGCCGGCGAACGGCGAACGCCCGCCGCGCCCTTCGTGGAGCGCGAGGGTGACGTCGAGTTCTTCGAGTGCCGAGAACACACCTTCGTTGTCACGGTGATGCAACGGCCGCCCCTTGGCCGGGTTGGGACGAATCATCACCGCCCGCGCACCGTCGGCCGCGACCACGCGGCGCAGCTCTGCTTCGGCCAGAACGGGATCGTGCAACGGAACGACCGCGACGCCGAGCAACCGGCCGTTGCCCTGCCGGCAGAAGTCGCCGATCCAGCGGTTGTACGCGCGAGCGAGGGCGTCGGCGAGATCGGGCGCCAGATGATCGGCGTAGGGCGTGTGCAGCGAGAAGCTGGGATACAGCGCGGCGCGCTCGACCCCTTGACGATCGAGCGCCTCGATCATCGCATCGGGCGAAAAGCCGCGTGTTGCGAGATCACCGAAACGATCGATGAGCACTTGACGGCCTTCGTCCGAGCGAAGTACCTCTTTCATCCACGGTGAGCCGCCATAGCTCGGCTGCCCGTCGAGCAACGGCATGAGGCGCCCGTGATGATCGCCGATCTCGCGGTCGACGGTGACTCGTTCGCGGAACTTCGGGTCGAGGCCGTCGAAGTACAACTCGGCCGGCTCGATCACGTGCGCGTCCGCGTCGAAGACACGCGTCGCGCCGAAGGCGCGCAATGCGCTGCCGCTCATCGGGTGCCGTCAATCAGGTCGGCGACGACTTTTCGTACCAAGTCGGCGCGTCGCTCGATGTCGTCGGCCGGTACGCCGCCGAGTGGGTGGTCGACGATGACCATGCGCGGGTCGATCACACCGCGCCGCGCTGTCTCGTAGCGGGCGAGGGGCAAGAACGGGGTGGTGCCGACGAAGATCGCGACCACTCCCCGTAGCTCGAGTTCTGCGAGGTCGTGGACACTCCACGACGTGCACGCACCTCAATCACCGGTACCGGTGAAGACGATGTGGGCACCCGCCGCCGCGGCATCGAGCATCGCGACCGGTGCCGGTATGGCCGCGTGGTCCTTGGCATCGAGGAAGTCCACAACGCCGCCGAGGTCGTGCGCGAGGTTCGCCGCGAGCCGGCCGATCAGTACGTCGGCATTCTGCTTGCGGTTGTGGAGTATGCCGACGCGTATCGGGCCCTCGATGCGCGGCAGCATCGGCCGCGCGTGCGCCTGGAGGAGACGTGGCGTGAAATCCGGACGGACGATCTTCATCGATACCCCTTCGGTCATCGAGCGCACTTCATTCATCGAGCGGAAGAGTGACGCTGACCGTCTGTCCCCAACTCGGGATGACCGACGAATGCTTGCCCGCGCCACCGGCGACCACGATACGAAACTTTGCGGGGTCGGTCACCAGCGGCACCAACCGGCCGTCGGGTTCGAGGTCGCGCATCCATCGGGGCCACATGGCCAACCTCGCCCGCCGCTGGTCGTCGGTGTAGTCGGGATAGCCGCGATAGTGCAGGCGCTCGAGAGGCAACTGTGCCTCGTTGAACAAGAAGTCCTGGATGTCGCGACGCGTCCACCCATCGCCCGCGATCGACTGCGCATGCTCGGGGCACAACACGATGAACACTTCGCCATCGTGCACCCACGTGTTGTTGCTGCCGATGGTTGCGAAGACGCTCGCGATCGTCGTGAGCAGACTCGGCGCGTGCCCACTGACGTGATTCTCGACGTTGTGCGGATTCTCGTGACCGGCCACCGTCACCGCGCTCGCGGCATAGACACCGACCGACGCCGGGTATGGCTCCCACGGAGTGGCCGGCAGATTCTCGGCGGTGCAATACGCGTACTTCGACGGTTGTCCCTGCGTCGATTGGTCACCCTCGCCCGGTCGTGCACCACCGATGTGCAACAGACACAGCCGCACCGCCCGACCCACCGTGGCGTTGGCAGTCGTGCCGGGACCGAACGTGCCTGATCCCGCATTGAAGCCGGCCTCCGCGACGATCTCGCCGTGCACGATGACGAGCGGCGCGACGGGATGGGTGGTCGTCTGCACGCCTTCGAGGTTGAAGCGGCTGAGGCACATCGCGCGAATAGCAGTGGTGACGACGGGAAAAACCGATGGAGGGCAGCCGGCCATCACCGCGTTCGCGGCGACGGCGAGGTTGGTCACCTCGGCGTGACGCGGTGGCATCACACCGAGCACGTGATCGGGATCGCGTCCGCCGAGCATGGTGTCGACTCTCGCTTGCGTGGGCGCCACCAGCGGCAGGCCGTCACCCCAGCCTTGCCCGGCGGCCAGCCGTTGCATGGCTTCGAAGGAATCCTCCGCGATCTCGACCGTGCGTTGCATAGATCCCCGCTCTGAAAAGGGCCGCTCGGGCCCTGTTCCCCACTCGTCCCTGCAGTTTGGCCGTCATTGACGGAAAAGCCCAGATCGTGGTGGACTCCGTGCATGACCGCTGACAATCCCTTCGCCACGCTCATCGACACCGAGGCCCTCGAGTGGATCGAGACGCCGGGCGGCAATGCGCTCAAGCCACTTTGGGTCAGCGAGGAGACCGGCTCGTGGTCCGCACTCGTCAAGGCGAAAGCGGGCACGGTGAATCCGCCGCACACGCATCTGGGCCCGGCCGACTTCTACGTGATCACCGGCTCGATGGAATACCGCGGCGGCTTCGCCCGCGCCGGTGCATGGGTGTACGAGCCTGCGGGTGCGGTGCACGAGGCCACGTCGCATCCCGAGGACACGGTCTATCTGGCCAACGTGCGCGGACCGATCGCCTATCACGGCCCCGATGGCAAGGTGACCCACGTGAGCAACGCCGACACGATGAAGAAGGCCATTGCCAATCGTGTGAGCAATGTCTGATGCAACTCGCTGATCTCGACGCGACTGCACAAGCCGAATTGGTTGGATCGGGGCAGTGTTCGCCGCGTGAACTGCTCGACGCCACGATCGAAGCGATCGAGCGTGTCAATCCTGCGCTCAACGCGGTGGTCATTCCGTTGTTCGACTACGCGCACGCGCAGCTCGAACGGGGCGAATTCGGCGATGGCCCGTTTCGCGGTGTGCCGTTGGTGTTGAAAGACCTCGGGGCCGCCCTCGCCGGCACCCCTCAGTACAGCGGCACGAAGGTGTTGCGTGACCACAAGTGGATCTCGCCCAGCGACAGTGAGCTCACCGCGCGGTTTCGCCGAGCGGGTTTTATCTTCACCGGCAAGACCAACACCCCCGAATTCGGGCTCTCACCGACGACCGAGCCCGAGACGTTCGGCCCGACCCGCAACCCGTGGCACACCGACCGCATCGTCGGCGGTTCGAGTGGCGGATCCGCGTCGGCGGTCGCGTCTCGCATGGTGGCGATCGCGCACGCCGGCGACGGCGGTGGATCGATTCGCAACCCGGCCGGGGCGTGCGGTGTCGTCGGGCTCAAGCCGTCGCGCGGTCGCATCACCTTGGGGCCCGACATCGGAGAGTCGTGGAGCGGATGCGTCACCGAGTTCGTGATCGCACGCACAGTGCGTGACCTCGCGCACGTGCTCGACTGCGTGCACGGCTACGCCTCGGGGGACCCGGCGCCCGCAGCGCCGCCGGCGCGTCCTTACGGCGACGAGCTCGGACGGGAACCGGGCCGGCTGCGTGTGGGGATGTTCTGGGGCAACGCCGCGACGCCAGGGTCACCCGATGCCCGCGCCGCGGTCGAAGGTTGTGCGCGGCTGCTCGCGAGCCTCGGTCATCACGTGCACGACGGTTACCCCGCCGAGCTCGACCACAACGAGCTGGGCAACCTGCTCGGAGTTTCGGTCGCGGCGTCGGTCGCTCACGAGCTCGACATCATCGCGGCGCGAACAGGCGAGCCCGTACCCCCCGACGGTGTCGAGCCGGCAACGTGGTTGTTCGCCGAACGCGGACGAGCGCTGACGGCTACGCAATATCTGGCCAACATCGACGACATGCATCGTTACGCCCGCCGGCTCGCATCGTGGTGGGAGGACAACGACATCCTGATCACGCCGACGATGTCCGAAGCAGCCCCTCCGATCGGTGAGCTCAAGGGTGCCGATGTCGAACGCATCGTGCGTCTCGTGCCGTACACCGCGCCGTACAACATCACCGGCCAACCGGGCATCGCGTTGCCTCTTCATTGGACGAGCGACGGACTCCCCCTCGGCATTCAGCTCATCAGTCGTTATGGCGGCGAGGACGTATTGATCCGTCTCGCTTCACAGATCGAGGCAGCTGCTCCCTGGATCGGGCGCCGACCCGCCGTGTGCGCGTAGGGTAACTTTCGCCTCATGAAATTCGCCATGTTCTACGAGATCCCGGTCGCGCGCCCATGGAACGACGACAGCGAGTATCTGGCGTACCAGAACACGATCGAGCAGGCGGTCCTCGGCGACCAGATGGGATTCCACTCGTTCTGGACCGTCGAGCATCACTTTCTCGAAGAGTATTCGCATTGCTCCAACCCCGAGGTGCTCTACGGCGCAATCGCGATGAAGACGAAGAACATGCGCCTCGGGTACGGCGTACGTTTGTTGCCGAAGCCCTACAACCATCCCGTTCGTTCCGCCGAGTCCGCGGCAGTACTCGATCTGATCTCGGATGGTCGCGTGGAGTTCGGCACCGGGCGCTCGTCGACGCGCGCCGAGCTCGAGGGCTTCGGCATCCATCCGCACGAGACACGGGAGATGTGGCAAGAAGCGCTGAGCCACATCGTGGGCTGCTGGACCAACGACGAGTTCGAGTTCGAGGGCAAGCATTGGTCGATGCCGAAACGGCGCGTGTTGCCGAAGCCGCGGCAGAAGCCTCATCCGCCGCTGTGGGGCGCGACCGGTTCACCCGAGACGCATCGCCTCGTCGGTGAGATGGGCCTCGGTCTGTTGTCCTTCTCGGTGGGGACGCCGCCCGCAGAGTTGAAGCGTCGCATCGACATCTATCGCGAGGGCATTGCGGCTTGTGAAAAGCCGGTAGGCCATTTCATCAACAATCAAGCGGCGAGTTTCACCATGGTCAACTGCGCGCCGACACGCGAAGAGTCCATCGCCGCGAGTGAAGAGTCGTTCGTGTGGTATCCCAAACACGGTGCGAAGATCATTGGCTCGGTGGCGTCGTGGCTTCGCGAACTCGATGAAGAACTCGGCACCTTCGACTACCTCGGTGGGACACAACAGCGCGTCGAGGATGGTTCGCTCGAATACCTGACGATGGACTACCTGCTCGAGACCCAGGCGTGTGTCGCCGGCGATCCCGACGATGTCATCGAGATCTTCAAGGCGTATGAAGCAACGGGTTGCGACATCGTTTTCTGTCTGCTCAACCCTTACAACATTCCCCACAACAAGGTGATGCAGACCATCGAGCTGATGGGCAAACACGTCATCCCCGCGTTCAACTAACCCTCCCGCTGCCAGACCGGCGGTCGTTTGGAGATCACGCTCGGAGCGGTCGCACCGGTCAGTCGGTGAGTTAATGTCCGGCGGATGGACCTCGCCGAGCTCGTCGATCCTCGCCACACTGCAATTGTCTGCATGGAGATGGAGCGCGGTGTCGTCGGCGATCTGTGCCTGGTCCCGGGTCTCGAAGACGCAGTGCGAGAGTCCGGCATCGTCGATCGGTGCCGCTCGCTGTTCGCCGCCGCGAGAGGCGCCGGTATCCGTGTAATCCACTGCACGGCGGCGTTCCGTCCCGACCGGGTGGGCAGCTATCGCAACATGCCCACGGTCAATCGGTTTCTCGAGAACCCCGATCACCTGCTCGTGGGCGCACCGACCACGCAGATCCTCCCCGAGTTGCACGACGCGTCCGATATCGAGTCGTTGCGGTTCCACGGCATCGCGCCGTTCATCGGCACATCGCTCGATCCGACACTGCGCAGCCTGGGCGCTCGCACGGTGATCGCTGCCGGGGTGTCGCTCAACCGCGGCATCCTGGGCATCAGCATCGAAGGCGTCGATCACGGATATTCGGTGGTCGTGCCCCGCGACGCGGTCGCCGGCTATCCCGCCGAGTATGGCGAAATGGTGCTGAAGCATTCGCTCGACGGCCTCACCACGTTGACCACCGTGTCCGAGTTGATCGACATTTGGTCTGCACGTTGAACAATCGCGTCGAGAATCGGAGCGGGCGTTGTCACTGACGGTCGCGGATCACGTCCTCGTGGGCGCGGCGGCGCTCGTGGGCGGTGGTGTCAACGCGTTGGCGGGCGGGGGCACGCTGATCACATTCCCCGCACTCGTCGCGACGGGTATCAGCGTCAAGTCCGCCAACATCACCAACACGGTGGCGTTGTGCCCGGGCTACTTCGGCGGCACGTATGCGCAGCGCAAAGATCTGGAAGCGCAACGTCACCGGCTGCCACTGTTCGCCGTAGCGGCCGGTTTCGGTGGTCTCACCGGCGGCTTGTTGCTGCTCGCTACGAGCGACGCGGTGTTCAAGAAGCTCGTCCCGTTCCTCATCCTCGCGGCCGTGCTGCTGCTGTGCTTTCAAGACAGGTTGAAGCCGAAGTCGGCGGGAGTGGCTCACGAAGCGCGGCGACCCGGGCCACGCGAGCTGATCCCCATCTACGCCGTCAGTATCTACGGCGGATATTTCGGCGCGGGGCTCGGCATCATGGTGCTGGCAGTGCTCGGTGTTCTCATCGACGACCTGTTCACGCGCGTCAACGCGTTGAAGCAGGCCGTCTCGTTCGTCGTCAACACGTGCGCTGCGATCTTCTTGTGCTTTTCGGGCATGGTGCAGTGGTCGCTGGCGGCAGTGATGGCGGTGACCGCGCTCATCGGCGGCAGTCTCGGCGGTCACCTCGCCGGCCGGCTACCCCCGAAGAAGCTCCGCTTGGTCGTGATCGTCTTCGGTTCCGCGGTCGCCATCGTCTACTTCTACCGCGCTTTCGCCTGACCCCGCTCCACCCCCTTACTTTGCCCGTTCTGTTGGCGTTTTACCGGTGTCGACACCCGTAAAACGCCAACAGAACTTGCGGTGGCGGCGGCGGTGAGGCGGTCGACCGCATCGACGAGGCGGGCCGGCGGCAACGACGCGAAGCACAGGCGGGCAGCCGCGCGATGGGCGGGGTCGACGCCGAACGAAGAACCCGGCACGAACGCGACGCCGTGGCCCACGGAGCGCGCGAAGAGGTCGTCGGCGTCGGTGCCGTCCACGAAGCGCACCCATGCGAACAACCCTCCGTGTACGGGGGCGATCGTGATGCGATCGCCGAGGCGGTCGGTCAAGGTGTCGACCAACGTCTGCGCCCGCTCGCGATACAACGCGCGTATGAACGAGAGATGCTCGGCGAACCACGCGCGGTCGCGCAACAGATCGAGGGCCACGCACTGGCTCAACGTCGATGTGTGCAGATCAGTCGCCTGCTTGAGACGCACACACGCGTCGATCAGCCACGTCGGCCCGACCATCCAGCCGACCCGCAATCCGGGCGCCAGCACTTTCGACACGGTGCCGACGCGAACGAGCGACGGCGCGGCGATCGGAGGCACCGCTTGCCCCGCGAAGCGCAACTCGCCGTACGGGTCGTCATCGACGAGCAGGGCACCGACGCGCGTCGCGATCTCGGCGAGTTCGCGACGCCGCGCCTCGCTCAGCGTGACGCCGGTCGGGTTGTGGAAGTTGGACACCACGTAGATGAGTTTGGGACGCAGCCCGCGAGCGACCATGTCATTCAGCGTGCGCGTATCGAGCCCGTCGCCATCGCTCGCCACCGCCGTGATGGACGCTCCCGCGTTCTGGAGCACCTGCGTGGCGCCGAGGTAGGAGGGTGACTCGACGACGGCGGTGTCACCATCGTCGATCACGGCGTGCGCGAGGAGATCGAGTGCTTGTTGCGCGCCGCTGGTGATCAGCACCTCGACGAGGCGCGCACCACAGCGGTGCGCAACGAACTCCCGCAGGTCGCGCACACCTTCGCTGGGTCCGTACTGCAACGCACGGGCATCGAGCGTGTTGGCAAGTGCGGATCGAATTCGTGCGACCGGTAGTGCTTCGGTCGCCGGCAGGCCGCCCGCGAGGGACAACATGTCGGGTCGCTCGGTGAGGTGCAACAGCTCACGGATGCGTGACGATCCGCTGTTGCGGGCAAGGTGCGAACGCAGGTCTCTCATCGGCGCAGTAGACCGCGCCCGCCCGTCCTCGCGGAAGAGCGGGGTTATCCTGGGACTGGCAGTACCAGGATCGAGCACGGGCATCACGCGCGAAGGGCCGCTCAAGCCTGCTCTTTGTGGGCGAGACGTGATCGAATGAGCCGGTGGAACCGCGCGACGAGCTCGCCCAATTCTTGCGGACCCGCCGTGCCTCGCTCGGTCCCGAGGCGGTCGGCCTGCCGGCCGCGGGACGACGCCGCACGCCCGGGTTGCGCCGCGAAGAGGTCGCGCTGCTCGCCGGCGTGTCGGTGAGTTGGTACACCTGGCTCGAACAAGGCCGGCCCATCCGTGCCTCGCGTGAAGTGCTGCTCGCGATCGCCCGCACGCTGCGGCTCACGCCGACCGAGCACGCGCACCTCCTGGCGCTGGCCGATCGGGCCGAGCCCGTCTCGACGCCCGAGTCCGATCGAGCCCCTGATCAACTCGTGCGGTTGATCGATGCCATGTCACCGTCGCCGGCGTATGTGCTCGGGCCCCGGTGGGAGTTCCTCGCGTGGAACCGCGCGCAAGCCTTGTTGTTTCCCGAGATCGAACGGCTCGCGCCACCCGACCGCAACCTGCTCTGGGTCGTGTTCGCGACGGCGTCAGCGCGGAGCTTGATCATCGACTGGGCCATCGAATCACAGCGCATGCTCACGCAGTTCCGCGCGGACACCGACCGCCTCCATGACGACACCGCGCTCCACGAGTTGATCGAGCGGCTGACCCGAGCGAGCCCGGAGTTCGCCGACGGGTGGGCCCGCCACGATGTCGCCCCGTTCGAGAGCCGAGTGCGCCGCTACGCGCATCCGCGTGCGGGCACATTGGTCTTCGAGTACCAACTGTTGATCCCGGCCGAATTCTCACATCTGCGCGTGGTGGTGCAGTTGCCCGTGGACGGCGACGATTCGACCGAGCGCCTGGCCGCCTGGCACCAGGTCGTCTGATCACCGAAGCGTCCCGGCGAATTAGAGTGCGCGTCAGGTGCCCGACCCGGAGGAACCATGGCCAAGAGTCTCGAAGAAGTCCGCAAGAAGCTGCTCGAGGATCAGGTGAAAGAGGTGCGTACCGGCGGGCTGTTGGGGCACGGCGCCAATGGCCACAAGCGGGCCCGCAACGACTACCTCGAGATGAAAAAAGGCAAGTGATCACAAAGGGGAGGGGCGGCTATGGCAACGATGCCGAACGCGGGGATCATCGATGGTGACGGCCATGTGCTCGAGCCGGCGACGCTCTGGCTCGACTATCTCGAGTCGGCGCTGCGCGACCGCGCCATCAGGGTCACGAAGAACGATGCCGGCCTCGAGGTGCTCGAGATCGACGGTGCACCGTTCACCCGGCTGAGCGCGGGAAGCTTGGCGCTCCTCGGCGCGATGGGCGACGAAACCGCGCGGCCCGGTCCCGATCGCCTCTACATGGAGACGATGCCATTCGGTGCCGGCGACCCCGGGCAACGGCTGTAGTGGCTCGACCAGCAGGGCATCGAACGCGTCGTGTTGTATCCCACGATCGGCATCATCTGGGAATCAACGGTGAGCGACGCGCTCCTTGCGGACGCGTATGCACGTGCGTACAACCGCTGGATCGCCGACTTCTGCCGCGACTCCGACGGACGGCTGATCGCGATCGCGCACATCAGCCTGAGCGATGCCGAGCTCGCCGCGACCGAGCTCGCCCGCGCGGTTGCCGACGGCTGCAAGGGTGCAATGGTGTTCCCCTACACATGGACGCGTCTGCCCCACGGCCATGCGTACTACGACCCGCTGTGGCAGATCGCGGCCGACCTCGAGGTGCCGGTCGGTATCCATCCCAGCTACGAACCCGATTTCTGCAACACCCTCTATCGCTTTCGTGACCATTCGAGCACGCCTGGCGTCGGCGGACCCGAAGGCGGCTTCATGAGCAACGTGTCGGTGCGCCAAGGTGTGATGACGGCGTTCTCGTCGTTCTTCGCCTACTCGACCTTCGAACGGTTCCCGAACCTCTGCGTCGGCGTGCTCGAATCCGGCGCCGGCTGGATCGGGTCGTTCCTCGACCGCATGGATGTACTGGCGGGCGAAACCCTCTATCGCCACAGCACGCGTATGACCCGCCCTCCCAGCGAATACTTCCGCACCAATTGCTTCATCTCCTGTGACCCCGACGAAACCGCGGCGCCATTGATCATCGACCACGTCGGCGCCGATCGGTTCATCTGGGCGACCGACTTCCCGCACCCCGATCATCCCGCAGACTGGCGCGGGCCGCTCGAGAAGTTCCTCGGCCCGCTGTCGCAGGACACCGCGGCTCGTGTTCTCGGCGGCAACGTTCGAGAGTTGTACAAGCTCCCCGCTCAAACGGCCGCTCGGGCTCCGTTGTGACCGAGCAGTTTCGCGGTGTCGTCAACCGAACGGCGAAGCAATCCGTCCCGTGGTGGCCCGCACCGAACCTCCCCGACGAGTCGAGCCCCAACGTGGTGATCGTCCTATTGGACGACGCGGGCTTTGCCCACTTCGGTTGTTACGGCGGTCCCATCGAGACGCCGACGTTCGATCGGCTCGCCGCGAACGGGTTGCGGTTCACCAACTTCACGGTCGCCGCGGTGTGTTCGCCCACTCGCGCGTCCCTGCTGACCGGCCGCAACCATCACTCGGTGGGGATGCGCTTCGTCGCCAACTTCGACACCGGGTTTCCGAACATGCGCGGTGGTCTGCCCAAGCGGGCCGCGACGATGGCACGCGTGTTGCGCGACGCGGGCTACGCAACGTTTGCCGCCGGCAAGTGGCACATCGCGCCGGGCCACGAGTGCTCGGCGGCCGGACCATTTCACAACTGGCCGCTCGCGCAGGGATTCGAGCGTTATTACGGTTTTCTCGGCGGCGAAACCGACCAGTTCCATCCCGAGCTGGTGTGCGACAACCGGCCGATCGAACCCCCCGGTCGCGTCGAAGACGGCTACCACCTCACCGAAGATCTGGTCGACCAATCGATCGGCATGATCCGTGATCTGCACTCGATCGTGCCCGAGCGGCCCTTCTTCCTCTACTTCGCCACCGGTGCCACGCACGCCCCGCATCAGTCGCCCGAATCCTTCCGGCGCAAGTACCGCGGCCGCTTCGACGAAGGCTGGGACGTACATCGCGAGCGTGTGTTCGAACGGCAGAAGGCGCTCGGCGTGATACCGGATGACACCGTGTTGCCGCCGCGCAACCCCGGTGTACTGCCGTGGGACGAGCTCACTCCCAACGAGCAACAGTTCGCCTGCCGTCTGCAAGAGGCGTTCGCCGCGTTCATGGATCACACCGACCATGAGATCGGGCGGCTCGTCGACTTCCTGAGCGAGATCGGTGAGCTCGACAACACGCTCTTCGTCGTGCTCACCGACAACGGCGCATCGCAAGAGGGAGGTGCGCTCGGTGTCCTCGACGAGATGAAGTTCTTTCAGGACATGGAAGAAGACGTCGACGAGGTCGTGCATCACCTCGACATCATCGGCGGCCCCAAGAGCCATCCCAACTATCCGTGGGGATGGGCAATGGTCGGCAATACGCCATTCAAACGGTACAAGCAGAACGTGCACTGGGGCGGTGTACGTGCACCTCTGGTCGTTCATTGGCCGGCACAGATCGACGATCACGGCGCCGTTCGTACACAGTTCCACAACGTGATCGACCTCTTGCCGACGGTGCTCGATGTCTGCGCCGTCGCGCCGCCGACGGAGGTCGACGGTGTCGCGCAGATGTCGTTGCACGGGACATCGATGCGTTACGCGTTCGCGGCGCCGACGGCGCGCTCGACCCGATCGACGCAGTACTTCGAGATGTACGGCCATCGGGGGATCTTCCACGACGGCTGGAAGGCAGTCACGTGGCATGCGACCGGTAGCGACTTCGACGACGACCAATGGGAGCTGTACGACATCGGTGCCGACTTCAGCGAGAGCAACGACCTCGCCTCGTCGAGACCGGAGAAGCTGGCCGAGTTGATCGAACGCTGGTGGACCGAGGCGGGGCGCTACGACGTCTTACCCCTCGACGATCGGTTGATCCACACGTTGTCCCGGCCGGCATCGCGTGGCTTGCCCGCCGGACGACGGCGTTACGTCTACCTCCCGCCGATCTCACACCTACCGATCGAAGCATGCCCACCTCACGGTCCGCGGGCGTTCAGGGTCGCGGCCGAAGTGATCGTCGCCGATGGCGACGAGGGTGTGCTCGTGAATCGCGGCACGGGCAACGGTGGCTACGCGTTGTTCGTGCAAGGGGGTCGGCTCTGTTTCGACTACAACTATTTCCACGCACACACGACGGTCGTGTCGAAAGGGCCGATCCCGAAGGGTCGGTGTGTGCTCGGTGTCGCGGTCGCACCCGACGGCACCGGTGGGCGAGCGACGCTGTACATCGACGGTAGGGAGGTGGGCGATGTCGCCTTGCCCAAGCTGTCACGCACGTTGTCGTCGCTCGGCATGGACATCGGGCGCAGCATCGCGCCGGTATCGGACGCATTCAGCCGTCCGTTCGCGTTCACCGGGTCGATCGCCTCGGTCACCTTCGAAGTGCCCGATCACCAACCGCGCACGCCCGATGAGATCACCGCCGAGATCCGAGAACAGCTCGGACTCGGTTGACCGGGCCCGAGCGGCCCTTAGAGCGGGAAGCGGGTCCGAGCGCGGACTTCTCGCTCGCGCGATGAGCGCTTGCGCGAAGAGCCGGAAGCTGAGCGCGACGATTCAGCGGAACGCAGGCATCACTTCGGCCGCGAAATGTTGCATGCGCCGCTCGACCTCGTCGGGCGGTGTGGGCGTCGTCTCGAGACCGAACACGCAGCACACGTTGCCGATGCCCATCGCTTCGAGTGCCCGCAGTTGCCCGATCACGCGGTCGGTACCACCGGCCACCCAACGGTCGTGCCAATCGGGCTCATGGTCGTAGTACGCGAGATCGCGACCGTGCCACCCCTTCTCCCAGTACTCGTACCCTTTCGCGATGCGTCCGTCCTTGCCCCGGGGTAGCAATCGAGGATCGGTGGAGAGCGACGTCACCTTGGGCGCGCGCGATACGTACTCGCGAGCGTCGTCGTCGGTTTTGTCGACCCAGACGTAACGAACGGCCACGAGATCGGCGGCCGCGTCGCGGTGATCGTGGGCTTCGGCCACTCCGAGCCACAGGTCGGCCAATTCCGCGAGGCGGCCGGTGCGGACGGTGGAGTCGACGATGAAGGGAATGCCCTGCGCGGCGTAGTGCGAGATGCTGTCGACGTTGACCGACGCGTAGTAGATCGGCGGACATGGCTGCTGCACCGGCCTGGGCTGCAGGTGCACGCCGTCGAAATCCCAGAACCGACCGTGGTGGTCGACGCGATCCTGGGTCCACAGCGCCCGCAGCACCTCGATGGCTTCGTCGGTGCGCGCCCGGGCCTCGTCCAGCGGAACCGCGAATGCGTCGAACTCGACCGACTGATAGCCGCGACCGATGCCCACGTCGACGCGCCCTCCGCTCAGCACGTCGACGAGCGCGATCTCTTCGGCGACCCGGATGGGGTGATGCAATGGCAGCGTGATCACGGCGGTCCCGAGTCGGATGCGCTCGGTGAGCGCGGCCGCGTGGGCCGCCATGGTCATGGTGTTGGGCAAGAAGCCGTAGTCGGTGAAGTGGTGCTCGCGCATCCAACAGGTGTCGAAGCCCAGTCGGTCGGCCGCGCGGATCAGCGCCAGCTCGTCGGCGATCGCTCCATGGTGCGTCGCACCCACGCGCTGCCCCTCGAGCAAATGGTCGGGAGCGACGCCCTTGGCATCGGTGAGCATGAACGAGTGGAACGTCGAGAACTTCACAGCAACCACCACGCTACGACGACCGTAGCCGCCACGTACATGTGTCCGGTGTTTGCCGTCACACCGGGGCCCCACTAGCGTCCCCGCTGTTCACTGGGGATTGATCAGAGGGGGAACCTTGAGGAAAGCCCGTTGGATTATCGCGTCGCTCGTCGTTTTCGCACTTGTTGCGGCCGCGTGTGGTGACGACGACGCAGAGACCTCGACCACGACCACCGCAGCAGGCGGCGCCGCGGCCACCACTCCCGGTGGAGGAGCGGCAACGACGTGCACCGTCGACCGCTCGATGAAGCTCGTGGGCCTGGCCGAGAAGCCACCCGAAAGCGCAAATGCCATTCCCGACTATGCCAACGGTTGGGAACTGGCGGTCACAGAGATCAACGCCGCCGGCGGGGCGTGCGGTAAGCCGATCGACTTCGAGCGCATTCCGATGAGCCCGCTCGACGTCGCGACTGCCAAGGTCGCCTATCTCTCGGCACTCGACAAGAAGGCCGACATGACCTTCGGCATGAACAGCAGCCCCATCGTGCTTGCCCTGGCGCCCGAGGTGCTCAAGGCCGCGACGCCGAACATCTACTTGTCCGCGGCGTCACAGATCTTCCTCGGCGCGGCCAACGGCGTCGGCAACGAGTGGGGCTTCGTGATCCGGCCACGGAACAACGGCTCGGCCGTGATCCAGGCCGATTTCCTGACCAAGGATCTCAACAAGAAGAAGATCGGTCTTCTCTGCGCGATCGGCGCCTTCGGTGACGGTAGTTGTGCCGCGGCCAAGCCCGCGATCGAAGCGGCCGGCGCGACGGTGGTCAGCCAGCAGAGTGCCGCTACCGACGCGACCAACCTGACGACGCAGATCCTTGCGTTCAAGAACGCCGGCGCCGAAGCGGTCCTCGCCTTCGAGTTCCCCAACCCGATGGTCGTGTTGTTCAACCAGGCGGCCGACAACGCGTTGAACGTCCCGATCATGGGCGGAGCCTCGGCAGGCTTGGCGATTGCCACGAAGAACGTCAAGGCCAATGCGTTGGCGAACGCGTACGGAATCGACGACTGCGTGCCGGTCGCGGATACCACGAACAAGAAAGCGATCGACTTCACCGCGGCGTACAAGGCCAAGTACAACCTCGATCCCGGTTACGCGGCGGCCGAGGCCTACGACACGATCTACCTTGCCGCCGAAGCCCTGAAGATCGCCGGAAAGCTCGACAAGAAAGCGCTCGCCGACGCGCTGCGCACGATGACCTATCAAGGCGTGTGCGACAACTACAAGGCTGATGCGGGCCAGGGCTTGCACCACGCGTCGTACATCGAGACCTTCGATGCGACTGGCAAACCCAAGATCGTGAAGACCGTCGCCATCCCGGCACCCGCCGGCGGCGGATGATCGCGGTTCATTCCAATCAGAACTGAGCGGGCGCGGGCGGTGTCCTACGACGCCGCCCGCTCCCGCTGCCACTTGCCAGTTTCATCGGGGGAGACGTGTAGGCCATGATCCTGGCCAGTTCCTTATCCAACTTCGTCAGCTATATGTCGGCGGGGATTTCGGAGGGCTCGATCACCGCGCTCGCCGCGCTCGGCTTCTTGTTGACCCACAAGGCGACCGGTGTGATCAGCTTCGCACAGGGTGCATTCGTCACCCTTGGCGCCTACATCGCGGTGTGGGCCAGCCGTGACCAGGGCTGGCCTTTGCTTCTCGCGTACCTGTTCGCCATTGCGGCGATGTTCGTCGTCGGCGTCGCCTCCGAGCGCATCGCGTACCGGCCGCTCCGTGGTCGCTCGATCCACGTGGTCGTGATCGCCACCTTCGGTATCTCCGAGATCGTGATCGCGCTCATCGGTGTCTGGCAGGGCACGCAACCGAAGGGCCTCAGCCCCTTGGTCGACGGCACATTCGAACTCGGGGGCGCGGTCATCCCCTGGCAGCGCCTCATCATCCTCGTCGTCACGCTCGTCACCGTGTTCGCGATGGTGATGTTGTTCAAGAGCACCCAGTTCGGCCGGCAGGTGCGAGCGGTCGCCGCCGATCGTGAAACCGCCCAGCTGTGCGCGGTGCCCGTGGGACGGCTGTCGATCATCTCGTTCGGCATCGCGGGCGCGCTTGCCGGCTTGGCCGGAGTACTCATCGCCCCCGTCGGCGGAATCGACTTGCACTTCGGCTTCCTCATCATGCTCGGCGGCTTCTACGCCGCGATCCTCGGCGGCTTCGGCAGCCTGGGCGGTGTCGTCGTCGGTGGCTTCATGATCGGATTCGTGCAGTACGTGATCGGCAGCTATTGGTGGGTCAACTACCAGCAGGTGCTGCCGTTCATCCTGTTGATCGGCGTCATCGCGATAAAGCCGACGGGTCTGTTCACCAAGGGGCAGACGCATGGCCGCCTCTGAGGTGAGCGCCGTCATGACCGATGTCGGGGAGGCGAGCACCGACAGCCGGTGGGATCGCGTGCGTCCGCCGATCTACCGCGGGATGCCCTACATCCGCATCGTGCTGGTCTTCGCGGTGATGTTCCTCTACCGCAGCGTGCGCACCGAAGGCCGGGCCCAGGAGGCGTTGTTCAACGACTGGCTCACGTACGCCCTCGTGGTTCTGGGCTTCTATTTCGTGTTCGGGCTCGCAGGGCAGTTCGCCTTCAGCCAAGCGGCCATCTTCGGTCTCGGCGCCTACGCGTCGGCGTGGGCGACCCACAACCCCGACCGGCCGTTCATCGTCGGGCCGATATTCGCCGTGATCGTGTGCCTCTCCGTCGCGCTCGTCTTTTCGGTGATCATGCAGCGAACGGAGCACTTCTACTTCGCCGTCGGCACGTTGGGGCTGCAGAACATCATCATTCTCGTCGTCTCGAAATGGGACGACTTCACCAACGGCTCGGGCGGCCAAGCACTCAATATCCGCCCGCTTTCGCTATTCGGTACCGATTTCTTGACCGAGTACCGAATCTTCCAGTTCCTCGTGGTCTCGCTGGCGATCCTCATGGTCGTCGCGGCGTTCATCGAGCGCTCTCCCGTGCGACGAGAAGCCATCGCGAACCGCGACCAGTCGGTCGTTTCGCGCACACTCGGCCTTCCTACGCTCATCAACCGCATCACGATGTTCATGCTCGGTTCGTTCTTCGCCGCACTTGCCGGTGCCTTCTACGCGCATCGCTCGTCGTCGGTCACGCCCGAGAGTTTCGGTATCTCGCTCGGGCTTTTCGTGTTCTTGATGATGATCCTCGGTGGCATGGGATCGATGTGGGGCGCCGTGGTCGGCAGCTGGTTCTACGTGTACGCCAACGACAAGATCACGAACGCCACAACGTCGATCGGCGGCCACGAGCTCCGCGAGTTCAGGCCGCTGATCTTCGGCGTCATACTCATTCTCGTGATGATTGTGCTGCCCGACGGCATCATCGGTCTGGGCAGCAAGATCCGCCGCCTGTTCCGCCGTGACTCGAAGCCGATGATGCCCAACTGGCTGGCGATGCTGCTGGGTCTCGGCCGCTCACCGTCGCCGCGAGCGGGCGGCGACGGTGAGATTCGACCGGGAGTCGACCTGCCCGGGCCGAGCGAGCCGAGAGTGACCTTCGGGCGAACGATCATAGAAGCAGAGGACCTGTCGGTGAGCTTTGGCGGTGTTCGCGCCGTCGATCGAGTGTCCCTCACCCTGCACGAGGGCGAGATCCTCGGTCTCATCGGGCCCAACGGCAGCGGAAAGTCGACCGCCGTCAACGCGATGACCGGTGTCGTGGCGGCCAGTGGCTCGTTGCGGATCAACGGCGAACCTGTTCCGCTCGGCAACGCGGGCAAGGTTCGTCGGGCCGGCGTGTTGCGGACGTACCAGACGCCACAGACGTTCTTGCACATGACCTGTATCGAGAACGTGTTGCTGACAACCACCGATCGCAAGTACACGGGCATCGCCTCGTCGATCGTCTTGCGGCCACTGATGCTCGAGCACGAGCGCAAGAGGTGGCGTCACGCCGCGGCCGCGCTCGATCGTGTCGGCCTCCTCGACCGGGCAGAGGAGTCGGCCGCCAACCTTTCGTACGGCCAGCAACGCCTGCTCGAGGTGGCGCGCGCCATTGCCGGCGATCCCAAGGTCATCATGTTCGACGAACCTTCGGCCGGTCTGAACGCCGCCGAGACAGAGGTGCTCGCCGGGCATCTGCGACGCTTGCGTGAAGATGGCATCTCGTTGCTCGTCATCGACCACAA
This sequence comes from Acidimicrobiales bacterium, assembly GCA_035525225.1. Lineage (GTDB taxonomy): Bacteria > Actinomycetota > Acidimicrobiia > Acidimicrobiales > WLNW01 > DATLFA01. Next base: position 171,117 of record DATLFA010000045.1, read on the forward strand.
GATCGACTTCATCACCACACTCGTCGACCGGGTGATCGTCTTCGAGTTGGGCAACCTCATTGCCGAAGGTGACCCTCGCACGATCTGGCAGGATCACCGCGTGCAGAATGCGTACCTGGGTGTTGCCGACGACGATGAAGTGGTGGCGTGACCATGCTCGAAATACGAGAGCTCAGCGTCCGCTACGGCGCCGTCGAAGCTGTTCGCAGTATCGACGTGACCGTCGGCAGCGGTGATGTCGTGGCGTTGCTGGGGCCCAACGGTGCGGGTAAGACGTCGACGTTACGGGCGGCGACAGGGCTCGCGCGCTATTCCGGCTCGGTGACCTTCGAAGGCAGCGAAGTCAGCAAGCTCGGCCCGGAGGGGTGCGCGAAGCGCGGCTTGATCCACGTGCCCGAGGGCCGCCATGTCTTCCCCACCCTGTCGGTACACGAGAACCTGCAAGTCGGCCGCACCGCAGCCCGCGGGCGCCCCGGCTACTCCTTCGACGACGTGTACGACCTCTTCCCCGCATTGGCCCAACTTCGCGATCGCACCGGTTGGGCCTTGTCCGGCGGCGAGCAACAAATGGTTGCCATCGGCCGGGCGCTCGTCGCGGCACCGCGCATGTTGCTGCTCGACGAGCCTTCGCTCGGCCTCGCACCGATCGTGGTCAAGGCGGTGTTCGCGGCACTCCGTGAGATCCGCGAAAAGACACCGATCCTCATCGTCGAGCAGAACACCACTCAAGCGTTGCGACTGTGTGATAGCGCCGCCGCGCTCACCGCGGGCCGAATCGTGCTCGAAGGTTCTGCGGCAGAGATGAGCGACCGCTCGGCACTGCTCGACTCGTACCTCGGCCAGACGAAAGCCCACTCCGCGTAGGCGGCAGTGAATTACCCCGGCTCATTCGCCCGCACGCGCCCTGACCATCCCGCGGTGATCATGGCCGAGTCGGGCCGCGTCGTCACCTATCGCGAACTCGACGAGCGCTCGAACCAACTTGCCCACCTTCTGCGGGCGCGGGGACTGCGGCGCGGCGATCACATCGCGATCTTCGCCGAGAATCACGAGCGCTTCCTCGACGCGCTCTGGGCCGCGGCTCGCAGCGGGTTGTATTTCACGCCGGTCAACTCCCACCTCAACGCCGACGAGGCGGGCTATATCGTCGACGATTGCGACGCGAAGGCGATCATCACGTCGACCGCGATGGCCGCCGCCGCCGTCGCGATGCGGCCGCATCTCTCCCGTTGCGAGGTGCGCCTGATGTTCGACTCGGGCGACGGCACCGCGGGAATGCCCGACGCCTTCGAGTCGCTCGAGTCGGCCGTCGCGCGCTATCCGTCGACACCGATAGTGGACGAAACGCAGGGCACGGGGATGTTCTACTCGTCGGGCACGACCGGACGGCCCAAAGGCATCTTGCCGCCGTTGCCCGACGCGCCCGCCGAAGACGTCACACCGGTGAGCGAAGCGATGCGCGTCATGTGGGGCATCGGCCCCGACACCGTGTACCTGTCGCCGGCGCCGCTCTATCACACGTCACCGTCGAATTGCTGCATGGGAGTGCAGCGCTACGGGGGCACCGCGGTCGTCATGGAGCGTTGGGATCCCGAGGCTGCGCTGCGCGCGATCGAGCAATACCGCGTGACCACCGCGCAGTTCGTGCCGACGATGTTCGTGCGCCTGCTGAAGCTGCCGCGCGAAGTTCGTGAGCGCTACGACATGTCGACACTCGAGTACGTCTTGCACACCGCCGCTCCTTGCGCGGTGGAGACCAAACAGCAGATGCTCGATTGGTGGGGACCCATCATCCACGAGGTCTACGCCGCGTCGGAGAATCCGGGCTACACGTGGATCGGTCCCGACGAATGGCTCGAGCATCGCGGCTCGGTCGGTAAAGCGCAGTGGGGCGTGATCCACATCGTCGACGATGACGGAGTCGAATGCCCGCCCGGAGAGCCTGGCATCATCTATTTCGAGAACCCGGTGGTGACCTACGAATACCACAAGGATCCGGGCAAAAGCGCGGAGTCGCGACACCGCGCCGGGTGGTGGAGCGTCGGCGACGTCGGTTACGTCGACGCCGAGGGCTACCTCTTTCTCACCGACCGTAAGTCACACATGATCATCGCCGGTGGTGTCAACATCTATCCGCAAGAGATCGAGAATCTGCTCATCACCCACCCGAAGGTGCTCGATGTCGCGGTGATCGGCGTGCCCGATCCCGATCTCGGCGAACAGGTGAAGGCCATCGTGCAGACGGACGACCCGTTGCTGTGGGGCCCCGATCTCGAAGCCGAGTTGCTGGCCTTCTGCGGAGCGCATCTCGCCCGCTACAAATGCCCGCGGACGGTCGATTTCATCGACGAACTGCCGCGCCTGCCGACCGGCAAGCTGTACAAGCGCCTGTTGAAAGACCGCTACTGGGGTGATCGCGCGACGCGCATCGTGTGACTCACCGACCGATGAGCGTCAACGCGTTGTCGCGAAGCACCTTGTTGAGTTCGTCGGGGCTGAGCGTCGGCGCGAACTTGCGTACCGCATCGAGTGTGTGGGGCCACGTCGAGTCCTGATGGGGGTAGTCGGTCTCGAAGGTGATCTGGTCGATGCCGATGCGGTCGCGGGCTTCGAGGCCGGCGATGTCGTCGTAGAAGCAGCCATACACCTGGCGCATGTAGTTGCTCGGTGGTTCGGGCAGCCGGTTGCCGTCGGTGGCCCAGATCTCCTTCTTCCAGAGATTGTCGGCGCGCTCGAGTACATACGGCATCCAGCCGATCTGTCCCTCGGCGAAGCAGACCCGCAGATGGGGATAGCGGGCCAGCGCGCCCGAGAACAGCCAGTCCGACAGTGACATCACCGAGGTCATGAACACGAGCGAAGCGGTCACCGCCGGCGGGGCATCGGGCGACGAGGTCATCCACGTCGAGCCCGAGCCGATGTGCATGAAGATCGCAGTGCCGGTGTCGTTGCAGGCCGCGAAGAAGGGCTCCCAGTAACGATCGCGGTCGTGGATCGTCGGGAGGCCGAGCTTGCCCGGCAGTTCGGAGAACGCCACTGCGCGCACGCCGCGCGCGGCGTTGCGACGTACCTCGTCGGCCGCGAGGTGCGCGTCCCACAAGGGCACGATGCACAACGGGATCAAGCGGCCGTCGGAATCACCGCACCACTCCTCGACCATCCAGTCGTTGTAGGCCCGCACGCACGCGAGTGCCAGTTCCTTGTCCGTGCGTTCGGCGAAGACTTGCCCGCAGAAACGGGGAAACGTGGGGAAGCACAACGACGCCTCGATGTGATTGAGGTCCATGTCGGCCAGGCGAGCCGAAGGCTCGTAACAGCCGGACCGCATCTGGTCGAACGCGATGGGTCCCATCCACCACTCGGATTCGTCGTAGCCCGCACACGCGTTGAGCATCTGGTGCGACCATGCGAGATCTTCGTAGACCCACCAATCGGTCGCGGGCCCGTCGCCCCCCTTGCGGAACACTTGGACGCCCTGGATCCAGTCGATCGACGATCCGTCGCGCTCAACACGAGGCCCCGCGTCGCGCTGTTTGGCGGGTAGCCAACGTTGCCAGAGATGCGGTGGCTCGATGACGTGGTCATCGAGCGAGATGATGCGTGGAATGTCGGTCATGACGCCCCCTTGATCTGCACGTTACCAAGGGGGGAGGCGGGCCCGAGCGGCCTTCGGCGCGGGGCGTTAGCCTGAGCGACGTGGTTGAGATCCCGCGAATCGTTTCGGTCGATGACCACGTCATCGAGCCCGCGCACCTCTTCGAACGGTGGTTGCCATCCCGGTATCGGAAGCGTGGCCCGCAAAACCAGCGCAAGGGCATCGCGAAGACGACACTGCACGGTGGTTCCGACTACCGCTTCGAGTTCTCCGACGACGCGCCCATGGCCGACATGTGGGTCTACGAAGACCTGATCTCCCCGCTGCGCAAGAACATCGCCTCGGCGGGATTCCCCCGAGAAGAGATGTCGTTGACTTCGCTCACCTACGACGAGATCCGGCCCGGTTGTTTCGACCCTGTCGAACGACTCAAGGACATGGACATCAACTGGGTCGAGGCGTCACTTTGCTTCCCGACGTTTCCCCGTTTCTGCGGTCAGACGTTCAACGAGGCCAAGGACAAAGAGGTCGCGCTGGCCTGCGTGCGTGCCTACAACGACTGGATGGTCGAGGAGTGGTGCGGTGATTCGGGCGGGCGCCTGATCCCGCTCATCATCATCCCGCTATGGGACGTGCAACTCGCGGTGCAAGAGATCGAACGCAACGCCGCCCGTGGCGTGCGTGCGGTCACGTTCAGCGAACTGCCGGCCAAGCTCGGCCTGCCGTCGATCCACACCGGCTACTGGGACCCGTTCTTCGCGGCGTGCGCGGACCTCGGTGTTGTCGTCAACATGCACATCGGTTCGTCATCTGCGATGGCGACCGCATCGCCCGATGCACCCCCCGCAGTGCAGATCACGCTCAGTTTCAACTACGCGCTGGTGTCGATGTGCGACTACCTTTTCTCCGGGTTGTTCGTACGCTTTCCCAAGCTCAAGGTGGCGTACTCCGAGGGTCAGATGGGCTGGATCCCGTTCGTATTGCAGCGCGCCGACGATGTCTGGCACGAGCACCGCGGTTGGGCCGGTGTTGCCGACGCGTTGCCCGAGCCGCCATCGACGTACTTCTTCTCGAGCGTCTATGCCTGCTTCTTCCGTGACGCGTTCGGCATCGAGGTGATCGAGCGCATCGGGCCCGACAACATCACCTTCGAGACCGACTATCCGCACACCGATACGACATGGCCGGACACCAAGAAGATTGCCACCGAGATGCTGCTCGGAGTGCCCGACGAGATCGTCTACAAGCTGCTGCGGGGCAACGCGATCACGATGCTCGGTCTCGACCTCGACTGAGTTCGAGCTTCCCGCTCCGCCGGGCCGCTCGGGCCCTTCGTCAGGCTGCTTCGACACGGAGCAGATCGGCCGTCATATGGCGGCGCCCCCGCCACAGCACCGCCGACCCGATGAACACCAACGGCGTCACGATGAGGAACGCGTTGGCCAGGTTCCCTTGCACCTCTCCGTCGACCACGTAGTCGAAGCGATCGGCGATGAAGCCGATCACGAGGGGCGAGAGTGCAGAGGTGAGCGCGCTGAAGAAACCGGTGATGGAAAAGGCCAGTCCGCGCACACGCGAGGGAACGACGTCGGCGGTGGTCGCGCTGAGGGCGGGAAAGCCGGCGACGATGAACGCGACGCCGATGACCGAGAAGATCAACCGCACGGCGATGGGCACGTCGAGGAAGACGATCATAAGCGCGACCGCGCCGACCGCTTGAGTAACTGCGGTGAGCGCCATCGACGCCCCGGCCACACGTTGCGCGATGCGATCACGGGCCCAGCCCCCGAACAACGTACCCACCAGCGCACCCACGAGAATCAGTCCACCGACGACCCCCGACGCCTGGCTCGACGTGAGCGATGTGTGGCGTTCGTAGAACTCGGGGGCCCAGAACCCGATGCCGGTCAGCGCGCCGGTGCCGACCGCGGTGCCGACCATGAGTGCCCGCAGGGTGCGGACGCGCACCAGCGCGCGGGTGTCTTCACGGGCGGCGCGCCAGCCGCGGGTGGCGGGCCCTTGACTGCCCTTTCGCGTCGGTTCGGGCAACCGCCAGCACAGCACCGCGATGACTGATCCCGGCACGCCGACGAGCAGGAACGCCCAGCGCCATCCCAGCGTCGCACTCACGAGACCCCCGACGCCGGTGCCGATCGCGGTACCCACCAACGGCGCGGCTCGCTGCGCGGCGTACGCGCGTCCGCGCCGTTCGGTCGAGTAGTAGTCGGCGAGCAGCGACTGCGACGCCGGGTTGTCGATGGTCTCGCCGATGCCGAGCGCGGCTCGTATGGCGATGAACTGCGCCAGATTCTGGACGAGAGAGTTGAGCGCGGAGATCACCCCCCACGACAGCAGCACCAGTGCGATGATGTGCGTGCGCTTGCCCCGGTCGGCGAGATAGCCGGCGGGCATCACGACGAAGAAGCCCGCAAGTACGTACGCGGTGCCGAGCAGGCCGGATTGGAAGTCGGAGAACCGCAAGTCGTCCTGCACGTCGCTCAGGACGCCGGGCAGGATGCCGCGGTCGACGGCGTCGATCATCGCGACCAACGAGAGCACGACCAGCGGCCGGCGGCCGTACTCCCCCCACTTCACCGTGGCATTCTTGCACTCCGGAGGCAGTCGCTCGCGCCAAAGCGGGAGTTAAGGTGAACGCCGAGCATGGACCGGGGGTGCATTCGGTGTTCACCATCAGCGACGAGTTGCTGGGTCTCACGGACGCGTGTGCGTTGGTGACAGGCGGGGCGATGGGCATCGGTCGTGGCTGCGCGCTGCGGCTGGCTCAGGCCGGTTGTCACGTGGCCATCGCCGATCTCAACCTCGATCGCGCCGCGGCAACCGCGCGCGAGATCGAAGCGATCGGCCGGCGCGCGGTCGTGGTCGAGGCCGACGTGCGCGACGAAGAGAGCGTCGGGGCCATGGTGCGACAGGCGATGGAGGGGTTGGGATCGCTCGACGTCGCGTGCAACGTCGTCGGCAACCTTTCGCATTCGCCGAAACCGCTGCTCGACCTCACGCTCGACGAGTGGAACACGACCGTGCACCGCAACATGGGCACGACGTTTCTCGGCACCAAGGTCGAAGCCCTCGCGATGATCGAACGCGGCATCAACGGTCGCATCATCAACGTCGCCTCGTCGTCGGGTGTCGTCGGCGGGCCCAACGTCTCCGACTACGGCGCGGCGAACGCGGGCGTCATCCACTTCACCAAGTCCGCTGCGATGGAGCTCGCCCGATTCGGTCTACGGGTCAACTGCATCATCCCCGGCACGCACGACACCGAGTCGTCACGGGCGCGCGCCGCAGAGAGCGGTCGCGATCCCAACATGCAACGGTTTCGCGAACTCGCGGCGAAGGCGCCTCCACTCGGGCGGCTCGGCGATCCGCTCGACACCGGAGGACTGGCGGTGTTCCTGGCGTCGAACTTGTCGAGCTACGTCACCGGGCACGGCGTGTTCAGCGATGGAGGCGTCGTCCACACCACGGCGCGACCGCCGGTGGGCCTCGACATGATGCCGGTCGCCCTCGCCCACGTCGAGGGGCTCGCGGAGCGTCTGCGATGAGCGATCTCGAGGTCATCGACGCGCACACGCACGTGTTGCGATCCGAAGCACACGGGCGCGAGATGTACAGCTATTTCCTCAACCGCTCGCCGGCCAACGGGCATCCGGCCGACCCTTCGGTGTTCAGCACCGTCGATGAGGTCCAAGCGCTCATGCGCATGACCGGCGTCGTGCATACGAACTTCTTGATGTTCACATGGTCCGGTCGGTATTGGCGCGACGGTTGCCTGACCTTGCCCGACTCCGGCCCTCGCCGGGCAGCGGCCGAAGAAGAGTTGCGGCGGCGCATCGTCGAGCGCGTCGTCGACAACAATGAATGGGCGGTCGGCGCCGTACACGAGCACCGCAACCTGAGCTTTTTCTGCGGGATCGATGCGGCGTTGATGACCGAGCAAGAGCTCTTGGCCGAGATCACCGACAAGACGACTCGCGGCGCGCTGGGCGTGAAGATGGTGCCGTTCGACTCTCGGGTCCGCGGTGACGACCGCCGTCTGTGGCCGGTCTACGACTGGTGCCAGGCACAGGGAGTTCCGCTCTTGAGCGAGGCAGCCGGCAGGCCCGGTGCGCCCGGTCGCCCCGCCTACTTCGCCGAGGCGCTCGCAGAGTTCCCGAAGCTGAAGTTGATCTTCGCCCACCTCGGCCATGACCCCGTGTTCGGTGCCGGCGCCGATCTCGAGGTGGCCGATCTCGCGCAGCGCTACGAAGGCGTGCATTCCGACGTCTCGCTGCGATTCATCGAAGTCGCCCATGGTGACGTCACCCCCGAGGCGATGACCGCTCACCTCCGTCGCATCGGCACGCACAAGGTGCTCTACGGCAGCAATTACAGCTTCGTCGAACACATGCACCCGAGTATCGGTGACAGCGCGCCCTTTTCCGCGACGAGAGACAACCTCGGAGTGCTCTTCACGTTGCCGTTGACCGACGACGAACGGCGCGCCATCGCCTCCGAAAACTTCAAACGCGTCGTCAACTGGCCCTGACCCTCGGCAAGAGATCCGAACTCGCAGCACAACGTCGGATGTAGCCCGACGTTGTGCTGCCAGAACGGTCGGGTTACCGGCGTTCGGAGGACTCGGCGGCCTGGGAGACGGTGGTCCACGCGAATTGGTCGGTGGAGTCGCTGCGGACGGCGGACACCCGGCGCAGTGTGCGTTCACCGTCGCGGATCAACTCGGGTCGGCCATGTTGCAGCGCGAGGTTGTCCCAGATGACGAGATCGCCTTCGCGCCATCGATGTTCGTAGATGTTGTCCGGCTGATACAGCAGCGCGAACAACGCTTGGAGCGTGTCCTCGCTGACGTCGGGAGGCCAGTCGAGGATGCGGTCGGTCTGCTGTTCGCTCACCATCAGCGCCGCGTCACCCGACCATGTGTCATGCGTGATGACGGGATGCACGGCGCGCGGATGGTGGGGCTCGACGTCGGCGTCGCGGTACCGGTACCAACCACCGGCGAAGCCACTGAGGTTGAGGGCGCGGGCGTCGGCGAGCTGGTGCGCCATCGCCTCGGTCAGCAGCGAACAGGCACGCACGGTATTGGCGAATCGGGTGGGCGCCGTGTCGTCGACGACACGCAGGCCGTACAGACTCACCACGTTCAGGGGTTCAGCCGTGAACACATTGTCGGAGTGGAAAACCAGCCGTTTGCCGAGGGTCAAGACACCGTCCTCGCGCGCGTTCGAGACGAACACATGACGCAGGCCGTTGCCCCCTTCGTCGACGACTTCGCCGAACTGCCCCATGATCGCGATGTGGTCGTCAACGGCCAGATCTCGCTCACGGAACAGCAGCAGGTGATGCCGGCCGAGCAGCGCGCCGAGCGTCTCTTCGAGCGCGGGATCGGCGAACGAGCCCGGCGCGACGCCGCGCACTTCGACGCCGATGTGGTCTGACAGAGCGGTCGTCTCGACCGGCAGGCTCATCGCGCGCGCTTCCTACTCGGGTGGCGCGACGACGTTGGGATCGAAGCTGCCGAACTCGCCCAGGCTCACGTAGTAGAACTCGCAGCCCTCCGGGCCCGCGGACTCGGGACCATATGGCGTCCCGCCGCGCACCCAGCGCACTTCGCCTTCGCGGTAGGTGCCTTCGCCCGGGATGATCATCTCGCCCTTGCGCACGATGTAGATCGTGTCGGAAGGGTGCCAATGGATCGGCGTCTGCTGATCGGGGCCGATACGCACATAGAAGAACGCGTGACCGCTGTCGGGCGCGAGGATCGTCTTGCGCCAGGTGTCCTTGTCGATCGATCCGTCGTCGGCGACGCGGTACACCGAGGGTTCGAGCATGTCTACCGCAACGGCAGTCTGCGGGGGTAACGATGCATTGGGATCAGCGGTCATGGGGGTTCTCCTCTCGAGATCGGACAATCGGTGATCAAGCTGTCGGGCGCGTGCCGACGATGCTCGCACGTTCGGTGATGCGCACTTCGGGCCAATAGTCACTGGCCGCGTAGTGCTGGACCGCGCGGTTGTCCCAGAACGCGACCGAATCCTTCTGCCACCGAAATCGGCACTGGTGCTCGATCGTGTGCGCTTGCCGGCACAACAATGCGAGCAGACCGCGGCTGTCGTCCTCGTCGAGCCCGACGATATGGCTCGTGAAGTTGGTGTTCACGTACAGCAGCTTGCGACCGGTGTCGGGATGCCGGCAGACGACGGGATGCTCGACCAACGGATAGCGCTCACGGAACTCCTGCTCGCGGCCAGCGGGGACCTGGCCGCTGAATGCGCGCATGAAGTCGTGCACCGCGGTCATCCCGGCAATGCGGTCCTTGATGTCGTCGTCGAGAGCGTCGTAGGCCGCGTACATGTCGGAGAAAAGTGTGTCGCCGCCGACCGCCGGCACTTGGATCGCATGCAGGATCGCGCCCATCGAGGGGATCGCCCGCCATGTCACGTCGTGGTGCCAACTGTTCTCGTAGCCGCCGACCTCTGCGGACTTCGCAAAGCGGACGAGCTCGGGTTGATCGGCATTCGGCGGGATGAAGGGATGCACCTCGAGTTCGCCGAATCGCCGCGCGAACGCCACGTGCTCTGCGGGAGTGAACGGCTGGTCGCGAAAGAAGATGACCTTGTATTCGAACAGCGCCCGGCGGATCTCTTCGATGAGTTCGTCTGTGACGGCGTTCGTGAGGTCGACGCCTTCGATGAGACCACCGACGGTCGCGCTCAGTGGGACGACATCGAAGAGCGGCCAATCGAGGCCGGCGAGCCGCTCCCGCTCGGCGGCGAGGTAGGTGCACGGCCCCACCGAGAGCCCTCGTTCGTTTTGGAGGCGCTGGGCGAACAGCCGCGCGCCGGGATCCTTTTGGGCGACGACCTCGGTATCGATAGCGGCCATGCGGAGCCTCCTCGTCACCCCCATGTTTACTACGGTCGCGCCATGACCAACCCTAGGGCTACTCCGAAGACGATCGGCTTGAGTGGCGACCTACATGAGTACATGTTGGCGCACAGCACGCCGCTGCTACCGGTTCAAAGAGAGCTGATCGTCGCGACGGCCGGCCTCGGGGCTGTCGCGGGCATGCAGATCGCGCCCGAACAGGGCGCGTTCATGACGATGCTCACTCGGCTGCTCGGTGTGAGAACGGCCGTCGAGGTGGGCACCTTCACCGGCTACTCGTCGCTGTCCATCGCGCTGGGTTTGGGCGAAGGTGGTCGGCTGCTGTGCTGTGACGTGAGCGAAGAGTGGACATCGATCGCACGCGAGCATTGGCAGCGCGCGGGTGTCGCGGACCGCATCGATCTGCGAATCGCTCCTGCCCTCGAGACGTTGCGGGCCTTGCCGAACAACGCGCATATCGATCTCGCGTTCATCGATGCCGACAAGCCCAACTACCCCAACTATTTCGACGAGATCGTCCCGCGGCTGTCGCCCAACGGCGTGCTGCTGGTCGACAACGTGCTGTGGGGCGGCCGTGTGATCGACGCCGATTCGAACGACGAGAACACGACGGCCATCCGCGTGTTCAACCGCAAGGTCGCCGACGATCCTCGCGTCGAGAGCGTGATGTTGCCGATCTCCGACGGACTGACCATGGTCTGCCGCACGAGCTGAGATCTCCCGAGCGCGCCGTCGGCTCGTGCTGTCAGGAGGGGCTCGTGCTGTCAGGAGGATTGTGTGCGATCGACGCGCTGCACGCGGCACGTGGTGCGCAACGTTCCGTCGCCCGGTGCCGACACTTCGAATGACGAAGTGAGACCGGGCGCGACGTTGTCGATCAACGCGGTGTTGGTTGCCAACTGCGTGCCGTCTTGCTCCCACACGACGATGATCCGGTAGTCGGCGGGCGCGCCCGAGCTGTTGGTGATCTTGCCCCCGGCGCGTAACGCGTCGATCTCGACACGGCACGGCAACGGCTTTTCGATATCTCTTTGCGGAGGATTCGCCGCGTCGGGCGTGGCGGTGGCGATGCCGTCGACGAAGCTCAACTCCGTCGACACGTCGGGCGCGGTGCTGTCCGAACACGCGACGAGCAACAGCGCGACGAAGACGGCGAGGGCGAGTGACGCGAGCGCGGTGAGTCGGGGTTTCATTCGTCGCTCACGCTAACGTCGTGCCACCGTGCAGGTGGCGATCCGCACTGAAGGCGGATCAGCGCCCCAAACGACGCAGCTTGGCCCAGTGTGTGTCGAAGACGTCGGAGATGTCGCGTGCGCGATAGCCGTACGAATGGATCGGTTGGCGTTCGCCGGCGGCCTGATTGATCAGCGCGCGTTGGGGCACCGACGGTTTCCATATCGCTTTGCGCCCGACCATGTCGGCAAGTTCGTCGTATCGGCGATCGGCTTCGGACGAGACCGGAGGGACACGATTGGGGAGCACACCCGCGATGTCGAGATCGGGATTCAAGTCGGCCCAGACGTCGTCGATGGTGTCGAGCACCGCGGTGAGACCGCGGAGGCTGTGACTTGCGAGCTCGACGACGATCAACGCGAAGTTGGCCGCGCCCAGCGCGTTGAGGGTGTTGTGCCCGAGTGCGGGAGGGGTGTCGATGAGGATGAGCTTGTAGCCGTCGGCAACTTCGGCGATCGCCCGGCGAAGTCGGAGGTCCGCGTTGCGAGAGTTCCCGCGCTCGCGCTCGGCGAGGATGCGACTGGCGGGCAGCACATGGACATGTTCGCCCCACCCCGACTCGACGATGGCGGACCGAGTCGTCTTGGGGTCGGCCAGGGCGTCGGTGGTGCCGAGGGTCTTGTCGCTGGCGTCGACGCCGAGTGAGTAGGTGGCCGACGCCTGCGGATCCATATCTACGACGAGAATGGTGTCTCGCGCGGCGAGCGCCGCCGAGGCGAGTCCGAGGATGACGGTGGTCTTGCCGACCCCGCCCTTCTGGTTGGTGATCGCGACTGTCTTGGTCATGAAAATAGAATTGCAGGCCTGCGGCGATCCGTCAGATTGGGCGCAGCGACGAAGCGCAATCGCCACCTGGCATTTTTCGGGGAGCGTAGGGTCCGACTTGGAGAAAGGGGCACCGAAGGATGGCTGACGCGACCACCGGGAGGTCCCGAGCGATCCGAGTGGTGGTCCTCGGGGTCGCTGCCGCCATCGTGGCCGTCGTCGCGGTGGTCATCGTGCGCGACGGCGACGACGCGCAAACCGCGGGGGCGAGCACCACGGCGCCCGAAACCTCGGTCCCCTCGACGACGGTCGCGGCCACGACCAGCGTCGCTCCATCGACCGGGGCGCCGGTCAGCACGGCCGCGACCGCCACCGTGGCCCCTGCCACCGGGGGTGACTTCGTGGCGGTGACCCCGACTCGGCTCGTCGACACCCGTACCGGCGTGGGCACGACCGAAGCGCGGGCGGGCAAGGCACCACTCGTGACGGCGAGCATCGCGGGGCGGGCGGGGGCGCCGGCGCCCGCAGCGGTGAAAGCGTTGGCCCTCAACGTCACCATCGCCGAGCCGAGCCAGGCGGGTTTCCTGACCGTGGCTGCGGCCGGATCTCGCCCGTCGGACGTTTCACAGATCGCGTTCGTCAGCGCGACCGCGAGTTCGCTGATCGTGACCCGGGCGAGCGCCGAGGGTCTCGTCGAGCTCCGCTTGTCGGACGGGGCATCGAGCCACATCATCGTCGACCTCCTCGGTTACTTCGTGTCGGTCCGTTCGCTCGCCAATCTCTCGATCGTTCCGGAGGCGCAACCGCGGCCGCTGTTCGATTCGCGTACCGGCCCCTTGGTCGAACCGGGCAGGACCGTCGATGTCACCCTGCCCGCACCGCAGGCCGGGGCGGTCTTGGGCGTCACGGCAACCGAAGCCCGGGGCACCGGGTATTTCACGGTCTACGGCGGATCGACGCGACCGGACACCTCTGCGGTCAACTTCGCACCCGGCCACGATGCGACGGCGCTGGCGATCGTGGCGACGAGCACGGACCGGGTGGTCCACATCTACAACGGGTCCGCGGCGGCCGTGCACGTCGTCGTGTTCCAGATCGCCCGCCTCGAAGCCGGCGTCTCTGCCGGAGGCTTGGCGCTCAACATCGAGGGGACGATCGCGCAGGACGGCCGCAGCGCGCCGTTCCCGTTCCGCACCGTGGACACCCGGGGCACGGCGACCTGCCCGGTCACCATCGGTGGCGGCGTGTCGAGCATCGCCTCGATCTTTCCGAAGGCGAAGGCCCTGTTGGTGAGCGTCACCGTGGTCGACGCGTCGGTGGCCAGCTACCTGACGGCGTACTCGGGCTCTGCGCAGCCGCCCTCGGTCGCCACGCTGAATTTCGGCGCCCGCGAAGTGCGGAGCAACCTCGCGCTCGTTCCCGTCTCCGGTGACCGCGTCAACATCGTCTGCGGCGCCGGCAGTCCCGAGTACATCCTCGACGTCCTGGCCACGCTCGAGTGACGGGGACGCCTCCCGAAGGCTGGTCATTTCGGGGATCGGGAGGCCCCCGGGTTGGGGCAATTGGCTCATTGACGGCCTGTCCCACCGCAACGATCCGTGCGGGGAACCGCGAGGATCTCATTGTCTATGTCTTTGTCTATGTCTTTGCCCATGTCTGACTGCGACGACCACTTTGCCTGCGCCGTTCGCGAGGTGACTCGGCGTTGCGGCAGCATGATCTGGGGCGATCCGGGGCGCCTTCGCAGCCGCCTCCAGTACGAGATGGGTTCGGTCTCGTCCGGGCAGAGCGCACTGCTCGACGCCCTCGTCATCGCGGCGTTGCAAGGGATTCCCCACGCAGTCCTCGACAACGAAGATCTGAAGCCGCGGCTGATCGTGCTCGCCGAGGGCCCCCTACTCGCGGCCGACGCCCGTCGGCACCTGGATGCGGGCCCTCGCCCTGCCCAAGCTCGCGTGTGTCGAACTCGAGCCGATGCCGGTCGAGATCGAGCCAGACACCGAGATCGAGCCAGACACCGAGATCGAGCCAGACGCAGAGGTTGCCGTCGACGAACGGGTACTCACCCTCAGCGAACGGCTGCGCCCACCGCCTGCGGTGTCGACAAACGCCTGAGCTTCTATGCAAAAAGGTTCGTTCCGGTGCTGGGCGCGGGCAGACTCAAGTCGATGACGACCACGACTGCCGCCACCACTGCCGATGAGTTGACCGCGATCATGCTGGCCGACGACGTCGGCGAGGCGTTGTGGTCCGCGCTCGAGGCCGGACGGCTGCAGGCACTCGTCCCCGAGTTGCCCGCCTTGCGCATGGAGCAAGATCCGATCCACAAGCACAAAGATGTGCTGACGCACACCATCGCGGTCGTCTCGAAGACCGGGACCGATCTTCGGGTGCGCCTCGCCGCGCTGTTCCACGACATCGCCAAGCCGCGGACCCGCAGCTACGAACACGGGGGGGTCACGTTCCGCCATCACGAGTTCGTTGGCGCCAAGATGACCCGCAAGCGCCTCACGGCGCTCGGCTATCCCGACGACGTCGTAGGTGACGTCGCCGACCTCGTGCGGCTCTCCGGGCGTTTCAAGGGCTATGGCGACGGTTGGAGCGACTCGGCCGTACGTCGCTACGCCCGCGACGCGGGGCACCTCTTGGGACAGCTCAACGAACTCGTGCGCTGCGACTGCACCACCCGCAACAAGATCCGGGTGACCAACCTGCATCGTGAGATCGACGAGCTCGAGCGACGCATCCGTGAGCTCGCCGACGAAGATCGTCGCGCGGCCGAGCGGCCGGGCCTCGATGGTGTCGCGGTGATGCAACAGCTCGGCCTCGAACCCGGCCCCGAAGTGGGCCAAGCGCTCGCATTCCTGCTCGATCTGAAACGGCGAGAGGGTGACCTTTCGCGCGACGAACTCGGTCGTCGCCTCGATGCATGGTGGGCCGCTCACCCGAGTCGAGCGTCGTCGGGTTGACCCGGCCGGCTCGACTAGCGGGCCGAATCCACCGGTGGCGAGCGCGTTTCGGGAGCGTCGAACAACGGTGCCGGCGAGCTCGGCGTTTTCACGGGTGCGCCGCGCCGGCGACTCGAGCGCGAGCGCGTCGACGACGATGCGACCGATGGTGTCGGCGTATCGAACACCGATATGGCCCCCGGTACCGAGCCCGTAGCGGCGAACGGAGCGCCCGCTGCGGCGGCCAACGGTGCGCCGGTGCCGGAGATCTTTATCAGTTGGTCGGGATCGAGGAATGCGTTGGCGCCCGCCCGCTCGTTGCGTTTGTCGTGCAGGCGCTGCCACCGTCTAGCGCAGATCAACGCGCCCGCACCGAAGAGCATGATCGCGACGGCCGGTGCGATGAGGCGAGGCATCAGTGACCTGGCCAGGTGCTCGCCGATGATCGAGCTGTAGCCCGGCAGTCCACTCGCGAGCACCGGCAGGAGCAACGCAATGGCGCCTTGCAGCAAGGCGAAGGCCACGAGCCACGTGCCGATGCGCCGTAGCGCCGACGGGCGGCGCGAATGGACCAACATCGCGAGGGCAATGAGGGCGGCGGACGCGACCGCCAAGGTGGAGAACCGCCGGTCGAACGATCGCTTGAGCCCGGTCAGGTCGGGCGCGCTTTCGGTGATCGTGATTCGCAGCGGCGCCTCGGCGGGTAGCAACTGCGCGTACGCGGGGTTCACGGCGATCGCCTCGTCGCGAAAGGCGGGCACCAACGAGCTCAGATCGAGTACCGGCGCCGTCGAGTGCTCGATGAAGATGTAGCGGTGCAGGGCGTGCACCGCCGTTGCGTAGGCGTCGCGGAACTCGGATGTCTTCGTGAGCTCGATCGCCGCTTGGCGTAGATCGTCGGTGATGTGGACCGTCGTACTGCTCGTGGTGCCGGGCGGCAACAACTGGGATTGGGCGGCCTCGACGATCTGGTCGGCGACCTCGCTCTGCACGATGCGGCGCTCGAGGATGCCGTCGGTGGCGTCGACGACGACGTCGGGGTCGAGTACGAGCGACCGGATCATGAACGATTCGTAGACGAGCGACGTCGCGAGGAGGCCGACGGTCAAGAGCAACCAACCGACCACGCGTCGGGGTTGGTCGGCAATAGGCGCTCTCATGCCGGTGACATCGGCGCGATGATGCCTCGGGTGTAGGGAAATCAGGATCCCACCATAGGACTTCGTGGAGCTGGCGGGGCCGCGGTGCTTCCCGCTCAGCGACGCCGCTCGGGCGTTCAGCCCAGCCGCAACACCCGCAGGGCATTGTCACGGAGGAACTTGGGCCATACCTCGTCTTTGAAGCCCACCCCGGGAAGCTCGCGGAAGATGCGCTCGAGCGAGAGCCCCGAAGGGAAGTAGCCCGCGTAGATGATCTTGTCGGCGCCACGCGTATTGGCATAGCGGACGATGTCCTCGGGATAGTGCTTGGGCGCGAACGCACTCGTCGAATAGTGCAGGCCCGGCCACTTGAGCATGAGCTTGATCGCGAGGTCGGTCCATGGCTCGCATCCGTGGCGGGTCACGAAGGTCAGCTCGGGGAAGTCGTACATCACCTCGTCGATGTGCTCGACCTTTTGCGGGTACATCGGAAACCGCGGTCCGGGCACGCCGGCGTTGATGAAGATGGGTATGTCGAGCTCGACGCATGCCGCATAGACCGGGTACATCTTCTTGTCGTTGATGGCGACCTGCGGCGACAACCCGCTGGGGAAAGTGGCGGCCGCCTTGACGCCCAGTTCATTCACTCCGCGCTTGAGGTCGCGGATCGCGTCGATGCCGCGATTCGGGTCGATCAGCATGCTGGCGAAGAGCCGTTTCGGGTTCGCCCGAACCGAGGCCTGACCGATGTCGCCGTCGGCGAACGACACGGGCACGAGACCGAACTCGATGTTGTACTTGTCCATCTCCGCGATGAGGAACTCGGGATAGCTCACCGTGGCATCGACCTCAGGCAGGTCTTTGAACATGTAGCCGCCGGGGTGCTTGAGATCGCTGCTGGCCTTGTCGCGCACGAGAGTGCCGAAGTCTTTCTGCCAGGAGTCGCGGTTCGAGGGAACGCCCAACATGGTGTCGAACGCGGCTACATCAGAAGGAAATGCCATAGGCGGCGAAGCATAGGATGCGGCACTTCGACGCGCACAGGGGGCACGAGATGACCGAGATTCCGAAAGATCCAGACGCCTTGGTGACACAGTTCTGCGAGGCGTGGCCGCGCATGGACGCCGACGAGCTGGCCTCGTATTTCACCGACGACGGCGTCTATCACAACATTCCGATGGCCCCTGCCGTCGGTCGGCCCGCAGTCCGCGAACTGCTCACCGGCCTCGGTGCGATGATCAGTGCGATTCGCTTCGAGGTGCACCGTCAGGTCGCCAACGGGTCGTTGGTCATGAACGAACGCACCGATCACATCACGATGGGCGACCGAATCGTCGCGCTGCCCGTGGTCGGAGTGTTCGAGATCGAAGACGGTCGCATCCGTGCGTGGCGCGACTACTTCGACATGGCCCAGTTCGCGGGGACCTGACGTCCGATTGTCGCCCGATCTAGGCGAGCTGCAGGTTGAGGGCCGTATCGATCAGTTCGTTGCGGGGCACGGTCGTCGAGATCAGGGTGAACCAGATGTCCGGCGCGCCGCCCAGTTCCTTCTCCTCGAAGACGACGCCGATGCCGCCGCCCTGGGCGGGTCCGACCCATACGGTGCGCCCGTTCGCCTCGATCTTCTGTTGCACGGTGCCGAGCGGACCGAGAGGACTGTCACCCGTGGTGAGCACGCTGATGACGCTGTTGGCGCCCTGCCAGTGAAACGCGCAGAGCGGCTCTGGTGAGATGGCGGCGCCGAAGCCCGCGACGAGTTCGTTGACGAAGCCTGCGGGCAACAGCGCAGCGTTGAACGTGGGCTTGGTGCAACTGGGGGGGATCGTCGTCACCGATGCTGCCGGGGTGACCGTCGAGGTGGACAAGGGCCTCGAGGTCGTCGTCGCGGTGGTCACGGTGTCGTCATCGCCGCGCAGCGCGATCCAACTGGCGGCGCCGACCGCGAGCACGAAGACGAAGCCCACCCCGACCCATGTGGACGGTGAGATCTGCGGACGCGGTCGCCGCGCGCCGCCACCGTTGAACAGCGATCCCGCGGAGCCGCCGCGGGGGTCGGGGCCATTGGTGACCGGGCGGGGCTGCAGTGGTTCGTAGTCACGGTGTGCCCCCGTCAGATGTACCAACAGCCACGCCACCACGATCAGGCCGACGAGGGTTGCGAGGACCGCAGCGCCGATCACGAGGAACTCGTGGACACCGAAGCCGTCGAAGATCGGCTCTCGCGGTACGGCCGCTCGGGGCGCGCACGAGGGGTCGGTCGCCGGGCACACATCGGCCTGCAACAACCGTGCCGCCACCTCCGCCAGGTTGCTCACAGGGAGAATTGTCGAACTTCGGGCCTTCCCCGTCAAAACTCGGGTGGGTGTCGTGGTAGGAAATCTCCCATGCCGACCTTCGCCGAAATCATCGATCCCTCCCACACGGCCGTGATCACCATGGAGCTCCAACGGGGCGTCACGGGTGACCTCGCCGCGATGAAAGCCCTGGCTGCCGAAGTGAAAGAGGCCGGCGTCATCGACAATGTGCGCCGGCTGTGCGCCGCCGCGCGCACCGCCGGGGGCCGTGTCGTGCACTGCACGGCTGCGTTCCGCTCCGACATGGCGGGGGCGACCGTGAACGCCCGGATCATCGCGGCGAGCATCAAGCTCAACCAGGGTCGTCTCAACCAGGGTGAGCCGGGCGTCGAGGTCATGCCCGAGCTCGACCCGCAGCCGTCGGACATCGTGGTCGAGCGCCTCCACGGCATGACGCCCTTCACGAGCACGCCGCTCGATCAGATGTTGCGCAACATGAAGGTGACGACCGTCGTCGCCACCGGCAACTCGGTGAATATCGGGGTGCTCGGCCTCGTGCTGTCGGCCGTCGATCTCGGCTACCAGGTGGTCGTCCCGCGTGACGCCGTGGCCGGCGTCCCGGCGAGCTACGCGGAAGCGGTCATCGACAACACCATCGCCATGTTGGCGACGGTGACGACCACCGACGACCTCATCGCGGCGTGGGGCTCGCGGCGGGGATGAGCACGGTTTCGGTGTGACGGCCCGACCGCAGCACCGTCCCGGGCAGGTCTCCCGTCGACGCGCTGTCGGCGACGATGCGCCGGCCGTTGACGAAGACGTGCTCGATGCCCACCGAGTCGGCATAGAGGCGACCGCAGCCGCCGGGCAGGTCGGTGCGCAACACGATGTCGCCCGAATCGACGGTGTCCGGATCGAACACGACGAGGTCCGCGAACCAACCCTCGGCGACGCGGCCCCGATCGCGCAGGCCGAAGAAACGCGCGGGCACGTCGGTCATCAGCCGGATCGCCTGTTCGATCGAGGCGAGTCGGCGTCCGCGGATGCAGTCGGCAAGGAATCCGGTCGTGTACGGCGCCCCGCACATGCGGTCGAGATGCGCGCCGGCGTCGGAGCCGCCGATCATCACGTTGGGATCCGTCCAGGCCTCGGCCCGCATGCGCCACGATTCGCTGTCGTCGTCGGTTGGTCCGGGCCACAACACGGTCTGGAGATCGTCGTTGATCACGATGTCGAGCAGCGTGAAGAAGTCGCGCTCGCCTCGTTCGCGCGCGATCTCCCGGATACGTCGACCTTTGAGTCCCTCGTTCGCCGTGGAGTAGGTGTCGCCGATGACATAGCGGTCCCAT
This sequence comes from Acidimicrobiales bacterium, assembly GCA_035525225.1. Taxonomy (GTDB): domain Bacteria; phylum Actinomycetota; class Acidimicrobiia; order Acidimicrobiales; family WLNW01; genus DATLFA01. Next base: position 191,346 of record DATLFA010000045.1, read on the forward strand.
CCGGTGAGGCGTCCGAATGCGCCGGCGTCGGGCGATGCGGCGCGGTTCTCCATGAAGATGCGCGTGTCACGGTCGCGCAGTTTCGCGATGCGCTGGGCGACGGGCAGGTTCATGATGGGCGCCCAGTCGGGAAGCATGAACAGCGCGCAGTAGTTGCGGAAGCTCATGTTCATACCGACGAGGACGGGCATGGTGAGCGCCACCACTCGCGCTCCCTTGCGGGCCGCGAACTCGCCGAGCGCCATCTGGTGCTGGTAGTCGTCGGGACGCGCGGAGTCGATGGTGAGGACGTTCCAGTTGACGGGACGCTGGCCCGCGAGCGACATATCGGTGAACAACGCGATCTCGTCGTCGCTGAATCCGTTGAGGCAGCCGTCGCTCACGAGTTCGAGGGTGGTCCCTTCGTGATGCGACACCACTTCGCACAACGACAACACCTCGTCGCGCGACGACCATCGTGACGGCACCGGTTGGCCGTCGCCATCGGAGTGGGTGTACGCGAGCGACGTCGAGAAGCCCATGCCGCCCGACTCGATGCTGTCGTGGAGTAGTTGTCTCATCGCGTCGACTTGCGCGGCGGATGCAACGTTTCCGACCGAGGCCGCGCCCATGACGTGGCGACGGAGCGCGGTGTGGCCCACGAGGAACCCCGCGTTGACGCCGAGGCGGCCTTCGAAGCAGTCGAGGAAGTCACCGAAGCTGCGCCAACTCCAGGGGACACCTTCTTCGAGGGCGGCTTTCGGCATGCCTTCGACCTTGACCATCATGTTGAGCAGGTACTCGGCGTTGCCCGGATCGAGGGGGGCGAGGGTGAAGCCACAGTTGCCGGCGACGATCGACGTGATCCCGTGCACATTGGAAGGCGTCGCGTACGGATCCCAGAACAGCTGCGCGTCGTAGTGGGTGTGCGGGTCGACGAAGCCGGGGCACACGACGCGCCCGGTGGCGTCGATGGTCTCGCGGGCGGCTTCGTCGATGGTGCCGAGCGCGACGATGCGGCCGTCCTTGACACCGACGTCGGTCACGACACCCGCGCTGCCGGTGCCGTCGATGACGGTGCCACCCGAGATGAGGTAATCGAGCATGGAGAAAGCCTAGCGACGCTGGTCTCTAGGGGGTTGCGGGCGGCGCCGAGGCCGCTCGGGCAAGGATCGTCGCGATGATGCGATCGTCGCGACCACGGTCGTAGAGCTCGACCGCGATGGCATCGGTGAGCGCGTCGCCGAGCACTCGCGCGTGCGAATGGATCGGCCCGACTCTGCCCATGGCGAGGTAGCGAATGTCGATGTCGGTGACGACGGACCGTGGCGCGCCGTGGTGCGCGAGCAAGGCCTCGGCGGCTGCTTCGCCGATGACGGCGACCATCGCCCCCTGCAACGCCCCTGCGGGGTTGCGCAGCTCGTCGCGCAGCGCGACTTCGACCTGGCCGCTCGCCGCATCGAGGACATGGACGCCGACCGTGTCGAGCAATGGCGAGTCGAGTGCTTTGTAGCGCCCCCACCGTCGCGAGGCCTCGTCGATATCCGGATTCGGATGATCGCCCTCACGCCGCGCCTGGCGGTTGAAGCCGGCGTAGCCGAGACCCAGCGGCTGGTCGTCGCCGCGCAGGACTACTTCGGTCATCATCGTGCCCCGGCCGGCGCGTAGCACTCGGGTGCGGCCGACGATGCGGTTCGGGGCACGGCGAGGGGAGATGCGCAGGCTGAGATCAGAGGTGAAGGTCCAATCGGGTGATGCGGCGCGGTGCGCCGAAAACCCTCCCCCCATGTCGACCATGAGCACCAACGCCGAGATGCGGACGCACCCGTGCACCAACAGCTCGGGACGGGGCACCAGTTCGAGGACGTCGTTCGCGCCCTCTGGTGCAAGGTGTACGCCGATGCGCGCGTGCACCGGGTCGATCTGATCGAGGGGGACGGTCACGAGCGATTGACGGTAGCGGGCCCCGGTGCGGTGCTCGCAGTCGGCCGCGGATTGGTCTTCGTCTTCAACGGCCACGCCATGACCATGCAGATGCCGCCGGCGATGGCGAGTACCAACCATGCGGTGCGGAATCCGCCGACACCGTCGCCGGCCTCGACGTCGGTTACGAGGGTCACCCCGAAGGCGGCGCCGGTGGCACCACCGATGCGGATCAGTGTCTGGATCACGCCGGCGACGACGCCGAAATGCTCGGGGGGCGCCATACGCGACGCCGCGCTGTTGACCCCGGTGAAGTACACGGAAGTGGTGAAGCCGATCAACAACGCGGCCGGTATCCACACGAAAATGATGTTGGGCTCGTCGCCCGCGAAGAACAGCAGCAGAAGCGCGCCGATGCTGAAGCACGCGGCAGACGGGATCATCACCGCGCGATGACCGTGCCGATCCATCAACACGCCACCTTTGAAACTCGTGAGCGTCGAAGCGAAGGTCATCGGCGTCAACAAGAGACCGGCCGTCATGACCGAATAGCCCCAGCCACGGGTCAAGAACACCACCAGCACGCCGTACACACCCCAGAACGCGCAACCGATGACGAGCGCCGCGGTGGCGTTTGCCCGGAACGAGCCGGTACGAAATATCGAGATGTCGATCACCGGTACCGGGTGGTGTGTGCAGCGCCAGATGAACACGAGGCCGACCGTCGCCGCGAAGGCCAAAGTTGCCGCCGTCCTCTGATCGAGCCAACCCCAGTCTCGTGATTGCACGATTGCGAACGCGAGCGCGGCGACGCCCACGAAGACGAGTACGGAGCCGAAGGGATCAGGGAGTGGTCCGGCGTCTTCATCGATGGATTCGACGAGCCATCGACGTCCGACGAGGAAGCAGGTGAGACCGATCGGCACGACGATGAAGAACGCCCATCGCCAACTGCCGAACTCGATCGCGGCCGCGCCGACGGTGGGCGCGGCCGACGTGACCGTGCCGCTGATCGCGGACCACGTGCCGATCGCGGTCGATCGCCGGGCTGGCTCGATCGTCGACATGATGATGGCGAGTGACGACGGCGTGAGCATCGCGCCACCTATTGCCTGCACGACTCGCGCGGCGATGATGAGCGGGACAGTGGGCGCCAGCGCGACCAGCGCAGAACCCACGGTGAACAACAACAGGCTCGACAGGAAGACGCGCTTGCGGCCAAGGCGGTCGGCGAAGCGACCGGCCGGAATCAACAGCGCGGCGGCGACGATCGTGAACGACGTCAGCACCCACGAGAGCTCGGCCCGGGGTACACCGGGAAAGTCCTTCTGGATTTCCGGGAACGCGACGAACATCAACGTGAGGTCGAGCGAGCTCATCGACGCGCCGATCGAGACCAGCGCAACTATCTTCCACGGACTCTGACGCTGCACGTTCAGATGCGAGTGGTTTCGAGCACGGTGCCCTTGAAGAAGCCGGGGTTGGACGCGGTCAGCATGCGAGCGGCATTGGCGAAGGTGAACTCGCGGAAGTCGTCCCCGTCGAGATGGCCCTCTTCGACGAGTTCCCACGCCTCGGGCAGCACCTGTCGCATGTCGGGCACGTCCCAGTGGCCGATGTCAGAGGCGAAGATGGCGTTGAGCCGCGTGCCGTGCGGATTGAGCTCGCGATCGAAAGCGAGCGCATTCATCGGGTCGTCGGCTTCGCAACCGAAGTTGAACTGGTGGGTGAAGATGCGCACGACATCGTCGATGTCGGTGACCTGTGATTCTTCGAACTCGTCGATGATCGCTGGATCTTCGTCGGGATCGGACAGCATGTGCAGCCCCTCACCGATGCGCCCACGGCTGTCGGCCATGCGGCCACGCGCGAACTCGGTGAACAAGTCGTCGAGCAGAGATCGGTCGAGCAGCGCGGGGTCGTAGTTGCGAATGGCGTGCTTGTTGCGCTTCTCGAAATGGCCCAAGATGTCGGCGAAGAGCTGGCAGGCCCACGCCACCCCACCTTCGAGGAATGCGAATCGCAGCTCGGGGAACCGCATCGGTACGCCGCCCATGAAAAGTCCGCGACACGATGCTTCGCCCGCGGCCGCAAAGTTGCCGAGGTGGTTGAACACGTAGTTCTTGGTCGACGCTCGCGTCCCCCAACCCTGACCACCGGCATGGAACGTGGGTGTGACGCCCAGCTCGACGCACTTCGCCCACAACGGGTCGTAGTCGTACGGCGAGTCGTGGCCGATCGAGTCGATCCAGCGGGCGGCACGGTTGCCCTCGAGACCCGGGACGAATCGAGGGATGACGCCGGCCATCATGACGGTTTTCAAGCCGAGAGTGCCGACGGCGTGGTCGAGTTCGGCGACGGCCTCGTCGGGCGTGAACGTGGGAATGGCGGCCACCGGCTCGAGCCGATCCCGGAAGTCGCGATACGCCTCGGCGTAGTAGATGTTGAACGCGCGGGCCATCGCTTGTCGCAGTTCGTCGTCGGGTACGCCGGTGACAGTGAGGCCGTAGGTGGGGTAGAGCAACGCGTAGTCGATGCCGATCTCGTCGAGGCGCCGGTACATCAACGCCGGCAACATCGCGGTTGCGCGATCGACGGTGTTCTTCGTGGGCAGCCCCCAGAACGCCATGCGCGCCGTGTTCGTCTCACGCCGCTTGTCGGGGGGCACCAAGCGTGAGTACCTGCTGCCGTCGATCACCCGCTGAAAACGCTCGGCCACTGCGGGGTCGGCGATGTCGCGGATGATGTCTTTGACCACGGGGAGGTATTCGATGAGATGGCCGTCGCCGTCGATGATCGGGTGGTCGATGCGGTTGCGGATCGCGGCCACCTCGTCGGTGGCAGCGAAGGAGATGCTCATTGCTGGTACTCCCCGGGCTGGTACTCCCCGGGCTGGTTCTCCGGTGCTGGTTGGCCGCCGCGCACGAGTTGGCCCCGTAGCGACCCCGTGGGCTCGCCATCGCGGAATGCGACGGCGCCGCTGACGATGGTGGCGACGTAGCCGGTGGCCCGTTGTACGAGCCGCTTGCCGTTGGCCGGCAGGTCGTAGATCATCTCGGGCCGGCCGATCGACAGGTTGTCGAAGTCGATGACGTTGAGATCGGCCTTGTAGCCCGGTGCAACCACGCCTCGATCGAGCAGGCCGACCATGCGTGCCGTGTCGGCGCACTGCCGTTGGATGACGAACTCGATGGGCATGCGTTCGCTCGGCGCCGCGTCTCGGGCCCAGTGCGTGAGCAAGAACGTAGCGAACGACGCGTCGCTGATGATGGTGCAGTGCGCGCCGCCGTCGCCGAGGCCGGGGATCGTGAGCGGATGTACGAGCATCTCGCGTGTGATGTCGAGGTTGCGATCGGTGAAGTTGGCGACAGGCACATAGATGCACCCTTCGCCGTCGAACGCCATCAAGGCGTCGTAGGCGACCTCCGCGGGAGTGACGCCCAGCTGTTCGGCGCGAGCTTTGATGCTGTCGGCTTCGCGCACGGCGTAGTTCGCCGGCTGCCCGATGACGAAGCAGTTGGACCAGTCGTTCATCGGTCCCATCGTCGTCGGCGTCGCGGACATCTCGCCGATGATGGTGTGGCGAAGGTCGGAATCGCCGAGCCGGGCAACCCTCTCGGTGAGCGGGAGATGCGCGATGGCTTGGTAGGAAGGCGCGGCCAGCAGCGGATGGACACGGCCTTCGATACTCATGATCAGACCGACCGGACGCGCCGCGACCTGGCCCCGCAACGCAACCCCTTCGCTGTTGGCGCGCTCGATCGCCCTCAGCAACCGGCTCCAGTGCTCTGGTGGGTGGAGGCCGAGTTGCAGGGTGGTGATCGACATCGGTCGGCCGCTCTCCTCGGACATGGCCCGCAGCAGCGCGAACTCCGAATCGAAGTCGGTGAAGTCGGTGATGATCTCGAACACGCCCTCGTTGGTCTCGCCGATGGCGCGCGCGATGCCGAGCAACTCGTCGGCACTCGCGGTGAGGCTGGGTGTCAGGTTTCCGTCGCGGTCTTTGTGATTGACACTGCGAGACGTGGTGAACCCCAACGCGCCACTGCGGATCGCATCTGCGGCGAGTTGTCCCATCCGCTCGATCTCCTCCGCGGTCGGTTCTTCGCGGTGATCCGCGCCACGATCGCCCATGACATAGCCGCGCAGCGCCGCGTGGGGGATCTGGCCGGCGACGTCGATGGCATGAGGGTGCCCCGCAACTGCGTCGAGATACTCGGGATAGCTCTCCCAATTCCACTTGATGCCCTCGTGCAGCGCGGTGCCGGGAATGTCTTCCACACCTTCCATCAGAGCAATCAGCCACTCGTGCTTGTCGGGTCGCACGGGTGCGAAACCGACACCGCAGTTGCCCATCACCGCAGTGGTGACGCCCTGCCAGCACGACGGCGTGAGGTAGGCGTCCCAGGTGACCTGGCCGTCGTAGTGCGTGTGGATGTCGACGAACCCCGGCGTCACCAAGAGCCCGGCGGCATCGATCTCTTCACGGCCGCGACCGCTGACCGTGCCGACCGCCGTGATGCGATCGCCGTCTACCGCGACATCGGCGAGCCGAGGCGGGGCACCCGTGCCGTCGACAACTGTGCCCCCGCGGATGACCAGATCGTGATCAGCCATAGCCGTTTCCCCCTCGACTTCGCCCGCGGCCCGTGCGGCAACGTGCCAACCCACGATAGGGCGAAGTGCCGTCGACTGTCAGCGGCAGCCCTCGATCGCCGAACCGAGTTCGGCCAGGACCTGACGAACGAGGGGATCGTCCGCGGACTGGGCCTCGAGCAATTGCACCATTCGCGCCTCGTCGAGACCCGCGATCGTCTTGCCGGCGGCGCACCCCGCCTGGCGGGGCGTGACCGCGGGATCGTCGAGCGCGATGCCGAGCAGCAGCGACCGAACGGTGGGTGCGGCAAAAATCGCGGAGGCGTCGATCTTCTTCGGCGCGGCCGACGGGCCCGGGTCGCACAACGTGAGCGTCACGTCGCTGGCCTCGCGTGATAGTTGCGGCGTGTGGCGGGCGAGCGCCGTGACGACGCGGTTCAGCGCGACATGCATTTCGTCGGCGTCGCCGGGCGTGTCGCCGCGGAACACCATCGCCGTGCACAGTACGTCGTCGCGCTCATAGACCGTCATAGCGTCGCCTCCCCAACCATCGACCGCCTCGATGGCTTGTTTCTGGTCGGTATGGCTGGCAACCAACAGGTACCACATCACCGCACCCACCTCGGTGCCCATCTCGGGGACGGACTTGGCCCCCTTCGGTGGCTTCGGTGCCTCTACCCGAACCGGAATGTCATCGTCGAGGAATGACGCGGGATCGAAGATGTTCTCTTCCGACTGTGGCGGCGACCGGAACGCGCGGTCGAGCTCACCCTCGATCGATGCCAACAGCCGCACGAACGGGATGCCCAAGTCATACGGTGCACCGAATAGTGCCAACAAGACCGGCGCACTTTCGCTGTTGAGTGCTTTGCTCGACTCCCGGTCGATCTGCGCCTGGTTGTCGACCTGGGCCTGTTCGTCTTCCGAGAGGGTGTCGTAGTACTCGTTCTCGATGCGGATCGCGTCGCCTTCTGCGAGTGCGCGCAATGCGAACGCCGCGCCGTCGCTCTGCGTGCGCGAGAGGTCGAGGTTGAACACTTGGTCTTGCAGCGCGTGGGTCAATTCGTGCACCAAGGTCAGCCGCAGACTCGGCGTCAGCTCGACCCCGCGAACGTAGACGGTACGACGGGAGGGCGAGTAATACGCGAGCGTGCCGCTGTCGCGTATCTCGTCTTGCTCCGCCGCGAGATCGACATTACCACCGATGAGCCCCAACGACCGGAACGTGCGCGCCTCGATCGCGTAGTACTCACGCGCTTCGGCACTGACCGGCGCGCCGCCGGTTGCCTGCGCCCGGTATTCCTCCGCCGTGAGGAACTCGACGAAGACCGGGTATGCAAATTTGTGACCGCGCGCCTCCTCGACGAAGGTGACGAGTGGTGCGACGCGCGCATCCCATTGCGACGGGCCGAGGGGTTCGCGACCTGCCACCATCGCGATGCAGGCCGCGACGATGGCCACGATCGCCACGACTGCGCCGCCGGCAAAACCGAAATCGCGGCGGTTGCTTCGCTGGTCCCATGAATTGGGGGCGAACGACGGCGGCGCCGAATAGACGGGGGCCGGTAGTCGGGGAGTTCGAGTTTCCATTGTGGCCTTAGTGGTTTCGGCCGCAGGCCCGCCGCCTTGAGTGGGGATTGACCGTTGGGTCGTTCGCCTCACAGGCTCCGCAACAGCAGCGCGTCGCCTTGACCGCCACCGCCGCACAGCGCCGCGGCACCGAGGCCGCCGCCGCGCCGGCGCAATTCGAGAGCGAGCGTCAACGCGATGCGCGTACCCGACATGCCGATCGGGTGGCCCAGTGCGATCGCACCGCCGTTGACGTTGCACGCGTCGGCGGTTATGCCGAGATCGTTCATCGAGGCCACCACCACCGCGGCGAACGCTTCGTTGATCTCGAACAGATCGATGTCACCGACCGTCTTGCCCGCCTTGGTGGCCGCGAGCGTTATCGCGCGCGACGGTTGCGACAACAGCGACGGATCCGGCCCCGCGACCTGGCCGTAGCTCACGACCTCGGCGAGTGGTGTGAGACCCAGCCGTTCGACCGCCGCTTTCGACGCCACGATGATTGCGGCGGCGCCGTCGGAGATCTGCGACGCGTTGCCGGCGGTGATGTTGCCCGCTTTGGCGAACGCCGGCGGTAGGCCGGCGAGGCTCTCGGATGTCGTGTTGGCCCGCACTCCCTCGTCCGCGGAGAACATGATGGCGTCGCCCCGGCGCTGGGGCACCGCGACGGGCACCAACTCGTCGTCGAACAAGCCGTCCTTCTGCGCACGCGCCGCCCGCTCGTGCGATGCGGCCGCGAGCTCATCCTGCGGTGCCCGCACGATGCGGGCCGACGCGGCATAGCGCTCGGTGCCCTCACCCATCGCGCAGTGCTCGAAGGCGCAAAAGAGGCCATCGTGGATCATCGAATCATGGATGGTGTCGTCGCCGAATCGATAGCCGCCGCGCGCTTTCAGCAAGAGGTAGGGCGCATTGGTCATCGACTCCATACCGCCCGCGACGACGATGTCGGCTTCGCCGCTCGCGATCATCTGATCCGCAAGGTAGATGGCGTTGATACCGGAAAGACACACCTTGTTGATGTTGGCCGACGGCGTCGTCATCGGTATGCCACCTTTGACCGCCGCTTGGCGCGCCGGTGCCTGGCCGGCGCCGCCCACCAAGACCTGACCCATGTAGACGTAGTCGACCTGGTCGGCGGCGACACCGGCGCGGGCGAGCGCGGCGGCGATCGCGAAGCCGCCGAGGTCGGTCGCGCTGAATCCGGCGAGCGTGCCGGCCAACTTGCCGATCGGCGTGCGTGCTCCGTTGACGATGAACGATCCCGCCATCGATGGCCTTTCTATCTTGTGCTGCTGTGTAGTTTCTGATGTGTGGTTCTGCCGCGGAAACGTTACTGGCTGAGCGCGTCATCCAGCGCAGCCCGCGCGGTGGCGGAAATGCGGGTCTGAGCCACGAGCGCCACCGCCCGATCACTCATCTTCACGACGGTTTTCTGCACCGCGGTGACGAGGCGAGCGTGGTCGAGGCGAGCCGCCAGGTCTTCGAATTGCGTCTCGATGAATGTCAGGCAGATCGCGTCCTCGACTAATTGCGTCTCGGGGTCGTGGCCGAGCCCGTCCTTGCGTACCAGTGCCTGCACGCGTGTGACGGTCGTGGCCGAGATGCCTGCATCGGGCAGTAGCTCGGCGACGACCTCGGCGTGCACATCCTTGAGGGCCCGGCGCCATCGCAGGTAGCCGACCCGGCCCTCGGCATAGCTGTCGCGTGGGATCGTCCAGCGCCGCACATGATGCGCGCGGGTTGCCAGCAGAACTTCGTCGCCCGCCCGCGGATCGATCTTCTCGGCCCACTCGGTGGCCAGCACGCCTTGCAGTTGCGCGCGCGGCCAACGCTCGTCGCGCCATTCGATGATGTTGGGATCCGTGGCGTTGGCCGCGTCGATCGCGGCGAACGCTGCGGTCAGCTCAGACCGCACATTCACTTTCACCGGTGACGGCCTCGTAGGGGCCGGTCTCGTCATAGTCGACGTAATACTCGGGACCGTCTTCGGGCGTGGGGAACTGATCGAGCTCTTTCAGGTCGAGCCCGATCGCTCGCGCGCCACCGACTCGATCCATCCAGGCCCGGAAGTTCTCACCCGCGTTGCGTTCGCCGACGAAGCGGCGCACGACCCGTACCGCGGCTTCGGCGGCATTCTTGGCAGGAAGCCGCAACGCCTTCTCGCCGAAGTGGATCTGTGCTTGGCCCACATAGCCACCCAGCAGCATCTGATAGCCGGGTGCGGCGGTGTTGTGGGCCCGGCGCTCGGCGCCGAAGAAGCCGATGTCGGAAGTGTGGTGCTGGCCGCAGGAGTTCATGCAGCCGGAGATGTTGATGCGCAGGCCGCCGACGTCGGCGAGTCCTTCGGCTTCGAGGGCGTTGCCGATGGCCTTGGCCAGGCCCCGTGATTGCGTCACGGCGAGGTTGCAGGTGTCGGCACCCGGGCACGACACGACATCGCGCACGAGCTCGGCTCCCGGCTGCGCCATGCCGATCTCGGCGAGGCGGTCGTAGAGCGCCGGCAGTTGCGACTCTTCGAGATCGCGGAAGACGAGGTTCTGGCGATTGCTCAGCCGCACCGTGGCGTTGAACTCGCGCTGGATCGCCGCGAGCGCACGGAACTGATCCGACGTGATGTCACCGAGCTCGGCCCATGCGTAGGCAGAGACGGTCTTGTTGGCGGCACCTCGCACGACGTTGGCGTCGAGCCAGCGGTCGCGATCGCCCTTGCGAACGAGCGCGACGGGGACCTCGTTAGGGGTCGTCGCCGCGAAGCCGTGGCCCATGGGCGTCGGGGTGATGCCGGCTGCGCGACCCGCGGGTGCGTCTCCGAAACGCTGGACCTCGTCGGGGATGCCTCCGGGCCACGACGACGAAGCGGGCAACGTGTGCCGGATCTTCAGAACGCGTCGCTGCACCTCTTCGAACCCGAGCGTGTCGACGAGCCACTTCATGCGGGCGCGCAGTTTGTTGTCGCGGTTGCCCGCCTGATCGAACACTCGAAGGATGGCTTCGAGCGTCGGCATCAGATCTTCACGAGAGGTGAACTCTTCGATGGCCAGCGCAGGATGCGGGTTGGCGCCGAGCCCGCCGGCAATGAACACGCGGAAGCCCCGCTCGATCGTGCCGTCGGGCAACGTGCGCGCAGTGGCGATGACACCGGCATCGTTGAACATCGCTTGACCGCAGTCGGTTTCACAACCGGAGAAATTGATCTTGAACTTGCGCGGTAGCCGCTGGGACAGCGGGTTACGAACGAAGTGTCGGTACGCCGCTTCGGCCCACTGTGTGATGTCGAGTGCCTCGAAGGGGCAGGCGCCGGCGAGATGGCAACCCTGCACGTTGCGCACGGTGTCACCGCAGGCTTCGCGGGTGGTCATACCGACCGAACCGAAGAGGCGCAGCACCTCGGGCACGGTGTCGAGCTCGACGAAGTGGAACTGGATGTTCTGCCGCGTGGTGATGTGGCCCCAACCGCGCGAATACGCGTCCGCGACATAGGCCATCATCTCGAGTTGTTCGGGCGTGACCGAGCCGTAGGGCACCTTGAGCCGCACCATCTGCGCGGTGCCGCCCTGACGTTGCCCGTAGATGCCGTTGTTGAGGCGGAAGACGCGGAACACGTCTTCTTCGACCTCGCCCGCCTTGAGCTTGGCCAACATGACCTCGAACTTGGCGATGTCGGCCTCGATGTCAGGGTCGATGGGACCACCGGCAGGCGGCGCACTGAGCGACCTTGTCTCGCGGGTCTTGAGGATCTCGAGCACTGGGTTCATCTCGGTACCACCTCATGTGTCGTGATCGGTACGACGCTGCTACGCAGGTCGAGGGCCGCAACGTCGCCGACCACGATCGTGGCGGGGCTCTCGATCGGCTCGTTGCCGAGCTCGGCCAGTGTGGCGCGGGTCTCGGTCTGGTTCGGTTGAGTGGCGTTGCCGATGATTGCAACGGGCGTCGTGCCCGGCATGCCTCCGGCGATCAGGCGGTCGCGGATCGCAGTGGCCCGCGCGGCACCCATGAGGATGACCAGCGTGGTGCCGAGGGTGGCGAGCGCATCCCAATTCAGTGTGCGGTCGTTGGCCGGGTCTTGGTGCGCGGTGATCACCGTGAAACCGCTCGACGCGAGGCGGGTGGTGAGGGGAATACCGGCCGCGGCAGGTGCCGCGATGGCCGATGACACGCCCGGGACGACTTCGGTGGCGACGCCGGCATCGCGCAGCGCGATCAACTCTTCGGCGGCGCGCCCGAACACGTGCGGATCGCCACCTTTGAGCCGCACGACGCTGTCGTAGCGCGTGCCCCGGTCGATCAGGATTTCGTTGATCGTCGCTTGGGTGTCGCGGGCGCCGGGTCGCTTGCCGACATCGATGCGCTCGGCCCACAGCGGCACCATTGCGAGGATCTCGGCGGAAACGAGACGGTCGTGGACGACCACGTCGCAGTGGCGAAGTAGTTCCGCGGCGCGGACCGTCAAGAGCCCCGGATCGCCGGGACCGGCGCCGACGAGGTAGACGGTCATGAGACCTTGGCTCCGAGCGGGCGCACGTCGTCGCCGTTCACGTCGACGAGCAGTTCGGCAAAGTGAAGATCGGTGGCCTCGAGGTGGTGCAGCAACATCGCGCGCGCTTCGTCGAGTTCGCCTTTCGCGACGAGGTCGACGAGACCGTCGTCGAACGCCCGCTGCCACCCGGGGTGCTCGGTGGGGCGACCGGCACGGCGGAGTTCGCGCCGCACGTCGCCGACCAAGTCGAAGGTATCGAGTGCGTCCGCGGTGATCTGTGACGCGAGCGTCTTCTTCAGCCACGTCGCGAACGCGGGGCTGCGGCCGTTGGTGGAGATCGCGATCTGGAGGTCGCCTCGGCGCAACACTGCGGGCAACGTGAACGTGCAATGCGCGGGGTCGTCGGCCGCATTGACGGGGATGCCGGTTGCTTGCGCGTCTTCGAAGACCTGGCCGTCTACGTCCGGGCGCCCGGTCGCCGTGATCGCAACTCGATACGACGCAACTTCGCCCCGCTGGTAGGCGCGTTTGTGCCATCGGACGCGAGCGTCGTCGCGCAACTCGTCGACGATCGTCGGTGCGACGACGGTGACATAGGCGCCGCACTCGAGGAGCCCGCGTGCCTTGCGCGCCGCAACTTCGCCACCGCCGACGACGAGACATTGCACACCGTTGAGTCGCAAGTTGACGGGGTACTGCGGATAGACCTCGGCGCTCATGAGAAATGCAGACCGCACTCGGTCTTGCCGCTGCCCCGCCAGCGACCGGCGCGTGGAGCTTCGCCGTCGAGGACCGGTTCGGTGCACGGCCAGCAGCCGATCGACGGATAACCCTCGTCTTGCAGTGGGTTCACGATCACGTCGTGCTCGATGACATAGCGCTCGACGACGTCGTCGGTCCATGTCGCCAACGGGCACACCTTGACGAGCCCGCGGTTGTCGCGCGAGACGATTGGTGCGGCGGAACGCGTCGACGCATCGCTGCGGCGAACACCGGTCATCCATGCGTCTTTGTCGATCAGTGCACGGTCGAGCAACGCGACCTTGCGGGCCGCGCAGCAACCGTCGGTGCCGACCTCGAAGAGATCGGGCGCGTTCGGTGCGGCGCGCTCGACGCGGAGGTTGAGGCGGTAGCGCGACTGGGCCCGTCGCAGCGTCACCAAGGTCTCGGAGAAGTGGAAACCGGTATCGAGAAAGACGACCTCGACATCGGGGTCGATCTTGGTGGCCATGTGCACGAGCACCGTGTCGGCCATCGAGGCGGCAATCGCGATGCGCGAGCCGAAGGTCTCGATGGTCCACTCGACGACGCGCTCTGCCGTCCAGATCTCCATCTGGCGGCCGAGTTCGTCGAGTTCGAGGGGTGCTTGAATGGTCATGGAAAGCGTCTACCTGTCACCGGGCTGGTGGTCCCCCGGTCGAAACCCGGTAAATCCGATCAGCTAAGTCGGAATTCTGCCGTCCGGCCTTCCGATCGTCAACCTGCATGGTGTGGCGCTCGTCACTTTCCCGTGCGATTGATTCCCCCGACGCGTCTTCTTGTGGCGTTTACTGGTGTCGACACCAGTAAAAACGCCACAAGAACCGGGCAGGAACGGAGTTCATCAGTTCGGATAGCGTCGCCGCTCGAACGAGCGTCTGGCGGATTGGCGCCCGGCGCAGACAAGCAGGGGAGCCGAAACGATGGCGGGCCAGGGATTGTTGGGAAGCGTGCGGGTGATCGAGAGCTCGATGCTGGGCCCGGCCGAATTGGGGAGCCTGTTGGCCGACCTCGGCGCGGACGTGATCAAAGTCGAGCCGCCCCAGGGTGACTACGGCCGCCAGATGACCTGGCCGATCGTCAAGGCGAGCGACGGCAACGGCGAGAACTCGCTGCTGTCGCTCCACGTCAACCGGGGCAAGAAATCGATCGCGCTCGACCTCCGCAAGCCCGAAGGTGTCGAGGTCTACCTCGATCTGGTGAAAGGCGCCGACATCGTCATCGAAGCGATGCGGCCGGGGGCACTGGCCAAGCGCGGTCTCCCGTTCGAAAAGATGCAAGAGGTCAATCCGCGCATCGTGTTCTGCACGATCTCGGGCTATGGCGCGACAGGCCCGTACCGCGACATGCCGAGCCACGGCATCGCGTATGACACGTGGGCCGGCCAAGTACCGCTCGTCAAGGACGAGTGGGGCTTCGACGTCATGGACGAGCATGCCAGCATCGGCATCCACGCCGGCCCGGTGTATGGCGCGCTGGCCATCTTGGCCGCGGTGCTCGAGGCGCGTGCGAGCGGCAAAGGTTGTTACATCGAGGTCGCGCAGAGTGACGCCGCGGCGTTCTTCGATTGGTATCGCATCGAGTCGTATCAGTCCTATCGCCGCCCCATCGAAGAGGTGTACGGCAACAAGGCCGACAACTACGAGCGTCGCGCGCCGGGCACCGCCGGCATGAAGGAAGGCGTGCGTTATCAGGTGCACCCGACCAAGGACGGTCGGCATGTGCTCTTCATGGCGTCCGAGCAAGCGTTCTGGAAGAACTTCTGTGCGGGTATCGACCGCAACGATCTCTTCGAGAAGTGGCCCGGTTCGCAGTACGGCGATCACGCACGCGGCAACAAAGAACTGCACCAGATCTTGAACGACATCTTCAAGAGCAAGACCGCGGCAGAGTGGATCGAGTTCGGCAACACGCACAACACGCCGATCGCTCCGGTGAACACTCCCGACAACATCGTCGAGGACCCACAGTTCCAAGAGCGCATGCCGTGGATCCCGAAGGAAGTCCTCGACGTGGACATGCTCCCGTACCCGGTGAAGGTCGACGGCGCCGAATTGCCGTACCCGACCAAGGCACCGAACGCCGGCCAACACACCGACGATGTGTTGACCAACACGTTGGGCTACGACGCGGCCAAGGTGGCCGCGCTCCGCGAAGGCGGCGTCGCGTACTGATCTCGGGTTTCGGTGACTAGCGCGGGCTCGGCTTTTGACCGACCGCGAACACCGATTGGCCGAATCGCGGTGGGGCAATCGCCTCTACTCGGCGCGTCCACGGCACGACCGCGCGGTCGTACAGTCCGGCGAGGCCGCCTTGTGTCGGGTTGCCCCCGAGTTGGCGGACCACGAGCCACCAGGCGACGGTGCCCGGGGCGTTGACGTAGTGCGAGACTGGCACGTCGAAGCCGGCGCGTGACAACGCCGTCGCCAGAGTCGAGCGCCGATATCGGCGCCAATGACCGATGCTGCGGTCGAACGCGCCGTAGAGCGCCGGCAGCGCGGGCGCGAACACGATGACGGTGCCTCCCGGTTCGAGCGCATCGAAGAGATCGCGCAGCGCTTGCACGTCGTCGGAAATGTGCTCGAGGACGTTGACGAGCACGGCGGTGTCGATGTGGCGGTCCTCGGCGGCCGCACGCGCGTCGCCTTTGATCACCTCGACGTCGTCTCGCGCGGCAAACCGCTCGTGCAGGATATCGACGCACCGCGGTGACAGATCGGACGCGATGACGTGCCGTTGGCCGTCGGCCAGGCGTTCGGTGATGGTGCCGTGGCCGGCGCCGACCTCGAGCACCCGCGTGCCGAGGTGGGGCTGCATCAAGGCGACGATCCAGTCGGCATAGTTGCCGGTACACGCATCGAGCTCGCTGAGCGCACTCGTCAACTCGAGGTCGGCCGAGTCGAAGTCGCGCGCGGATGCGGGGCTGGGGACCTGACGCCGCGGCCAGAGCTTGGAATAACGCACCATGCAATAGATGGCCCGTACGCCATCGCGCCAGCCGATCTTCTTGCCGTCGGCATACGTGCGGCCGGCGTACGAGATGCCGACTTCGAAGATGCGACATCCTTGGCGGGCGATCTTGGCCGTTATCTCCGGCTCGAAGCCGAAGCGGTCTTCTTCGATCTCGATGCTCTGGATCACCTCGCGACGAAACACCTTGTAACAGGTCTCCATGTCGGTAAGGTTGAGATTGGTGAGTGCGTTGGATGCCGTGGTCAGCGCCCGATTGCCGACGCTGTGCCAGAAGTACAACACGCGCCGCGCCTCGGCGGATGTGAAGCGCGACCCGTAGACCACGTCGGCCTTGCCCTCGACAAGTGGCCCGAGCAACCGGGCGTACTCACGGGGGTCGTATTCGAGGTCGGCATCTTGGACGATGACGTAGTCGAGTGTGGCTTCTTGAAAACCTCGCCGGAGCGCGGCGCCCTTGCCCATGTTGAAAGGTTGTGCAAAGACTCGAACGCGAGGATCACCGATCGATGCTGCGAGATCACGAGTGCCATCGGTCGAGCCGTCGTCGACGATGATCAACTCACCGGTGAAGGGCTGGGCGAGAACTCGCTGCGCGACCTCCAGAATCGTCTTGTGCTCGTTGTAACACGGCATGACGACCGACAATCGCCCATGAGCGTTGGTGAGCGCGCCGCCGGGATCCACGGGCGCAATCGTAGCCCCGCGCGCTCGTCGACCGAGGACAAGAGCATGGTTTCGAGCCCGTCAGTATCCCGAGGCTACTTGCCGACGATGTCGCCGATCTCGGCGATCTCCTCGGGTGTGAGATCGGTCTTGGTGAGCGAGGCGTTGGTCTTGACCTGCTCGGCCGATGTGGCACCGGCGATCACCGACGACACGACGGGTTGAGAGGCCAACCACGACAGCGCGATCTCGGTCAGCGAACGCCCACGGTCCGCGCCCCACGCCTCGAGCCGATCGAGTTTGTCGAAGTTGTCGTCGTTGAGGGCGGACTGGAAGTAGGAGGCGTTGAGACGGGAACCTTCGGGAGGCGACTGCCCGCGCCGCACCTTGCCCGTCAACACGCCGGATGCCAGCGGGAAGAACGGCAACACTCCGGCACCGAACTTGGCACACGCCGCGGTGACTTCGACCTCCATCGAGCGGTTCAACAACGACCACTCGTTCTGCACCGATACGAACGGTTCGAGGCCCCGGGTCTTCGCGACCCAGTGGGCATCCGCGACCATGTAGCCGGTGAAGTTCGAGCAACCGACGTAGCGAACCTTGCCCTGGCGTACGAGATCGGTGAGCGCCGAGAGCGTTTCTTCGATGGGCGTCGCGGGGTCGGGATAGTGAAGTTGCAGCAAGTCGACGTAGTCGGTGTCGAGCGCCCGAAGGCTGGTCTCGATCGAACGCATCAGGTGAGCTCGCGAACCGGTGGCGTCGTTCGGCTTGGTCGGGCCGCCGAACTTCGTCGCGAGGATCACCTGATCGCGTTTGCCTTTGAGCGCCTTGCCCATGAACTCTTCACTCTTGCCGCCGCCGTACATCCGAGCCGTGTCGAGGAAATTGATGCCGGATTCGATCGCGGCGTCGATGACCTCGACGGTCTTTTCGTAGTCGATGCGCATGCCGAAGTTGTTGCAGCCGAGCCCGGCCACCGAAACCCGCAATCCAGAATTCCCGAGCGAGCGGTAGTCCATGGTGTCCCCTTTGCTGCGTTGTGGCGTGATCTCGTCAGAGGTCTTGTGTGGCACTTTCATAGCGCATCGCCGGCCGGCCTGACACTACGGTGGCGCGATGAGCGATGGCCCGGGCACCGTCCGCATTCGCGATCTGGGCGATCCGCAGTTGCCCGAACCCGTCGTCGGCCTGCGTGAGTCGATGCGAGATGCCGCGACCGCTCTCGTCTTCAGGCTCGACGCCCTGGAGGAGGTTGCGGCACGAACGGCCGGTCTCGACGACTTCGGCGACGACATCTACCGCGAGCCCTACACCGTGTTGTTGCGCGCCCTCGACCACGAGGCCGGACTCGGTCCGCTGGGGCGCCTCTCGTCGTGGAATCAGGTGCGGCAGTTCTTGATCAACCGGTTGCTGGTAGTCGAGTACTTGAAGCAGCACCCCGAAGCGGCGCAGGTCGAGATCGTTGCCCCGATCGTCATCTGTGGGCTGCCTCGCACCGGCACGACCCATCTGCACAACCTCATGTCGGCCGATGCGAGTCTGCGCTCGCTGCCGTGGTGGGAGTCGCTCGAGCCGGTGCCGCCCCTCGGCGAACAAGGCGTGGCCCACGCCGACGTGCGCGACGATCCGCGCTGGCAGCGCGCCGATGCCGGTCTGGCCAATCTCAATACCGTGTTGCCCTACACGAGACGCATGCACGACATGTACACCGATCACGTGCACGAAGAGATTCACCTCTTGGCCGTGGCCGGCTCGACGATGCTGTTCGATTGCTTCGCGCCGATCCCCTCGTGGCGTGAGTGGTACAAGGCCACCGATCAGACTCCCTACTACCTCTGGACCAAGAAGATCCTGCAGGTGCTGCAACACCAACGAGGGCCAGCGCGATGGGTGCTGAAATCGCCGCAACATCTGGAACAGTTCCACTGCCTGACCACGGCGTACCCCGACGGCTTCTTCATCCTCACGCACCGCGACCCGGTGTCGATCACGGCGTCGTTCTGCACCATGGTCGCCTACAGCGCGCGCATGTCCCAGGAGCGGGTCGACCTCGATCGTTTCGGACGCTATTGGGCGGGCATCATCGAAGACTTCTTGCACGCGGCCGTGCGTGACCGAGACACACTCCCGTCGAGTCGCAGCGTCGACGTGCGCTTCGAGGACTTCATGGCCGACGATGTCGCCACCGTCTCCCGTATCTATGAATGGTGCGGGCAACCATTCACCGATGACGTTCGATCGGCCATGGATCGGTTCATGGTCGAGCATCCGCGGGGCAAGTGGGGCAGCGTGGAGTACCACCTGGAGGACTTCTCACTCGACCGCGCGGAGCGACGCGACGCACTGCGTTTCTACAGCGAGCGCTTTGGGTTGAGGGACGAGCGCTGAGCGACGAACGCTGACCTGATCGCGTATCAGTCGACGACCACGTTGGGCCGAGGTAGGCCTTGTTGCTCGCAACGGTTCATGTAACTGCGCAGCACGGTCGACGCGTCGGTCACGAGGTCGATGTTGCCGTCGGGGTCGAGGTTGAGGTTGGCGCCGTAGATCTGGAACCACACGTCGGTGACGCCCACCGTGTCGTGCGGGACCATGAGTGTATGGACGGACCCGGCGGGCTCGTAGAGAAACGACCCCGCGCGGTTCACATAGTCGTACTCCTTGTACTTCCACGCGCCGGAGTTGGTGTAGCCCCACACGGGACCGGTGTGCTTGTGCGTCTGCACCTCGTAGCCGGGGTTGAAGCGAGTGTGGACGATCCAGAGGCCTTCGCGGATGCGCACCTGGAGCAGCTGCATGAGGCTGCCGTCGCCGAGCTCGACCCAAGGGATCTCGTCCGCGCCGAGGTGAACGGCTTTGGTCGGGCCGGGCATCGTCATGGCCATCGGAGACTCCCTATTCTCGATTTGCGATACAGCTTCGATTCAGTACGTTCACTTCAGTTTGAGCACGCGCTTGGCATTCTCGCGCAGGAACTTGGGCCACACTTCGTCCTTGAAAGGCACCGACGCCATGTCGGTCATGATGCGATCGATGTGCATGCCCATCGGGAAGTAGCCCGCGTAGATGATCTTGTCGGATCCACGGGTGTTGGCGTAGTCGATGATGTCCTTCGGGTAGTGTTTGGGTGCGAAGGCCGAGGTCGAGTAGTGCAATCCCGGCCACTTGAGCATCAGCTTGACGGCCAGCGCGGTCCAGGGCTCGCACCCGTGGCGAGTTACGAAAGTGAGCTCGGGAAAGTCGTACATCACCTCGTCGATGAGCTTGACATGTTGTGGCTTGAAAGGCACGCGCGGCCCGGGTATGCCGGCGCAGCAGAAAATCGGGATGTCGAGCTCGCAGCACTTGGCATAGAACGGATACATTTTCTTGTCGTTGATCGCCACCTGCGGGAAATAGCCACAGGGGAATGCGGTGACGGCCTTGATGCCCCAAGTTTCGTACATGTGGACCATCTCACGTATGCCATCGACACCCTTGTTCGGATCGATCTCGAATGCGCCGACGAAGCGATCGGGGTGCGAAGTGAGCGCCTTCTGTGCGATCTCGTTGCCGGGCGACACGCCGACCATCGACGTCTCGATGCCCCACTTGTCCATCAGCGGCAACAGGAGGTCCGCGCCTTGCGCGGGTTCGTCGACCGGGCCGCTCGAGCCGCGGGCTTGGTCGGACCACGGCACGTCTTTGAACATGTACTGCGCGGGGAAGTTCATCGTCTGCGAATCGGCGTCTTTGAGTTGACCCTGGCGCAGCGGTGCGTAGTTCTGCTCTTTGGCGACCTGTCCGGCACGCGTTCCCATCATCGTGTCGATGATGCCGATCCCCACTGGCATACTTCCCTCCCCGACAGGTTCGCTCGAGCCGTGTGTAGGAAGCACAGCGCCCTATATTCCCACCGTGGCCGACATCGACAAAACCGAGCCCGTCACCTTCGTCGGGCACCACGGCATCACTCTCGTGGGCGATCGGAGAGGCGATCTCGATGCTCCGACGGTGCTCTTGTTGCACGGAGGCGGTCAGACCCGGCACTCGTGGGGTGGCACGGCGGCAGCGCTCGCCAAGCGCGGATGGTGTGCGATCACGCTCGACGCGCGAGGCCACGGCGACAGCGATTGGCACGACGCCGGCGACTATTCGCTGACCGCATTCGCGCTCGATGTGCGCGACGTTGCTCGCGTTCTTCCTGTCGCTCCGCTCGTTGTCGGCGCGTCGCTGGGCGGCTGCACCGCGATGTTGCTCGAGGGTGAGGTCGCGCCCGGCTCGACGCGCGCCATCGTGCTCGTCGATGTCGTGCCATTGATGAACGAAGAGGGGACCGACCGCATTCAACGGTTCATGCACGAGCGGTTACACGATGGCTTCGCCACACTCGAAGAAGCGCGCGACGCGATCGCCGCGTACAACACGTTTCGCCCGCCACCCTCGGATCTCGAGGGCTTGAAGAAGAACTTGCGCCTCGGCGAAGACGGTCGCTGGCGCTGGCACTGGGATCCCCGGTTCACCTCGGGCGGCCCGGCCGGTAGCGGTCCGAGCGAGATCACCGATCAGCAGCGCATGCGCCGGGCGTGCCGCCAGTTGCGGGTACCGGTGATGCTCGTGCGCGGACGCATGAGTGACGTGGTCACCGTCGTTGGCGTCGAGTCGTTCCGGTCCGACGTCCCGACTGCAGAGTTCGTCGATGTGTCCGGCGCGGGCCACATGGTGGCCGGCGATCGCAACGACGCGTTCACGGACGCGGTCGTCGATTTTCTCCAACGCCACCGCTAGTTCCGCCGCTCCCGCGGCGGCCAGCGGCGGATTATCGCTGCAAATGTGTCGAGCGCCGGGCGTGGAAGACGAAGCGGTCGGTGGTGAGCGCGTGCAGCAAGGACTGACGCGGGGGTGTTCGCAGGTGCTTTGCCCATTTGGCGAAGCGCAGCGGTAGCGATCGGCGCCACGCGACCTCGACCGAGCGGAAACCGACGGCGCGCAGCATCCCGGTCATGGCGGCGACGTTGGGCGCCCACCAGTTGGTGGGGTCGTCGTTCAGTTCCGTCCCGGGGAAGAACTCCGCGGCGGGGCGGCGCGTGAGCAACATCCCCACTTCGGTTTCGAGCACCAACAGGCCCGCGGTCACTGCGGCGACGCGCTCGAGGACCAGCAGGGGATCGCGGAGGTGATACAGCACACCGAGCATCAAGACGATGTCGAAGCGCCCGCCGAGAGCATCGGGAGTGAGGTCGAGGGGGTCGATCTGGAGCGACCGCACGCGCGACCCGAGGGCATCGTGCGCGAGGTCGAAGCCGGCTTTGGTGCCCCACCCGCCGCCGCCCCACGAATAGTCGTCGGTGGCGAGCACTTCCGCCCCACGACGCTCCATCTCGAAGGAGTAGTAGCCATCCCAGGCACCCACGTCGAGCACGGTCTGTCCGGCGAGGCTGTCGGGCAGATGAAGTCGCGGCAGGGTGCGGCTCGGGTCGTAGATACCGCTCGTTCGCAATCGTGGGCCGAGATCCATACTGTGGAACCAGGTGATCTCGCCGGCACGGCGCCGAAGCTCTTCGTCCGAGTAACCCACCGCCGGAGTGCCTACCATGAGGCCTGCACGTACCGTGAACACGGGGCGTACGGAATAGCCTGTGCAACCAACAGTTGGGGGACCACTGTGACCTATCGCATCATCGACGTCGATACGCACCTTACCGAGCCGGCCGACGTGTGGACGTCGAGGGTGGCGAAGAAGTTCGCCGACCGGGTGCCCCGTGTCGAACGCATCGACGGCAAAGATGTGTGGCTGCTCGACGGTGAGCGCTTCGGCGCGGTCGGCCCGACGGCGCCTGCAGGCTGGGACAAGCCAATGCCCGACATGCCGACCGGCTATGACGACATCCATCGCGCCGCGTTCGATTCGACGGCGCGGCTGAAGTTGATGGACGAGCGCGGCGTGTGGGCCGAGGTGCTCTACCCCAATGTGGCCGGCTTCGGCGGGCAGAAGTTCCTGACGCTCAACGATCGTGAGCTCATGTACGAATGCGTGCGCGCGTACAACGACTTCCAGACCGACTGGTGCTCGGTCGATTCGCGACGGTTGATACCCACGATGGCGACACCCTTCTGGGACGTCGACGAGTGCGTCCGCGAGATCGAACGATGCGCGGCCAAAGGCTTCCGCGCCGTCAACTTCACCGGTGAGCCGCAGGTCTTCGGTTTCCCGTTCCTGGGCGAGTCCTATTGGGACCCCTTCTGGTCCGCGGCGTGCGATCACGGCATGGTCGTGTCGTTCCACATCGGCAGCGGCGAGTTCAACTGGAACCACAAGCGTGTCGAAAAGCGCGGCTTCACCGAAGAGTACGCGCTGCAGTCGGTGCACCTGTTCCACAAGAACGGTCTACAGGTGTGCGACTTGTTGCTGTCCGGCGTGCTGCCGCGCTTCCCGAAACTGCGTGTCGTTTCGGTCGAATCCGGCATCGGTTGGATACCGTTCACCTTCGAGGCGCTCGACTACCAGTTCCTCGAAGGCGGTGGCTTCACGGCTCGTCCCGACTTCGAGAAGCTGCCAAGCGAGTATTTTGTCGATCAGGTCTACGCGACGTTCTGGTTCGAAGAGATCGCTCTACGCGACATCGGCGGCCGCATCCCGATCACCAACGTGCTCTTCGAGACCGACTTCCCTCATCCCACGTGCCTCTTCGAGAACGTCGACGAGAAGATCGCCAGCAGTCTCGGCCACCTCAGCGACGAGCAACGGCACCAGTTGCTCTGGGGCAACGCCCAGAAGCTCTACCGTGTCGAGGTGCCCACGCCTTCGCTCGTGTGAGCGGTGCTAGATCACGGCCTTCTGAACGTGAAAGCCTTCGGCGTAGCGCTCGTTGCACTCGATGCCTCGCAGCCGCATCAGCCCGAAGAACGCCTCGCGGTCGAACCACGTGCGCGAGTGCTGCGTGGGGAAGTGCTCGAAGAGCAGACCGACTTTGCGGGCCGCGAGCGAATCGTCGACCGCGACGTAGAGGTTGGGTGTCTGTAGATCGCCGTCGTACTTGGCGATCTCGTACTCGAGGATGGGGTGGTCCCGGAACAACTGCAGGGCCATCTCGGCCAGCAGGCGATGATCCTGGTGCAGATCGCCGCGGTGGGGGCAGAAAACGATGTCGGGCTGGAACGGGCGGGCGTGGCGATCTAGGAGCTCGCGGATCTCGATCACGTGTTGCGGCAACACATTCTCGGGCAGGTCGCCGATGGTCGTGGCGAGGCTGCCGGCGGCGGCGCAGAACCCACGGAGGGACGCTTCGGCTTCGACCCGGCGCGGTGGCGTCGACGCGCAGACGAGCCAGCACACCTCTGACCCGGGATGCTCTGCCAGCAGCCGCATGATCGTCGCGCCGGCGCCGATCTCGATGTCGTCGCAGTGCGCGCCGATGCAGAGGATGCGCAACGGCCGGTCGGCCGGTTGCGCGAAAAGCAGCTTCAACACGGTTGACCGTCACAGGTGCGCTTCCACACGGCCCAGAAGGGGTTGCCGTTGAGATACAGGTCCTCGACGAGTTCTCGCTCTTTGAAGGTGTCGACGCCGATCCAGTTGCCGGTGTGCCGGTAACAGCTGAGCTTGCCCATGTCGGCGAGGCGCGGGAAGGCGCCACCAACGAGGTCTTCACCGGGACGTAGTTCCTCGAAGATCTGTTCGTCGAGGACGATGTAACCGCCGTTGATCCACATGCCCGATGTGTTGACCGGGCCGACGTGTCGCACCTGCCCGGATTCGTCGGCGTCGACTACGTGGAATGACGTGGTCGGGGGGACGACGGTCATGGTGGCCGTCGCCTGAGACGCGTGGTGATGGTCGATCACGGCGGGCAGGTAGAGGTCGGTGAGACAGTCGGCGTAGTTGCACAAGAAGGTGCCGACGCCGTCGAGGTGATCGCGCACCCGGCGCAATCGCTCGCCGATCTCGCTGTTGAGCCCGGTGTTGACGAACGTGATGCGCCAGCTGTCGAGATCGGTATTGAGCATCTGCACGTCCTCGCCGCCCTTTGCCATGACGAAGTCGTTGCTGAGCCACTCTTTGTACTCGAGGAAGTACTCCTTGATCTGACGATCGCCGTAGCCGAGGCAAAGAATGAAATCGTCGTGACCGAAATGCGCGTAGTACTTCATCATGTGCCAGAGGATCGGGCGTGGTCCCACGGGGACGAGTGGCTTTGGTATGCGTTCTGAGAAGTCGCGCATCCGCATACCCAGTCCGCCGCAGAAGATCACGACCTTCATCGGGTCACCATACTTCCGTCGTCGGGATCGGAACCACGAACTGCCCACCCCAGTCGCGAATCCCCGACAGCTGGGCCGAGATCTCGTCTCGGAGGTTCCAGGGCAGGATCAGCACGTAGTCGGGACGAGCTTCCCACAACGCGTCGACCGGCAGCACGGGAATGTGAGATCCGGGGCAGAATCGGCCTTGCTTGTACGGGTTTCGGTCGACCACGAAGTCGACGAAGTCGGTGCCGATGCCGCAATAGTTGAGCATCGTCATGCCTTTGCCGGCAGCGCCGTAGCCCACCACGCTCTTACCCCGGCGCTTGGCATCGATGAGGAATGTGAGCATCGCGCGCTTGGTCTCCTTGACCTGCTCGTCGAATCGCAGGTGCGCCGAACGATCGACATAACCCAGCGCCCGCTCTCGTTCTCGCAGCGCCCCCACCCGGTCGGTGACGGCAAGCGCGGCGTTGTGGGCATGACGGGCGTAGATACGCAACGACCCGCCGTGGGTCGGGAGCTCGTCGACGTCGAAGATCGTGAGACCGTGCCGGGCGAACAGCAGCTCCGTCGACCACAATGAGAAGTAGGAGTAGTGCTCGTGGTAGATCGTGTCGAATTGGTTGCCCTCGATCAGCCGCTGCAGATGTGGGAACTCGATCGTGATGACGCCGTTGTCGGCGAGCAAGGTGGCCATGCCTGCGACGAACGGATTGAGGTCGGGTATCTGCGCGAGCACGTTCTTGCCCGCGAGGAGATCTGCCCGCACCCCGTCGCTGCGCAGCTTTTCGGCGAGTTGCTTGTCGAAGAACTCCGCAAGGGTGTTGATGCCCTTTGCTTGTGCCACCTCCGCGATGTTGCGGGCCGGTTCGATGCCCAGCACGGGTACACCCAGTTCGACGAACCACTGCAGCATGTAACCGTCGTTGGAGGCGACCTCGACGACGAGACTGTCGGGTCCCAGATCGAAGCGCTGTTTCATGTCGTGCGCGTAGCGGCGAACGTGGTCGACCCACGAGTCGGAGTACGACGAGAAGTACGCGTATTCCTCGAAGATGTTCTCCGGAGCAACTTGGTCGCCGATCTGTACGAGACAGCAGTTCGAACACGCCCACGTCACGAGGGGGTAGAACGGCTCCATCGCTTCGGCTTCATCCGTTGTCAAGAAGCGCTGACAAGGCGGATGCATCCCGAGATCTGCGACTTGCTCGGTGAGCGTCTCTCCACAGGATCGACACCGACCACCGGTTCTTGCGGCATGCACGAGCCACGACCTCCTCGGGTAGCCTCCTTTTTATCGGGTGAAGCAGCACTTTTTCTTGATCCGATCGACCCGAATCCGCTTGCGTGCCTAGCGAGATTCTGAACGGGTCGCGCTACTCTCACCCCTGTGAGCACACGGGGCGACAGCGATGACCTCATGTGGGGGCTAGTCGAGGATCTGTTCCCTATCTATCGCGCGGTGACCGGGCCTGGCGTCCGCGCCACATTGGCGCGGATTGCCCAAGAACTCCCGCTCGAAGTGCACGAGGTCCCGAGTGGCAGACCGGTGCTCGATTGGACCGTCCCCGACGAGTGGTCGGTCCGAGAAGCATGGATCGAAGGCCCCGACGGTCGCCGGGTCGCCGATATCGCGCAATCCAATCTCCACCTCGTGAGCTACAGCCGTCCGGTTCGCGGTCGATTCAGCCGTGCCGAGCTCGACGAGCATCTGCACTCGCTACCGGACCGGCCGCTGGCTGTGCCCTACCGGAGTTCGGTCTACGGAGATGGTTGGGGGTTCTGCATCGCGCATGAGGACCGCGTTTCGCTCGCCGACGGCGAGTACGAGGTCTGTGTCGACACGACGGTGGCGCCGGGTTCGCTCACCTACGGCGAGCTCGTGCTGCCCGGCTTGACCACTGACGAGGTGTTGCTCACTACACATGTGTGCCACCCATCGCTGGCAAACGACAACCTGAGCGGCATCGCCGTGCTCACCGAGGTCGGCCGCCGGTTGAGCAATCGAACACGGCGCTTCACGTATCGAATTCTCTTCATGCCGGCGACGTTCGGCGCGATCACCTGGCTTGCCACGCATCGAGATGACATTTCTCGCATCAGGCACGGCCTGGTGCTCACCGGCCTGGGTGATGCGTCGTCGCTGCACTACAAGCGCAGTCGTCGCGGCACGACCGAAATCGATCGCGCCGCCGAAGTCGTAATCCGCGACCGAGATGTGGGTGATTGCAGCATCCCGTTCTATCCCTATGGCTACGACGAGCGGCAGTACTGCTCGCCCGGGTTCGACCTGGCAGTGGGTCGCCTGTCCCGGTCGCTGCATGGCCAATTCCCCGAGTACCACACCAGTGACGACAACCTCTCGTTCATTCACGAAGATCAGATGCGCGATGCCGCCGATGCGGTCGATTCGATCCTCGATGTCTTGGAGTCGAACCGCACGATGCTCAATATCGCCGCTCAGGGAGAACCACAGCTGGGACGCCGCGGCCTTTTCACCACGTTCGGTGGAGGAATCGACGCCAAGTCGGTGGAGATGGTGCTGCTATGGCTGCTGAGCGACAGCGATGGTTCGAAAGACCTCATCGACATCGCCGATCACTCTGGGTTTCCGTACGTACAGGTCGTGCGGGCGGCGTTCGCCCTGGAGTCGGTCGGTTTGCTCAAAGAGGTTGGCTGAGCGAAACAGGCGCCCCGCGTGCGCAGCCGGCTTTCCGAGGCAGCGACTGAGCCGATCTGCTCAGTCACCGTCGTGTTGGATGGTGGCCTTCTGTGAAGGGTTCATGCCGGCGTGCGCGAGCGCGCCCGCCGTGCTCACGGCGCCTTGGGCGGCCTCGGCGCGCATGTGCGGCACGAGCATCGACAGCGACGAGATCATGCCCCATCCGCAATAGGCGACCAGTTGCAGCACGATCTCTTCGAGCTCGTCGAGCGAAAGCTCGCCCAGCTCGTGCGCCCGGCGAAATTGGATCTCGACCTTGTCGGCATTGCCGGTAGCGGCGAGCACGCCCATGATCACCAAGCGGCGGTCCCTCACCGAGAGTGCCGCGCGGCCCCACGTCTCCGCGAAGAGGTGACGCATCATCTGACCGACGTACAGGCTGGCGTTGGGGTCGGGTTTCGGCATGTCGTCGCCGTAGACGGCCCGATACATCTCGAATCCACGCTCGGTGCGCTGGGCTTCGTAGTCGGCTTCGTTCATGCGCGGACCTTTCGGAAGAAGCTACGGACATCGTCGACGAAGAGGTCGGGCTCCTCCATCGCGGCGAAGTGCCCTCCCCGCGGCTGCTCGGCCCAGTGGATGACGTTGTTGTCGCGCTCGACCCATCGACGCGGCGCGACGAACAACTCTTGGGGGTAGTCGGCGACGCCGACCGGGATGTGGGTGATGGGCGGTGGGCTGACGGCGCCGGAGGTGATCGATTCGTAGTAGAGGCGGGCGGCCGAGCCGGCGGTGCCGGTGAACCAGTAGAGCGCGACGTTCGTGAGCAACGCATCGCGCGACACCGCGTCTTCGACTGCTCCGTTGTTGTCGGTCCACGCGTAGAACTTCTCGACGATCCAGCTCAGGAGGCCGGCGGGCGAGTCGTTGAGCCCATAGGCGAGCGTCTGCGGTCGCGTCGACTGGATGGCG
Source organism: Acidimicrobiales bacterium (assembly GCA_035525225.1). GTDB lineage: Bacteria > Actinomycetota > Acidimicrobiia > Acidimicrobiales > WLNW01 > DATLFA01. The sequence goes on from DATLFA010000045.1 coordinate 220,154, forward strand.
ACGTAGCCCGAGCCGGTCTTCAGGTATTCGGCCGAGCGCGCGAGGTGCGCGAGCTCGCGCTCGGTCAAACCGTCCATCTCGCCCGCCGCGCCGCTCGGCATCGATGTCCACATGTTCACGTGCACCGCGCACACGTGGTCGCGGTCCACATCGGCGAGGTGCCGCGACACCATCGAACCCCAATCGCCGCCTTGCGCGCCGTAGCGGTCGTAGCCCAGGCGCGCCATCAACACCGACCAGGCCTGGGCGATGCGACGTACGTTCCACCCGGCCGCGGTCGTCGGCCCCGAAAAGGCGTAGCCGGGCAGTGACGGCGCGACGACATGGAAGGCGTCGCGAGGATTGCCACCGTGCGCCCGAGGGTTGCGCAGCGGTTCGATCACGTCGAGGAACTCGACGATCGACCCCGGCCAACCGTGGGTGAGGATCAGCGGCAACGCATCGGGTTCGGGCGAGCCGGCGTGGATGAAATGCACGTTCTCGTCGTCGATGGTCGTCATGTACTGGTCGAAGGAGTTGATGCGCGCTTCGTGGGTCCGCCAGTCGTACTGCGTCGCCCAGTAGTCCACCAACTGCCGTAGGTAGGCCATATCGGTGCCGAAATCCCACCCCGTACCGGGAATCTGATCGGGGAGCCGGGCGTCGAGGAGCCGCTCACGAAGGTCGGCCAGTTCGCCGTCGGTGATCGCGATGCGGAAGGGTCGGAGGGCCCGAGCGGCCCCCGGCGGAGCGGGGAGATTGTCCACGGCGGAAGGGTAATCGGTTGCCGAATCCGCCGCTTGGTACGCTGCGGCATGACCTCGGATCTACAGGCGCGCACCGTCGACGTCGACGACGCGGACGATCCGATCGAGTTCTGCTACGAGCAAGGGTGGACCGATGGCTTGCCCGTTGTGCCGCCTACGCCCGAGAAAGTGCAGCGTGCCATCTCGGCGTCGGGTCGCGCCGGTGATGACGTGGTGTGCGAGTACACCGAACGAAACCGCGTGGTGACCGTCGAGCACGTGGCGATGAACGCGGTGATGGCGGGATGCAAGCCCGAGTACCTTCCGGTCGTGCTGGCCATCGTCGAGGCGATGGCCGAGCCGTCGTTCGGGTTGCACGCGGCCAACGCCACGACGGGCGGTTCGGCCATCGGCTTCATCGTCAACGGTCCGGTGCGCACGCAGCTCTCCATGAATTCGCGCGGCAATGTGCTCGGTCCGGGCAATCGGGCCAACTCGACGATCGGGCGCGCCGTTCGTCTGACGCAGATCAACGCCATGGGATCCGTGCCCGGCGCCGGCAACGAGCATCTCGTCGCCCCCGGCGGCCGGCCCATTCTCGATCGGGCGGCGGTCGGCCAGCCGGGCAAGTACGCCGGCTACCACATCGTCGAGAACGAGGAGGACTATTCCGCGCTCAGGCCATTGCACGTCGAGCGGGGGTTCGCGCCCGAACAGAGCGTCGTGACGGTGTTCGCGACGGCCGGGCACATGCAGATATCGGTCCATGCCGAACCGACTGCGCAAGCCATCGTCGAGACGCTGTGCCACTACTTCGTAGGGACCGGCCGCTTGGGTCGTACGGGCTTTGTCGTCGTGGTGATACCGCCGGAGAATGCCGACATCTTCGTGCGCGACGGTTGGTCCAAGAGCGATATCCGCAATGCCATCTTCGCCGGGACGACCCGTTCGGTCGCGTGGGTCAAACAACATGGTGGTTCGTTGACCGGTGGCTTGATGGATCGGCGCGGCGCCGAAGTGCTACCGGGTGACGACGACATCCAAGTCGCCATCGCGGGCAGTGTCGATGAAGTCATGGTCGTGGTCGCGGGCGGCCCCGCGGGAGCATTCGTGCACGCGTTGTTCCCGTATGGTGGGTACGCCACGCGGGCTATCCGGCAATAACCGCAACGAAGCGCAACAGGAGGCTCCATGCAGCTCGTAGATCCAGTAGCCCAACCGATGATCGTGGCCGGCTCGCTGGCCCCTCGGTTGACCACGCTCGACGGCAAGTGCATCGGGTTGTGGGCGAACATGAAGCTCAACGCGGTCGAGTTGATGGATCACGTCGAGGCGGTGTTGCGTTCCCGACACGACATCGCCGGTGTGGTGCGCGGCTCATATCACCCGGCGCGGGTGATGGACAGCAACGAATGGCCCGGCGTCGACCGCTGCGATGCCGTATTCCTCACCCACGGCGATTGAGGGAGTTGCAGCTCGAGCGGTCTGCTCAACCAGGTGCAACTCGAACGGCGGGGCATTCCGGCCGTTCTCATCGGTACCGATCGCTTCCGTTCGGTGCTCGAAGCGACGCGGCGCATGTGCGGGATCGACGAGGTGCAGTGGGCCGAGGTGCGGCACCCACTCGGGAGCCTGCTTGTCGACGAGTTGCGTGCGCGCGCAGAACTCGCGGTCACGCAGTTCGAAGCCATCGTGCTGCGCTGACGGCGCGGCGCGAACTCACACGGTGAGGACGATCTTGCCGAAGAAGTCGTCGCTGGCCATCAATGCGTGCGCGTCGGCGATCTGGGCCAGCGGAAGCATCGCGGCGATGCGGGGCACGACGTCGCCCGACGCGACGAGCGAGAGCAAGCCAACGAGTGTGTGGTGGATCTGCGCGTCGGTCGGTCGACCGACACCGGTGACGGTGAGACCCTTCACGAACACCTGGCCAAGGTGCAGGTCGACACGGTGACCGGCCGTCACGCCGGTGGTCACGTAGCGCCCCCACGGTCGCAACGTGGGCATGACCGCGCCCCACAGCGGAGTGCCGACGTGATCGAGCACGACGTCGACGCCCTCGCCCTGGGTTGCGGCCAACACGGCTTCGGTGAGGTCGTCGCGACGCGAGTCGAGCGCGATGCTCGCGCCGATCTCGCGCGCACACGCGAGCTTGTCGATTGTCGCGCCGGCGCGGACGCTGGCGGTCGCGATTACGGTGCAGCCAGAGGTGCGCGCGATCTGGACCCCGAAACTGCCGACGCCGCTTCCCGCCGCAGTGACGAGCACGCGCTCGCCTTCGGCAACGTGCACCCGCTCGACCAACGCCTGGTACGCGCTGCGGCCCGCGGTCGGTATTGCCGCCGCTTGCTCGTAGGAACAGTTCGCCGGCAGGTGCAGCGTCAACGTCTCGGGCGCGATCGCGAGCTCGGCGTGAGCGCGCGAACCTGACGCGACGACCGCGTCGCCGACCTTCACACGCGTCACGTCGCGACCGATGGCGACAACATCGCCGGCAATGTCGCGTCCGCCGATGTAGGGCTGTTCGCCGATGGTCAGGCCGTGTGAGCCTTCGCGGAAATAGAGGTCGACCCGATCGAGCGACGAGGCGCGCACGCGGATCAGCACCTCGCCTGCGCCCGGTTGGGGTGGATCCGCGACCTCGCCATAGCGCAGCACGTCGAGGCCGCCGGTGGACGAGTGATGCGCGGCGTGCATTGCGGCTATTTTCGAGTGACGCGCGCGACGAACGCGGCCATTTGATCGAAGGCCTGAGCGGCCTCGGGATACGCCGGATAGTTGAGCATCCACACGTGGGGCATCTCGGCGTAGACGAACAACTCGTTGGGTACACCCGCGGCCGACGCCCGCTCGGCCAATTTGCGTGAATCGTCGAGCAGTACCTCGGCGTCGCCGACCAAGATCAACAAGGGCGGCAACCCCGTGAGGTCGGCGAAGATGGGCGACGCCAGCGGCAACTTGGGGTCCTGCCCGTTGAGGTAGAGCCCCGAGGCTTCGGTCGCCGACGCCAGCGAGAACAACTTGTCGGCGCTCGAACGGGTCGTGTAGGTCTCGTTCGTGTTGGTGAGATCGACCCACGGTGACAGGCAGATGCCGCCTGCCGGCGCGTCGAGGCTACTGTCGCGAATTGCGACCAACGCCGCCGCGGTGAGCCCGCCACCGGCGGAGTCGCCCGCGAGCACGATCCTCGACGAGGGTGTCCCGTTGTCGAGCGCCCACCGGTATGCGCTGAGCGCGTCGTCGACGGCGGCCGGGAAGGGATGTTCGGGTGCGAGGCGGTAGTGCACGTTGAGCACTCGTACGCCGGCGCGCGCGGCGAAATGCGAGCAGTACGCCCGGTATGCGATCGCGGACGCGATGCGATAGCCGCCACCATGGAAGTAGATGACGAGCGGGTCGTCGTCGCCTCCTTCGCGCATTTCGAGGAACGCTTCGACGCCGTTGACATCGACCGCGACCGCAGAGGTGCCGGCGGCCAGCGGCAACTGGCTCATGGCGCCGTCGATGCGGGCGCGCAGCTCGACGATGTCCTTGGCCGGGGGCGGCACCGGGTTCGCTGCCATCTTCTCTTGGAACGCTACGAACTGTTCGCTTGCCATGGTCTTGTGTTACCTCTCTCTTCCCGCTGCCGTGGGCCGCTCGGGCCTATCCGAGCTTCAGAACGCGAGCCGCGTTGTCGTGGAGGAACTTCGGCCACACCTCATCTTTGAAGCCGACATTCGGCATGTCGTAGAAGATGCGATCGAGCGATAGTCCCATGGGAAAGTACCCGGCGTAGATGATCTTGTCCGCGCCGCGCGTATTCGCGTACTTGATGATCGCGGGCGGGTAGTGCTTGGGCGCGAACGCGCTCGTCGAATAGTGCAGGCCCGGCCACTTGAGCATCAGCTTGACCGCGAGGTCGGCCCAGGGTTCGCACCCGTGTCGGGTCACGAACGTGAGTTCGGGAAAGTCGTACATCACTTCGTCGATGAGCTCGACGTGCTGGCACGCCATCTTGATGCGCGGCCCGGGAACACCCGAACACACGAAGATCGGGATATCGAGCTCACAGCATTTCGCGTAGATCGGGTAGAACTTCTTGTCATTGATCGGCACCTGCGGGAAGCAACCGGCGGGGAACGCGGTCACGGCGCGGATGCCGTAGGTCTCGTAGTTCTTTACCATTCGGCGGATCTCGTCCATACCCTTGTTGGGGTCTACGCCCATCGACGGAACGAAGCGGTCGGGAAATCGCTCGAGCGCCTGCTTGGGCAGTTTGTCGTCGCTGCCGATCATGCCGATCGCGACGCCGTGCTTGTCCATCTCACTCACGGTGACGCCGATCGGGTCTTCGCTGCCGTAGAGATCCTTCGGTACGCCTTTGAAGATGTACTCGACCGGAAACTGGAACCCTTCTTTGGTCTGGGTGTCCTTGGCTTGTTTGCGGATGAAGTCGTAGTGCTCGAAGCTGGTCGGGAAGCCGATCATCGTGTCGATGATCGGTATTCCGCGGGGGATCGCCATGGTGGCAGCCTTTGCTCGAATCGCCCGGACACTAGCTTCCCGCTCTGAAGGGCCGCTCGGGCCCTGGCTTCCCGCTCTGAAGGGCCGCTCGGGCCCTAACGTTGGCGGCCATGGCCATGAAGATCTCTACTGCTCTCCAGTACGCCGGCGATTTTCGAGCGTCGGCGGCACGGGCCCGCGAGCTCGAAACCGTGGGCGTCGACATGATCTGGGTCGCGGAGGCCTACGGGTTCGACGCGGTCAGCCTGTGTGGGTACCTCGCCGCGGTCACCGATCGGGCCGAGCTCGCGACCGGCATCTTGCCGGTCTTCTCCCGCACGCCGGCGCTGCTCGCGCAGACAGCGGCGGGCCTCGACGCCCTGAGCGACGGGCGCTTCGTCCTGGGACTCGGCGCCTCGGGTCCGCAGGTCGTCGAGGGCTGGCACGGGGTCGTCTACGACAAGCCTGTCGCCCGCATCCGCGAGGTCATCGAGATCTGTCGCATGGCCTGGAAGCGCGAGCGGCTCGAGTACCACGGCCGCGTGTTCGACCTGCCGCTACCGGCCGATCGAGGCACCGGGTTGGGCAAGCCGATCAAGATGATCAACACGCCGCGGCGCGAGCGCATCCCGATCTACGTCGCATCGTTGGGTGAGAAGTCGGTCGAGATGTGCGCCGAGGTCGCGGACGGGTGGTTGCCGTACCTGTTCATCCCCGAACGCGCCGATTCGGTGTGGGGCGCGGCGTTGCGCAAAGGGTTGGCCAAACGTGATCCCGCGCTCGGACCGCTCGAGATCGTCGCGGGCGGTCTTCTGGCGATCGGCGGCGACGCACACCTTCTCCGTGAACGGGCACGCCCCGGCGTGGCGTTGTACGTGGGGGGCATGGGCGCACGCGGCAAGAACTTCTACAACGACGTGGTGTGCTCATACGGCTACGACGACGCCGCGCGTCGCATCCAGGACCTGTACCTCGCGGGGAAGAAGGACGAAGCAGCGGCCGCGGTTCCCGACGAATTGCTCGAACAGTTGACGTTGTGCGGAGACGCCGGCTACCTACGCGAGCGAGTCGCGGCCTGGCGCGACGCGGGCGTCACCAATCTGAACGTGGCCCCCGCAGGTGCCGACCCGGCCGCGACCTTGGCCGAGTTCCGCGAAATCGTCGGTTGACGCCCCGATCCATCCGTTCTCGCAGCACAACGTCGACCTCTGGTCGACGTTGTGCTGCCAGTACAGGGCGCGTCAGCGCCCGGGTCCGTGCCCGAGGTCGGTCTCGCGCGGGTACCACCGGGCGGTGATGGCCGCACCGAGCAGTGCGAATACGGCGGCGACGAGCATGCCCACGTTCATGCCTTTCGTGAAGGCGCTGCGCACGCTGTCGAGCAGTGATTCGAGTTGGCCCGGCGGTGCAGAACTACGGACGATCTCGATGGCCGAGCCGGCGTTATCGCGGGCCCGCTCTCTCGCCGCGGCGGGGAGTACGTCGAGCGACGAGCCGAGCGAGTGGCGGTAGACCGACGCGACGATCGAGCCGATGGCCGCGATGCCGATGGCTCCTCCGACCTCTCGTGTCGTGTCGTTGACGGCAGAACCGACGCCCGCCTTGTTCATCGGCAACGCCATCATTATCGACGAGGTCGCCGACGGCATCACGAGGCCGGACCCGCACGCGATCACCGCCAGAAGTGCTCCGGTGAACACGTACGGCGTGCCCGGTCGGATGAAGAACAGCCCCGCCGCCCCCGCCGCGATGAGGAGCTGGCCCACTGCGATGGTGCGGCGAACGGAGATGCGCGCCGCGATGGCGGGCCCGCGAGGAGCGACCAGGAGCATCGTCGCGGGAGACGGAAGTATGGCCACGCCGGCTGCGAGCGGCGTGTAGTTCTTGGCGAACTGGAAGTACTGCGTGATCACGAAGAACATCGCGAACATCAGAAAGAACAGGTTGGTGATCGTCGCCGTCGCAACTGCGAATCGCGGGATGCGAAAGAGGCGCGGATCCAGCATCGGGAAACGCGAGCGCAATTCCCACACCACGAACAACGTCAGCAGCACTGTGGCGGCTACGAAGCCGCCGACGACGAGGGGGTTCGACCAGCCGCGTACCGGTCCTTCGATGAGGGAGTAGATCAGCGCGAACAAGCCGAGCATCGAGAACCCCGAGCCGAGGGGATCGAGCGGGCGGCGGTCGCTGTCAAACGAGTTCGGCACGATCGGGATGATCAGGACCAGCGCGATCACGATGATGGGCACGGTGACGAAGAAGACCGACCCCCACCAGAACCAGCGCAGCAGCAGCCCACTCGAGACCACGCCGAAGGCACCGCCCGCGCCCGCGAACGCGGCCCACACCGCGATTGCCTTGGGGCGCTCGCGCGGCGGGAACACCGACGTCAACAGCGAGAGCGTCGACGGCATGATGAGGGCCGCGGCGATCCCCATGATCGCTCGGCCGGCGATGACCTGATCGGGGCTCGTCGACCGCGAGGCCAGCACCGCCGCGCCCGCATAGAGCACGAGGCCGGTGAGCAAGGTCCATTTGCGTCCGTAGCGGTCGCCGAGCGCGCCCATCGGCAACAGGAGTCCCGCGAAGACGAGGGCATACGCGTCGATAATCCACTGCAACTGGCTCTGCGACGCGCCGAGCGCCCGCTGGATGCTGGGAATGGCCACGTTGAGCGACGAAATGCTCGCCACAACCAGGACCAGGCACAGGCAGAGGATGGCGAGGATGAGCCAACGTCGAGGATGGCCGGTCATCTCGGTGGCTTCTGTGGTTTCGGTCGCGGTGCGCATCCCACCTCGGCTCTCGGTGTCGGGAACTCTATGGTCATCCCCTACGATCCGATCCATGAGCGCCGAGAACTTGACGTTGGCGGGCGAGTTCGCCACGCCGGCGCGCGAGCAGTGGCTCGAACTCGTCGCCGCCGTGCTGAAGGGCGCATCGTTCGACCAGAAATTGGTGACGCACACCTATGACGGCGTGAGCATCCAGCCGCTCTACACCGCCGACACCCCGGTCGCCGAAGGTCTGCCCGGCGTCGCCCCGTTCGTGCGCGGGGCACGGTCCGCCGGGCAGCTCGGCGGCTGGGACGTCCGCCAATACCACGCCGATCCCGACCCGGTCGCGACCAACGCCGCGATCCTCGCGGACCTCGAGCGCGGGGTGACGTCGATCTGGTTGCGCGTGGGTGGGAACGGCATCTCCGTCGATGATCTCGACCGCGCGCTCGACGGTGTGTACCTCGACCTCGCCCCGATCGTGCTCGACATCGGCGGCGACGCGATGCGGGCGGTCGATGCGCTGCGCTCGCTCTGGTCGGCGCGCGGTGTCCCGGCATCGGCGGCGTTGGGCAATTTCGGCCTCGACCCGATGAGCGGGCAGGTCTCGATGGACGACGCGGTCGGTGTCGCTCGTCGTTGTGCTCGCACCTACACGAGCGTCCGTGCGCTCGTCGTCGACGGCAGTGCCGTCAATGCCCGCGGTGGCTCGGATGTCGACGAGCTCGGTTGCCTGCTCGCCCTCGGCGTCAACTATCTGCGGGCGTTGACCAGCGGCAGCCATGCGCTCGACATCGATGCCGCGCTGGCACAGATCGAGTTTCGCCTCGCGGCGACCAACGATCAGTTCTCGACGATCGCGAAGATGCGAGCGGCGCGTCGGTTGTGGGCGCGGGTCGCCGAGGTATGCGGTGCGTCGGCGACCTCACCGGCAATGCAACAACACGCGATCACGTCCCGGGCCATGCTGACGCAGCGCGATCCGTGGGTGAACATCCTGCGATCTACGGTGGCGTGTTTCGGGGCCGGGCTGGGTGGAGCGGATGCGATCACCCTCTTGCCGTTCGACGATGCGATCGGATTGCCCGACGGGTTCGCCCGCCGTGTCGCTCGCAATACGCAAGCGGTGCTCATCAACGAAGCGAACATCGCGCGCGTGATCGATCCGGGTGGCGGCTCGTGGTATATCGAATCGCTCACCGACGATTTCGCCCGCGCCGGGTGGAGTTGGTTTCGAGAGATCGAGGCCGCCGGCGGGTGGGACGCTGCGTCGGCGGCAGGCCTGATCTCCCAGCAGATCGACCGCGCCCGTGACAAGCGGGCGCAAAACGTCGCGCGTCGACGTCATTTGATCACCGGCGTCACCGAGTTCCCCGACATCGACGAGGCGCGCGTGACCCGCGACCGTGCGCCGGCTACCACCGTCGAGCGCTATGCCGCTCCGTTCGAGGCGCTGCGCGACCGCAGCGACACGGCTGCGTCCGCGGGTCTGCGGCCGACGATCTTCCTCGCGAACATCGGGCCGATCGCGGCGCATGCGCCCCGCTCGGCATTTGCGCGGACATTCTTCGAGATCGGCGGTATTGCTGCGCCGGGCAGCGAGCCCCTCGACGACGCCGGCGCGGCGGCCGCGGCGTTCGCTGCGAGCGGTCTGACCCATGCCGTCATCTGTTCGTCCGACAAGCTCTACGAGACGCACGCCGTCGCCGTCGCCGAGGCCTTGCGGGCCCTGGGAGCGAAACGGATCTATCTCGCGGGCAACCCCGGCGACAATCGTGAGCGCTTTGCCGCGGCCGGTATCGACGAATTCATCTACGTCGGGTGCGACGCGCTCGACGCGCTGGGTCGTGCTGTCGCGACCTTGGGGGTGGCGTGATGGCCGAGATCCCGAACTTCGCCCACATCGAATTGGGCGAGCCCGTCGCCGACACGATCGACACCGGGGCTGTCGCCCAATGGCAGGCCGCGGTCGAGGGCGAGACGGGCAAGGCGATCGACGCGCTCGTGTGGGATACGCCCGAAGCGATCGGGGTCAAGCCGCTCTACACCGCCGCCGATCTCGACGGGCTCGACTTCCTCGAGACCTACCCGGGCATCGCCCCGTTCCTGCGCGGCCCCTACCCGACGATGTACGTGAATCAGCCGTGGACGATCCGTCAGTATGCCGGGTTCTCGACGCCCGAAGAGTCCAACGCTTTCTATCGCCGCAACCTTGCCGCCGGACAGAAGGGCCTTTCGATCGCATTCGACTTGGCGACGCACCGCGGCTACGACAGCGATCATCCGCGTGTCGGGGGCGACGTCGGCATGGCCGGTGTCGCGATCGACTCGATCCTCGACATGCGTCAACTCTTCGACGGCATCCCACTCGGCGAGATGACCGTGTCGATGACGATGAACGGCGCGGTGCTCCCGGTCATGGCGCTCTATATCGTCGCGGCCGAAGAGCAAGGCGTCAGCCCCGAGAAGCTCGGCGGCACGATTCAGAACGACATCCTCAAAGAATTCATGGTGCGCAACACCTACATCTATCCACCCGCGCCGAGCATGCGCATCATCAGCGACATTTTCGCCTACACGGCGCAACACATGCCAAAGTTCAATTCGATCTCGATCTCCGGCTATCACATGCAAGAGGCGGGCGCGACTGCCGATCTCGAGATGGCCTACACGTTGGCCGACGGTGTCGAGTACATCAGGGCCGGTCTCGCCGCGGGCATGCCGATCGACCGGTTCGCCCCTCGCCTCAGCTTCTTCTGGGCCATCGGCATGAACTTCTTCATGGAGGTGGCCAAGCTGCGCGCGGCGCGGTTGGTGTGGGCCAAGCTGGTCAAGCAGTTCGATCCGAAGAGCGACAAGTCGCTCTCGTTGCGCACACATAGCCAGACATCGGGATGGTCGCTCACTGCGCAAGACGTCTACAACAACGTGGTTCGCACGTGCGTCGAGGCCATGGCCGCCACGCAAGGACACACGCAGTCGCTGCACACCAACGCCTTCGACGAGGCCTTGGCCCTGCCGAGCGAGTTCAGCGCCCGCATCGCCCGCAACACGCAACTGTTCCTCCAGCAAGAGTCGGGTACCTGCCGTGTCATCGACCCGTGGGGTGGCAGCTACTACGTCGAGCGGCTGACCTACGAATTGGCCCGGCGCGCGTGGACCCACATCGAAGAAGTCGAATCGATGGGGGGCATGGCGCGCGCCATCGAGAACGGCCTGCCGAAGCTGCGCATCGAAGAGGCAGCCGCCCGCACGCAAGCACGCATCGACTCGGGGCGTCAGCCCGTGGTCGGCGTCAACATGTACCGGCTCGACGAGAACGAGAACATCGAGGTGTTGCGGGTCGACAACTCTGTCGTGCGGGCCAGCCAGATCGAAAAGCTGCGGCGTTTGCGCGCGGAGCGCGACAACGACGCGTGCCGCGCTGCGCTCGACGCGCTCACCCACGGTGCTGCCGCGGCATCGAGCCCCGAGACCAACCTGTTGCGCCTCGCGGTCGACGCGGCGCGGGCAAAGTCGACAGTGGGCGAGATCTCCGACGCGATGGAACGGGTATTCGGCCGTCACGTCGCGGAGATCCGTACGATCTCGGGTGTGTACAGCCACGAGGTCGGCGACCAATCCAACGTCGAGCAACTGCGCGCCCTCGTCGAGCGCTTCGCGGAGAACGACGGCCGTCGCCCGCGCATTCTCGTGGCCAAGATCGGGCAGGACGGCCACGATCGCGGCCAGAAAGTGATCGCCACCGCATTCGCGGATCTCGGTTTCGACGTCGATGTCGGACCGCTCTTCCAAACCCCCGGCGAGGTGGCACGACAAGCGATCGAAGCCGACGTGCACATCGTCGGTGTGTCGTCGCTGGCAGCCGGTCACCTCACGCTGGTGCCCGAGCTCAAACGCGAGTTGGCCGAACTCGATCGCGCCGACATCCTCGTCGTCGTGGGCGGTGTCATCCCGCCGCAGGACTTCGAGGCATTGCGCGCGGCCGGTGCCGCCGCCATCTTCCCGCCCGGCACGGTGATCGCCGACGCCGCGATCGATCTGATGCGAAAGCTCAACGCGCAGCTGGGCTACGAGTGAGCCGACGCAAAGTCGACGTCGACGCCTACGTCGACGGTGTCCGTGCCGGCAATCGCACCTACCTCGGGCGTGCCATCACCCTCGTCGAGTCCACCAATCGGGAGCACCAGGAGCTGGCGCAACAGATGCTCGTCCGCCTCTTGCCCTTCGCCGGGGACTCTCACCGCGTGGGCATCACGGGCGTCCCCGGCTCGGGGAAATCGACGTTCATCGATGCCCTCGGGACCAAGTTGACGGGTCAAGGCCATCGCGTCGCGGTGCTGGCGATCGACCCCACGTCCTCGCGGACCGGCGGCAGCATCCTCGGCGACAAGACGCGCATGCAACGCCTGTCGGTCGATGCGTCGGCGTTCATCCGTCCCTCACCGACCGCCGGCACCTTGGGAGGTGTCACCCGGGCGACCCGCGAGACGATCATCGTCTGCGAAGCAGCGGGCTTCGACGTCGTGCTCGTAGAGACCGTCGGAGTCGGTCAGACCGAAACCCTCGTCGCGAAGATGGTCGACTTCTTTCTCGTGCTCATGATCCCCGGCGCGGGCGACGAGTTGCAGGGCATCAAGAAAGGCGTCCTCGAACTCGCCGACATGATCGCGGTGAACAAAGCCGACGGCGACAACGAAGGCCGTGCCCGCGTCGCGGCCAACGAGTACTCGAGCGCGCTGCGTCTCGTGCAGCCATCGAGCCCGACGTGGAGCCCACCGGTGGTGACGTGTTCGGCACTCCACGAGGTCGGTCTCGACACGTTGTGGGCGCAGATCGAACTCCACCGGTCGAAGTTGTCCGCGTCAGGCGAACTCGACGATAAGCGACGCCAGCAGCAGGTCGACTGGATGTGGGCGTCGGTCGAAGATCGGCTGCTGTACCGGTTGCGCCACGCGCCCGGGGTCAAACGCCTGGTTCCGCGCCTCGAGCGCGAGGTGCGAGACGGCACTCTCACCGCGACATTGGCCGCTCAGCGCGTGCTCGATGCCCTCGAGTCGTAACGCTCACGACCAACATGACCAACACGACCAACATCGGCCACGCAGGGCCCAGGCGCTACATGAATTGCTGCGTGGCGGGTCCGAAAGAGTTGAGAAGCCTTGTCGTTCCCGTAACACTGGGCGCCACAACGAGCCATTGGAGGACCGAGGGTGCACCGCAAGACCGCGTTCTTCAGTACCGGAGCCGGGCTGGCCGCGTCGATCGGCAACGCGTCGCTGTTCATCGCCTCGGACATCGCCTCGCCGCCGGCCCGCGATCTGCTCAGCTTGTTCCGCGAGAGTGCGGTCGCTGCACCCGACAGCGTCGGAGTCGTACGCGCGCTCGCGCGTGTCGTCGCGCGCCATGAGTTCGAATCGGTGCCGCCGTTTGGGTGTGTGATCGCCGGCGAGACCGACGTGCACGCGATCGTCTATGGCCAATTGATGGCCACGGTGCGCACGACACAGACGAGTGAGACACTCGACGGTTCGTTGGCGGTCACGTGGGCCGACCGCAGGTTCCTGGGCACGCTCGTCGATTTCGCGGTTGGAGAGCCGCTCGATCCGGCGTCGAGTTGGTTCTTCGCCGAGGGCATCGTGCCCGCGTCCGGCATGGTCGTATCGACTTCGGTCGACGCGGTGCAGTGGTCGTTGTCGAACGGCGCAACCGACTTCGACGACTTGGCTGCGGGTCGGGAGGTCATCGGGGCCAGCGCCGACGTCATCGATCTCACCGAGCCGAGACTGCCCGAGCCGGTCGCCGCGCACGCGCGGCCCGATCTGCCGCCGCCACCGCCGCCTCCTCCGCCCCCGTTGCCGCTGGGCGACAGCGAGATCTCGCGGCCTGCGGCACCCGCCGATTCTTCCGGCCGGGGGGTCGCGCTCGCCGAGTCCCGCGCGGTCGCCGGCATGGCGTGCACCAACGGCCATCTCAACCGGCCCGATGCCGCGCTGTGCGATCTCTGCTTCGCCGAACTCGACCGAGCCCGGGGCACGATCATCGGTGTGCGACCTTCGCTCGGGGTGCTGGTCTTCGACGACGGCGAGCGTTTGGTCGACCTGGCTCGGCCGGTCATCGTGGGTGCCGACCCTCCCGCCGATGTCGTGATCGCCGGCGAAGACGCCCAGACCGTGATCATCGACGCCGACACAGAGGGTGTGTCCGACACGCAATTCGAGGTGCATTTCGAGAGCTGGGATGCCTTCGTCATCGATCGGTCGACCACCGGCACATTTCTCGACGACGCATCGGGCCGGCGCCACCGCCTCCCCCGGCACGCCCGGGTCAAACTGAAGGCGGGCTCGGTGATCGCATTCGGCGAACACCACGTGCGCGTCGAGTCGACCCGCCTCGCCTGAAGGCCGGTACCATCGCGGCGAAACCGGTAAGGGGACCCGCATGCGCAATGGATTCAAGATCTTCGACTCCGACGGTCACGTCGTGTATCCGATGGATATGTGGGACCGCTTCTTGGATGCCAAGTTCCAAGATCGCGTCGGTCTCAAACCGTCGCCCGGCGCCTACCGGCCGGTAACCGTCGACGGGCGCTACACGCAACACGACATCACGATCTACGGCAACTTCATGTCGTACATCGATTGGACCTACGACGACATGCGCGACAAGTACGGCGCCGACGTGGTCGACGCCGGCTTCCCCGGTGACGCGGTCGCGGCCGGCATGATCCGTGACGGCATCGACGTGATGGTGGTCTACGGGCCCGAGTACGACCTGTGGATCGACGGCATCGATCCGGGCCTGCAACAAGCGTTGGCGATCGCGTACTACCGCTGGGGCGAGGAGATGCGCGAGACCTCCGGCGGCCGAGTCCACATCTCGGGCCCCGTCCCGCTCAACGACATCACGCGGGCGGTCGAGACGATCGAGATCGGCTATGAGAAATACGGTGTGCGCTGCTTCTGGGCCCGCCCCAACCCGTTCAACCACCGCACCCTCGGCTCCCACTACTACGACCCGATGTACGAGATCCTCACCGACTTGAACTGTGCGTTCGCCACCCACGAGTTCATGGGCCTCAACGGCACGTCCGCCGGTTCAGAACGCTTCCGTTCATTCACCGAATGGCACACCGTGGTGCATCCGATGGAACAGCAGATGGCCATGCTGTCGATGATGGTGCACGGCGTGTTCGAGCGGCATCCCAAGCTGCGCGTGGGCTACATGGAGGGCAACTGCAGCTGGTTGCCGTGGTGGCTGTGGCGCATGGAAGAGCAACTCGAGTTGGCGGGCGAAAAAGAGATGCCCGAATGCCGCAAGTCGCCCACCGAGTACTTCAAGAACAATTGCTGGATCACCACCGAGCCCGACGAGCCGGGCGTGTACCACGTCATCGACGAGATGGGCGACAACAAGATCCTTTGGGAGAGCGACTATCCGCATCCTGACTCGAAGTACCCGTATTCGAGCGAACACTTCCTCGACATGCCGAAGGTGAGCGACGAGTCCAAACGCAAGATTCTCTGGCAGAACGCGCTCGACTTCTATCAGTTCCCCGAGTCGTATCTCCCGACGGATTTCAAAGAGGCGACCGCGACGAACAAGGCCGCTGTCTGACGCTGACTTCCCGCTCTGCGGGACGCCGCTCGGCCCTCAGCTCCTCGCCACATAGCGGGCGCGGGGACGAAAGCGCAACGGCGTCTCGTCGTACTCTTCGAGCGCGTGGCCGATCCAGCCGGCGCTGCGGGCAACGGCGAAGATCGTGCTCGTCGCGTCCGCGCGAAGGTTGGCCAATACCGAGAACGCCGCCAGCGCGAAGTCGATGTTGGGCGGCTGGCCTAATCGATCGGCCATGATCGCGCCGACGTCCTCGATGACTGCCAAGGTCTTGCGGTCGTTCGTGGCCTCGGCGGCGAGATCGAACAGCACCGTCGCCCGAGGATCACCGTCCGGATAGAGAAAGTGGCCCCAGCCGGTGATCCCTCTACCGGCGCGGAGGGCGTCGCCGATGGCCGCGGACGCGTTGCGCCGTTGCGCGTCGCGCAGGAGAGCAACGACGTCGTGGCTCGCGGCGCCGTGCAGCGGACCACGCAGTGCGCCGAGCCCCGCTGCGATCACCGCGTAGGGATGAGCCCGGGTCGAGGCGGCGACTCTCGCCGCAACCGTCGAAGCCGCGAGATCGTGGTCGACCAGCAGCACCAGCGACGCGTTCATCGCGTGGCGCCATTTGGTGCTCGACCGGGTCGTCGTCAACCGCGGTAGCAGACGGTCGGCCAGCCGCGCATCGCTGGCCACCGCCGCACCTTCCACCGGCAAGCCCTCGATCATCGTGGCGATCGCGCGTGCCGCGGCGCGGGCAACGGCGGGCCGGCGAAGGTCGTCGCGCAACATGTCGGCGGCCGACGCCAAGGTCAGGTTGAGTTGCAGTCGTTCGAACAATGGTGCATCCGTCATTGCGCGCTGCACCCGCGCACATTGCGTCATCATGGCCGCGGGGACCTGCCAGTCCAATCGCGCCTCGGCGTCACCGAGCCACAACGCGCCGGCGATGGATTCGAACGACGTGCCCGCTCGCGCCGTCTCGCAGATGTCGCGACCCCGGACCTTGATGGTGTGGTCGTCGATGTGGGTCAGCGACGACACGATCGGCGCGAGCAGATCGCCGGGTTCGCGGCGGCGTCCGGCCCGGGTGCGGAACGCGGCGATCTCCTGGGCGTCGAAGCGGCTCGACCGACCGTCGTCGGCGAGGTGCGACTCGAGCAAGCCGCGACTCACATACGCGTAGATCGTCTCGGTTCGTACGCCGAGGCGGGCGGCGGCTTCGGCGGTGGTGATCCGGGTCGCACTCATATTGATCTCATCAATGTTGACGATATCAAGCTTGTCAATATGAGGCATCGGGAGGATGATGCCGCCATGACAATGATTGCTCCCCCCGGCCTCAAAGGGGTTTCGGTCGCCGACACGGCAGTCGGCGACGTCCGCGGCAGCGAGAGCTTCTACCACTACCGCGAATTCTCGGCTCCCGATCTGGCACGGACCCGCACGGTCGAAGAGGTATGGCAGTTGATGTTCGACGGCGCGCTGCCGGTGACCGACGAGCAACGGCAAGCGTTCGCGACGTCGGTCCGCAACGTGCGCGCCCTCGATGCGAGGCTCGAACCGACCCTCGCCGCGATCGCGCGCGTCGCCCGCGATCCGCTCGACGGTCTCCGGGCGATGCTCCCGCTCATCGGAGCGGTGAACGACATGCATCCGACGGTCGATATCGACGCACGACAACGCCGCGCCGATGCAGTCGTGCTCTGCGCGCAGACGCCTACGGTGCTCGCGGCGTTTCACCGGCTCGCCGAAGGCCAGAAGCCGCTCGCTCCCGATCCCCAACTCGGCCACGGTGCGAACTTCCTCTACTCGATGCGGGGAAAGGCACCTTCCGAGGCGCACGCGCGGGCCATCGAGACCTATCTCGTGGCGACGATCGACCATGGATTCAATGCATCGACCTTCACCAGTCGCGTGGTCACGAGCACCGGTGCTGATGTCGCCGGCGCGGTCACCGGTGGGGTTGCGGCACTGTCGGGCCCACTACATGGCGGCGCGCCGAGTCGCGCGGTGGAGATGATCGAAGGCATCGGGGACCCTGACAACACCGAACGCTGGCTGGCCGATCACCTGGCCAGTGGCAAAAAGGTCATGGGGTTCGGGCATGCAGTCTATCGCAGTGAAGATCCGCGTTCGCGGTTGATGCGCGAGGTCGCCGAGGGCCTGGGGGGCGATCTCATCGAGCGCGCCATACGCATCGAAGCGCGCGTGCTCGCATACATGCAAGCCGCCAAGCCCGACGCGGTCATCCAGACCAACGTCGAGTTCTATGCCGGTGTGGTGATGGAACAGTGCGGTCTCCCACGTTCGATGTTCACTCCGGCGTTCAACGTCAGCCGAATCATCGGCTGGTGTGCGCACATCCTCGAACAAGCGGCGAACAACAAGATCATCCGCCCGTCGGCGCGCTACATCGGGCCCGAGCCACACTGAGCGTTACGCGAATGTCGATTGCCGATCTCGGCCACGTGACAGACTCGGAGGATGGCGGGGTACTCGGCAACGCCGTTACCGAAGAAGCTGGGCATCAAAGACGGGCACACCGTCGCGACGCTGAGCGAGCCTGAGGCTTTCGGCGAGACGTTGGGACCGCTGCCGCCGGGTGCCCGCCTCGTCCATGACCTGCGCGGTCACCGGGAAGTCGTCGTCGCCTTCTTCACCGCGAGAGCAGAGTTGGAAAAGCGTATGGCTGCGCTGACGAAGGCCATCTTTCCCGACGGCGGACTGTGGATCGCGTGGCCGAAGAAGGCCAGCAAAGTGCAGACGGATATCACCGAGGACGTCGTCCGCGAGGTGGCGTTGCCTACGGGGTTGGTCGACAACAAGGTGTGCGCGATCGACGACGTGTGGTCAGGGCTGCGCCTGGTCGTGCGGGTTGCAAACCGGGGCCCGAGCGGCCCCCGCCAGAGCGGGAAGCGCCGGTGATTCAACTTCGGTGTGGACCGGCCGATGCTTCACCTGATGGATCGCCGTAGCTTTCTGCGCCACGGAGTCGGCGCAGCGACCTGCGCTGACTTTCCGCTCTGCAATGGGCCGCTCGGGCCCACTAGCGTCCGGCCATGACCGCGATCGAAGCGCCGTACATCAACCTGCTCGACCCCGCCTTCTACGTCGATCCCGGCGACGCCTACCGGTGGTTGCGCGACAACGCGCCGGCCTATTGGGATCCGGTGCAGCGCATTTGGGGCATCAGTCGCTATCAGGATGTCGTCGACGTCGAGAAGAACGGGGCGCGCTACTCGTCGTTCTTCGGATCACGGCCGCGCATCGACCAGCGCGCGGACACGTCGATGATCAACAAGGACGATCCCGACCACCAGAATCAGCGGTCGTTGGTGTTGCGCCAATTCACACCTCGCGCCGTGCGCCAACGCGAGGACTACGTGCGAGCGATGGTCGACGAACTTATCGACGAGGTGATTCCTCGAGGCACGTGTGAGGCGATCGAGGCGCTGGCGTCGCGGCTTCCGGCGATGGTCATCGGCGACAAGCTCGGTTACCCGCGAGAGTTCTGGCCCAAGGTACGGGAGTGGTCCGAGGTCACGATGTTCGATGCGGGACAGACGCCGAAAGACGGTGTGTATCCCGAGCGGACGACGATGCAGGCGGGCGGAGGCGCGATCGCCGATTTCGCCGGTGAAACGATGAAGATCATCGCGCAGCGACGCGCGGAGCCACGCGACGATCTCATCTCGCTGTGGTGCCAGAGCGAAGTCGACGGCCGACCCTGGACCGATCAAGAGGTGATGTCCGAGACGATCCTCTTGCTCGACGGCGGTGCCGAGACGACCCGCACCGTGATCGGTTCGATGATCTACGAGCTGGCGTTGCGCCCCGACCAGAAGCAGATCCTCGTCGACAACCCGGCGGTGCTCGGTGAGACCGGCGTCGAAGAGTTCATCCGATGGGTCACGCCCATCCTCAACATGCGCCGCACCGCGACCGAAGATCACGAATTGCACGGGCAGACGGTGCGCGAGGGTGACGAGTTGCTGTTGATGTACTCGTCGGCGAATCGTGACGAGCGGGTGTTCCCCAACCCCGATCGCCTTGATGTGACGCGGCAACACAATCACCATGTCGCGTTCGGCTTCGGCACGCACTTCTGCCTCGGCGCAGCGCTCGCTCGGCTCGAGATCCGTGTGATGTTCGAGCAGTTGATCGCCCGCATCCCCAACTGGCGCCTCGTGCCGGGCACGCAGCCGAAGATCCTTCCGGCCACGTTCGCCCGCTCCTACGACGCGGTGCACATCGAGTTCTGAGCGTTCTTTTCGCAACGCGCGGATATGAGGACCGCGGCGGGCGCCTGTCGGGCATGTCTTCTTGGTTTCGCGCCCACTGTTACCGAAATTGACCACTGTTACCGGGCGGAAGTCAGCGCGAAACGACAGAACCGAGCGTGCCAACGCTGACACCGACGATTCGGCGGGTCGAACTGGCGCCGCGCCTCCTGGCGACGCGTCGCACCACCGCACACGGCCTACGCTTGCGCAGCTATCAGGGGGACGATGTGGGCGGCGCCAACGAAGACGTGATCCGCGTGGTGCTGCAGTCGTGGGGCGAGGGGGTCGACGCGGCGAAAGCCGCGACTCGCAGGTACTTCGCCGACGATTGTGTGTGGGAGCAATCCGGTTTTCCGACCACGACGGGGCCTGAGGAAGCCGCCGAGTTGTTCAACTCGATGGGAGCGATGGGCTTCGTCAGCGTCGACGTGGACTTCCGCAACGTCGTCTCGGCTGGTGACGTCGTCTGCACAGAGCGCATCGACTGGTTGGTGCGGCCCGACGGATCTCGCGTCGGGCCTCTGCCGATCGTCGGCGTCACCGAGTTCCGCGACGGCAAGATCAGTTCGTGGCGCGAGTATTTCGATCGCACCCACCTCACGCGCGCCACCCACGCGTCTGAGTAGATGGCGTTCTCACGCTCTGTGGCATCCACGCGCCCGCGGACGCGTGAATCCCACTCAGCGTGGCACTGAGGCGTCCGCGGACGCGTCAGCATCACGCACCGTGGGCTGGTCGCCGCTCAGTGGCAGCCGCAGGCGGTGCCGCAACCGCCGCCGGCACGCGGCGTGGACATTGCGGCCGCGAGATCGCCGCCCGACACGCTCGAACTCTGTTTGCCCCCGACCGAGGCGAAAACCGAGAGCAACTTCACGGTGTTGTTGTGGCCATCGGGGCACTGGGCCGGCTGGTCGGACGCGCTCATCGCTCGGCGCTCTTCGAATACGGTGTCACAGGTGCGGCAACGGAACTCGTAGGTCGGCATGGATCAAAGTATGCACGAACTGTCCGCGGTGCGCTCACTGCGACAGGCCGTGAACGTGTTCGCCGGCCGGGCGTCACCCAAGCTCTTCGTGGGCGCCGCCGCCACGACGGTGGCGGCCCGCGGGGCTCTGGGCCGGTGGGGGCGCCGCGACGTGCTGGCCGTGACCGCAGTGCTCGCCAGCCGGCCGTTCGCCGAATGGGTGATCCATCGACGCGTGCTGCACTCGCGACCGCTGGTGGTGGGAGATCGCACGATCGACCTCGGGGCCGCGCATCGCCATCACCATCGCGAGCCGGCCGACGTCGACTTCGTGCTCGTCGACGCCCGCTACGCCCGCGACTACGTGGTCGGTTGGGCCGCGACCGCGGCGGCGATCGCGGCCGCACTCCCCGGTCGTCGGCGCGGGCGGTTGCGTCCGACCCTGAGCGGGCTGGCCGCCGCCTACGCGTCGCTCGTCGCATACGAGTGGACGCATCTGCTCATCCACACGTCGTACCGGCCCCGGCATCGTTGGCTGCGCCAGCGGCGAACGATGCACCGCCGCCACCACTTCCGCAACGAGCACTACTGGTTCGGTGTGTCCACCGATCTCGCTGACCGGGTGCTGCGCACTCGGCCGCCGGCGCGCACGGTCGAGTTGTCCGCGACCGCCCGCACGCTGGGCGTCGACGCGTGAGTCGACGCGGTCAGAACTCTTCGTCGAAGGCGACGTCGCCTTCGATACCGATCTGATAAGCGGAGACACTGCGCTCGAAGAAGTTGGTGAGCTCTTGCACGTCCTGGAGCTCCATGAACGAGAAGGGGTTCTTCGATCCGTAGCGCTTGCCCAGCCCGAGTTGCAGCAAGCGTTGGTCGGCGACGAACTCGAGATACTGGCGAGTATCTGACGTCGACATGCCGGGCACGCCCTGGCCGAGGATGTCCTGCGCGAATTGGTACTCGCACTCGACCGCTTCTTCGACCATGTCGTTGATGCGCTGGCGCAAGTCGTCGTCGAAAAGGTGGGGCTCTTCGGCGCGAACATGCTCGACGACGGCGAGCGCGAAGTTCATGTGCATCGACTCGTCGCGGAACACCCAGTTGGTGCCCGCGGCGAGCCCGTTGAGCAGGCCCTTGGACCGCAGGAAATAGACATACGCAAAGGCGGCGAAGAAGAACAGGCCCTCGATGCAGGTCGCGAAGCAGATGAGGTTGAGCAGGAACTGCTTGCGCGACTCTTCGTCGTCGAGACGGTCGAGGTGATTGATCGATTCGATCCACTTGAAGCAGAAGTCGGCCTTCATGCGGATAGACGGGATGTTCTCGATGGCAGAGAACGCTTCGGCACGTTGTTCGAGATCGGGGATGTAGCTGTCGAGGAGCGTCAGGTAGAACTGAATGTGCAGCGCTTCTTCGAAGAGCTGGCGGCTGAGATAGAGGCGGGCCTCGGGCGCATTGACATGCTTGTAGAGGTTGAGCACCAAGTTATTGGACACGATCGAATCGCCGGTCGCGAAGAACGCCACCAGCCGATTGATGAGGTGCTTCTCGGCCGGCAAGAGCTTGCGGTCGAGGTCGACGAGGTCATCGGAGAAGTCGATCTCTTCGACGGTCCACGTGTTGCGGATCGCATTGCGGAACATCTCGTAGAACGCCGGATAGCGCATGGGGCGCAGTGTGAGATTGAAGCCGGGGTCGAGCAGCTTGCCGCGCGCCGCGACCGGCTGCGCGAGCGCGACGGGCCGATCGGCGACCGGGTCGAGCTGAGGGAAGGAATTCTCGATGAGGGCCATGAAACGGCTATCTCCTAAGGGGAAGGTGGAAACCAGCGGGCGTGCGCGTGCGGATCAGTCGCAGGCTTCGCACGCCTCGGGGTTTTCGAGCGAGCAGGCAATGGCTTCGGTGTCGCTGTAGACCTTCGTCGGTGCGGTGGGTGTGGCGGTCGGCGCCCCGCTGGTCGTCTGGTTGATGCGAGTCGCCGGCCGTGAGCGCAGGTAGTAGGTGGTCTTGAGCCCGGCTTTCCAGGCGTAGACGTACATCGACGACAACTTGCCGATCGTCGGTGACTCCATGAAGAGATTGAGCGACTGGCTTTGGTCGATGAACGCGCCGCGCTCGGCGGCCATGTCGACGAGCGAGCGCATCGGGATCTCCCACGCAGTGCGGTAGATCGTCTTGAGTTCGTGGGGGACGCCCTCGATGTTGAGGATCGAGCCTTCGGCACGCTTGACCTGCGACTGCATGTCCTCGTCCCAGAGGCCGAGGCGCTGCAGATCACGCACGAGGTAGCGGTTGATCTGGAGGAACTCGCCGGACAGCGTCTCGCGCTTGAACAGGTTGGACACCTGCGGCTCGATGCATTCGTGGCAACCGGCGATCGATGCGATCGTGGCGGTCGGTGCGATGGCGATGAGCAGCGAGTTGCGCAGGCCATGCTCGGCGATGCGGGCGCGCAGCTCGCCCCACGCCAAGTCGGTGCCTGTGGCCGCGCCGGCCAGGTCGAACTGCAACTTGCCACCCGCGGCGCGGGTGTCGGCGTAAGTGGGATGCGGGCCGAACTGCTGCGCGAGCTCGGTCGACGCCCACAGCGCGTGGAAATAGATGTGCTCGCTGATCTCGCGCGACAAGCCGCGGGCCTCGGCGGAATCGAAGGCCAGGCGCATCTTGAAGAACACGTCTTGCAGGCCCATGAGACCGAGCCCGACCGGGCGCCACGCCGCGTTGGATGTCGCCGCTGCTTCGGTGGGGTAGTAGTTGATGTCGATCACGCGATCGAGGAAGGGGACCGCGATCCGCACGACCTCGCCGAGGCGATCGAAGTCGAACGAACGCATCGTGATGCCGTCACTCGTGTCATCGTCGACCAGCGCGCCGAGGTTGATCGAGCCGAGGTTGCAGACCGCGGTTTCGGCCTGGCTCGTGACCTCGATGATCTCGGTGCAGAGGTTGGAGAGGTGCACCACGCGGCCCTTGGTGCCGGTCTGGTTGCAACGTTGATTGGATGGGTCTTTGAAGGTCATCCAACCGTTGCCGGTCTGTGCGAGGGAGCGCATCATGCGGCTGTAGAGCTGGCGAGCAGGGATCTGTCGCTCGTAGAGCCCGGCCGACTCGGCTTCGAGGTAGGCCTGCTCGAACTCGGGGCCGTAGAGATCGGTGAGATGCGGGACCGCGTGAGGGTCGAACAGCGACCACATCCAGTCCTTCTCGACACGCTCCATGAACAGGTCGGGGACCCAGTTGGCGAGGTTGAGGTTGTGGGCCCGGCGCGCTTCGTCGCCGGTGTTGTCACGCAGTTCGAGGAAGTCTTCGATGTCGGCGTGCCACGTCTCGAGGTAGACGCACGCCGCGCCCTTGCGCTTGCCGCCCTGGTTGACCGCGCCGACCGAGCAGTCGAGGGTCTTGAGCCACGGGATGATGCCGTTGGACAGGCCGTTGGTGCCCCGGATGAGCGAGCCCTTGGACCGCACGCGGTGGTAGGCGAGGCCGATGCCGCCGGCGAACTTGGACAGCAGCGCCACGTCCTTGTAGCGGTCGTAGATGGCGGAGAGATCATCCTCGGGCGAGTCGAGCAGGTAGCAGCTGGACATCTGGGAGTGCGCGGTGCCCGAGTTGAACAGCGTCGGCGATGATGGCAGGTACGCGAGCGAAGAGATCAAGCGGTAGAAGCGGATGGCTTCTTCGGCGTTTTGCGACAGGCCGCACGCCACGCGCATGAAGAAGTATTGCGGGGTCTCGATGACCGCTCGCTCGGTCGGGTGGCGCAGGAGATAGCGGTCGTAAACGGTGCGCATGCCGAAGAACTCGAAGCGGTGGTCGTTGGTCGACTCGATGGCGTCGTTGAGCTTGCGGAAGTTGTTGTTGACGAGCTCGACCACATAATCGGCGACGAGACCCAGGCGGTGACCGAGGGCGATCGACTGGCTGAACGAATAGATGTCTTGGTTCTTGACTTCTTTTTCGATGTAGGTCGAGAGAAGCCTCGCCGCGAGCTTGGAGTAGTTGGGCTCCTCGACGATCAGCGATGCCGCGGTGCGGATCGACAACTCGTCGAGCTCTTCGGTCGTCGCTCCATCGCACAGGCCGCTGATGGTGCGAGTCGCGACGCGCATCACATCGACGCCGGAGAGGTTGACGGCGCAGCGGTGGACTGCCCGCACGATCTTGTTGACGTCGACCGGTTCGAGGTCTCCGTTGCGCTTGCGTACGCGCATCGTCACACCGTCGCTGGCGCCTGCATCCTGGCCTGCACCCTGCGCGACCCGATCGTGAGTGATCGTCATATTTGTTGCCCTCCATCCAGCCAATACAAGCGGCACCGCGGCACTGCCTGCCCCGAGCCCGAACACCACCCACGTCGGACTAGGGGTTCACTATTACATGGCTGTAATTACACCGCTGTCAAGAGGAAGTTGGCCCCGCCGTAACGGCTCCGTAATTTGGCCGTCATGGCGCCGCGACGCGCCGGACACGTCGCCCGCGCAGGGGGAACAGGTGTTCTCGCTCACCCTAGCTGATTGAGTACGGAGTCGAGCCAATTGCTCCAACCGGGGCAGGCGAGCAAGTTGCCACACCACGGCGTGCGCGGTGGGATGACCGTCGAGCCGATCTGCACATGAGGATTCGCGGCCAGCAGGTCCGTATAGATCTTTTCGGCTTCAGCGCTGCGTTTGACGAACGGTGCGGTGGGCACCCACACGACACGCAACCCGTTGCTCGCGCGAGCGACCTCGCCGAGCACCCGCAAATGGTCGTCGATGCTCCACGCCGGATCCGTGATCGCGAGCACGATCCCCGAGAGCAGGATCGGGGTCTTGTCCTTGGGGACCAGCGTGGCCGCGATGGTGTTGGGATCGCCGACCGAAAGCACCTTCGGTTGCCAGCCCGCCTCGGTGAGTTGGCGCAGCATCTCGTTCGAGGTCGTCCCAGGTATTCCCCCGGTGATGAGCGACACCGCGCGCGACGGTATGAGCTCGGCCTTTTGGTAGCGCACCGCGATCTCGGTCACCTTGCGCACGTAGACTTTCGACGCGTTGTAGGCGAATAGCGCGTTGCCGAACCCGGTGACCGTCGACAACCGGTGGCCGCCCCTACTCGCACAGAGCAATCGTGCGGTGGCCAAGGCGGCGTCGTAGAAGTTGTATGGGTCCTTGTAGCCGTCGTTGTTGCCGTCGGCGCCGCGGTTCTTCCACGTTTCGGGGATGAACTGCATCGGTCCGACACCGTGGTCGTACACCGGGTCGCCGTCGAGCTCGCCGTTGTCGGTGTCGACGACGAGCTGGTTGCCCTCGGTGCCGTCGAGTGTCGGCCCGATGATCTCGTCGACAACAGTGCCGTCGGGCATCATCGCTCGCCCACGGGCGTGGCCGGTCTCGACGTACCCGACTGCGGCCACGGCCCACCACTCCAATCCACAAGCCGGATCGGCAATATCGACGCGCCGCGTGGCGCGGAGGTAGGCATCGAGCACGATCAGGTTGATGTCGATCTCCGGGAAGCGTGCGAACGACGACGTCGCGAGCTTCTTGATCAACGCTTCCGTTTCTTCGCGAGTCGTCTTCGCGGCTTCGTAGGTCGCCAGCGCATTGCTGACCGCTTCCTCGGCTTCGTGAATGGACGTCTCGCTGATGCGCACCTGGGCGCGTGATTCCGCGATCGAAGCTTCGAGCCTCTTGATGCGCGCTGCTTCCTCGCGCAGTACGCGCTGCAGATACGCCGCGGCCGCTTCGTACAGCCCCTCGTGGTATTGCTGGCGAGACGCTTCGATGGGGTCGATCATGAGCAGCTGCGTGCCGGAGGCGACCGAGAAGAGCGATCCCTGCAGCAGGTCGACCATGTTGATGACGTGGCGCTGATGAGCACGCTTCGTGCCGATCAGATCGGAGTTGTCGACCGCGATCTTCTCGAGCATCGCCTGGCGCGCTCGCCGCTTCCAGTCGAGGTTCTCGATCTGTGCGTCGAGCTCGGCCCGCTTCCCGGCCTCCTCGGTGTGCTGCGCGGTCAATCGATCGCCCAGCACGGCCAACAAGTCACGGCCGAGCGACAGGCGCCTGGCGGCTTCGCTGACGACCGGGTCGGGCGGTGCGTCGATCGGGGCGGCCGTCTTGGAGGGCGCCTGCGCGCCGGCGGGTGCCAGCGGGCCCGCGATGGCGGTGATCCCGAGGATTGCGGCGACGACGATCGTCGCTCCGCGCGGGCGCGATCGGGTGCGCCGTGAGACGGTCATGCCTATGCATCGGCGCTCCGCGGCCATCGCTCAATGGGCGATCGGCTCAATACGGGCCCGAGCGGCCCGCGCCAGAGCGGGAGACGGGCCCGAGCGGCCCGCGCCAGAGCGGGAGCCGGGCTAGATCTGTCAGAATCCCGCTCATGGCCCGGTTCCCACGCGACGAGATCGACGAACAATTCGCCCACTTGTATTACACGGGGTGCGTCAAGGAGGACTGGCTCGGTTGGGCCGACCTATTCACCGACGATTGCCGCTACGTCGAGCACTTCTGGGGCACTCTCGATGGCTGCGCCCAGGTCCGTGCGTGGATCGACCCGGTGATGCTCGGCGTGCCCGAGATCTACACCGTGCTCGACTGGTACTCGATCGACGACAACCCCAGCGATGGTGGTCTGCCGCGGGTGATCTGGGCGCTGCAGAACCGACGCGACAATCCTGACCCGGACGGCCCCCCGTATTTCGACTTCCCCGGTCTCTCGGTCGCTTGGTACGCCGGCAACGGGCGCTGGGCCGGCGAAGAGGACTACTGGGACGTGAAGGGCGCCCGCTCGACCGCAGAGGCCTACGCCGCAGCATGTCGCAAGATGGGAGTGACCGAGCCGCTGCAGAAGTTGACGCGCAAGTACTGGCCCGAACACGGCCCCGACTGGGCGCGCTTCGACGGCCCGGCCGAACCATCGTGGCTCGGCCGCGACGACATCTATCCGATCACCAAGCCACGAGAACTGCGTGAGATCATCGCCCGGTTGTGACGACCGGCGTCAGGTCCGCACTGCCGCAATGGCGCCCATACGGCCGGACTGGTAGTCCTCGAGGGCGTCGATGAGTTGTTGACGCGTGTTCATCACGAACGGGCCGTACCGGGCCACCGGCTCGTTCAACGGGCGGCCTGCGAGCAGCAGTACCTCGAGTCGTTCGCTCGCGGTGATGGTGATCGAACCGCTCTCACGTTCGTAGATGACGAACTCGCGCTCGTTGACCCCCCGCTCGTCGGGACCGACGGTGCCGCTGCCGGCGAACACGTACAGACCGACGTTGTCGTCCGCGGGAAGTTCGGTCGTGAAGGTTGCGCCGGGTTCGATCGTCACGTGGGCGTAGACGACCGGCGAATGGGTGTCGGCGACGCCACGGAGGCCCGACAATTCACCGGCGACGACCCGCAACGTGACGCCGTCGGCGGTGAGCGTCGGGATATCGGCCGGCTCGAAGCCTTGATACGACGGGGCGGTCATCTTCTCGGCGGCAGGCAGGTTGACCCACAGCTGGAACCCGTGCGTGCGACCGCCGTTGCGCCTGATCGACTCGGCCGGCTGCTCGCGATGCACGATGCCGGCACCCGCGGTCATCCATTGCACGCCACCCGCTCGGATGGTGCCGTGGTTGCCCTGCGAGTCGGCGTGTTCGACCGAACCCTCGATCATGTAGGTGACCGTCTCGAAACCGCGATGCGGATGGTCGGACGTGCCGATGGCCGTGCTCGGCGCGTGGTCTTTCGGCTCCATCTCGTCGAGCAGCAGGAACGGGTCGAACATCTCGAGGCGGGCTTGCGGGAACGGGCGGAAGACGCCGAACCCTTCACCTTCGTAGGTGTGCTCGGCGGGGATGATCTGGGCGATGCGTCGTCGGGTCATGGCCGCGTCAACAACGCGACCCCGTGATTTCATCCAGGGCCCGAGCGGCCCTCCCAACGGGAAGCTCGCCCCTACTTGACCACCACTGCGAATCGCACGTCTTGGTTCTCGAGGCGGGCCTCGTGCGCGGCGGCATCTGCGGGAGTGGTGCCGTAAGTGATGTCGAGCGCCAGGACCTCACCCATGATCATCGACTCGTGCGTACGGATCGCGCCCTCGAGCGCCGGTGGCAATTCGAGGAACAAAGCGATGCGATCGGTGACCACAAGATCTTGCTTCTTGCGCGCTTCTTGCACCTGGCGCACGAGGTCGCGAGCTGTCCCCTCGTCGCGCAGGTCGTCGGTGACGACGGTGTCGAGATTGACGATGGCGGCGTTGTCCCGCAGCGGTACGGTGGCATCGCCGTCCTTCGCCTGGAGCGCCAGCTCGAAGTCGTCGCCGCTCAAGGTCACACCGGCCACGGTGACGGTGCCGTCGTCGTTGCTCGTCCAGTCGCCCGCCCGCGCCGCTTTGATGACCTGCTGCACCGCGCCGCCGAGGCGAGGGCCGAGCACCTTGCCGTTCGGGCGCAGCACGAACGCGCCGAACTCCGCGACGTCGTCGCTGAAAGCGACCGTCTTCACGTTGACCTCGTCGCTGATCAGATCGGCGAAGGGACGCAGCGCCTCGATGTCGCCGCCGGCCACGGTCAGCCGGTTGAGCGGCAGCCGCGTGCGGAGCCCGCGCGCTTCACGCAACGACAGCGCGGCCGAGCACGCATCGCGCACGCGGTCCATCGCACTGACGAGTGCGTCGTCGGCCGGCAACGACTCGGGGTCGGGCCAGTCGGTGAGATGCACGGACTCGTCGCCCGACAGGTTCGTATAGACCTCTTCACAGAGCAACGGCAGCAGTGGCGCCGCGATCTTGGTCACCGTGTGCAGGACCGTGTAGAGCGTGTCGTACGCGTCGTGCTTGTCTTGTTCGTGGATGCCGCCCGCGGGCGCCCAAAAGCGCTCGCGCGATCGGCGGATGTACCAGTTGTTGAGCGCGTCGAGGAATGCCTGGATGTCGGCGCACGCGCCGGCGATGTCGTAGTCGTCGAGGCGCTGCGTCACGCCCTCGACCAACGTACGCGTCTTGGCGAGGATGTACCGATCGAGCAGCTGCGTCGAGTCGGTGCGCAAGGTCGCGCGATAGCGATCGACGTTCGCGTAGAGCGTGAAGAACGTGTACGAATTCCAGATGGGATTGAGCACGAGCCGCACGATCTCGCCGATCGCGCGACCCTCGCGGTCGATGCGCAGATCGAGGCCGCGCAGGATCGGCGACGACATCAAGAACCATCGCAGCGCGTCGGCGCCGATGGTCTCGAAGACCTCTTCGGGGTCGGGATAGTTGCGCAGTCGCTTGGACAGCTTGCGGCCGTCCTCGTCGAGGACGACACCGTGACAGATGCAGTTCTCGAACGCGGGACGATCGAACAGTGCCACCGACAGCACGTGCATCGTGTAGAACCAACCGCGCGTCTGCGCGATGTATTCGACGATGAAGTCGGCATTGTGCTTGTCGACCCAGGCCTTGTTCTCGAATGGGTAGTGCGCCTGCGCGAACGGCATGGACCCGGATTCGAACCAGCAATCGAGGACCTCGGGCACGCGGCGCATCATCGACTTGCCGGTCGGGTCGTCGGGGTTGGGCCGGACGAGGTCGTCGATGTAGGGACGGTGCAGGTTGGTCACCTCGACGCCGAAGTCGCGCTGGAGCTCTTCGATGGAGCCGTAGACGTCGGTGCGGGGATGGTCGGGGTTGTCGCTGCGCCAGACGGGGATGGGTGCACCCCAGAATCGGTTGCGTGAGATCGACCAGTCGCGCGCGCCTTCGAGCCACTTGCCGAACGCACCGTCTCGCACGTGGCCGGGGATCCAGTTGATCTGCTGGTTGAGCTCGACGAGGCGGTCGCGAAACGCGGTGACTTCGACGTACCACGACGACATCGCGCGATAGATGATCGGTGTGTCGGTGCGCCAGCAGTGCGGGTAGTTGTGCGTATAGCTGTCGTGACGCACCAGCCGTCCGGCGTCACGAAGGTCGCGGATGATCTGCGGGTTGGCTTCGAAGACGTTGATGCCGGCGTAGTCGAAAACCTCGTCGGTGAAGCGCCCTTCGTCGTTGACGGGCACCACGGTTTCGATGCCGGCGGCATCGCACGCGTCTTTGTCGACCTCGCCGAAGCCCGGCGCGAGATGCACGACACCGACACCCTCGTCGGTCTCGATGAAATCGGCGCCCAGCACTTGATGTGCGTGACGGCGCCCCGCAAAATACGGGAACAGTGGCGTGTACGTGCGCCCGACGAGCGTCGAGCCCTTCACTGTCTTGACCAACGTGGCGTTGGCGAGCTCCTTCTCGTACTTGCCGACGGTCACCGCGCCGAGGATGTAGCGGACACCGTCCTCCTCGTAGACCGCGTAGTCGAGATCGGGCGATACCGCGAGCGCGAGGTTGGACGGCAGCGTCCACGGCGTCGTCGTCCACGCCAGTAGTCGCGTCTCGCGACCGTCGTCTTCGGGGCGCGGCGTCAACGTGAAGGCGACGGTCAACGCCGGGTCTTGGCGGGGGCGGGTCGCGTCGTCGAGGCGGATCTCGAAATTGGACAGCGGGGTCTCGGCGCCCCACGAGTAGGGCATGACCCGGTAGGCCTCATAGACGAGGCCTTTGTCCCACAGCTGCTTGAACGCCCACATGACGGACTCCATGTAGCCGAGGTCCATCGTCTTGTAGTCGTTCTCGAAGTCGACCCAGCGCGCTTGGCGCGTCACGTAGGTTTCCCACTCTTTCGTGTAGCGCAGAACCGACGTGCGGCAGTAGTCGTTGAACCGGTCGATGCCGTATTCGGTGATGGCGCGGCGGCCCGAGACCTGTAGCTCTTTCTCGGCCTCCATCTCGGCGGGCAGGCCATGGGTGTCCCAGCCGAAACGCCGCTCGACGCGCCGCCCCCGCATCGTCTGATAACGGGGGATCACGTCTTTGACATAGCCGGTGAGCAGGTGGCCATAGTGGGGCAGGCCGTTGGCAAAGGGCGGGCCGTCGAAGAAGATGTATTCGTTGTCGCCGCCGGGTCGCTGCTCGATCGAGCGGGCGAACGTCGATCGCTCCTTCCACCGGTCGAGGATGCGCCGCTCGATGGCCGGATAATCTGCTCGGTCGACCTTCGGGTACAGCGTTTCCTCGGGAGTGCCCATCTACGAGAGGCTACCGGCCCGTCCCACGGGCCCCAGTACGATTTGGCGAGCCCGAGCGGCTCTACAGAGCGGAATATTTCGGTGGATCTCCCCGATGGCTTCGACGATGGTCTGACACAGTACTTCGGGCTCGCGGCGAGGCGCGCCTCGGACGAGACGATGAGCACATGGATCGAGCTGCGGCCCGATCTCGTCGATGCGTCGGGCGCGGCACTCGTCGGCGTCATCGCCTACCTGGTCGACTCGGCCGTGGGTATGGCCGCCGGCTTCGCGGCGCTGCCGCAGTGGGTGGTCACCGCGGACATGGATCTGCACCTCGTCGCGCGGGCCATGGTCGGCCCGCTGCGCGCGGACAGCAGGGTGGTTCGAGCCGGCACGCGCCAGGTGCTCGCAGACTGCACGGTCTACGACGAGGGCTCGGGGGTCACGGTGGCCAGCGCCACCGCGAACCACAGCGTGTTGTCACCCGAGCGCGCCGCGCCCATGAGTGTGCCGCCGCCGGACCAGATCTTCCGCCACGCCCCGGCGGGCAGCGGACCACAGGGCCCGAGCGGCCCTCTGAGCGGGAAGCCACGCGTCCCGTTGCTCGAGCGCTACGGCATTCGGCCGGTGGCCGATCTCCCCGCAGCCGCAGAACTCGACATCACGGGCCCGGCGCGCAACCCGTGGGGCATCTTGCACGGCTCGCTGTTCGCGCTGGTCGTCGAGGCCGAGGTGGCGTCGGTTCGCCCGGGCGCGCGCATCGACGACCTGATCGTTCGCTTCGTGGCGCCGGCACGCGTCGGTCCTGCTCGCGCGCAGGCGACGCATGTAGGCGGCAACCTGTGGCGGGTCGACGTGCGCGACGTGGGCAACGACAACCGCGTGTGCTGTACGTCTCTTGCCCGCGTCTCGTGATCGTCAGGGCGTGATACTCAGGAGTTGAGCCCGAGCAGCTTGGCCGCGTTGCCCCGCGCCAGTTTGTGCACCGTGTCGGCGTCGAGGTGTCCGAACAGGTGGTCGGCCACCTGCTTGCTCTTCGGCCACGTGCCGTCCTGGTGCGGATAGTCGGTCTCGAAGCACACCTGGTCGACACCGATGCGGTCGAGCATCAACACGCCTACTTCGTCCTTGAAGAAGCACGAGTAGATGCGATCTTTGTAATACGTCGACGGCAGCTCGGGGTGCGCGTCTTTGTGCGACCACAGGTGCGTGCGCCAGATGTCGTCGGCCCGCTCGAGCACATACGGGATCCAACCGATCTGGCACTCGGCGTAGAGCAACTTGAGGTTGGGGAACGTCTTCAACACGTCGGACATCAGGTAGTCGAGCATCGACGCCGCGCTGTTAGTGAAGATCATCGTCGCACCGATGCTCGCCGGCGCGTCGGCCGATGTCTGCAAGGTCTTGGTGCCCGAACCGATGTGCATGCTGATGACGGTGCCGGTCTCGTCGCACGCCTGGAAGAACGGGTCCCAGTAGCCCGAGTGGATCGACGGCAGGCCGAGCCACGGCGGCAACTCGCTGAACGCCACTGCGCGCACACCACGCGCGGCATTGCGCCGGATCTCGTCGGCCGCGAGGTTGGCGTCCCACAGCGGGACGATGATCAGCGGGATCAAACGACCGCCCGAGTCACCGCACCATTCGTCGACCATCCAGTCGTTGTAGGCCTTGATGCACGCAAGCGCGAGCTCTTTGTCGGGTGCCTCGGAGAAGATCTGGCCGCAAAAGCGCGGGTAATTGGGGAAGCACAACGATGCCTCGACGCCGTTCATCTCCATGTCCTTGATGCGCTCGGCCGGCTGCCAACATCCGGGGCGCATCTCGTCGTAGGTGATGGGGTACATGTCGACCTCTTCGGGCGGGTAACCGACCGCAGCGATGTAGCGCTTGAGCGAGAAGTAGTTGCCGTCGTAGTTCCACCACGCGCACAACTTGCCCGACGTGCCCGGGTGCTCGATGTAGCGCCCGTCGACCATCTTGACCTCACCGGTCGGCAGCAGCTCGATCTTCGGGCCGCGCTCGCGGTGCTTGGTCGGCAACCACGTCTGCCACAGATGTGGGGGTTCGACGACGTGGTCGTCGACGCTGATGATCTTGGGGATGAAGTGTTCGGTGACAGCCATGGGTCAACGCCCCTTCTTCTCGTCGCGGCCGTAGCCGAACGTGCCGGTGAGCTTGCCGCCCTCGACCGGATGCGTGAGCGCGAGCCGGCGGACCCGTCCGTCGTCGAAGCGCAAGAGGTATTCGGCGAACACGTACCACTCGGTCGAGATGCGCGAGACGAGCGTGAGGTCCGTCGCGCCGGTGAACATCGTGACGAAGTGGTTCGCGGCGACGTCGCTCGTCGTCGCCGTCAGCACGCTCTGCTCGCCGGTCACGTCGTCGAGTCGTACCGCCATGGTGTGCGTGCCCGAGAGGTGCGACTCGATCGGTCGCGGATCGACCGCGCGCAGCGCATCGAGGAAGCGGTCGATCAGCGCAGTGTGCTCCATCTCGCGCAACGGCAAATAGGTGCGAGGATCGGACGGCGGGGGAGGCGTGATCACGGTGTCGGCGACGATGTCGACGAACGGGTAGCGGGTCACGCAGATCTCGCCCCGGATGCCGTCGGGCGCGGTCGGGAATATGACCGCGCTGTTCACGACCCACTCGCGGTCGGTCGCGTCGATATCGCCGATCATCCCGGTGCCCCGCAGCGTCGCCGCGCTCTCGTTGAAGAGATACCAGTCGGTCGCGATGCTCTTGAGTTGGGCCGAGGCCAGCACCACGTAGGACCCGGCCCTCCCTTCGTAATAACCGCGGACTTGGTCGTAGTTGACCAGCACGGCGCCGTCGGGGATGACGTTGCCTTCACGCGTGCGGGTGGGCACGCCGAAATACACGTCGTGGGAGATCGTCGAACAGATGTAGTCGGTGTCGGTGCTCGTCTCGGCGAACACGTGGGTGCGGGCGCAGTGGATCGCCGCCTCGCGCGGCCCCACCTCGAGTAGCCATTCCTGCGTGGCCTTGATCGAACCGCGATCGGCGTCTGGCTCGCGTGTGACGGTCATGGGTACCCCCTGGGTTTGCCGGATGTCAGCCCGGCGTCGAAGCTTAGGACCATGGACCGTGACAAGCTCTCTCGCCTGTTCGACCTCACCGATCGTGTCGCCATCGTCACCGGCGGCACGAGGGGTATCGGCCGAGCCATCGCCGAAGGCTTCGTGTGCGCGAACGCAAAGGTCGTGGTCGCCAGCCGCAAAGCCGACGCATGTGCCGAAACCCGGGCCCATCTCGAGTC
Source organism: Acidimicrobiales bacterium (assembly GCA_035525225.1). Taxonomy (GTDB): domain Bacteria; phylum Actinomycetota; class Acidimicrobiia; order Acidimicrobiales; family WLNW01; genus DATLFA01. The sequence goes on from DATLFA010000045.1 coordinate 255,339, forward strand.
GCTCGGTGGCGACGTGTTGGCCGTCCCGACGCACATGGGTGACACCGCGGCGCTGCAGGGTCTGGTCGACCAGACCGTTGCCCGTTTCGGGCGTCTCGACATCGTGGTCAACAACGCGGCCAACGCACTCGCGCTGCCGATCGGTCAATTCAGCGAAGACGCGTGGGAAAAGTCGCTCGGTGTCAACCTCCGCGGCCCGGTGTTCCTGGTCGAGGCCGCGTTGCCGCATCTCAAGCAGAGCGGCAACGCGTCGATCATCAACGTGATCTCTGCGGGCGCGTTCCTCTTCAGCGCCGGCACCGCGATGTACAGCGCAGCCAAGGCGGGCCTCATGGCGATGACCCGTGCGCAGGCCGCGAGCTTGGCGCAGTTCGGCATCCGCTCGAACGCGCTCGCTCCCGGCACGGTCGACACCGACATGGTGCGCAACAACGGCCCCGAAGTCGCGGAGCGCATGGCCAACGCCTCGTTCATGCGCCGTGCCGCTCACACCGACGAGATGGTCGGGCCCGCGCTCTTCCTCGCCAGTGATGCGTCGAGCTTCATGACCGGACAGGTCATCTTGGCCGACGGTGGCCTCACGCCACACTGAACGGTGGCTTCAGTAGTGTGCGGCGCATGAAGCTCTCTGTAGGTATGCCGCCCGGACCAGAATCCGTCGAGTTGGCGAAGCTCGCCCACGACCTCGGATATGACCGGTTGTGGCTCTATGACTCGGCGGCGTTGTACGAAGACATCTGGATCACGCTGGCGCGTGTGGCCGAGCACACGTCGATCAACCTCGGCACGGCCGTACTCGTGCCCAACTTGCGCCACGTGATGACCTCGGCGTCCGCGATCGCGACGATCGAGCGGCTGGCCCCCGGTCGCCTCGCATGCGGCTGGGGCACGGGCGCCACTGCGCGGTGGGTGCTCAACCAGAAGGCATTGTCATGGAGCAAGATGCGGCGCTACTTGACGCAGTTGGATGCGCTCTTGCGGGGCGATGCAATCGAGATCGACGGCGAGCAATGCCAGATGATCCATCATCCGCGGTGGGCGATCGATCGCCCGATTCGCACCCCGCAACTGCTGTCCGCGCTCGGCCCGAAGGGGACCGAGATCACGCGGGAGTTGGTGGGGTCGGGCGTCGTCGACGGATTGATCTCGATGGGTCCCGCAGCGGGTTTCGACTGGCACGTCCGCATGACGGCGGGCACCGTGCTCGAGCCGGGGGAATCGATCGACGACGAGCGGGTCAAGCTGGCGCTCGGGCCCTGGTATGTGGTCCGTTATCACGGCATATGGCAGGCGTATCCCGATGCCTTGAGCAACTTGCCGCTCGGCGCCGAGTGGCTGGCAGGCATCAACGCCGAACGCCCCGAGGGACAACGCCACCTCGCCGTGCACGAGGGCCACGTCACCGACGTGATGCCACGCGACCGGGCACAACTCGATGCTGCCGGCCCGGCGCTTTCGACTACAGGTTGGGTCGGCACACGCGACGAGATCCGGGCCAAGGCCGAAGCCGCGGTCGCCGAGGGTGCGAGCGAGATCCTCTACACGCCGGCGGGCCCCGACGCGGCGCGAGAGATATGGGCGTTCGCCGCGGCCGTGCTCGGATAGCGAGGGGGGAGTCGCTACCCGGCACGGCCCAGGCGGGTTGCAATGGCGGGCACCGCGTGCCACTGCCGCAACACCGTGGTGAGCTCTTCGATAGGTGAGGGCTCGCCGAAAAGAAAACCTTGTACCTGCGTGCATCCCAACGACGTGAGCCGGTCGACGAGTTCGACGGTCTCGACACCCTGGGCGACCGCGACGATGCCGCGACGCTGAGCGAGCATGAGGATGGTCTCGACGATGTCGGCATCGGCTTCCGATTCGGCCATGCGGCTCACGAACTCGCGATGGATCTTCAGCATCGCGATCGGCAAGTCGCGCAGCACGTCGAAGCGCGTGTGCGCGGTGCCGAAGTCGTCGAGTGCCATACGCACACCGGTCGCAGCGATGCCGTGGATCGTTTCGACGGCGCCCGGCACGTCGACGAGACCAGCGGACTCCGTGATCTCGAGGATCAATGAATCGGGGCCGAGCCCGGCGACTGCGAGTGAGTCACTCACCATCTCGGGGAAGTGGAGGTTCGCGAGCTGGCACGGCGAGACGTTGACCGACATCGACAATTCGTCGCTCACGCGGGCCCGCAGCTCGCACAGGTCCGTCAGCGCGCGCCGAAGCACCAACTCACCGAGACGATCGACGAACCCCGCTCGTGCCGAATCGGACATGAACTCGCTCGGCGAGATCATCTGACCGTCGGGCCGGCGAATGCGGGCCAGCGCTTCGACGTTTCGGACATGCCCGGCCGAAAGCTCGATGATGGGCTGGTAGCGCAGAGAGACCGAGCAATCGGTGATGCGGTCGCGGAGGTCGATCTCGTCGGGCCTTCGCGCCGAGCGCTCGGTTTGCTGGAAGAATCGGTAACAATCGCGGCCCTCCCGCTTCGCCTGGTACAGCGCCGCGTCTGCGTGGCGTAGCAACTGCTGCGGTATCTCTCCCGGCCGCGTGACGAGCCTGATGCCGATGCTCGCCGTGGGCGTGAGGTCGGTCGGGATCCCGTCGATGGGCTTGCGCAACCGCTCGAGGACGCGCTCGGCTGCGGCTACCGCAGCGAGACGATTGCCTGCGGGCCCCAGGATGATCGCGAACTCATCGCCACCGAGTCGGGCGACGGTGCCCGAGCGCGTCACTTCGCGCAGTCGATTGGCGGTCTCTCGCAGCACCTTGTCGCCCATCGCATGACCGTGCGTGTCGTTGATCTCTTTGAAGTGATCGAGATCGAGCAGCATGATCGCGAGTGACCCCGGTTCTCGGCGCAGCCGCTCGAGCTCGTGGATCAGCCGATCGTTGAAGAGCGCCCGGTTGGGAAGATCGGTCAGCGAGTCGTGCGTGGCCTGATGTTCCAGCACCTCTTCGAACTGTTTACGATCGCTCTCGTCTTGAACCGTGGCGGCATAGCCGACGCGGCCTTCGATATCGATGCGGGACAGTGCGACGCGCAATGGAAAGGTCGATCCGTCGGCCCGGCGCCCTATCCAATAGCGCTCACCGCTGGTCCCGCTCGAGGGCCCACCGTCGAGCAGGTGAGCGAGCGCCTCGACTGCAGTCGTGTCGTCCGCAGCGGGGATGAGGTCGATGATGTTGGCGGCTTCGATGTCGGTGCGGGGGATCCCGAAGAGCCTTTCGATTGCGGCGTTCGCAATCTCGATCTCGCCATGTTGATTCGTCACCAGGAAGCCGTCGGCGGCGTGTTCGATGACGTTGCGATAGCGAGCCTCGCTCATCTGGAGTTCGCGGTTCATGCGGGTGAACGTCGTACCGGCGCTGCGGCGATCATCGACCTGGGCACCGACGGCGAGTGTCAAGAGCGCGGTGCTCACGATCTGCAAACGCAGCGAGGTCATTCCTGCAACCGGGCCGTTGTTGATGTCGCTGAAGATCAGGCCCGCGCTGAACAACATCACGCCGAAGGCCGCGAATCGGTAGCCGCGGCTCGCCGCCAACCACAAGAGCGCCGGCACGGCGAGAAAGAGCGGATGGGTATCGCCCTCGCCGATCGTGAAGGCCGCCATGATCGACGCCACGAGAAAGATGATCTGTACGCAGGCCAACGCTCGATCGACGCCCGGGTGGCGCACCACCGTGAGGCGTCGCCACGGTCGTCCCTCTTTCATGCTCTGGTAGAGCGCGAAGGGAAACGATGCTCCCACGATGACCGCGACGCTGTCGCGGGTTGCCCATTCGAAGAAGGTCGGCGCGAAAGGGCCGGAGTCGAGGTGGAGCGAGCGTGCACTCAGCGTATGAATCAACGCGGTCGCGCAGGGTGCCGCGATCGCCGCCGGGCCGACGAGGTTCATCAGGTCGGTCATTCCGGCGTCGCGCAGGTCGACCTTTCGCCGATGCAGCCATACGCCGGCCGAGACGTACGCGAGCGAGTTGGCTGCGGCGAGAATCAACTCGAGAGTGGCGGTCGACGCGTCGAGTTGATGCCGGCGAAGGACGACATCGATCACGGTTGCGGCGACCGGTACGACAAGTGCGTCCCAACCGATCGTGATACCGAGCACGACGGCCAGCGCCGCGGGAGCGAAGATTGCCGACGACGTGGGGTCGAGAACATTGCCGCCACTCGTGCGGGCAAGGACGACCCAGCAGAGGCTGGCACCGACCACGGCAGTAGTACGGCACAACAATCGCCGATGCGACGGTTTGGTCCGGTACATGACGGTCTCCCTGGAACGATCGCGCTGAACTGCGTTACCAGGGACTGGAGTACCGCTGACCACCCATCGGTAGGACTTGCGGCCTATTTAGGATTTGCGGAGGTGATGATCTGCTTTCCGCGTTCGCGTAATTCGTACTTGAGTACCTTGCCGCTCGGATTGAGAGGAAATGCATCGACGACTTCGACATAACGGGGAACTTTGTAGTTCGCCATCTGCTCACGGCACCACGCGATGATCTCGGTCGGATCGGGCTTGGTGTTGGGGCGCGGGATGACAAATGCCAAGCCCACCTCACCCATTCGCGCATCGGGCACACCGACGATTGCGACGCCGCCGATCTGCGGATGCGCCAACATGAGGTTCTCGATCTCGGCGGGGTACGCGTTGAACCCACCGACGATGTACATGTCCTTCTTGCGGTCGGTGATCTGCACGTAACCCCGGTCGTCCATCACACCGATGTCGCCGGTGTGCAACCAGCCGTCGGGGTCGATCGTCTCGGCGGTCTGCTCGGGGTCGTCGAGGTATCCCTTCATGACCACGTAGCCGCGGACGACGATCTCGCCGGGCTCGCCGCGGGGGACTTCGTTGTTGTCATCGTCGACGACCATCACTTCGATGTCGGGTATCGCGCGCCCCGACGTGCGGGCGATGGTCTCAGGGTCGTCGTCGTGGCGGCACATCGTCACGATGCCTGAGGTCTCGGTCAGGCCGTAGCCGGTGACGATGGTTTCGAACCCCAGCCGCTCGCGCATCTGGTAGATCATCTCGACCGGGATGGCCGCCGCGCCCGTGACACAGAGACGCAGCGTCGACATGTCGAACTTGTCGAGATCGGGATGGTTGAGGATGGTCTGGTAGATCGCCGGCGGGCCGGGCAAGAACGTGATGCGGTCGATCGGCACGCGGCGCATGACCGCGGGAACATCGAACACCGCGTGGGGCAAGTTGGTGGCGCCCCGCATGAGACAGGCGAGGACGCCGGAGTTGAAGCCGAACGAGTGGAAGTACGGGTTGATGATGAGATAGCGGTCGCCCGGCCGCATCCCGATCACCTCGCACCACGCGTCATAGCCCTTGCAGATGGCACGGTGGATGAGCATGGCGCCCTTGGGCAAGCCGGTGGTGCCCGACGTGAACATGATGTGGCAGAGGTCGTCGCCGGTGACAGAGTCGGAGCGTTCCCGTAACGCGGCCGCGCTGACCGACGATGCCGCCGACAAGAAGTCGGCGAACGAGATCGTACCGTCCGGCTGAGGTCCGCGGAAGACCACGATCTGTTCGAGGTCGGGCAACTCGAGCTGAGCGTCGCGCAGGAGCGTGACGTAGTCGGTGTCCAAGAAGTCGGTCACCGTGAACAGCAGCTTGGCCTTCGACTTCTGCAGCACATAGCCGGCCTCGCGGCCCTTGAAGCGGGTGTTGATCGGGACCACCACGGCGCCCGCTCGATGGGTGGCCAGGGCGGCGATGGGCCATTCCCAGATATTGGGCGCCCAGATCGCGATTCGATCACCTTTGACCACCCCGCGGGCCATGAGTGCACGAGCTGCTTCGTCGATGTGGTCACGGAACTCGGTGTAGTTGAGGCACACATCGCCTTCGACGAGCGCATCGATTTCGGGATAGCGCTCGGCGGCGTCGTCGATGAGTTGCGGGATGGTCTGCCAGGGTGGCTCCGTCATGCGGCCGAGGTTAATCGAACAAGACGGTTAGGTCGCCTTTGCGAATCTTGCCCATGGGCGTTCTCGCGAACGCCTCGACCGAGACCCAACGTTCGGGCACCTTGTAGCGCGCGAGACGTTCGCGGCAATAGGCGGCGATGTCGTCGTGGGCCACCACGCAATCCGGGCGGAGTTGTAGGACTGCACCCACGCGTTGCCCCAGACGCTCGTCGGCGAGGCCCAACACCGCGCACGCGGCGATGGCGGGATGGTCGGCGAGTATGCGTTCGACCTCGGCCGGGTAGACATTGGCGCCGCCGCGCACGATCAAGTCGGTGCGGCGATCCTTGACGAACAATCGACCGTCGTCGTCGAGTTCGCCGATGTCTTCGGTGTGCAGCAACCCTCCGCGCAACGCCCGCCGCGTCGCGTCAGGTCGGCGCCAATAGCCCAGGAACGGTGTGTACACGCCGGCCCATGGGCCGTGGTTCACCGCACGCGCGCAGATCTCGCCCGCGGTGCCGGCCGGCACGGGCCGATCTTGTTCGTCGAGGATCACGATCTCGATCGGCGTGAGCGGTTTCCCGCTGCAGCCCGCGAGCATCGGATCGCCGGGCATCTCGCGAGTGAGTCCACCGGGCGCCTCTGTGAGGCCGTAACCGGTGAGCACCCCTGTACCGAAGCGTTCGACGAACAGCGTCCGCAGGGATTGCGGCGTGGCCGCGCCGCCGCATTCGGGCCGGCGCAGTGCCGCGATGTCGTCCGCGCCCCCACCGGGATGGTTGAGCAGGTCGTACGCGATCGGTGGCGCGAACGTGACCCGCGTGACGCTTTCGTCGCGGAGCCAGTCGCGCAGGCCGACCGCGTCGACGCGGTCGATGCAGATGCAGGTCGTGTCCTTGAGCCAGGCGAACAGCGGGCCGAGGACCATCAGATTGAGCAGCGTCAGCGGCAACACGACGCCATGGCGTTCGTCGCTCGGCCCAGGGTCGGTCTCCCGGGCCACCGCGCCCTGCCACAACATGTTGTGTTGGCTGTGCACCGCGCCCTTGGGGAACCCGGTGGTGCCCGACGTGTAGGAGATGGCCGCGGGCGCGTGCGGGTCGATCGGCGGGCGCGGCGGGTCGCAGGCATGGTGCGCGTCGACGAGATCGGGCCAATCGCCGGTGCCGTCACTCGGATCCACCACCAACACGCGGCTGGGTGCGTCCACGAGGGTGTCCCGGATGGCGGGAGTGGTGATGAACAGGCGCGCCTCGCTGTCGTCGAGCATGTAGCGCTTTTCGGGTGGCGCGAGTGCCATGTTGATGCCGACCCACACCGCACCGAGGCGCATGGCCCCGAGGTAGGCGATCACGATCTCGCAGTGATTGGGCAGTGAGGCCGCGACGCGATCGCCGGGCTCGATCCCGCAGCGGTGCAATGCAGCGGCGGCGGCGTCGGCGGCGAGATCGAGCGCTCGGAACGTGTAGCGGTTGTGCCGGCCCACGAGCGCTTCGTGGTCGGGCCGCTCGCGCCTCGCGTGCGCGAGGACATCGGCTACCGCGGCGGGTCCGTTGGGAATGGGCGCCGGCGCGGGCCGAACGACGAGGCCGTTGTCATCCAGCAACAAGTGACTTCGCGTTCTCGCGCATCACCCGGCGCACGTCGTCGTAGGAAAGCGTGGGCATGCTCGCGGCGAAGGAGGTCGGGTCGGCCAGGCCTTCGGCGTGCGGGAAGTCCGACCCGAACAAGACCTGAGACGCGCCGATCAGCGCGACGAGCTCTTCGATCGGCTCCTCGTGATACGGCGAGACGAAGACGTGGCGTTTGAAGATCTCGCTCGGCTTCTCGGTGATGCGGCCCCCGGGCCACGGTCCGTTGCGACCCATACCGTTCATCTTGTCCATGACCCGCATGAGATAGGGCACCCACAACGATCCGTTCTCGATCGACATCGCGCGCACGTTGGGGAAGCGGCCGAAGAGGTTGTGGTAGATGAGCGCGGCGATCGTGTCCATGATCGGGCGGTCGCCGTAGAAACACGTCCACTGGAACGCGGACTGGCGATGCGAGGGAGGATTCGGCTCTTCCCCCCAATGCGTCGAGAACAGTTCGTTGTAGCTCGACTCTCCGATGTGGAAGGCGATCGTGATACCGGCCTCGTTGACGCGGGCCCAGAACGGGTCGAAATAGGGATCGGCCGGCGAGCGGCCATACGCGGGGCCGGCGCGCAGGCAGATCGCCTTGGCGCCGCGTGCGAGTACCCATTCGAGCTCGACGACCGCGCGATCGAGGTCGCACAACGACAACAGTGGCGGGGCGTAGACCCGACCCGCGTGGTCGAATCCCCACTCTTCGTCGAGCCAGGTGTTGAATGAACGGAAGTTGGTGTAGAGCTGGTCCGGATCGTCCATCATGAACGCCTCGACGCAGACCGCGAGCGTAGGGAACATGAGGATCGACTCGATGCCCTGGGCGTGCATGATGGCCAACCGTGCGTCGCGTTGGACGTACTCGGGCTGCATGGGTTCTTCGATGTCGGTCCCACGAATGTCGGCCGAGCCTGACTTGAGCGAACGCAACATGGCCCGCAGCGCGCCGGGGGGCACAACGGTGTCGAAGTTGCGGTGCTCGAGAAAGGTGAAGCGCTTGTCGCCGACGTATACGCGCTCGACGCCGTCGTCGTCGATGCGGGTGTGGATCGCCTTGTCGCGCTGCGATGTCGGGATGTGACGGCTGAAGGCGTCGCGCGTCTCGTAGTAGTGGTTGTCGGCGTCGAAGACGGGGTAGTCGATGGCTGCCATCGTGGTAAGACCCTTCGGGCTCTCGGACTCTCGGGCTCAGTCTGCGGTGGGGAATTGATAGGCGAACGCCCCGGCCGGCGTGCCTTCCCGAGAGTATCGCTCGGCGGTGAACTGGCGTTGGTACCAGTGGGGGTACGGGAACGGCACTGCGCTCACGCCGTCGAGTCGTTGCTGCTCGTCGGGGGTCATCGTCCACTGCGTCGCCGCCAGGTTGTCGGCGAGTTGCTCGTCCGAGCGTGCGCCGATGATGATCGACGACACGAGATCACGTGTCCGTAGCCAGTTGAGGGCCACTTGCGCACAGGTGACCCCGCCGCCCCGTTGCTGTGCGATGTCGCGCATCACGTCGACGATTTCGTATCCCCGTTCTTCGTCGATCGGGCCGATCCCGAGGTTGCCGATCATCGACCGTCGCGTGCCGGCGGGTGGTGCCGCGGCCCGGGCGAACTTGCCCGAGAGGAATCCGCCGGCGAGGGGACTCCACACGAGCACGCCGAGGCCTTGATCGCGCGACAGCGGCATGATCTCCCATTCGAGCTCGCGCGCGACCAACGTGTAGTAGCTCTGCGTCGCCACGTAGCGAGAGAGACCTCGCCGCTCGGAGACCGAGAGTGCCTTCATGATCTGCCACGCGGCGTGGTTCGAGCACGCGATGTAGCGCACTTTGCCCGATCGAACCAGGGTGTCGAGCGCAGCCAACGACTCTTCCAGCGGCGTACACGCGTCGAACCCGTGCACGTGGTAGATGTCGATGCGATCGGTACCGAGGCGGCGCAGGCTCTCTTCGCACGACCGCATGATGTGCCAGCGTGATTGACCGACGTCGTTGATGCCTTCGCCGACGCGCGAGTTGACCTTGGTCGACACGAGCACGCGGTCACGATTGGAGCCGAGCGCCTTGCCCAACAGCTCTTCGGCTGCGCCCTTTTGGTAGCTGTTGGCCGAATCGAAGAGGATCACGCCCGCGTCGAGTGCCATCCCCACATGACGCTGCACGTCGTCGAGCCCGTGATTGCCGACCCATCCTCCTGTGGTCGATCCGCCGAAACCCATGGCGCCGAGCGCGAGTGACGACACCTTGATACCCGACGACCCGAGCCAGCGATACTCCATCTATGGATTCTCGTTCAGCCGTCGCGACCGAGCAATCGTCGCATTAGCTCTTCCCCCGCAGCGGGGACGCTCTTGGGAGGATGTGTGTCGCCCGTGTTGTCGGCCTCGCGCCCAGCATTTCCGCCGCGCACATTTGCTGAACTCGCAGCATGTACACCACCTAGTGAGGTCCAACGCTGCGAGATGCGAAGTGCGACGGGCGCTCCCTGACACTGCGCTACTTGCTATTTCGCCTCTGTCGGCGAAGCCACACGTCTGCGGGAATTCCCAGCGCCAGCTCACGGGTTCAACCTACCAACCGCCAAGTATGTGCCTCGCAAGCAAGGGGTCGTATTGGGGATGTACGAGGGTGGCGATGTCGTTGCGGCCAGCGCCGCGTGAATCGCAATCTCGTAGCCGAAAAGCACGGTGGGCGTGCTTTTGGGCCCGGAGATCGTTCTTTTCGACTTCCAGGCTCGCAGCGCTCGTGCCGCATGACGGTTGAGCTCCTGCGGGGAGAGCGAACTCATGCGGTGGGCAGCACGTAATCGGCGTAGCGATCACGCAAGCTCTTCTTCGAGAACTTGCCCACGGACGTCTTGGGAATCTCGTCGATGAAGACCACGTCGTCGGGCAACCACCACTTGCTGACCCGAGCCTCGAGAAAGGTGTCGAGCTCTTCCTTCGTCAGGGTTGCGCCTTCTTTCACGGCAACGCACGCGAGTGGTCGCTCGCCCCAACGCGGATGGTTGACACCGATGACCGCCGCCTCCCTGACGGATGGGTGCGCCATGATCTCGTTCTCGAGTTCGACCGAGCTCACCCACTCGCCGCCCGACTTGATCACGTCCCTGGTGCGGTCGACGAGCGATATGTAGCCCTCATCGCTGACGACCGCGACGTCACCGGTGCGAAGCCAACCGTCCACGGTGAACGAATCACTTGTGCGCTCATCGTTGTAGTAGCTGCGGGCGATCCACGGTCCGCGTACTTGTAACTCACCGCGGCTCGTACTGTCCCACGGCAGGCGGTTCAGGGTCTCCTGCTCGACGATGCGGAACTCGATCGGGAATTGCGCGACGCCGACCGAGGTGCGCAAGTCGGCGAGCTCTGCCTCGGAGCGGTCGCGCATCGTGCTCTTGACGTTGCACACCGACACGAGCGGGCTGGTCTCGGTCATGCCCCACGCTTGCAGGATCGGGAGGCCGACCTTGGTGCGGAATCCCTCGGACAATGCTCTCGGCACGGCCGATCCGCCGCACGGGATGGCCCGCAGCGAGGATACGTCGCGGCTCTCGAGCTCGGGGAGAACGCCCATCCAGATCGTCGGCACCCCCGCCGCGAGCGTCACCCGTTCGCTCTCGATGAGATCCGCGATCGCCTTCGGAGAGAGATCGCGTCCGGGCATCACCAGGGTTGCCCCGGTGGCGACGCCCGCGTGCGCAAGCCCCCAGGCATTGGCATGGAACATCGGAACAATAGGAAGGATGACATCGGATTCGCACACACCCAACGAGTCGGCGAACATCGTTGCCATCGTGTGCAACACGATCGAGCGGTGCGAGTAGATGACACCTTTGGGGTTGCCGGTGGTGCCACTCGTGTACATCATCGACGCTGCTTGGTTCTCGTCGCGCGGCCCCGTGAAGTCGATGGGTGACGCGGCCAGCAGCAGCTCGTCGTAGTCGTGCACTGCCGGACTGATCGGCGTGTCGGGCACATCGCCCGCGCCGTCGGCCATGACGACGATGTGCTTGACGGTGGCGAACGAGGGGATGAGCGGCCAGAGCAACGCAGCAACCGATCGGTCGATGAAGATCACCTCGTCTTCTGCGTGGTTGACGATGTAGGTGAGTTGTTCGGGGAACAGTCGCACGTTGAGCGTATGGGCGACTCGTCCACTGCAGGGCGGCGCGAAGTACAGCTCGAGATGCCGTGCGCTGTTCCATGCGAACGTTGCGACGCGGCCGGTCGCGCTGATGCCGAGCATGTCGAGTGCGTTACCGAGGCGGCGAGTGCGGTCGGCCCACTCACCGTATGTCGTGCGCTGTTTACCACCCGGCGTGGCCGTGATTATCTGCTTCTTCGGAAACAGTTGCTCCGCGCGATCGAACATCGTCGTCATCGACAACGGCGTCGTCATCATCAACCCGTCCATGAATTCCCCCTGGCGTTGGCTCCGTAGGACTCGGCGCCACCCGTCCGGTGGATCAGATTGTCGGGCGGGTGTTGACCCGTAATCCAATCAGGAAAGCCAGGCTCGCGCCGACGATCGTGACGATGAAGCAGCGATGGAGTCCATCGAGGCCGCCCGGATTGGTGAGAAACGTGATCGCGAGCGCGACACCGACGGTGGTACCGATGCGCTGCGTCATGAAGTTGACGCCGCTGCCGACCGCATGCTGGGCAACCGGCACATCGACCATCGAGGCTGCGATGAACGACGGGAAGACGCAGCCCGAGGCCGTTCCGATGAGCGCCGAGGCGATGAGGATCTTGAGATCGGACGGATTCGAATCGATCACTCGCCACAACACGATCGGGATGACGGCGAAGATCAGCGATCCGGGGAGGATGAACACCCGGTGGCCGGTGCGTACCGCGAGGCGACCGACCACGATGCCGACGATGCCCGCCATCAACGACACGGGTGCCGTTGAGGCGCCGATGTGCAACGGGCTCCAGCCCCAGGTGCTCGAGGCGAAGGTGATCAACCCCCAGTAGATGCAGAACCACGTGATTGCCATGACGAACGTGCCCTGGTTCGCGGTGCGCAGCGAGGGCAGCCGGAACAGTCGGAGATCGACGAGCGGGTTCGGGTGGCGCGCGCAGCGCAAGACGAACAACCCCAGGAGCGCCATGCCGACCAGGACGGAACCGATCGTGCGCTCGTCGACCCAACCCCACGTCGTGCTCTGCACCAGCGCATAGACGATCGGTGACACGGCCACGGTGACGAGCACCGCCCCCAACGGATCGGGAATGGCGCGCGTTCGATCGCGTTCGGTTTCGACCAGATGGCGATAACTGAGCGCGAGCACGATGAGGCCGGCGGGCACGTTGAACCAGAATGTCCAGCGCCAATCGCCGAGCTCGATCAAGGCGCCCGCGATCGGAGGCCCGGCGGCCGCAGTGATGCCCCCCGCTACCGACCACACACCGATCGCTGCCGCGAGTCGTTCGGGCGGGAACGCGCTCATCAACAGCGCGGCGGTGGCCGGTGTGTACGCGGCCGAGCCGAGGGCCTGCACCGTTCGCCCGACGATGATCCACGATGGGGTGGGCGCGATGGCGCCGACGAACGAGCCGACGACGAAGAGCGACACGCCGATGAGCACCATGCGTTTCTTCCCGGTGCGATCGGCGAGCGCCCCTGCGGGGATCAGCGTCGCCGCGCTGACGATCGTGAACGCGTTCGCGATCCACGACAATGTGGCCGGCGAAGAGTCGGGAAACGCTTTGCGCAACTCGGGATAGACGACCGAGATGCTCGAGAGGCCGATGCCGGTCAAGCTCACCGCAGCAACGGTGATGGCCATGACGACACCGGGTCGCATCGAGGCGCGTCTCGGACTGCTCAATACGGCCATCGAGCGCACGCTAGTACGCTCCCTCGAATGAGCGAAGCGGCGAAGAAACAGAGCGAAGCGGCGAAGAAACAGAGCGAAGCGGCGACGAAACAGACCGAGAATGGGCCCGTCGTCATCGAAGCCGCTATCAACGGTGTCGTGCGCAAGAGTGACAACCCGCACGTGCCGCGGTCGCGCGACGAGATCAGGGCCGACATTCGCGCGGTGATCGCGGCCGGCGCATCGATGGTGCATCCACACCAGAGCGACGAGGGTCGCGGCCCGACAGACACCGACGACTATGCGGCCACATGGCAGCCGGTGATCGACGACGAGCCCGCGCTGATCCTGTACCCGACCGTCGGCACCGCGGGCACCTACGACGAACGGTTCGGGCACATGGGCGAGCTCGCGAGGCGGCGTCTGCTGCGGGTGGGTGCGATCGATGCGGGGTCGACCAATCTCGGGGTAGTGGGTCTTGACGGTGTGCCCCTGCCGAGCGAGTCGGTGTATCAGAACAGCTATGCATACATCGCGCACATGGTCGGGCTGTGTGCGCAGCATCGGTTGGCTCCGACCTTCGCGATCTTCGAGCCAACCTTCCTGCACACCGTGCTCGCGTACTACAACGCCGGGCGGTTGCCGAGTGGTGCGTGGTTGAAGTTCTACTTCGCCGGCCATGGTGGCTATCCGGGCACGGGCGGTGCCGATCGCCGGCCCGCACCGTTCGGATTGCCGCCGACCGAGAAGGCGCTCGACGCGTATCTCGAGATCATCGGCGAGTGTCCCATTCCGTGGGGTGTGAGCGCGATGGGCGGCGACGTGGTGGGTTGCGGCATCGCCGAGCTCGCGCTGCGCCGAGGGGGCCACATCCATGTCGGACTCGAGGCGTATTCCGGCCCGCGTCAGCCGACCAACGCCGAGCTCGTCGACGAAGTGGTGACGCTGGCTCGCTCGGTCGGGCGGACGCCAGTGCATCACCGTGAGTGCGCCGACTTCTTGGGCTTCGGATGATGGGCTTCGCATCATCATGAGTGGCTAGTGTCGCCGCCATGACCCTTGGATTGTCTTCCGACGAGTTGTTGACGACGACGCGCAGCGTACGCAAGCGACTCGACTTCACCCGCCCCGTTGCGCGCGACGTCGTCGAAACGTGCGCACGGCTCGCGTTCCAGGCACCCAACGGTTCGAATCAGCAGGGTTGGTCATGGGTGTTCGTCGACGACCCCGACACGCGAGCAGCGATGGCCGATCTCTATCGTCAAGGATTGCGCGATCATCTGGCTCGAGATCGCACTGGAGAGCGCGAGCCCGACCGGTCGGAGCCGACGCAGCAACGCATCAGCACGTCGGTCGCGTACCTTCTCGAACACATGCAGGACGTGCCGGTGCTCTTGGTGCCCGCGGTGGCTCGGCGCTACGGCGACACGTCGACGTTCCAGCAGGCGAGCAAGTGGGGCTCGATCCTGCCGGCGGTGTGGAGCTTCATGCTCGCGTTGCGCAGCAGGGGACTCGGCAGTGCATGGACCACGCTGTCGCTGTACCGAGAGAACGAGATGGCCGAGTTGCTCGGCATGCCGGCTGGCGAGTGGACACAAGCGGGCCTGTTCCCGATCGCGTACACGATCGGCACTGATTTCAAAGCCGCCGATCGCGCCGCGAGCGACTCAATGGTCCACTGGAATCGCTGGTCTGCATCATGACGAGGGTGACGCCGCGTGCGATGGGGGCGTTCGGGCTCTGGACGTTTTCGCTCGATCGTCAACCTTGGTCGCGGAGCAAAGAGCTGGCGGCCGAGATCGAAGAGATGGGTTGGAGCGCCATCTGGATACCCGAGGCCACCAACCGCAACGTGTTCGTCAACGCCACGCTGTTGTTGACGGCCACGCAACGACTTTCGGTCGTCACCGGCATCGCGCCGATCCACAATCGTGACGCCATGGCGACGGCCAACGGTCAGCGCACGCTCGACGAGGCATTTCCCGATCGCTTCGTACTGGGCTTGGGTGTGAGCCACGCGTGGTTGGTCGAAGACCTGCGCGGCGGCACGTATTCCAAACCGCTGCCGGCGATGCGGGCGTATCTCGATCGCATGGACGCCGCGCCCTTCAGTGCGCACCCGCCGACGGCGAGTGATCGTCGACTGCTCGCGGCCCTCGGTCCCAAGATGCTCGCGCTTGCCGCCGAAAAGGCCGACGGCGCGCACCCTTATCTCGTCACGCCGGATCACACGGCGAGTGCGCGGCCCATACTCGGCCCGGGCAAGATCCTCGCGCCCGACCAGAAGGTGCTCCTCGAGACCGACCCGAGCGAAGCGCGCCGCATCGCACGGATGCACCTCAGCGGCTATCTCGCGCAGCCGAACTACCGCAACAGCTTCGTGCGCCAAGGCTTCGCCGCCGACGAGCTCGACAATGGCGGCAGCGATCGACTGGTCGACGCCATCGTTGCGTGGGGCTCGATCGACACCGTTGTCGCTCGGGTGCTGGCCCACCGCGACGCGGGTGCGGATCATGTCGCGGTGCAGGTCTTGCCACGCGACATGGGTGATCTCCCACTCCAGCAATGGCGTGACGTGGCCAACGCGTTGATGGCCTGACCGATGGCATCGCGTTATCCCACCGCAAAGACACTGGCGCGGCTACGCGGTATCTGTCTCGCGCTGCCCGAGGCCGAAGAGATCGAGACGTGGGGCCATCCGACGTTTCGCGTGCGTAAGAAGATCTTCGTGGGGTGCGGCGCGAACGAAGAGGGTCGTCCGCAGATGACGTGCAAGGCGCCGCCCGGAGAATAACAGGCACTGGTCGCCAGCAATCCCGAGCGGTTCTTCGTGCCCGCCTATGTCGGTGGCAAAGGCTGGGTAGGTGTCTATCTCGAAGGCGCGGCCGACTGGGCCGAGGTCGCCGAGCTCGTCGAGGAGAGTTACCGGCTCACCGCGCCCAAGCGCCTCGTGGCACTGCTCGAGCCTTAGGACGCGCGGTAGACAACCGGGCACCGGTCGTGATCGACGATCGAGCCCTCGCTGACCTCGGCGTGATGCGCTTTGAGTGGTGCGCCTCGCTTGAATTTGTAGACGACATCATCGCCGCAGTAACGCACCGAGATTGCCCCCCGGCGCTGCGTGAGCGACGCATTCCCGTCGGCGCCGTGGATGGTACGGGCGTGATGCACCGTGATATCGCCGGGCTCGGTGTCCCAGTTCACGATGTCCCAGCGGTCGCGTTCGCGGAAGTAGTCGGGTACGTCTTCGCCTTCGGTGTCGGGTAGTGACGTAGTGGTCACGAACATGTTCGGCCGGAACGTGCGCTTCCATCGGTGACTGCCCTTGACGAACTGCACCGCGCCGGTTTCGCGAGTGACCGGATCGAGCGGAACCCACGTTGTGCACACCTGGTCGCCGTCTAGGTGGAAGTACGCCATGTCCTGATGGAGTGCCGTCTTTTCTTGCGTGCCCGGTTCTTTGACCAACACGCTGTCTTCGTACAGATTGATCTTCTTCGATCGCAACAACTCGGCGACGATGATCGGCAGCGGCGACTCGAAGGCGAAGTCCCGGAACGCTCGCTGACGCACCCAGTGATCGGTGCCAGCATGGAAGTGACCGCGCGGTAGCCGCTTGGTCACCACGGCATCGTCGAAGAGGATCTCGAGCCCGGCCGACGCGAGGTCGCTGCCGAACTCGGACATATCGGTGACGAGCGGGTCACGCAGCGGTCGTCGACCGGCTCCGCCATGCGTTCGAGCCAATCGAGTGGCATCACCGCCCGCAGGCACACCACGCCGTCGCGCGAGAACGCCAGGATCTCGGCATCGGTCACGGGCCGCAGCGGCGCTCGGGGACTCAGGGTTCGTCGCCGGCTTCGGGGTCTGCGGCGGCGGCTTCGGCCTCCGCGGGCTCGGCTTCGGCCTCCGCGGGCTCGGCTTCGGCCTCCGCGGGCTCGGCTTCGGCCTCCGCGGGCTCGGCTTCGGCCTCCGCGGGCTCGCCACCCGCGTCGTCCGCGGCGGCCGGCTCGCCCGCCTTGGCCCGGTTCAACGCGTCGAGCGAAGCGAGATACGCCGCCTGGGCCTCGCTCTTTTGTTCAGCAGTGGCCTTGGGGTTGCTTTCGAGCTGGCGAACCGTGGCCGCAGCCTCGTCTTTCGCCTTCGCGGCCTTTTCGACACGCCGCTTCTCGCGTTCGAGCTCGTCTTGGGCGACCAGGCGCGCGTTGAAAAGGATCAACGCATTGCGGGTTTCGTCATCGAGTTGGACGGGACCGGTCAATTGCGGTGATGGCTTCGGCTTTGCCGGCACTCGTGGACGGCGACGATCGTTCACCGTGCCATCATTGCGCCTCGCAGCGGTCGGCACCAACGCAGCTCGGTCAAGGGGGCACTCGTGGAACTTTGGGAACTCGAAGCTCGGGAGAGCATTCGCATACTCGTCACGCGCTACAACAGCAACGGTGACAGCGCTCGCTTCGATGCGGTACTCGAGCTTTTCGCGCCCGATGCCGTCATGGAACTGCCTGACGGCGTCTACGACGGCATCGATCAGATCAAGACCATCTTCACCGGGACCAAGGGCAGGCTCGGTGAGTTCGGGTTGGCCACCGGCAAGCCGTTCTACATGCGCCATTCCACTTCTACGCATCAAGTCGACCTGATCGACGAGAACCACGCGAAGGGTCGTTGCTATTACCACGTGATAATGCCGCACGG
Source organism: Acidimicrobiales bacterium (assembly GCA_035525225.1). GTDB lineage: Bacteria > Actinomycetota > Acidimicrobiia > Acidimicrobiales > WLNW01 > DATLFA01. The sequence continues at coordinate 273,407 of DATLFA010000045.1, forward strand.
AATCGACCACTGGGGTCGTTACATCGACGAGTACGAGCGCCGGGACGGGCGTTGGCTGTTCACGAATCGCAAAGTCACCATGGACGGATTCGTGGCTGATGGGTTCGGCGCGGCGAATGACGTGTGAGCCAACGAGGATGAGGTCGTGTCAGATCTGACACTGCCGGAACGAGCGTTGGTCGTCGTCGCCCACCCGGACGACATCGATTTCGGGATGGCGGGCACGATCGCCACTCTCACTCGTGAGGGTGCCGAGGTGTCGTACTGCCTCGTGACATCGGGCGAAGCGGGGCCACCCGATGACGCCGACCGCGACGAGTTACGCACGCGCCGCGAAGCCGAGCAACGTTCGGCGGCGGCAGTGGTCGGTGTACACGACGTACGGTTTCTCGGTTACCCCGATGGTCGCGTCGAACCCGGTCTGACGTTGCGGCGCGATCTCAGCCGGGTGATTCGAGACGTGCGACCCGATCTCGTGATTGCGCAGAGCTCTGATCGCGTGTGGGACCGCGTCTACTTCAGCCATCCTGACCATCTCGCCGTCGGCGAAGCGACCGCTTGCGCTGTCTATCCCGACTCGCGCAACCGTTGGTCTCACATCGAGCTACTCGACGAAGGACTCGAACCGCACTCGGTGGCGCGCATGTGGTTGATCGGTCTCGAACCCAACCTCTTCGTCGACATCACCGACGTGATCGATCTCAAAGTGCAGGCGCTGCTCTCGCACCAAAGTCAGGTTGGTGAACGTGACGGCATGGCCGAGCTGATCCGCAACTGGGCCGCCGACAACGCAAAGCTCGCCGGCTGGGCCGAGGGCCGCTTCGCCGAGGCGTTCCGTGAAGTCGACACCCGCTGAGTCAGTCGCCTTTCCAGGCGGTGACGAGGTCGGCAGTGGTCGTGATGGTCGCGATGTAGCCGAGGGTGTGCTTCAAGACCTGCTCGGTGTATTCGTCGGGCGTCCCTGCGATCGCGTCACGCGGAATGACCACTTGGTAGCTGCGATTGACGGCATCGAAGGTCGTGTTGGGGATGGCGATGTTGGCCGATACGCCGGCGATCACGATGGTCGTCACTCCGGCGTTGCGGAACAGCGAGTCGAGCTCGGTGCCCTGCATCGGTGAAAGACCGTGCTGACGGAAGAACAAGATGTCGTTCTCCTCGACGCCGATCTCGTCGAGTACCTCGACCGCCTCGGCACCGATCACGAGCCTGACCGGCGATTTGAGTACGCCGTGAAAGACGCGGGCGTTGTCGTTGGCGCCCCACATGTCGGGCTGGTGTGCGGCGGTCGCGTGAATGACCCGCACTCCGGCGCGGCGCGCCGCGGCAGCGAGGCGAACGACGTTGGGCACCATCTGTCGTTGCGCGGCTTCGGCCATCTCGGGCAGGGCCGAGAGTGAGCCGACGACGCCCTTTTGGCACTCCTGTAACAGCAACACGGTGTGCGCGGGATCGACGAGCGGGGCAATGTCGCGAGGCATGACCCGACCCTAGCCCCTTGCTACGGTTCAGAACATGAGCGATGCCACCTTCGAGCGAGTCGTCAACTTTCGTGATTTTGGCGGCTGCCCCACCGGCGACGGCGGCCGCGTCCGTCGCGGCGTGCTGTTTCGGAGTGCGCACTTCGGCGAGGCCACCGAGGGCGACCTCGCGCTGCTCGAGCGGCTGGGAGTGAGCCTCGTCATCGATTTCCGGGGACCGGGCGACAAGCACGAGGAGGGACACAACCGACTGCCGGTGGGGGTGCGCGAGCTGTTGATCCCGATGTACGACCCTGCGCGCGGCAACGATCCGCGACTGGTGCTCTACTCCGCGGCGCCCGAGGAAGTGGCGCGGGTGTATCCCCCGGGCCGCGCCTTCGAGGCGATGGTGGCCGCGTCGGAGTCGTTCGTCGCCAACGCGGATCGAGTCCGCCAATACGGTGAGATGCTGCGGGCGATCATCGATGCCGACGGCTCGCCGATTCTCATTCATTGTTCGGCGGGCAAGGACCGCACGGGATGGGGTGCGGCGGTCGTCCATCTCGCGCTCGGCGTGCCTCGTGAGCACATCGTTGCCGACTACATGTTGTCCAACACGTTCCGCCGCAACCGCGCCGCTCGGCTCGAAGAGCTCGAACGAGCGGGTCTCGACCCAGAGTTGCTCGCGCCGTTCTTCGGCGTGCACGAGAACTACATCAACATGAGCTTCGATGCCGTCGACCGTCACTTCGGCGGCGTCGAGCAATACCTCCGCGAAGGCCTCGGCATCGACGACGAATCGATCCAACGGTTCCGCGACGTCATGATCGAACGATGAGGGTGCGCGGCGTCGGCATCGCCTCTTCGTTGGTGGTCGGCACTGCCGCCGTCCTCGGTGCGCAGGCGGTCTACACGGCGCGCCGTCGTGATCTTCCGACGGTCATCGGGGCCGACGCGTCGGGGTCCGAAGGACATCCCGAACACCATGTGGTTCGCGTTGCCGCCGCCGGCGACAGCACACTCACGGGCCCGGGGCTCGAAGACCCCGGCGACGTGTGGGTGCGTCAAGCACTGCGCAGTCTCGCCGACACCCATCAACGACGCTTCGAGTTGCAGTCGTTCGCAGTCGGCGGCGCCCGTATGGCCGATGTCGTGCGAGATCAACTCGACCCATTGATCTCGTCGCGACCGGATATCGCGGTCGTGGTGGTCGGCACCAACGATGCCATCCGCTTCACGCCGCTCGGCGATGTCGCTGCATCGTGCAGTCGCCTCGTCGGCCGCCTCGCCGGCGATGTCCCCAACGTGTTGATCGGTGGCGTCGGCGACCTCGCCAACATCGCGCGCCTGCGCTGGCCGCTGGCGGGGGCGCTGCGACTGCGAGGCCGGGCGGTCGATGGCATCATCCGTCACACCGTGGCTCGGCACGACAATGTGCACTACGTCGATGTCTCGCTCGCCGATCCCGATTTTCGCCGTGGTGGCGCGGCGCTGTTCGCGGCCGACCTGTTCCATCCCAACCGCGATGGTCACGCATTGTGGGCCGCGGTGTCACGGATCGCCTTCGAACAAGCGCTCACGGAACGGATCCGCGCGAATCGCCGGTAGTCTCGACGCCCGTGTTGTCGGCATCAGGTCTTCGCAAAGCTCATGGCACGCGCGTGCTGTTCAAGGACGTGACGATCACGCTGCCCTTGGGCCGTCGAGCAGCGCTCGTGGGCAGCAACGGCACCGGCAAGACGACTCTGTTGGAGATCCTCGCCGGCATTCATCCGCCTGATGCGGGCGAGGTCCACCGGCCGCGCGATCTGCAGATCGGCTACCTCCCGCAGGATCTCGCGGAAGCACCCGATGGCACGGTCCTCGAGACGACGATGGCGGGCGCCGAGCACCTCAATGCGCTCGCACACCGCATCCACGAGCTCGAGCATCAGATGGCGTCCGACGACCCCGTCATCCGCGATCGGGCGCTCGCGCTCTACGGTGACGAGCACAGCCGTTACGAACAGCTCGGTGGGTACGCGCTCGAGGCGAAGGCGCATCGCGTGCTCTCGGGTCTCGGGTTCGCTCCCGGCGATGGCGAGCGGCCCATGCGGGAGCTCTCCGGTGGATGGCGCATGCGCGTGGCGCTCGCCCGATTGTTGCTCGCGGAACCCGACGTATTGCTGCTCGACGAGCCCACCAACCATCTCGATGTCGACAGCGTGGCGTGGCTCGAAGGTCACCTGCAGGAGTGGCCGGGAGCCATCCTGTTCGTGAGCCACGATCGCGATTTCATCGATGCGATCGCGCAGCGCGTCTACGAGCTGTCCAACGAATCGATCGCCGAATATGTCGGTGGCTTCGCCGAGTTCGTCGCGTTGCGCGAAGAGCGTCTCGATCAACTGCGTGCCGCAGCCGCGAGCCAAGCTCGCAAGGTGCAACACGTCGAGCGCTTCATCGAACGGTTTCGCTACAAGGCGACCAAGGCCCGCCAGGTGCAGAGCCGCATCAAGGCGCTCGATCGGCTCGACCGTATCGAGGTGCCCGAGCGCAAGGAATTGATCGCGCGGTTCGCGTTTCCGGCACCGGCGCGCTGCTCCCGTGTGGTGGCCGAACTCGAGAACGTCGATGCCGGCTATGACGGCGAAGTCGTGCTCAGCGATGTGAGCTTCGTGCTCGAGCGTGGTCGCAAGGTGGCGCTGGTCGGCCCCAATGGCGCGGGCAAGACCACCTTGTTGCGGATGCTGTTGGGTGAGATCCCCGCGATGGCGGGGTCGATCACACTCGGCGCCAATGTCGATCCGGCGTTCTTCGCGCAGCACCAGGCCGAGGTGCTCGACCCCCTGTCCACCGTCTACCAAGAGTTCGCCAAGTCGGCCAGCGACAAAGGGCGCAATTTGCGTACCACACTCGGCGCGTTCGGCTTCAGCGGTGACGCGGCCGAGCGCAAGGTGCTCGAGCTCTCCGGTGGCGAACGCACCAGACTGGCGCTCGCGAAGGTCATGGCCAATCCCGTGAATCTTCTCGTGCTCGACGAGCCCACCAACCATCTCGATCTGCAGAGCTGCGACGTGTTGGAAGATGCGCTCGGCGCGTACCCGGGCACCGTGTTGCTCGTAACCCACGATCGCTACCTGATCCGCACGGTGGCCGACGCGGTGATCGAGGTGCGCAACGGCTACGCGCGCTGGCACGAAGGCGTCGACGAAGAGCTCTTGTTCGGCCCCGCTGCCGCCGCGCCCGCGGCCCTCGCGGCAGCCGCGCCCCGCCTTGCATCTGTTCTGCCCAAGCCCGCTGCGACCACTGCCAAGCCCAAGCCCTCCGCGGCGCCCCGCGCTGCGAAGTCCGAGCGCAAGCGCACCGAAGCCGACGCCCGCAACAAGAAGCACCGCGACACCCGTGAGCTCAAGAAGGCGGTCGAGCGGGTCGAGAAGCAGTGGGAAGCAGCCGAAGCGCGGGTCCTCCAATTGCAGCGCGACCTCTCGCAGCCCGAGACCTACGGCGACAGCGAACGCGTGCGCGAACTCGCGGCCGAATACGAAACGGCAAAAGACTTGGCCGCGTCGTTGATGTCCGAATGGGAGCGCGCCGCGCTCGCGCTCGAACGCGGCACGGTCGCCGCCCGCCCGACCACCTGACCCGTAGCGCCCCAACCCCGATCCACTCCCGTTCTGGCAGCACAACGTCGAGCACAGCTCGACGTTGTGCTGCGAGAACGAGGGGTTAGGCGACGATCAGGGCGTGGACGGTGCCGGGGCCGTGCACGCCGATGGTCAAGGTCATCTCGATGTCGGCGCTGCGAGACGGTCCGGTGATCATCACGATCTGGCTCGGCGGGCCATTCGGCCACCAACGATCGCGGTTGCGCAGGACATCGGCCGGCGTATCGACGATGTTCGCGGCGTCGATGACGAAGATGGCGCGGGGCGTCAACAGGCTCAGCGCGCGGCCACCGTTGGCGTCGCTGTCGACGACGATGCTGCCCGTCTGCGCGACGGCCGCGGTGGCGTGAACGACGGCGACGTCTGCACGCGCGGCGGCGCTGACGCCACAGGCGGGCCACCGCAACGCGCCGGCGAGACCATCGAAGCGCGATTGCGGGCCGGCCATGATCGCGGCGTCGCCGGCGAACGTTCGAATCGCGTCGAGCAAGGAGTGCTCGTCGACCTCACTGATCGTCCCGCCGAGTGCCGTCCATGCTTCGGTGAAACCGGGCGCGCCGCGGCGGGAGTCGCGATAGCGTACGGACATCGTCGTCATCGGTCACCTCCTCGCGGAAGCGTGCGGTCTCTGGTCCACACCTTGGCCCAACCGACCTTGGGAAGTACTCGCGCAAACCGCAGCCCTACTCGGGAGAGTCGCACCGACACCCGGTAGCCCATCGCTGAGCTCCATACGCGCGACCAGACCACGAAACCGCGGGTCGTGCGTCGCGGGCGTTGACGCAGTCGCAACAACAGGTCGTGCAACGGAATACGCACCGGGCACACGTCGGTGCACGCGCCGCACAGTGTCGATGCGAACGGTAGCTCGGCGACTGTTTCGTCGTGGGGGGCGAGCAGCGGACTGAGCACCGCGCCGATCGGGCCCGAGTAGACCGACCGATACGCGTGGCCACCCACGTGACGGTAGACGGGGCACACGTTCAGGCACGCACCGCAACGGATGCAGGCGAGTGTGTCCTCGTACTCGGTGCCGATCAGGTTGCTGCGTCCGTTGTCGAGCACGACGACGTAGAGCTCGTCGGGTCCGTCGAGTTCGCCCTCGCGCCGCGGGCCGCTGATGATGTTGGTATAGACCGACAACACCTGTCCGGTGGCCGATCGCGCGAGCAGGGACAGCATCACGTCGAGCTCATCCCAGTCGCGCACGATGCGTTCCATGCCCATCACCGCGATGTGGATGCGGGGCAAGGACGAGCACATGCGTCCGTTGCCCTCGTTCTCGACGAGACAGATCGAACCGGTGTCGGCAACCGCGAAGTTGACGCCGGTGATACCGACGTCCGCCGCGAGAAACGCGTCGCGCAATCGCTGCCTCGCGTACGCCGCCTCGTCCTCGACCACCGGGGCGATCGGGTAGCCGGCCTCTGCGGAGAAGAGCTCGGCGACGTCGAATCGGCTGCGGTGAATTGCCGGAACGATGATGTGTGACGGCGTCTCGTGAGCCAACTGGATGATGAACTCACCAAGATCGGTCTCGACGACTTCGAGACCCTGTGCCTCGAGCGCGTCGTTGAGGTGGATCTCTTCACTCGCCATCGACTTGCCCTTGACCACGAGGCGTGCCGACGACTTCGCGAGGATGCCGACGATGAATCGCACGGCGTCGGATGCGTCGCGTGCCCGATGCACCACGACTCCTCGCGCCTCGCTGGCGCGTTGCCATTGTGCGAGTACATCGTCGAGATCTTGCAATGTTCGGCGGCGCAAGAAGGCCGCCTCGTCGCGGAGCGCGTCGCTATCGGAGAGTCCCTCGAGCGCATCGCGACGGTTCGTCGCCAGCAGGTCGGTCGCGTGGCGCACGGCGGCCCGCACCGGCTCGCTGGCCACGGTGATCGACGACGAACGGGTCATGTCAACAGTTCCGCGACGTGGGAGAAGCGCAGAGCCAGCCCTCGCGCGTCAGCCCGACCCTCGAGATGGATCAGACACGACAAGTCGCAGCCGGTGATGGTGCTCGCGCCGCTCGCTGTGGCGGCATCGAGTTTGTCATCGGCCATGGCCACCGAAACGTCGGGGAACGTCACCGAGAAGGTGCCACCGAAGCCGCAACAGCGGTCTTGATCGTCGAGCGCCTCGACGGTGTAGCCCGCTGCTCGCAACGCGACTCGTGGTTGCTCGACCACGTGGAGCTCGCGCGTGAGATGGCACGAAGGTTGATACGCGACCGAGCCTTTGGTGGGGGCCCGGCCAGGCACCGTGGGTGCTTGCCTGGCGAGGAACTCGGTCAGCTCATAGGTACGGGCGCCCACCGAGCGCGCAGCGGCCTCGTCGCGTGTGCCGGCGAACAACTGGGGCCAGTGTTGCCTGATCATCGTCGTACACGAACCGGACGGCACGACGATCGGTATGTCGAGCTTGGCGAGCTGACGCAGCGTGTGGCGGGCGACGCGGCGGGCCGCGGCAGTGGCACCGCCGTTCGCTGCCGGTTGTCCGCAACACGTCGCGCCCGCTGCCGGCGTTGCGTGATACCCCGCTGCTCGCAACGCGCGGGCAGCGGCGTCGACGATTCGCGGTCGCACCATCTCGACGACGCACGTCGCGAAGATCGCGACGTGGCGATCAGTCATTCGACGACGCGACGTTGCGCAAGCGCGACACGACGTCGGAGAAGTCGGAATAACCCCACTGCTCCGCGATCTTGCCGTCGCGGACGCGAACGATCTCGATCATGCCCCATTGGCAGTGTTCACCGGTCGGAGCGATGTCGAGCAGCCGGCCGAGGTGCGTGCCCGATGCGCGTAGGCGGGCAACGACCAGGTCGTTCTCGGCGACGACGTCGAGGATCTCGTCGTGCCAGTCGGGGAACGCGCGGCGCCACGCGCGGGTGAGTCGCTGCAGGCCGTCGAGCTGAGTCGGTTTGGGGCCGGCGCCGTGTGCGACGAAGTCGTCGGTGAAGTACTGCGACGCCGATGCCCAGTCGTCGTTGCCGACGACACGGTCGACCATCTCGAGGAACAGCTTCTTGTTCGCCGCGATGTCGGACATGGCCCGCGAGGCTAGTGGGAGCCGGCGGTGGGGAGCGGCCCGAGCGGCGCCCAAAGCGGAGCGCTAGTGTCGCCGACATGGCAGCCAATACTCGAGATCACACTCTTTCCACCGCCGACGGTCCAATGCGACTCTACGAGGCGATTCCCGATGGCCCGGCAAAGGGCGCGGTGATCGTCGTGATGGAAGCATTCGGCGTCAACGACCACATCGAAGGCGTCACGCGTCGCGCCGCCGAAGCCGGCTATCACGCGGTAGCGCCCGACTTCTTCCATCGTTCGGGTGGCGGGGTTGCCGGCTATGACGAGTTTCCGAAGGTGATGGAGTTCTTCAAGTCGGTCACCGACGACAGCCTCCTCGTCGACGTCGACGCCACGCTCGATCATCTTCGCAAAGCGGGCTTTTCCGACAACAAGATCGCCATCTTCGGGTTCTGCTTCGGCGGACGAGTCACGTTCCTCACCGCAGCGCGCCGCAACCTCGGCGCCGCGATCACCTACTACGGCGGCGGCATCGTGTCGACGGGCCCGTTGCCGTTCGCCTCGCTCTTGGGCGAAGCGGATTCGCTGAAGACGCCGTGGATGGGCCACTTCGGCGATCTCGACAAAGGCATTCCGGTCGAAGACGTCGAACAGCTACGCGCCGAGGTCGACAAGTCCAAGGTCGATCACGTGATCTACCGCTATGCCGACGCCGATCACGGCTTTCATTGCAACGATCGCACCGCGGTGTACAACAAAGCTGCAGCCGAGCAGGCGTGGGGCCGCACGCTCGACTGGCTAACGACGCACGTCGGCTGATCGCGCGCGGCGCAGGTACCACGCCGGTACCAGCGCCGCGACCGCCAGCGCCGCGCCGACTGCGTGCGCCCAGCCGTAGGCCGAGCGGATCGCTTCGGCGGCGCGGTCGTCCACCGACACTTCGTCGCCGGCCAACAGTTGACGTACGGCCTCGAGGTTGTCGACGCGCCGACCGACGATGTAGAGCACGACGCCACCGGACAACGCGATGCCCGCACTGATGCCGACGGTGCGCATGTACTGGTGGGCGGCGTTGATGCGCCCGAGCTCTACGGATGAACCGTAGGTCTGTAGCGATGTCAGCGCGGATGTGGTGATGGCGCCGATGCACAACCCGGCGAGGAAGTAGCCAGCGCCGATCGCGATGAGACTGTCGGTGTACACCACGGCGAGGCCTGTGAGCGCGATCGACGGTACCAACGCGACGGTCGACCAGAAGACGAGGTCGATGGCTTCGACGAGTTCGAGCGCGCGGCTGGCGCTGACCGCGCCGATGGTCCAGCCCATGGTGAGGAATACGACGACGAACGCCGCGACGGCTTCGCTGCGCCCTTGCGCGCCGCGCGCGTAGACGGGCAGGAAGCTCTCGACGCCGATGCAGGCGGCCAGAGAAAGCAAGACCGTGAGGTTGAGCGCGCCGAGCGGAAGACGCCAAAGATGCCGGCCCTCTACGACGATCGTCGCGCGGTTGCGGGTGTGGAATCGGTAGACGACGAGCGTCGCGAGCGCGCCCGCCAAGTAGGGGAGTGTCCGCCAACCGAGGTGCGACAACCCGATGAGCAGCGCTGACGTGAACACGGCGACAATGGCGATCCCGCGGCGGTCGAGCGCGACGTGGCGCGTGGCCGAGTCGGCGATGGTCGGCACCCGACTCCAGCCGAACGCGCCGGCGATGGCGGCCAACGGAAGGTTGATCATGAACACGCCCCGCCATCCGATGGTGGCCACCAACAACGCCACGATCGGAGGACCACCGAAGCCCACGAGTGACCACACCAACGACTCCGCGGCGAATCCACGCGCGTGCAGTCGTTCGGGGTAGGTGAGGCCGATCGAGGCCAGGCCTACCGCGACAGAGATGCCACCTCCCAGACCTTGCGCGAACCGGGCCACGATCAACGCCCACATGCTGGGGCTGACGGCGCACGCGGCGCTCGACACGAAGAAGATCAGGACTGCGCCCCGAAACGTGGCGCGTGCCCCGAGCCCGTCGATGAGCGGACCCGATGCGAGTATCGCGATCGCCGACGCGAGCAGGAACGACGTCATGACCCACGGCAACAACGAGACGTGGCCCAAGTCGCCACCGATTGCGGGCAACGCGGCGTAGACGGAAAGGGCATCGAACGCCGCGAGCGAGACGATCAACAAGATCGCGATGGTGACGAGACGGTATTCGGGCAAGAGCAGCCCCGGCGAAGGCGCCACCGTGCGATCGTCGGTCACGCCCGGCAGTCTTGCCGACACCCCGTGGTCGTGCGCGGTCGTGGTTTGTTACGGTGCCACTACGCGCTCTACAGGGGGTTCCGCTCGATGGCCGGCGAGATATTGCTCGAGTTCGACGGCGCGGTTGCGATCGTCACCAACAACCGTCCCGAAAAGCACAACGCGTTCACCGACTCGTCAGACCTCGAGCTATTCGACATCTTTCGCGAGCTCGAGAGTCGGGCGGATGTGCGGGCGATCGTGTGGCGCGGCAACGGGAAGTCATTCTCGTCGGGTCGAGATGTCGAGGCCATCGGCGGCGCCACCCGCACCGAGGACATCAGCCAACTCGAGTTGATGGAGCGGGGCCATCGTTTCGCGAAGACGGTGATCAACATGCCGGCACCGGTCGTCGTAGAGATGAAGGGATGGGCGATCGGCGGCTCGTTCGAGCGCGCGCTGTTGTGTGACATGCGCATTGCCGGTGAGTCGGCACGCATGATGCTGCCCGAGGTCAAACACGGCGTCATCCCCGACACGGGGGGCATCGCCCGCCTCTTCCACATGGCGGGCCACGGTCTCGCCACCGATCTCGCCCTGACCGGCCGGGTGATGGGCGCCGCAGAGGCCCTGCAGCACGGCGTCGTCTCGCGAGTCGTTGCCGACGATCAACTGCAGCAGACGACACTCGAGGTTGCGCAGGAGATCGCAAAGGCACCGGCGTTCACGGTCAAGATGGCCCGGCGCATCATCAAGCACTTGGCCAATGAGACCGTCGCCACCTCGATGGACGAAGAGGCGATCGCGCAGACGCTCGTGTTCGGTTCGCACGACTACCACGAGATGAAGGCCGCTCGCTCCGAGCAGCGCGACCCCAACTATCGTCGCCGGTAGCGGTGGATGGTCAGGGCTCGAGCACGACCTTGATCGCACCCGCTTGCCGATCGGCCGCGACCGCGAATGCCTCGGCCGCGGCGTCGAGCGGAAACCGGTGTGTGATCAACGACCGCGCGACGAGCGGATTGGCGGCGAGAAGGGTGGCGGCGACGTCGACATCGCGCGAGGGGCCCAGACGGTTGTATTGCGCGGCGGGCACGATGTTGATCTCTTTCATGCACAGCTCGAAGCCGGGCAACTGCATGCCGCCCCAGTAGGTGGCGAGCAAGACCAGGCGGGCGCCGGGCTTTGCGAGGTGGATGCATTTCTCGAGCGACTCGGTGGTGCCGGCGGCGTCGATCACAACGTCATACGCGTTCGCGGCGTCGTCGCTGACGGTGCCGGCACCCAGCTGTTGACCGGCGGCGCGTTGCGCGTCGTGCCGCGCAACGAGATCGACCGGCGCGCCGATGGCATGCGCGGCCGCGACGCCACACAACCCGATGGCACCGCCACCGACGATCGCGACGCGCTCGGCCGGGCGCACCTCGCCGCGTCGCACTCCGTGCACGGCGACGGCCAACGGTTCGACGAGACATGCATTATGCGGTGAAAGGCCCGACGGCAGGGCAACGATCGCCGATTCGGGTACGAGACACTCTTCGGCCATGCCGCCATCGATACCCACGCCGAGCACCATGGCTGCGCCGCGCACACACCGGTGATAGTCGCCGTTGCGGCAGGGTTCGCACTCCCAACACGGATCGAGGGGCTCGACGGCAACCGGCGTGCCGTCGCTCAGATACCCGGCGAACTCGTGGCCGAGGGTTGCCTCGAGCGGCCACATGGCGATGAGGTGCAGATCGGACCCACAGATGCCCGCGCTCGCGACCTTGATCCGCACCCCTTCGCCGGATGGCGCGGGGACCGCCACGATTCGGGCCTGATTCTCGACGCACCGCACAGCTTTCATGCTGCGCAACCTACCTTGTGAGCGCGTCCCACAGCGTGGCGACTTCGTCGCGAAGGTCATCGATGTCGCCGCCGTTGTCGATCACGTAGTCGGCGACCGCGCGGCGCTGATCGTCGGTTGCCTGCGACGCGATGCGAGCGCGGGCGTCGTCTTCGGTCATGCCCCGCTGTGCGAGCCGCGCCAGCCGCACCTCGAGCGGTGTCTCGACGACGACGACGGTGTCGTATTGCCCGGCGCCGAGGTCGGTCTCGACGAGTACGGCCATATCGAGCACGACGAGTTGGTCCGTGGGCGCGTCGGCGATGCGCTCGGCGATCTCCGCGTCGATCGCCGGGTGCGAGATGGCATTGAGGGCGGCCAACTGGTCCTCGTCGCGGAACACGATGGCGGCGAGCGCGCCACGATCGATCTGTCCGTCCTCGCGGACGATGCCGGGCCCGAAGCGCTCGACGACGCGGGCATACGCACGGCCGTGGGGCTCGATCACCTGCCGGCCGAGGCCGTCGCAGTCGACCACGAATGCGCCGAGTGCACCGAGCATCGCCGCGACGGTCGACTTGCCCGAGCCGATGCCGCCGGTGAGACCGACGACGCCGGCCGTTCGTCGCCTTGACTTCGCGTTCATCGCGTGTGCTCCCGCAAGTGCATGTCGGACAGCATCAGGTGACCGTGGTTGTGCCACGAGCGCGCACTCCCCTTGACACGAAGGGCGACTGCGACATTCTGCGGCGAATACGTCATGCAGCGGCCCATCATCGTGCTGGTTGTGACGCCCTCGGCGCGGTCGAAGCGATCGAGGTCTCCGATACGCGACATCGAGATGTCGATCACGCGCCGCAGCGCGACGGCCGCCTCGGCGGTGTCGGGGTCGAGGCGGTGCTCGGCCCACCGGATGAACTTGCTGCGCAGCGGTGCGCCGGCCCATGCCTCGGGGGCGACGACTTCTCGTTGTTCGAGTTGCCAACGAACGATCTCGACGCCGTCGCACCAGATCACCGCCTCTTGTGCGAAGGACGGCGCGCCCTGCATGTCGGTGACGAGCATGTCGTACTGGCGCTCGGCATGCGCACGGAACGACTGCGCCATCGCGAGGCCGGCGAGGTCGAAGAGGTGTGTGCAGTTGTCGCGCGCGTCGGTATAGCCACCGATGGCCGACGCCCGCGGTCGCACCGGATGGCCCTCGATCGCCCGCAACGGTTCGCCCGCCTTTTGGCACGTGGTCCACGGGCCGCGGAGGTACTCGCCGGCGACAGAGTGGATCGTGGAGCCGTCGTGACGAAGCTCGACGCGGAAATGATGACAATCGTCTTCGAGCTCGCCGACCGTGTACGACGCATCGACGTTGACCAATCGGATACGGCGCCGGAACAAGCTCGTCCCCGGCGGCGCCGTGTCGATGTGGGGGATGTCGTGGTAGCGGTCGATCACCTGGTCGGCCCGGGCCGATGGCGGGGGTCGCAAGGTTTCGGTCATGATGCCCGCAAGTGTGCTGCACTGGGGCGGGTCGTTGAAAGGCGGATCAGTGAAACTTGGGCTAGGTCTCGATCTCTACCGTGGCGCAAAGCTCGATGTGCCGGTCGCGAAGATCCAGCGGGCGGAAGAGCTGGGCTTTCATTCGGTGTGGACCGCGGAGGCGTACGGCAGTGACGCGCTGTCGCCGCTGGCCTACTTGGCGGCGCTGACGAAGCGAATCAAGCTTGGCACCGCAGTCGTGCAGATCGCGGCCCGCACTCCGGCGGCCACCGCGATGCACGCGATGACCATCGACGCGTTGGCCGGCGGCGATCGCGTCATCATCGGACTCGGTCTGTCCGGCCCCCAGATCGTCGAGGGTTGGTACGGCGTGCCGTGGGGCAAGCCGACCGAGCGCATGCGCGACTACGTCACCATCATGCGCAAGGTGCTCGCGCGCGAAGGGCCGGTCTCCCATGACGGCAAGCAGATCCAGCTGCCCTATCGAGGGCCGGGGGCGCTCGGTCAAGGCAAGGCACTGAAGTCGATCATGCATCCCAACCCGAACATCGAGATCTGGGTCGCATCCGGCGGCCCGCTCAACACACAGCTCACGGCCGAGCTGGCCGACGGATGGTTGCCGATGGGCCTCGGGCCCAACGGCATGGCGACCTACGCCGAGCATCTCGACAAGGGTTTCGCCCGCCGCACCGATGGTCGTGCGCGCGAGCGATTCGAGATCTTCACCGGCCTGACGGTGCAGATAACCGACGACGTTCGAGGGGCCATCGATGCCTGCAAGCCGCTTACCGGTATGTATGTCGGAGGGATGGGTTCAGCCACGCACAACTATCACCGCGAAGCGATGGCGCGTCGCGGTTTCCCCGAGGCGGCCGCACGCATCCACGAGCTGTGGCTGGCGGGTAAAAAGCAAGAAGCCATCGCGGCGGTGCCCGACGAGTACATCGAGCAGGGACATCTGATGGGTTCACCCGACCGCATCCGTTCGCGCTGGCCCGAGGTGACCGGGGTCGCCGGGCCGACCGGATGGATCGTGCGCTGCGACACCATCGAAGAGCTAGAACTGGCGGCCGAACTGGGCGGTACCCGCGACGAGGTGACGGCCTGAGCGGTCGTCGGCTGCGCGGGGATAGCGTGGGCGCATGACCCACGACTCCCACGATCGTCCTGTCGCGACGTCGGTCAGCGTCACCGATCCGACGTGCGTGTGGCACGACAGTGCCGCCGAGATCCACATGGTGGTGGTCGGCCCCGTCGAGAACAACGTCTACATCGTGCGGTGCCGCCAGACGGGCGAAGCCGTCCTCATCGATGCCGCCAACGAGCACGAGCAGTTGCTCGAGTTGTGCCGCCGCCTCGATGTGCGCCGGGTGCTCGAAACGCACGGCCATTGGGATCACATCCAAGCAGTGCCGCAAGTGCGCGACGCGGGCTACCGCGTGGCGATCACTCCGGGGGACGCCGGCATGTTGCCGAGCTACGACGACCTGCTCGAAGACGAATCGGCGATCGAGGTCGGCCGGCTGCGGCTGCACACGGTGCTCACGCCCGGCCACACCGCGGGCTCGATGTGCTTCCGCCTCGACGGCACACCCATTCTGTTCTCGGGTGACACGCTGTTTCCGGGCGGTCCGGGTGCCACGGGTTATCCCGGCGGCGACTTCCCGGGCATCATCAGATCGATCGAGTCACGGCTTTTCTCACCGCTGCCCGCGGACACCGTCGTGTATCCGGGTCACGGCAAAGAAACCACGATCGGCACCGAGCGCCCGCACCTGCAGGAGTGGATCGACCGCGGCTGGTAGCTCAGCGCGCTTTGGGCAGCCCGAGGTGGCGCTCGGCGATGTTGTTGCGATTTATCTCGCTCGTACCGCCGTAGATGGTGGTCACCGGGCTGTGGCGCGCGTCGTATTCGATCCAACCCTCGGCCGCCGCGGTCGGTTCGTGGAACTGCAGCAGCCCCGCGGGACCCGCCATCTGCTGGCACCAGCGAACAGCCTTTTGGTACGCCTCCGACGCGAAGACCTTCGTCATCGAACCCTCGAGTCCGGGCAAGCCGCCGGATGCCGCGATCCATGCGGAGCGTTGCGTCAACAACTTGGCGACCTCGTTGTCGATCGCGATGCGGGCCAGCCGCTCGCGCACCAATGTGTCGTCGATCAAACGGACGCCGTCGTCACCGATGTGATGCGCGGCCCACTTGCGGAAGTGGCGCAGCAGCGGCACTGCGACATTGGTACCGCCCATGACCCCGCGCTCGAATGCGAGCGCGACGGCCATGGTGCGCCATCCGCCGTTGATCTCGCCCAGCACCGCGTCGACCGGTACGCGCACGTTGTCGTAGAAAGTGGCGTTGGTGCGTTCGGTGCCCATCGTGTGCACCGGTTCGACGGTGATGCCCGGCGTATCCATCGGCAGGAGGAACATCGTGAGTCCCTTGTGCTTGGGCACCTCGGTGTCGGTACGCGTCAACAAGATCAGCCACTTGGCCTCATGCGCCATGGTGGTCCACATCTTGGCGCCGTTGATCACGAACTCGTCGCCGTCGCGCACCGCACGCGTGACGATCGACGCGACATCGCTGCCGTAGTCGGGCTCGCTGTAACCCATGCACACCAGCGCTTCACCCGAGGTGACCGTCGGGATCATGGCCTGTCTTTGCGCTTCGGTGCCGACTTGTTGCACGACGCCCGCGACCATGATCGACGTCGATATGCCGTCGTACGGAGCGCCGGCCTTTTCGAGTTCGTTGAACAGGACCCACAGTTCGAGCGGATCGCCCATGCCCATGCCGGGAACGGCTCGTTCGAGCAGGCCTTCTTTGGCCAGCGCACGGTTGAGGGTGTGGTTGGTGAAGGTGCCGCTGGTGTGCATCTCGTCGATCATCTCGGGCGTCACGACTTCGCGGATGATGCGCTTGACGGTGTTACGGAATTCGATCACATGGGGCGGCAACTCGAAGTCCATCAGCGCACACTCTCTCGGGGGCCGAACATCGCGTCGGCGAGGCGCACACATTCACGCGCCGGATCGTCGTAGACCAGGGCCCATCCACGGGCGCGACGGTAGAAAAGTTGGATGTCGTATTCCTCGGCGAACCCGTAGCCGCCGTGGAAGTGCAGCGCGCGGTCTGTCGCGTGCGCGGCACCGTCTGCATTGAACACGAACGCCATGCCGGCGAGGACCCCGAAGTCGGAGTTGTCGTTGTCGTCGATATCGAGGTGGCCGTGCGCGCCGGCGGCCTCGTTGTCGCCGGCCCACGCGGCCTTGTGCGCGAGCAAGCGCCCGCCGTCGATGAGGATCGGCAGATCGGCGAGCGACTGTTGCACCGCCTGAAACGCGCCGATCGGTTTGCCGAATTGGATGCGGGTGCCGACGTAGTCGAGCGCAATGTGCAGCGCTTGATCTCCGATGCCCACGAGGGCTGCGGCGGTGAGCGTCTTCCATTCGTTCAACGCACGATCGAAGGCCGCTCGCGCCGCGTCTCCTAACGCGAGCACGGTGCGGGCGCCCGTGGTGGAACGATCGGCGAGTGCCTGCGCCGCGTGATTGCGGGGGCCGCGCTGCGGAGGAGCGGACTCGACTGCCACCAATTCGTCACCGTCGAGACCGACCGTGAGACCAGCCACCGATCCGCCGGGCACCAGCCACCAGGCGCCGTCGACTGCGGGCCGCAACGCCAGCGACGCGATCGTCTCGCCATCGGTCACGTCGGCGCGGACCTGGTCGAGTCGAGCCAGCGTCCGGGCGGCGACCTGGTGGTCGAGCAGGGGGATTGGCGCGATGCTGCGGCCGAACTCTTCGGCCACCACCGCGAGGTCGCCGAGCGTCGAACCGCCGCCACCGGCGCGTTCGTCGACACCCATGCCCGGCGCGCCGGTCTCGCAGACGCGTCGCCACAGTTTGGCGTCGAAGCCACCCGGTTCGGCGGCGCGGACGACGGCGGGGTTCGACTCTTTGCCGAAGAAGCCCGCGAACACCTCCTTGATGGCCAACTGGTCATCCGTGAGACCTAGTCGCATGCCCCATGTCTCCCAGGTGGTGCGGTCGTCGGGGTGACCCTACAGTGGCGATCGCTTCATTGCCGAGGCGCGTGGGGGTGGCCAAATGCAGCCTGTCGTGATCGAAGTCGCGCTCAACGGAGGGACACCCTTCGAGCGAAATCCCACGGTGCCTCGCAGCATCGACGACATCATCGAGCAGGGCGTCGCGTGTATGGATGCGGGCGCCAGCATCGTCCACACCCACCTACCCGTGCACAACGTCGAGGCGTCGATCGCGAGCGAGCAGTACGACGCGATCTTCCAGGCGTGGCTCGACCACGATGCCAACGCACTCGCGATGCCGACGATCGGCGTGGGTATCGGCGTCGAAGAGAAGTTGGCCCACCTCGACTACCTGGCGGGGACGGGTGCGATCCGCATCGGCTTCATCGACCCCGGCACCATCCTGCTCGGGTACGTCGAGCCCGACGGCACGCCCAGCCCTAACAGTCCGGTTTACGTCAACACTTTCGCCGACATGAACTACGCGATCGATCAGTGCAACCGTCATGGACTCGCGTTGCATTTCGCGCTGTTCGAGCCGGGCTTCCTCCGCAACGTCTTGACCTACTGGCGCCTCGGCCGGCTCACGCCCGGTTCGTTCGTCAAGTTCTACTTCGGGGGGCCCTACGGGGTCATCGCGCGAGGCAAGGGCGTCACCTTCGGGTTGCCGCCGACGGTCAAGGCGCTCGATGCGTACCTCGAGATGCTCGAACTCGAGGACTGTGACCTGCCGTGGTTCAGTGCGGTCGTCGGTGGCGACCTGATCGACACGCCGATCGCTCGTGCCACGATCGAGCGCGGCGGTCACATCCGTGTCGGTCTCGAAGACCACGCGAGCGATCACCGGCGGCCCTCCAACCTCGAGCTCGTCAACGAGGTGGTTGCGTTGTGCAAGGACGTCGGGCGCGCAGTCGCGTCGCCGCAGCAGGCCATCGAGGTGTTGGGTATGCGTCCCCGTCAGAACGCAGTATGACCGTGGATGAGATCGTCGTCGAAGACGCCGACGGGATCGTCACGGTGACGATCAACCGTCCCGAGATGAAGAACGCCATCAGTGTGTCGATGTTCGAGACGTTGCGCGATCACTTCCGTTCGATCACCGCGCAGCAGCAGGCTCGATGTGTCGTTCTCACCGGCACACGCGATTTTGCGGCGGGCGCCGACCTCTCGCGCGCCGGCACCAGCGCCCGCCGCGAGCGCCCCAACACGCTCTATTCCATGCGCGTCATCCATGACGCCGTGGTGGCGCTCCACGAGATTCCCGTCCCCGTGATCGCCAAGGTCAGGGGCGTGGCGGTGGGCGCCGGGATGAGCCTGGCGCTGGCCTGCGACCTGGTCGTGACCAGCCACAATGCCCGGTTCGCGGCGATCTTCGCCCGGCGCGGGCTGTCCCTCGACTGCGGCGCGTCGTGGCTGTTGCCGCGGCTGGTCGGCATCCAAAAGGCAAAGGAGATCGCGCTGCTCGCGGACATGTTCGGTGCCGACGAAGCGAAGTCGATAGGCCTCGTGAATCGGGTCGTCCCCGACGACGAACTCGATGGCGCGGTGGCCGAGCTCGCCGTTCGACTTTCTCGCGGACCGACGCTTGCGCTGTCGATGACAAAGCGGCTGCTCAACAACGCGTTCACCTCGACCTTGCCCGAAGCACTCGAAGCAGAAGCCATGGCTCAAGCAGTGAACAGCAGCACCGACGATACGAAAGAAGGAATGCTCGCGTTCCTCGAAAAGCGCGATGCGACGTTCAAAGGTCGTTGAACTGCAACACGATCAGCCGTCGCATTCAACACATCGACGCGAGCGCGCCAACTAGGTTCGTATGCATGCGGGTGGTGGTCGATGATGGCGACATACATCTCACGGCTGACGTCAGCGGTGAAGGCCCGCTCATCGTTTGTCATCCTGGCTTCGGTCGATGGGGCCGTGACTTCGAGTCCGTTCGCAGTGTGCTCCTCACCGCCGGACGGCGCGTGGCCTTGTTCGACCCGCGCGGGGTGGGGGAGAGCACGGGCCCACTCGAAGACTTGACGATGCACGACCTTGCGGCCGACGTGCTTCGAGTGGCGCGGCAGCTCGCGGCGCCCCCCTTCGACCTCGTCGGCCACGCATTCGGCAACCGGGTCGTGCGCTGCGCCGCTGCCGACGCGCCGGCCGAGGTCGGGCGCATCGCGTTGATCGGCGCAGGTGGGGCCGTACCCGGGTCGCCCGAGGCCTATGCCGCGCTGCAGCGCGCGATGAACATCGACCTGCCGCGCGACGAGCGGCTGGAGGCGCTGCGGCAGTCGCTCTTCGCACCCGGTAACGATCCGACGACCTGGCTCGACGGGTGGCATGCCACCGCGATCGCGACACAGGGCGCCGCGCTTCTCGCCACCGCCGAACACGACTGGGCCGATGCGGGCTCGGCCGATGTGCTCGTCGTGCAAGGCCTCGACGATGTCCTGGCGCCCCCCGTCAACGGTCGTGAGCTGGCGGACCGTCTGGGCGCGCGGGCGAAACTCATCGAGATCGCGAACGCGGGCCACGCGATGTTGCCCGAGCAACCGCTCGTGGTCGCCAACGCGCTCATCGACTTCTTCACTTCACACTGAGGCCACGGCGCCGTGGGCGACGAAGATCTGGGCACAGCTTGGCGCGTGCTCGCGTTGGTGTGTGCCGCGTCGTTCGTCTCGACGCTCGACATCACCGTTGTGGTCGTCGCGTTCAACGACATCCGCAGTTCGTTCTCCAACGTCAGCCGAGCCGAACTCTCGTGGGTGATCACCGTCTATACGATCACCGCCGCGGCGATGCTCGTGCCGAGCGGGCGGCTCGCCGATCGCATTGGAAGCGGGCGCGTGTTCCTGCTCGGTGTTGCGATGTTCGCCCTGGGCTCTCTGTTGTCGGGCCTCGCGCCGAACGTGCAGGTCCTCATCGGCGCCCGCATGGTGCAAGCGGTCGGCAGCGCGATGCAGACACCGAGTTCGCTCTCGCTGATCTCGCGGTTCTTTCCGGCCGGCCGGCGCAACATGGCGATCGGTCTGTGGGGCGCGACGGGCGGGCTCGGGGGTGCAGCGGGTCCTTCGCTCGGCGCCGCGATCGTGGGCGCCGGCGGATGGCGGTGGATCTTCCTGATAAACGTGCCGCTCGGCGCGGCGGTGGTCATCGCGGGGGCGAAGATGCTGCGCCGCGCCGACCAGCGTCAACCGGCGTTGCCTCCCGATCTGATCGGTGCGTCGATGATCATCGTGGGTGTGAGCGCGCTCTCCCTCGGCCTCGTCCAGAGCGACGAGTGGGGTTGGAGCGACGGCCGCATAATTTCCGCGTTCGTCGTCGCGGTCGTGGTGTTGTCGTCGTTGATCGCGCGGTCGGCGCGTAACCCGTTGCTGAGCATCGACCTGCGGCTGTTTCGCATCAACAGCTTCCGATGGGCGAACGGCGTCGCGCTCACGCTGCCGATCGCGTTCTTCCTCCAGTTCTTCGGGTCAGTGCAGTTCCTCACCGCCGTCTGGGGGTACTCCGAAGTCAAGGCCGGGCTGCTCCTCACTCCGGTGAGCGTCCTGCAGGCGTCGCTCACGTTGCAGGCGGGCCGGCTCGCCGACCGACGCGGGCACCGTGCGGTGATGTTGCCCGGTTCGCTTATCTACACCGCGGGCGCGATTGCCTGGTTCCTCACCCTCGACGGCGGACGCGACCTCGTGGCCTTCTATGTCGGTGCGACCATGCTGGCAATCGGCGTCGGACTGACCTACGCCTGCTTCAACAGCGCGGCGGTGCACGACCTACCACCGAGCCAACTGGGTGCCGGCAGCGGTCTCAACCAGACGATCAATCGCGTCGGTGCGACCTTGGGCATCTCGCTCGCTGTCGCGCTGCTCGCGGGCGAAGAATCGGCGACCGCGTTTCGCCGGTTGTGGGCGGTGATGATCGGCTGCGCGATCGCCACCGCGATGTTCGCCGCGCTCATCGACACCCGGCCGAAGCCGACCTCGTCAGATGACCTCTAGATGGTCTTCGCGGGGCGTCCGGGGCCCTCTTTGGGGTGGCCGTTCATGTCGGAGTTGAGGCGGGCCTTCGACATCAACTCGCTGACTATCGAACCGAGTTGGCTCGGGTCGTCGGGCTGGGTCAGTTCGGGGCCGCGCACCCACCCTTCGGCGATCGCGAGCTTGTTCCCGCGCACGTCGAACACCCGCCCGGTGACGTTCTTCGCCTCGGGCGATGCGAGCCAGGTCGCGACGACGGCGATCCATCGCGGCGAGAACGCCTCTTTGTCCTCGTCGGTCTCGGTCACCGCCATGAGCCCCTGCGTGAGCCGTGTCAGCGCGCCGGGAGCGATGCAGTTGACGGTGATCCCATAGCGCACCAACTCCATTGCGGCGATCACCGAGAACGCCGCGATGCCGGCCTTGGCCGCGCCGTAGTTGGTCTGGCCGACGTTGCCGTAGATGCCTGACGGCGATGTGGTGTTGATGATGCGGGCGTCGAGTTGCTTGCCTGCCTTGGCCTGCTCGCGCCAGTACACCGATGCGTGGTGGGTCGGCGCCCATGTGCCTTTGAGATGCACCTTGATCACTGCATCCCAGTCGGCTTCGGGCATGGAGAAGACCATGCGATCGCGCAGGATGCCGGCGTTGTTGATCAAGATGTCGAGCGTGCCGAACGCATCGACCGCCTGGTCGATCATGCGCTTGGCGCCGTTGAAGTCGCTGACGTCGTCGCCGTTGACGATGGCGTCGCCGCCCATGCCGGCGATCTCGGCTGCGACCTGCTGCGCCGGTGTCAGATCGGCGCCGGTGCCGTCGGGTTCGCCGCCGAGGTCGTTGACGACCACCTTGGCCCCGTGGCTGGCGAGCATGAGCGCGTGCTCGCGCCCGATGCCGCGACCCGCGCCCGTGATGACCGCGACTCGACCCTCACACAATTTTGCCATTGCAAGTTCCCCTTCGACCGCCGTGAGCAGACGCGGAAGGTTAGACGCTGGCGTCTAAATCGGGCCCGATCGGGCGCCCGTCGACGATCTGATCGAGGTACTCGCTCATGCCGAGCGCGGTGCGGTCGCCGCAGCGATATTCGGTCATCGCTTCGGTGATGCGGGTGACCTTGACGACCCCGTCGAACTCGCGCCGGTTACGCAGTGGGATCAGTGAGTGGACTCTGCCGGTCAACTCGAACTGCTCGCGTTCGGTGGTGACTGTCGCTCGCAGCGACCGGTGGTGGAAGTCGACGTCCCACTCGCTGTCGACCGTGGCGTCGAGGATGTCGTAGAACACGCCGTCGCGGAACACGACCCCCGAAACCTCACGAACGGGCAGTCGCCGCCAGTTGATCGTGAACAAGAACGCAAGGTCGGGACCGAACTGCACGTGCACCCATCGGTAGGCGTCGAGCGACTGCCAATACCGCGGTCCCCACGTGTGATCGCGGTCGCCGAAACCGTCGAGGTCGGTGCGCACGCCGTCGATCTCGATCCAGCCGGAGCCGTGCATGAACTGATCGAAGTGCGCGCGGCCGAAGCTCGCCTCGGCCGGCACATGCTCGGTGCCGTCGGGGTTGAGGGGCCGCCCGCCGATCACCGGGCTGGCGGCAGTGAAGTCGAGCACGAAGCGGGCGTGCACGTGCGGGTTGTCCTTGAAGGCGCGCGACGGATTGACCATGACGGTCGGGTCGCGCAGCATCACCACATCGCCGTCGAACGTGGCCCGCTTGTGTTTGAACGGTTCGATGATCTCGAAGCGCAGACCGCCGGCTGCCATCTCGCGGTTGTCGATGATCGATGGTCGTCCTGCTTGGAACGCCACCGAACCGTCGGGCAGGTAGATGCACACGGTGCGTTCCGCGTATCCCTCGTTCGGTCGGTTGCCGAGGCGAAACCAAAGTCCGCACATCTTTGGCACATCGAACAGCGAGAAATACATCGACTCGTTGTAGTTCGACACCGGTTCGGGTTCGTGGGGATACGCATCGCGGGGATCGACGAGATACGTACCGCCACTCGGAGGCTTGGGCATACCGCAGTCTGTCACTAACTCCCCGCTCTGGCGGATGCCGCTCGGGCATTGGCTCTCCGAGCATTAACCTGCCCGCCGTGACCGATACCGCCGACAGCTTCCCGCGCCAGAACGCTCGCACACGGCGCTTCACGCTGGGCGCTCCACGCGACATCAAGGTCGCCGGCGGTGGCTCGCGCATCGCGTTCTTGCGCTCGACGTCGGGCAGCGATCCGGTCAATCGGTTGTGGATCTACGACGTCGCGTCACAACAGGAGCGTGAGGTGGTGGATCCGTCACAGTTGCTCGCGCCCGCGGTGTCCGATGAGACGCCCGCAGCCGAGCGGGCCCGCCGCGAACGCGCGCGCGAACTCGCGGGCGGCATCGTGGCGTTCGACGCCGACCGTGCGCTGACCCGCGCCACGTTTGCGTTCGCGGGACGGGTGTTCGTGGCCGATCTCGAGAGCGGCGACACGCACGAGTTGAGCTCCGAAGGGTCGGTCTTCGATCCGCGACTCGATCCGACCGCCACCCGTGTCGCCTACGTCTCGGGCGCGACGCTGCGCGTGACGGGCGACGACGGCGATCGACTGGTGATCGGCGAGGACCGACCGCTCGTTTCGTGGGGATCGGCCGAGTTCGTCGCCGCCGAAGAGATGCATCGCACGCGCGGGTTCTGGTGGGCACCGAGCGGCGACCGCCTGCTCGTCGAGCGCGTCGACGTGTCGCCGGTGGCAGTGTGGCACATCGCGTCGCCGGTCGAGCCCTGGGTTGCCCCCGCGACGGTGCGCTATCCGGCGGCTGGAACGGCCAATGCCGCGGTCGGTCTGGCGATCGTCGGGCTCGACGGCAGCCGTGTCGACATCGACTGGTCGGGAGGCGAGTTCGAGTACCTGTGCGATGTCGCGTGGCCCGCGCACGGCGAACCGATCGCCGTCGTGCAGACGCGCGATCAGCGCACCCTCGCCTTTCTCGGCATCGATGCGGTGACCGGCGTCGTGCGCGAGCTGAGGCGACTTCGCAACGCCGATTGGACCGATCTCGTGCCCGGCGTGCCGGCGTGGTCGGGCACGGCGCTCGTGACCGTCGAGGTCGACGACGACACCTACCGGCTCTGCGTCGACGGCGAGCCGATCACACCCCACGGTGTGCAGGTGCGCCGAGTGATTTCGGTCGATGGCCACGAGGCCCTGGTCGCCGCCAGCACCGACCCGACCGAGACGCATGTCGCCCGTGTCGATCTCGCTTCCCATGAGCTGCAATGGCTGTCGACCACACCGGGAGTGCACGGTGGTTCCAGTGGCGGCGGCGTGGTGGTGCTTGTATCGCAGTCGATGGACCACGACGGGTCCGAGGTCGCGGTGTTGGTCGATCACCGCCCGAGTGGAGTGCTGCGCACGTTTGCCGACCGACCGGTCGTCGAGCCGCGCTACGAGTTCGCGGTCGTGGGCGAACGCGGGCTGCGCACCGCGCTCGTGTTGCCGTCGAGCTTCGATGGCGACCAACGCCTTCCCGTTTTGCTCGATCCCTACGGCGGCCCCGGCCACGCGCGTGTCGTCAGGTCGCGCGCGGCCTACCTCACTTCACAGTGGTTCGCGGATCAGGGTTTCGCCATCGTGATCATCGACGGGCGGGGCACGCCCGGCCGTTCGCCGTCGTGGGAGCGGGCGGTCCGCAACGATCTGGCCGGCCCGGTGATCGACGACCAAGCCGATGCGCTGGCAGAGTTGGCCGAGCTCCACCACTACCTCGATCTTTCGAAGGTCGGCGTACGCGGTTGGTCCTTCGGCGGCTATCTCGCGGCCTTGGCGGTGCTGCGCCGGCCCGACATGTTCCACGCAGCCGTGGCGGGCGCTCCGGTGACCGACTGGCGCCTCTATGACACGCACTACACCGAACGCTTCCTCGGCGATCCGCAGTCCAACTCCGGCGCGTACGATCGCAGCGATGTCGTCCGCCTTGCGTCACAACTCGAGCGCCCGCTGTTGCTCATCCATGGTTTGGCCGACGACAACGTGGTCGTCGCGCACACGCTGGCGCTCTCGCAAGCATTGCTCGAAGCCGGGCGCCCGCACCGCGTACTGCCACTTTCGGGTGTCACGCACATGACGTCGCAAGAGGTTGTCGCCGAGAACCTGCTGAACTTCGAGGTGGCGTTCTTCCGTGAAGCGCTGCGCATCGACGCGCCGCAACCGGCCTATCGCTGGCGGGCCATGTTGCCGCGCCGCGACAGTCCGCTCTGAACGCGGTCACTCGAACGAGACGTGCACCACGAACGCGTCGGCTTCGACGAACGTGTAGTCCGCGACCTTGCCCGCGGCAGCGACGTCGTCGACGACGAGTCGTAGTGCAGCGAGCCGCTCGGCCGTATCGCGCATTTCGACGCGCGCCACCGGGGTCGCGAGCGACTTCTTCTGCTCGCTCTTGGCCTTGCGGATCTCCGCGAGTGTCTCCGCGGCGACGGTGTAGGGGAGCACGTCGTGTGACGGGCCGAGCTCGCCGAGGTCGGGCCAAGGCGCGCGGTGGATCGACCCCGTCTGCCACCACGACCACACTTCTTCGGTGACGAACGGAAGGATCGGCGCGAACAGCCGCAGCAGCGTCGAGAGCGCGAGTTGCAGCGCCGCGGCCGCCGATTGCTGTCCTTCGGCGTCCCCTGCTTCGGCCGCGTACGAACGGGCCTTGACGAGCTCGACGTAGTCGTCGCAGAAGCTCCAGAAGAACCGCTCGGTGCGTTCGAGCGAACGGGCATAGTCGTAGCTGTCGAACGCGGTCGTGCATTCGGTGACGACGCGCCCGAGCTCACCGAGCATCGCCTGATCGAGTGGACGCGTGACCAACGCAGGGTCCGCCGCGGCCGCGCCTGCGCCCGCGGTGTTGAGCACGAACTTCGACGCGTTGAGCATCTTGATCGCGAGCCGGCGCCCGACCTTCATCTGCCCTTCGTCGAACGCGGTATCGGTGCCGGGACGACCCGATGCCGACCAGTAGCGCACGGCATCGCTGCCGTATTGCTCGAGGAGGTTCATGGGCGTGACGACGTTGCCCTTGGACTTCGACATCTTCTTGCGGTCGGGGTCGAGGATCCACCCTGACAACGCCGCGTTGGTCCACGGCAGGCTCTGGTGTTCGAGGTGCGCGCGCACGACGGTGGAGAAGAGCCACGTGCGGATGATGTCGTGGCCCTGCGGTCGCAGGTCCATCGGGAAGGTACGGCGGAAGAGGTCGTCGTCGGCCTCCCACCGGCACGCGATCTGCGGTGTCAGCGAGGAGGTGGCCCAGGTGTCCATCACGTCGGCCTCGCCGACGAACCCGTGGGGCTTGCCCCGTTGTTCATCGTTGTAGCCGGGCGGCACGTGCGATGACGGATCGACGGGCAAGGTGTCTTCGGCCGGCACGATGGGACTGTCCCACATGGGCTCGCCGTCGCCGTCGAGTGTGTACCAGAGTGGGATCGGGACACCGAAGAACCGCTGCCGGCTTACGAGCCAGTCACCGTTGAGGCCGCGCACCCACGACTCATAACGGCCTCGCATGTATGGCGGCACCCAGTTGAGCTCGGCGCCGCGAGTGAGCAACTCGTCGCGCAGGTCTTCGTCGCGGCCGCCGTTGCGGATGTACCACTGCCGCGTGGTGACGATCTCGAGTGGCTTGTCGCCCCGCTCGTAGAACTTGACCGCGTGCGTGATCGCCCGTGGCTCGCCGACGAGCTCGCCGGTCTCACGCAAGATGGTGACGACCTCGCGTTGTGCGCCGGCGATGGTCTTGCCCGCGATACGGGCGTAGGCCTCGCGCGCGGCAGTCGACACGATCGCCGCCGGCGGCTCGGCGGTGATGCGACCGTCGCGCCCGATGATCGCCCGAACCGGCAGGTTGAGCTCGCGCCACCATGTGACGTCGGTGGTGTCGCCGAAGGTGCAGATCATCGCCACGCCCGTGCCCTTTTCGGGATCGGCGAGGTGATGCGCGAGGACGGGCACCTCGACGTCGAAGATCGGGGTGCGCACCGTGGTGCCGAAGAGCGGCTTGTACCGATCATCGTCGGGGTTCGCGACGAGCGCGACACAGGCCGCCAGCAATTCGGGCCGGGTCGTGTCGATGAGCAGATCGTCGCTGCCATCGCGATGAAACGCTAGCGCGTGGTAGGCGCCGGGCCGTTCTTTGTCTTCGAGCTCGGCCTGCGCGACCGCGGTGCGGAAGGTGACGTCCCAAAGGCTCGGCGCCTCTGATTGGTAGGCCTCACCGCGGGCGAGGTTGCGCAGGAACGCGCGCTGTGAGACCCGCTGGCAGTGGTCGTCGATGGTCGTGTAGCTGTGCGACCAATCGACCGAGAGCCCGAGCCGGCGGAATAGGGCTTCGAACGCCTTTTCGTCTTCCTGTGTCAGGCCGTGGCACAACTCGATGAAGTTGCGTCGAGAGATCGGCACCTGGTGATCGGCGTCGGGTTTCGCGGGCGGTTGATAGTCGGGGTCGTACGGCAGCGAAGGATCGCAGCGCACGCCGTAGTAGTTCTGTACGCGGCGTTCGGTTGGCAGTCCGTTGTCATCCCATCCCATCGGATAGAAGACGGCGAGGCCACGCATGCGCTTGTAGCGGGCGATGGTGTCGGTGTGCGTATACGAAAAAACGTGGCCGACGTGGAGTGATCCGCTGGCGGTCGGCGGCGGAGTGTCGATCGAATACACCTGCTCGCGGCTGCGGCTGCGGTCGAAGCGATAGACGCCCTCGTCGCTCCAGCGTGCGTCGAGTCTGTCTTCGAGGCCGTCGAGCGACGGTTTGTCGGGCACGGTCGGTCGTGGAGCCATGGCGCCAACGGTAGCGGGCGCATTGCGGGGCCCACGTATCGATTGTCCGACCGGTACCCCCGTGGCTACCGGTTCAGTTGACGTCGCCGGACTGCGACGGATGACGGTGCGTGCGCACTGATCCGGCGATCACGACCCGGTTGCGGCCTTCGCTCTGGGCAGTGTCGAGCGCCGTCGCGGCCAACGAGATGATCCCGTCGATGGAGGGGCTCATCGACGAATGGGCGAGCCCGAAGCTGCACGTGAACAGCGGCTTGGGTCGCATCGCCTGGACGATGATCAACTGCTCGCGCACCCGCTCGATCGCCTTCAGCGCGCTCTGCGCAGTCGACTCGGGCAAGACCACCGCGAACTCGAAGTCCCCGACGCGCGCCACCATGTCGGTCGGGCGCACTGCGGCGACGAGCGATTCGGAGAGCAACTGCAACGCCTCGTCCGCGGCCTCGGCACCGTGCAGTTCGCGGTAGATGGCGAAGTGATCGATGTCGACGAGGGCCAACGAGAACGGTGTACCGGCTTCGCTCAGCTTCACCAGCCGTTCACGGGCGACGCGCTGTTCGGGCAATCCGGTCACCGAGTCGACGGGTTCCGGAGGTTCGGTCTTCGTCGCCGCGCGTACGAGCCCGATGTGCAGCGCCGAGCGTCGCGCCAGGGACTCGATGCGCTCGACCTCATCGCGCGTGCGGACACCGACATCGCCAACTGCGTACAGCACGCCGAGGATGCGACCCATCACGATGAGCGGCACGCACACGGCCGAGGACGGACCATCGATGCGGCTGCGGAGATGGGGACACACGTCGAGCCGATCGGTCGTCTCATAGGTGATGGTTTGGCCTTGCCGCGCCGCGAAGCTGTCCCACGGTGACCACGGTTGATCCCGCGTGTCGGCGGGTGGCGTGTCGACGGTCGACATCGCGAGACACAGCTCGGGCTTCGTCGGGTCGACGAGATGGAGTTCGAATTCGCAGCGGGGGTCGAGACGCCGCAGTGCGCTGCGGGTCATGTCGAGGACGGCCGCCTCGGTGTCGAGCATGTCGAGCGCGCGATCGAATTCCGTATCGAACGCGCGGCGCATCAGCTCGGCCGCGTGTTCCTCCGCGAAGGCGTTGTGGGCGACAACGTCCATGTCGCCACCGCGTGGCGACAAGGTCAGCATCGCGATGCCGCCGGCCGCGACACAGGCCAGGCTGAGCCCGACCTGAATCGACCATGCGGCAACGGCACTGACATCGAGCAGCAGCACGATCGGCGCACCGATCGCGATGCTCAACAGCAGCGGTACGACTGTCCACGCGCCGAGGGTGGCCGGGCCGATCGCCGGCTGCGTCCCGGTGAGTTCTGACTCCGCGGACGTGCGCACGTTCGTATTGTCGGCTTCTGGGCCTGGGTCTTTAATACGGTCGTCCTCCGATTCGACGCCGATTCGGCCAGGGCTATCCCTCGCGGTGGTGCCGCAGGCGCCCTCCGCTAGCCTTGTTACCGGCCGGTAACGTAATCCGATCTCGCGGAGGTTGTCCGATGGGCGAGTTCTCGTTGGCTCTCAACGAAGACCAACAGCAACTCCAGAAGTGGATCCACGAGTTCGCCGCTGATGTGGTGCGCCCCGCGGCTCACGAATGGGACGAGCGCGAAGAGTTCCCGATGCCGATCGTCCAGGAGGCAGCGCGGATCGGTCTGTACTCGTGGGAGTTCGCGGCCAACGCCAATGACGACAAGACCGGGCTGACCTATCCGGTCGCCGCCGAAGAGTTGTTCTGGGGCGACGCCGGTATCGGCCTCGCGATCTTCGGGTCGGGTCTCGCAGCGGCGGGCATCGCTGCGATCGGCACCAAGGAGCAGGTGTTCGAGTGGGTACCGCAGTGCTACGGCACCGCCGACAAGGTGCAGTTGGGTGCGTTCTGTGTCAGCGAGGCCGACGCCGGTTCTGACGTGTCGTCGTTGCGCACGCGTGCGGTCTATGACGGAGCGACCGACGAGTGGGTGCTCAACGGGACCAAGGCGTGGATCACCAACGGTGGCATCGCCGATGTGCACGTTGTCGTGGCGGCTGTCGATCCCGAGTTGCGCAGTCGGGGACAGGCGTCGTTCGTCGTGCCGCCCGGGACCAAAGGCTTGTCGATGGGTCAGAAGTACAAGAAGCACGGCATCCGCGCGTCGCACACCGCCGAGGTCGTGCTCGACGACGTGCGCGTGCCGGCGAGTTGCCTGCTCGGTGGCAAGGAGAAGCTCGACGAGAAGCTGGCCCGCGCCCGCGAAACCACGCATACCGGACAGAAGCAACCCGCGATGTCGACGTTCGAAGCGACGCGGCCCACCGTCGGCGCACAAGCCATAGGTATCGCGCGCGCGGCGTACGAATTCGCGCTCGACTATGCGAAAGAGCGCAAGACATTCGGCAAGCCGATCGTGACTCACCAAGCGGTCGGGTTCAAGCTCGCCGACATGGCGATGGAGATCGACGCCGCGCGCCTGCTCGTGTGGCGCGCTGCGTGGCTCTCCCGCAACGGAGGACTTCGCCGTGGCGAAGGCTCGATGTCAAAGCTCAAGGCCGCTGAAGTCGCAGTGAAGGTGACAGAGGATGCGATCCAGATCCTCGGCGGCTACGGCTACACCCGCGAGTACCCCGTGGAACGTTGGCACCGCGACGCGAAGATCTACACGATCTTCGAAGGCACCTCCGAGATCCAACGACTGGTGATCGCCAGGGCAATCTCAGGTATGCGTGTGGAGTAGGCAACCTGCACCGTACGACATGACTTGCCGGCACGCAAGGACTTTCATCCGTGGCATTGAACCGCAACTGCACCACACTCGGGTCGACGCTCGACGTCATCCGAATCAATCCGGTGCCCATTGCGAACTGGTGCGCTCGATCGTCGAATGCTTCGGGCATACCCGGCAGGACTGACTTCGTTCGAAACGTTCAAAGCAACACTCATCGATCCCGTGATCTCCGCAAGGCCGGAGTCCCCGGCTGGGTTGCCGTTCGTTTGCACGCAACGTCGTTGCCTGCCTTTGGCAACGTGCCATGCAGTAACCAGTTCGTCGCCATCGCACTCGACGGCAGACGTTCGACTACGTTAACGATTCGG
Organism: Acidimicrobiales bacterium; assembly: GCA_035525225.1. Taxonomy (GTDB): domain Bacteria; phylum Actinomycetota; class Acidimicrobiia; order Acidimicrobiales; family WLNW01; genus DATLFA01. The sequence continues at coordinate 305,018 of DATLFA010000045.1, forward strand.
TGAGCACACGGAGGTCGGAGACGATGACGACT
>DATLFA010000046.1:0-20595 GCA_035525225.1 Acidimicrobiales bacterium
TCACTACGAACTCGGCATCGATGCACGAATCCGGCACCTCCGCATCGCAGCTGCGTTCGACGAACTAGCCGGCGTCCTCTGAACCGAGGTCAATGATGTGGGACGCGGCGCGCGACGCGATCGAACAACGCAACAGTGCCCACCAAACTCCTCAAACGACTCACCGACAAACCCGACTACCAAGCCGCCGCCTGAACCGCCCGAATACGTGACCGCAATTACGATCCAGAGCACTAAGGCCCGGACACGATCCGCTCGCCCGCGCTCACCGGACACCCCCGCCGGGAGATACGGGGTAGGGTGCGCCTGACCCCAAGGTGGAGGCGTTCCCCATGAGCATCGTCGTCCGTTTCAGCCCCACAGCTTTGACTGCCGAGAAGTACGACAAGACCATCAAGATGCTTGAGGCGGCTGGGGACTTTCCTCCCCAGGGCCTCGATTACCACGTCTGCTTCGGCTCGGGGGGAAACCTCCTGGTCAGCGAGATTTGGAACACGCAGAAGCAGTTCGAAGCGTTCGGTGAGCGCCTCATGCCGATCCTCACCGAGGCCGGGATCGAGTTTTCCGCTCCCCCCGCCATCTTTGAGACGCACAACATCATCAAGAGCTAAGCCCTGGCGTGTTTCGCTAGCTGTGCTTTGGGGTCAGAACTTGAGACGTTGTGACAAGTTTTCTCCAGCGCGATGATTGCGCGCGAGAGGATTTTCGTCCTGCCCCATCTGGACTTACGACCTCACGGCGACAGTGAATTGGCGCGCGGACGAGACCTCTGTGAGAAGAACGAGTTCGGCAGGATTCTGGAATCGCGCGCCCCGGGAGGGGGCCGGGGGAGGGCCTGCCCTCCCCCCGCTAATGGTCCGTCGCGGATTTGGTCTGGTGGGTTAGGGCGGCGCGTCCTAGTCTGACTTTGGCGATGATCTTCTTGGCTGGGGTGTGCCAGACGAACGGTTTCGGGTCGTCGTTCCAGTGGGAAGCCCACACGTCGATGGCTTCGATGAGCGCGGCGACGCTGTCGAAGCTGCTCGCCGCAGTCGAGCGTGACATCGCGATCGAAGCGATCGACGATCCGGTCGTTGCCCGACTCATGACCGTGCCCGGCATCGATGTCACCGTCGCAGTCGCGGTCGTCGCTGCGGTCGGTGACTTCTCCCGCTTCGACGATCCGAACCGGCTCGTCGCGTATCTCGGGTTGAACCCTCGAGTTCGTCAGTCCGGCAACGGGCCCGCGGTTCATGGCCGGATCACCAAAGCCGGCCCCGCGCAGGCCCGGGGGATGCTCGTCGAAGCCGCGTTCTCCGCCTCGAGAGCGCCAGGGCCGCTGCGGGCGTTCTATCGGCGCGTCAAAGACCGTCGCCGGTTCCAAGTCGCGACCGTCGCGACCGCCCGGAAAATGACAGTGCTGTGCTGGCACCTGGTGACCAAGGGCGAGGACTACGCGTTCGCGCGGCCAAGCCTCAACGCCCATAAGCGCCGCAAGCTCGAACTCGCCGCCGGCGCCCAGTCACGGCGCGGACCGATACGCGGCGTCACGCACGACTACCACATCAAGCAGCTACGCGATCAGGAACAAGCGATCGTCGAACACGCCGAACGTGCCTACGAGGTAATGATCGCGCACTGGCGACCACAACGACCCGTGACGAACAGTTGACAATCTCATCCGTGGCGTACTGCTCGGTGTTATGAAACGCGCCCGCGGCGAGGTCCGCGATCGCGTTGGCGAGCGCGGCGGCGCGGTCGGTGACGATCTCTTCCGGTTCGCCATGCGCGAGCAACGCAGCGGTGAAGAACTTTTCGGGCTGCGGCGATATCGCGGCGGGCCGAGACTTACACGTCGATGACCTGGCCGTTGTTGTCAACGGCGCGGTAGATGTAGCGCCACACCCCGGCGACCTTCACGTACGTTTCGTCGACGAACAACGATCACCGACCCCGTGACGGCACGGACTCGCCGCGTCGAGCAACGCGGGCGTGAAGCGTTGCACCCACCGGTACGAGGTGACGTGATCGACGTCGATGCCGCGCTCAGCCAGGAGTTCCTCGAGGTCGCGGTACGACAGACCGAAGCGGAGATACCAGCGGACCGCCAACAGAATCACCTCCGGCGGGAACCGAAACCCCGCGAAGGCCGACAACCCGGGTACGGACGGGGCGACATGACGGCGGCGCTTCACCGAGACACCCTCGCCGAGCCCACACGATCCGTCAACGCAACAATGCCCGCTCCGATCACTTCACGCTTTTTGACGACGCATTCAAGGCCTTCAACGCCAGACCGTAAACGGTCGAATGCGCGCCTCGGCCGTCGCCGTGGCTACGACCGGGCTAGATGTCGAGGAAAACGACGTATTTCTCGCCAAGTTCCTGAGCGACGCCGGCGAGGAAGAACTCGGCCTCCTCGCTCGACCCAGCAAACTCGCGTTTCAGGGCGTCGAAATCGTCGTAGACGTGGAGCCGCTGCTCATGGTCTTGGTACACCGCGAGCGCATGCTTGGCGGTCAGGTACACCTCGTCGTCTCGGAACGGGTGGGTGTCGTGCGTGTAGATGCGCTTGCCAATGAAGCTCACGTCGCGTTCGCGAGCTTCGTCGAACAGGGTGTGCCGTTTCATTCCTTCTCCGAACTTCGCGGCCGCCTCTCGCCACGAAAGCTCCTCACGGAGTGCTTCCTGGCATACGGCCGAGACGTTCAGGTCTTCATGTGCCTTCACTTTTTCGAAGAGCTCATCGGGCAGGTAAATGGTCATTTTCACTAGTCCTCCGGTGTATGGGGGTATGTGGCATACATATATACGTCCATTGTAGACGTATGTCAAGGGGACGAGGAGATTGAGGGTCGCCGCGGAGCTTCACTTCGGGGCCCACCGTTGTGCGCTGTCATGGCGGAAATGCAGCACCCGACGCGCCGCCGTCGCTTCCGGAGCATCGTTTGACTCAGGCCCAATCGGCGTCCGGCAAATACAAGTGGAGTATGTCCTTGAGTTCTGTCGATTCGTCCACAGCGACATCATGAATCGATGGACGACAGATTGGCTTCTCGTCGTTGGTGGTCACACAAGTGGCGGCGGGCGGACGCTCGAACTTCGACCGGGTCCGCCCCAACGCGACGTGGCTGGCGGGGGCCGTGGCCCCTCGCGAAACACCTTCATCCACAGCAACCCCTTCAGCGACGACCCTGAGACGGACGCATTCACCGCACTCACGGAGATCTACATCGTGTTCGGCATTCCGCCAACGGCCATTCCCTTTTCGGCGAACGGGAGCGTCTCCTCCCGAGAGATACTCCTCACCACGTAGGCTGGTTCTTGTGGACGAGTGAGCCGGGGCGTAGTGCACGATTCCAAGCTCCGCGTTCGACGACGCCGAAGACCTCCTTGACGCCTGCGTCCGACTGGAACAAGAGGGCATCGTGTTGAAGCGGCGCGACGCACGCTACGTGCCGGGTGTCCGAAAGCGCGGCCGGCTCACATTCCTAAACACCGGCTCTTCGGCTTAAAGTCACCCCCGGACCCAACCAAAATCCTACGACGCCCGGCAACGCCGGTCGATCCCACGCGCCCCGACACCCGTCAAAGAAGCCCCTTGACACAGAGAGTTCGTTCGGGACATCGCAAACGTTGCCTCAGTGGCACTAAGTCAGCTGATTCGACCTTGCGCGACAGCGATCGCGGCTTGGCAGCGGCGGATCAGGTCGATGGCTTTCTCGCGGCTGATCGGTGCGTTCGGGGAAAGCATCGCGAGGGAGACGTGGCGCGACACGAGGAAGCCCTGCCAGGGAACTTGGAGGATCCGGGCAGGGCTTCAATTCAGTCGATAGCCCATTGGCGCTGGCTATAAACCGCGGCATGCTTCCTGTCGTGGCGGCGCCGGTGTATCTCCCGATGTTGGCCGCCTCCAGTGCGGGGAAACGCCGCCGCCAGCGCCTTGCCCACTCCTGGCACTCAGTCGGTGTTAGGCGCCGTTCTTGGTGCTGGCTGAGGTTGACTTGCAGCTCTGGTTCGCGGGTTCGGTTCCGTCGTAGGTGAGCGTCGTTCCGGTGACGCTGAGCACGTCAGCGGTGTAGCAGTCGGACGGCGCGTTCTTGATGGTGAACACGACGCGTCCGTTGCTGTCAGTGTTGCCGGTCGGCTGCCAGTAGTCGAGGCCGTCTTTTCTGATCTGGACGGTGACGGACACTCCGGCGAGGGGGTTGCCAAGATCGTCCTTGACGACGATCGCGATGTCGAGATGGTTGTTGCTGTACCTGCCGCCATACCAGGTGTAGGTGATGGAATCGATCACGACGGACGTTGGGCTGCCGCTCGTGCTGTTCACGGCTAACGTGATGGACGACGAGCCAGCCGCGCCATCCGAGTCGGTGGCCGTGGCGGTGACGGTGTGCGTACCGACCGAAAGCACCGCCGAGAAGCTGGCCCCGCTGCCGATCTGGCCGTCTTTATTGGAGCTCCACACGAGATTGGTGGTGAGGACTCCGTCCTCGGTGTCGGTGGCAGTCCCGCTGAAGGTGATCGAGGTTCCCTCATCAAACACTGAGTTGTCCAAGGGGCTGTCGATGGTCACCACGGGAGTTGTGTTCGTCTCCCCACCACCACCACCACCGCTGCCACCGCTGCCGCTGGTGGTGGTCGGCGTGAACACAGTCGCGTTGGTGACGTCGAGCAGCGGCTCCTTGATCCCGTCACCGGAACCGTCGGTCCAGGTCAGGTTGCCGTTCTGGACGAGCGTGTCGCGCACCGCGAGGGCTTGGGCCTTCGTGGTGGGCGCACCCTGGCTGGTGATAAGCGCCGCCGCACCCGCAACGTGCGGTGCCGCCATGGAGGTACCACTCCAGGTGTCGTAACCCCCACCGGGTACGGTGGACCGGATGCACACTCCAGGCGCGGCGAGGTCGACGCCATTGCCCCAATTGCTGAAGTCAGCGAGCGTGTCGTCCTGGTCGTTGCGACAAGTCGGCGCGCCCGTTCCGCCGGAGACACCGTCGAAATCGGCCAGCGCGGAGACGGTGATCACATCGGGATGCTTCGCAGGGCTGTAATCCTTGACATCCTCGTTGCTGTTCCCCGCCGCGACCACATAGACGACGCCTTTGCCGACGGAGCCCGAGATCGCCGAGTCGAGCGCGCCGCTCGAGCACTTGCAGCCCAGACTCATGTTCGCCACCGAGATCGGCCCGCCGTTAACCGGTGCCCGGGCGGTCACCCAATCGATCCCCGCGACGATCCACGACATGTAGCCGCTGCCATCGGAACGCAGCACCTTCACGGCGTGGATACGCGCCCCCGGGGCCATCCCGACGACACCCACCCCGTTGTCGAGCGCACCGATCGTGCCCGACACGTGGGTGCCGTGCCCATTGTCATCTCCCGGGAAGCCGTCGCTGCAGGACTGCTTGAACGGGCTGCCACCCGAACAGTTCGTGCCCGCCACCACATTGAGGTCAGGATGCGTGTGGTCCGCGCCGGTGTCGATCACCGCCACATCGACATCGACGCGCAGATCATCGACGCCGTCGATCGTCAGATGAGCCGGCACGACATGCTGAGCGTCCGGTGCGGCGCTGCGGTCGACGCCCGTGGTCACCTCACCGTGCCCGAACGCGAAGGCAAGCTGGTCGGCTTCGACGAACGCGACACGGGGGTCACGAGCAATGTTCGCCGCCGCTTGTGCCGACATCGTGCCCCCGTAGCCCCGTAACGCGTGGCGATACACCAGCTGCGGGCTCGCGCCGTGCGCGCGACGGTGGTCCGCGGCGGCTTGATCGGGATCCACCCCCTCGTGGAGCACCACGATGTACCGGCCCGTCGCCCCCGCCACGCCACCCGGCGCCGCGTGCGCCACGCCCATCGACACCAGCGCGCCCACCAGCGTCACCGCTGCCACCGCCACCTTGACCCGCCACGCCCGCCTCGGCCCCATCGTCATCCTCCGTAGCACCAAACCCGCCAGCGCCACGCCAACAAGCTGCATCGTCAACGCTGAGACCTGCACGTCATGGTCCCACGAACCGGTCACGCAAAGCAAGATTTCTCCGCTTTGAGAACACTGCGTGTGTCTTCTAGTGTCTGAGTCATAGACACTCGTTTGGTGAGGATCGGCGTATGGTCCTCTCATGGGTGTTCGGGGCCGGCCGAAGGCCGCGTTGGTGCTCAGTGATGACGAGCGCCGATCTACACGGCCGTCAACGCCGACGCCGCGCTCGCCGAACTCGAGGCCTTCGAAGCGGCCCGTTCGGCGCGTTCGATGCGCGACGAACAACTCGTGCGAGAAATCGTGCGGGTCTATGAACAGAACCTGTTCGTGTATGGCGCGGACAAGATGTGGGCGCATCTCAACCGGGAGAACATCCGCGTAGCGCGCTGCACCGTCGAGCGACTGATGAAGGCGCAGGGTCTGATCGGGGCCAAGCGCGGCAAGGCGTTCACGATCACCACCACCACCGATGACCGGCTGGTCCGGCCGACGGATCTCGTCGCACGGCAGTTCCGGGCGCCGGCACCGAACCGTCTCTGGGTGGCGGACATCGAGCGCCACGAGGCGTTCTTGAATCGTGCGGTGGTGAAAGGACGCCGCCATCGGCTCGTCGCAGCGAGCCGGTTGAAGCTGAGGGCAGCCTGCGTGACCGACCGGCTCGTGGAGTACTTGTACAACTGCGCGAAGGGTGCCGGCGCGGTTGTGTAAATGCGACGACACTCAGCCCTCGGCAATTTTCTCCAGAGCGATGACTGAGCCTTCTATCAGCGGCACGAGCCGACGTGCTCTCCCCGACGCATCCAGCTCACCACGTTCGATCGCAGACAAGACGGCGCAGAGTTGTCGCGCCGCATCGCTGCCACGTCGCGCCTCATCCGGCCATTCTCATACGACACTGCCACTCTTTAGAGACGCACCCCGAAGTAAAGGAGTCCTGAGCGAAGGTCGCCCACGGTCCATCCGGACACGTTTCGGGGCGAGGTCACCCGCGGCTCCGACAAGGACGAGCTGGTCGATCATACGGGAACGGTCAGCCGGCGAACTCCCGCACCGGTTGACCGGCAACGCCGATCGAGGCGCGGAACAGTGACCCGGCTAGCGGGTCGTCGTGCGGGTCGAGGTTCTCTCGTGAGGTGGTGATGTACAACTCGTCGAGGCGCCGACCGCCGAAGGTGCAGGCAGTCACCTGCCGGGCCGGTACGTCGATCACGTCGTCGAGCACCCCAACCGGTGTGTACCGCCGGACCGCGCCGCCGCCGTAGAGCGCAACCCAGACTCCGCCATCGGCGTCGACGGTGATGCCGTCGGGAGCGCCGTCGTCCTCCGGCACCGAAACGAAGGGTCGTCGTCGGGTCAAACCGGCGTGGTCGTCGTAGTCGAAGACGTCGATCCGGCGCGTCGGGGTGTCGACGTAGTAGGCGAGGGAGCCGTCCGGGCTCCAGTCGATGCCGTTGGAGATCGTGACGTGCTGGAGCACGACCTGCAGCGAGCAGTCCGGGTCCAACCGGTAGAGCGCGCCCCGGCCGTGCTCGACGTCGTACGCCATTGACCCGCAGTAGAAGCGACCGTCGGGATCGCAGCCGCCGTCGTTCATCCGCACGTCGGTGCTGGTCCACAGGTCACCGAGGTAGATGAGCGATCCCTCCGGGGACTCGAGCATGAACCCGCGCTCAACACCGATCACCGCGCCGCCGTCGCGGCGCGGTCGCAGGGCCGCAATGATGGCTCCCACACTGCGGCGCGTGACGGATCCGTCGACCCTCAAGGAGAGAACGTCGCCGGCGAGCATGTCAACCCAGCGAAGACCTCCCCATCGTTCAGACCACACCGGGCCTTCACCGTGGTAAGTGATCGGGTCGGTCAGCTGCTCGACCACAGGACTTTTCCTTCGTGTTACCGGCTGCAGTATTGCTCGGGCCGGATTCGTCAAGGTTACTGCGACGGGAGCGGGGCGGCGAACCTCGATCCGATCACCGCCCCCATCACTGCATCGCTCACCGGAATCCACCCGTCGGAGCTGAGGGCGTCGCGCGAAGGCGTCGACAACACCGCTGCGGATGCCGGCGACTCTCGTCCACGGGCTCCGCCAGGACAAGGTTCCTAACGATTCCGACGCCAGCGCACCAGGCGGTCGATCGCGGCTCCCACTGCGGCGGTGACGACGAGGATCCAGATCAACGGTGGGTTGCGTTCGAAGAACACGAAGCCGACCCGCACTGATTGGGTGTTGTCGATCACAAACGCGAGCAGGACGACCACGAGGACGCCGACGGCGATGAGCCGAGCGAGTTGGCGCTTGTCGAGGTCGTTGTTCTCGTCTGTCATGGTGTCTCCTTCCGGCCGGGGCCGGTTGGGCTCATCTTGGCAGGTTGAGCTCTTCGACGGCGCCGACGATGTCGCCGATGTTCGAGAAGTTCACGGCAATGAAATTCGGAGTCCTTCCACGGGTTCTCGCGCATTCTCGGGCGCGGCCGACGACGAACTGGCGCTGGTTGACCAACGCGGCGTCAGCCCGGTCAGGAGCGATCCGTTGTACCCAATGGTTCATGAGGAACAGTCCGGCGGCCGGATCGCCGCGGTTCGGGTCGCAGGAGAAGGCCTCGGGCAACCGGAACAGAAACGGCGTCTCCTGGATGTGCTCGAACGCGGCGTGATACCACGCGGGGTCGCCGCCGTCCGCCTCTGCGAAGACGACGAGCCGCTCGTCGCCGTCGATGAGGTCACCCAGCGTGCGCCACGGTCGTGTCGGGTCGTGGGTGTGGACGTAGCGCAGTAGATCGGCGCTCTCGAACGCTGCGACGGTGTCCGTTGGGCTGATGGCATCTTGGATGATCAGGGTCACCACGTCGTGCGGGTTGTCGTTCAGAAAGGCCCTGACCTCGCGCAGCGCGTCGACGAGCGGGGTGGCGCCCAGTGCACAGTGCGCGTGGCACAGGAACGTACCCGGGCGTTGTTCTCGAAGCGGACCGAGACGAGCGAAGACCGTCGACGCCAACTCGGGGGTGAAGAACGGCTCCGCCTCCGCCAACTGCGCCTGGGACAGCATCGGCGTCCAGTAGTGCGTGTCGATCAGCAACGCCCGGATGCCCTGGTCGAGCTGTTCACCGATGTCATGGTCCTGCTCGGGCCACACGTGGACCACGTCCGGACTGGACATCGAGTTGTGCGTCGCCGCGTAGACGACCTCGTCATAGCGACGGTCGCACAGCTCCACGAACCCATTGCAGGCCCGGGGCGACCCGACGCCGGCCGCCCGTGCCGTCATCCACACCGCCGGCACCGCAACGACCACCACTGACGTCGCCGCGATCAGACCTTTCGCTCGAACCGGAACGCGCAGCCACGACCACGCAGCCGCGCCAGCGACCAGCCCCGCACCCACCGCGATCGGCCCGACCGCCAGCATCGCCGCCCGCCGAGCGAACGCAGCCCCGATCTCGCCCTCGACGTCCCCGAGAACCCGTCGCAACCCGCCAGGCAGCCCCCACGTGCCGGGGCCTTCGCCCGTCGCGGGGGCAAGAGGCGAGCCCGCTGCCGAGGCGATCAGAACCCACACCAACCCGACCAGCAGGCCGCCAAAGATCAGCGCCGCCCCGAACGACATCACCCAACGTCGCCATCCCCGGCGGATGACCATGCCAGCCCCGATCACCATCATCGCCACGCCCACCACCGCGGTCGGCCACGACAACCAACGCGCCGCAGCCCGAGCCATATCCAACTCCGCGACCACGGCCGACGGATCCAAGCCCGCCCGGTCCGCAAGCTCCGCAATAACATCGACGTCCCCGCCCCCGACCGTCCCGGCCCGCAACTGCTCGCTCACCCCTGCCGCGTGTACCGCGACAGCACGAGTGCTCGCGACGATCAGCGCATCGCGCTGGTCACCCGCCAGCAGCGCCGCCTCGACCTGGTCCCGGATCCGAGGATCGGTCACCTCACCGACACCAACCACCACGGCAAGCGCGCGGTCGACGTCGAACTCGCTTCCGCCGTAGATCGGCACCGTCGAGGGCACACGACCCGCCGCGAGTTCCGCCACGAACGCTGCGACTTCGGCTTCGTAGGAGGTCGCCCCCTCGGCGACCAGCTCTGCGGCATCGGCCAACAACGCCCGCACCTCGGCGGCGGTCGTGCCGTCCACGCGATCGACGATGTCGGCCACCGGGGCAGAACCGTCCAGTCGCGGCACGTCGCCTCGCACATACGCAAGCACTTGCACAACGAATGCCTCGGTCCCCGACCGCAACCGCGACGGCGGCAGACTCCACCGCAGCGCGCTCACCGACAAGACTCGGACCTGCACCTCGTTCCCGGCCGTCGGCACCAACGAACCCGCCAACCGCTCCTTCAGACTGGCGAACTCGGGATCCGCCAGCACCTCGGTGTAGACGCGCTCGTACGCATCCGCCCGAACCAGCGCGTCGCGGTAGGTGCCCGGCGACAACACCGTCAACTGCACGAAGACCACGGCCGCAACCAGACCCCAACCGACCGCCAACAGCAAGCCCCCGATGACAGCCGGCACTCGAGTCGGTTGGGGGGAACCGGTCTTCACCTCCACAACTCTGACGCAGGGCAACGCCGCCCGCCAGGTCTCGACCCGGCCTCGCCGGCCCCCGTGAATGGTCGTTCACGAACGCGCTCACGAGGAGTCGGCGGGATCCGGTTCAGGCGACAGCGTTTCATCATCGTCGCCGGGGGTAGGGGTGAACGATGACCGAGCGCGTCGACGGATCGTGGACCGCGTGGTCACCGTTGACTCGCGTGGATGGTTACTTGCCGATTGAGGACTTCGGTCTGATCGGCGACGGATCGACAGCCGCGCTTGTCGGACGGGACGGGTCAATTGAATGGTTATGCCTTCCCCGATTCGACTCTGCACCGCTGTTCTGCTCGCTGCTCGACCAGCACCGCGGCGGCTTTTGGCGTCTTGCGCCGGAGGAGGTCGTGGAGGCGCGGCAGAGATACGAGCGTGACACCGGGGTGCTGGCGACGGAGCTGCGTTCGCGGTCGGGTGTCGTTCGCGTTACGGACTGCCTCACACTGCGCAGCGGGGCTGATCTGACGGAGGATGTCGCGGCTGCACGAGGGGAGTTGCTGCGCAGCGTCGTCGCGCTCGACGGCACCATTCGGATGACACTGGACGTGTCGCCGCGGGGTGGCGCCGACGGGGAGCGGCGTGCGGACGGGTGGCGCGTGAGGGTGCGAGGTCGCGAAGACCTCGATCTCCAGTTGGTCGCCAGCGTCCCGCTCGACGGCTTGCGTTCCACGTTCGTGCTCGCCCGCGGTCAGCGGGCGCACTTCCTCCTTCGCTGGAGCGGTGGGTCCTATCGGCGGGAGGCGACGCGCGCCGCAGAAGAGCTGCTGGAGACGACGTGCGCCACATGGCGACGGTGGTGCCGTCACATCGACTACGCGGGCCCACAGCAAGCGCTCGTGCGTCGCTCTGCGATCACGTTGAAGATGCTCGATCACCTCGAGAGCGGCGCGCTGGTTGCTGCGCCGACGTCATCCTTACCGGAGGCGATCGGCGGGCCACGGAACTGGGACTATCGGTATGCGTGGGTGCGCGACGCTGCGTTCTCGGTGTACGCGCTGCGCCGTGTCGGGCTGCATGCAGAGGCGTGGGGCTTCCTCGGCTGGGTCCTCGACGCGATCGCCCGCGACGGGCAGCCACGGGTGCTGTACACGGTCGACGGTCGACAGCCGCCGGCTGAATGGGAGGACCCCGAGTTGGAGGGGTACCGATGCTCGCTGCCGGTCCGGTGGGGCAATGCGGCTGCTGACCAGAGCCAACACGACGCATACGGCGAGATCGTCGACTGCGCCTACCAGTGGGCGACTGGTGGTGGTTCGCTCGAGCCGGTGTGGCCGAAGCTCGTCGAGTTGATCGAGACCGCGGCGCGGATGTGGGACCGCCCGGACCATGGGATCTGGGAAGTACGCACGAGCGGCCGGGCGTTCACGTACTCTGCGGCGATGTGCCAGGTTGCGTTGGACCGCGGCGCACGGCTGGCCGATCGCTTCGGTCTTCCTGGTGATTCTGCGCGCTGGCGACGGCAGGCGGACGGAATTGTCGGGGCGATCCTGCGTGACGCGTGGGACGACGAGCTCGGCTCGCTGACCGAGCACATCGGTGCCGACGGGGGGCTCGACGCGAGCTTGCTCGCGCTGCCCCTGCGCCGCGTCATCGACGCTCGCGATCCGAAGATGGTGTCGACAGTCGAGGCGATTCAGCGCCGTCTCGGGGCCGGTGATGGGCTGCTCTACCGTTATCTTCCCGACGAGTCGCCTGACGGTATCGCGGGGGACGAGGGTGCCTTCCTGCTGTGCAGCTTCTGGCTGGTGGACAACCTGGCCAAACAAGGGCGCGTGGACGAAGCGGTCGCGCTTTACGACTCGCTTTGTGATCGTGCAGGAGCGCTCGGACTGCTGCCCGAGGAGATCGATCCCTCGAGCGGAGCTTTCCTCGGAAACTATCCGCAGGCATTCAGCCACGTCGGCGTCGTGTCGTCGGGCATGAATCTGGCACGGGCGATGGAGCGCCGGTGAACGCGACCCGCTTCGTCATCCTCGGCGCAGGCGGCGATCTCACCGGCCGCTACCTGCTGCGCGCGCTCGCAGAACTGGCTCACGCCGACGCACTCCCGGCGGAACTCGAGATCGTCGGTGTGAGCCAGGACGCATGGGACGACGAGCAGTTCCGCGTGCACGCGGCCGAGCGCCTCCTTCGACATGCCCGCAACGTGCCCGCCGCGGCACGTCAGTCGATCGTCGCTCGGCTTCGGTACATCGCAGGCGACGTGACTGACCGGCGCGTGCTGGGCGCTGCCGTGGCCGGCTCGGCGGGGCCGATCGTCGCGTACCTCGCGCTGCCGCCGGTGGTGTTCGCTCCCACCATCGCGGCGCTCGGGGAGACGGCCCTCGACAACCGCAGTCGGATCGTCGTCGAGAAGCCGTTCGGAACCGATCTCGCAAGCGCCGTGCATTTGAACACGCTTCTGCACGCCGCGTTCGACGAGGCCGCGGTGTTCCGGATGGATCACTTCCTCGGCAAGCAGACCGTGCAGAACATCGTCGGTCTGCGCTTCGCCAACCGGCTGTTCGAACCGCTGTGGTGCTCTGATCACATCGAACGCGTCGAGATCGTCTGGGATGAGACAGTTGCCCTCGAGAGTCGGGCCGGCTACTACGACCAAACTGGCGCCCTGCTGGACATGATCCAGAACCACCTCCTCCAACTCGTCGCACTCGTTGCCATGGAACGCCCGCTGGGACTCGGCGAGCGCCCGCTCCGCGACGCCAAGGTGAACGTGCTGCGCGCGATCCGGCCGCTCACTGCCGAGGACGTCGCACGGGACACCGTTCGGGCGCGCTACACAGCGGGAGGAAACCCTGGCAGATGGGTTCCGGAGTACGCGTCAGAAGAAGGTGTCGATCCGGGCCGAGAGACAGAGACCTTCGCTTCTGTGACCTTGTTCGTCGACCACGCCCGCTGGCAGGGGGTACCGTTTCACCTGCGCACCGGGAAGGCGCTCGATGCGAATCGACGTGAGATCCGCATCCACCTCAGGAGCACAGAGCGGCTGCCCTTCGGGCAGGAGCACGAGCCTGCTCACAACGTCCTGACGCTCACGATGGATCCGGACCGCTTGATCGCCGACATTGCACTCAACGGCGCCGGCGACCCGTTCGACCTCGAACACGCCCGCTGGGAGCTCGAGCTCGCGCCACATGAGCTCTCCGCATACGCACGACTGCTGCGCGACGTGATCACCGGCGATCCCTCCCTCTCGATCCGCGCCGACGAAGCCGAAGAGTCGTGGCGGGTCATCGACCCGATCATCGCCGCCTGGAACGACGGAGTGAGCCCACTCATGAGCTACCCGGCCCGCTCACGCGGGCCGGCAGGCGCATGAAGGCGGGCGACACCGAGACCGGCCTCAACCAGCCGAATGAGACCGAACCGTTGACCGGCATCGGCGCTCAGTTCTCGATCCGCACGTCACCACACCATCGACGATCGGTTCGGCGGAGCACCGAGCTCGATCAAGATGTCGGTGTCCGGCCCTTGAACGTGTGGTCTTCTTCACTGGGTTCTTGCAGAAAACACCAAGAGTCACGCCGATGGCTCACCCCAAGGTGGACCTACCGAAACCCACACGCGGGACTCATACTGCCGGAGACGGTGCTGGGCTATCCAAGCAGGCGTTCTTCCTGGCAGGCTATCCGGCGTCGGATCGTGACTGGGACGGCATCTGATCAACGCTGCGCTGCACACACGCTGACGAACCCGCGTTCAGACATCCGTGCATCGCCGAACTCGCGAAGCGTGGATTGCCGCGTCAGATAAACAGGGTGCAACGACTGTGCACAAACAGGGCACCTGGCGCGTATTCGCGAGGAACCGAGGGCTCCCCCGTCGCGCCGGCCCATCGTGAACTCTTTCCCAGGAACGGCGCCGAGAGGCACTCCCCCGCTACGGGCGACAGTGGCGCCATCTTTGCGAGCCGACGGCGGCCTCGGACATCGCCTAGACAGTCACGCTCTTGCACAAGCTGCACGATCTATTGGAGCGCATCGACGCCGACTTTCGATCCACCGCTGTTCGACGTGCACCATGCCGATGGATGACGTCGAGTATCGGCAGAAGCCGTGCAACAGGCGGGCGGTCCAATCAAACCACGCGCGGGCCGTGCGAAGTATCGTCCGCCGCGTTGCAAGATGTTGGCAATCCGGGCTCGATCCAACGCTTCGAACTCTCCCAACAGGAGCCCTTCGAACCCGCGCCGGATTCCGTTTACCTCGCGATCGCGCGCGCGGCTGGCGCGCACCACCGCACGAATACGCGCATTCATACCGGGGGCGTCGCCCCCGCTCGTCAACACACCGACTCGTCGCATCACTCGGGCTCCCGACTCGACCATCCCGTGCTACCGCGAGGATCGATCACGATCCCTCGGGTCTCGGGGTCGACACCGCACGACAAGACCCCCGTTGCGGTACATGTCGTTCGGAGGGAGCACGGCGAAGAGTTCGACGGCGTTACCGCCTTCGACGAGGTTGTTGAGCTCGATCGAAGGCTCGCTGCTGAGGTCGATCGTTTGGAAGTCCATGAATGCTCGCTTTCGCTGGCGCCGCGCATCGGCCTACCACGCTGGCGAAGCGCGACGTTTACCAGAGATCCGTCGGCGCGTCTCGACTTCGCATCAGCGCAACCCTCGCGCAGCAGACGCGAACAGTATCCGCCGGTCCATCGGGTCACCTACGACTCGCGCGGCTCTACGCTCGCTCTGAGACATCGATGCTGCCGACCAAACGATCTTCCATGCGATCTCGGGCGCGCCGATGAATGGATACCAGACGTATGTTGCTCGTGTTGCCGAACACGTTCGAATTCGCCTTCATCGCGTTCGAGAGCGTCAGGACTCGCTGGGACTTTCGAGTGTTAGCGGGTAGACGTCGAGCTGTTGTCGGGCACTGTGCTGTCCGCACCTATCGACGTTGCCGTCGGAATGCTCGAGATGCCGTTGGTCGCGGCGGACGGTCGGGTGGTCGACAGAGAAGTGCTCGACGGCGACGTGGCCGATCCAGAGGTGCTCGACGGAGGGATGGCCGAAGACGAGATCGTCGATGGAGCATTTGTCGAAGATGCGACCGGTGACGACGACGTCGACGACTCGGCCGTAGCCGGCGGTGTCGTGTTGTCGGGAGCTACGGTCGTCACCGGCACGCGCAGGGACGAACTCGATCGCGGGAGTCGGATCGGGCCGGACGAACAGATAGAGCGCAAACGTTGCCACGAAAATCGCGGCAACTACGAACGTCGAGTTGCGCGGTCGGCCGATCACGCGGTCGACGCAGCCTGCGGGGCGACAATGGGCAGTGGAGCCTTGATGCCGGCTTCGCCGAACGCAAAGGCGATGCGCGCCCGCAGTTCGCGGCCGACCGCCCACTGCTTGCCGGGCAAGGTCCCCGCGACGAAGCGGAGTTGGAGGTAGCCGACCCTGATCTTCTGAATACCCATCACCGTAGGCGCGTCGAGCAGAAGTGGCGCCCACTGCTCGTCGGAAGTGATCTCGTCGCCGATTCGGTGAAGGATCGCGGTCGCCTCCGCAGCGGATTTGGAATCAAGACGAACCGGTTCTCGACGGGGTCGGCGCGACTGCGGCCACCGCGCCCAGCACCGGTCTCGACGACGTTATAGCAGCTGTAGACGGCGGCGGTGATCTTGAACCAGGCCCGGTTGCGTTGTCGGCCTATGTAGCGGAGCTTGCGTCCTCCACCGATGGTTTTGGTGGCACTGTTGCGTTGTTTGATCACTGGGCGCCGCTGTTTTGCCTGGCCGATGCTGGAGCGGTTTAGATCGCTCGGCTGAGCTCATCGAACGCCGCCGCGAGGCGTCGCTGAGGATCGGCTTCGACTCCTAGTTCGTAGTGGCGGCGACGGAGGTTCTGCATGAACGCGTGACCGCGAACGATCGCTCGGGCGGTCCGGTCGGTCTTGAGCCCGCGAATGGGCCGCAGCCTCGACTTGAGCCGGCCGTGGTCACACTCGACGCGGTTGTTCGCGTACTGCTCGGTGTTATGAAACGCACCCGGTAGCAGCTCCTCGATGACGTGCTCCAGTGTCGGAGCGCGGTCAGTGACGACTTCGTCGGGTTGCCCATGGGCGGTGAGCGCAGCGTTGAAGAACCTGCGCGCTGCGGCGATGTCGCGGCGCGCCGACACGTACACGTCGATCACTTGGCCATGCTGATCTACAGCCCGATACACGTAGCGCCAGACGCCGGCGACTTTCACGTAGGTCTCGTCGACGAACCACCGGCTGCCTACTGTGTGGCGGCACGGCCGGGCCGCGTCGATCAGCAATGGTGTGAAGCGTTGCACCCACCGCTACAGGGTGACGTGATCGACGTCGATGCCGCGTTCAGCGAGGAGCTCCTCGAGGTCGCGGTACGACAGGCCGAACCGCAGGTACCAGCGCACCGCCAACAGAATCACCTCAGGCGGAAACCGGTAACCAGCGAACGCCGACAGCTCCGGCAGGAATGGCGCGACGTGACGACAACGTTTCATCTCGACACCCTCGCCGCCACAATGCGATCAGTCAACGCAACAGAGCCCAACAACGTGCCATCCACACTGAAGTGGTCCGACGAGATGTAGCGGCGCAGCTTCGCTTGGCGGACCACCGCCGCGAAGAACTCGTCCGCGACCTCGTGGTCCAAGAGTCGTTTGCGGTTCTTGGTGAACGTGGTCGCGTCGAACGCCGGCTGATCGATCCGCATATCCAGGAACCACTTGAACAACAAGTCGTAATTGAGCCGCTCGCAGAAGGCCCGCTCGGAGCGGATCGAGTACATCGCCATCAACACCGTCGCCTTCAACAACATCTCCGGTGGCACGCTGCGCCGTCCCCCGACCGCGTACATCTCATCGAAGATCGGATCGAGCTCGGCCAGTACGGCATCGACAACGACACGGATCTTGCGGATCGGATGATCCGGCGGGATCAACTCCTCGGTGCTCAACGTCGTCAACATCGCCAACTGAGGATCAGGCGTTCCACGCATAACCCACAGTCTTTTCGATTTCGGCGCCGAACGCGAGCACCTCAGGAGAATTTCAGCACCCTGTTAGACGAGGTACTTCGCAAAGAGTTGACGAGCATGCTCACCGGCAGTGGCGGTGAACCGAGCTTCGTGTGCGAGCCCGTTTCGCGCAGCGTAGAGATTATCGAACATGTCGCAGTCACTCGGCTCGGCGACGGCAACACGTGCGAAGCGCTTTGCCAGCCCCTTTCGCTTGGCGGACGGCATCCAAGCGGGTCGGTTAGTTCGCACGTTGGCGAGTAACTCAACTGCGGTGAAAGCAGCGAGGAACTCGAGATTTGGGTCGAGATCCGACTCCAGCGACAAGCCGTAGGCAGCAATCGCTCGACCAACACGGGGGTCTCCCTCACTGGACGACAGGAGCTGGGGCAGGTCAGTGATTGCCTCTGGTCGCAGCCCAGTGCTGACGACACCCTGCGCGTTCATCGAAAAGCTGATCTCGTAGTGAGGCAGACCATCAGGTCGGATGTACCACCAGCCTCGACCAACCCGGCGGCTACGAAGGCTGTGGCGAGCAGCGAGACACACCATTCCGATAGTCCAATTGTGGAACGCTTGTGCTGCACGGCCGCCAAGCTCCGGCAGAAGTGAGGCGTTGACCAGCTCGAAGGAGAGGCGTCGTTCGACATCGAGTTCTGGCAAAGCTGTGGCCTGAGTCGGGTAGTCACCAGCAATTTCGATAACCAGCCACGCTCCAGGCACAAGCTTTTGTTTGCGGATGCGTTGAATGTCAGCAACCGTTTCGCTCTGCGCCACGTCGTTGCCGGCGATGCCGTCGAGAAGCTGGTTCGCTACAGCCGTTCTGGCATCGAGTTCGGCGAGGATTCCTTCGTCAAGTGTGATGAATACTCTCGGCTTGATGTCGATTGTGACTGAACAGACACAACTCGAGTTGATCAGCCACCACAGGGACACCGTGGCGAGCGGCTATCTCCCTGGAACCGCCGATTCGCCTCCCCGAGTGCGCGTTCCTGTGGACACATCGTTTGACTCAGCCCCGACCCGGCGTCGGACAAATACGATTACCAAGACAATGCACGTCGCCCACCTCCAACACGACAAGTGACATCGCACCCACCGGCACGCCCACTGCTCCTGTTGAGCGTGTTCGGCCGGCCCAACGCCCCCGGCTATCCAGGTGAAGCCGAGCTACTCGTCATTTACGGCATTGTCGTCCGAGCGATCGAAGACCTCGGCTGGCACATCACCGAGAACGACGACGACCCCTTCGACGCGGAACTGGAACTCCTCAGGTTCGATACCGCAGGTCTCAGCGGCGATTGGAACCTCGACGCGGAAGTCGGCGAGCGTTATGTCGGCACCGCCTTCCCACCATTGATCGCGTCGGAGTATCGCCTCGCCGCTGACGCGCTGCTGTTGGCTCGAGCAGTGGGGCTGCGCATCGGCGAACTGTTGGATCTCGAACTCGACTGTGTGCACGAGATCGGCGGCCACGGAGCCTGGCTCAAGGTCCCGCTCGGCAAACTCGACACCGAACGCATGGTCCCCCTCGACGACGAAACCGTCGCGCTCGTGGATCGCATCATCACCACCCGCACGGCGGGCCGGGCGTTGCCGCATCCCCGCACCGGTCGAGCGACCCAGTTCCTGTTCACCCACCACGGCCGCCGACTCACTCAAAAAGCGGTGCGAGCCGAACTCGCTCGCAGCGCAGACACCGCCGGGATCGGTCACGTCACCCCGCACCAACTACGCCACATCTACGCCACCGCGTTGGTCAACGCCGGCGTGTCGCTCCAAGCCTTGATGGCGCTGCTCGGTCACGTCTCCGCCGAGATGAGCCTGCGCTACGCCCACCTCTTCGACGCCACGGTCCGCGCCGAATACGAACGAGCACTCGATCTCGCCAAGACCCGCATCGGTGCCATGCCCAGCCGAACAACGATCCCGATCAACAACAACTGCGGCACCGGATGCGGCCACGACAACGACTGGCGCGACGCCCCCGCGATCAAATCACGTCTCGCCGGAGGCCACTGCCTACGCGCACCCGCGCAAGGCGCCTGCCCCTACGCCAACATCTGCGAACACTGCCCAAGCTTCCGAACCGACACCGCCTCGATCGCCGTGCTGTCCGCGCAGCGCGTCGACACCGAAGCGCTCGCAGCTGACGCGCAGCGCCGCGGTTGGACGACGAAACCGACCGACACCGCAAACTCCTCGCCCGACTCGACACCCTCATCGCGCAGGCCGCCCAATGACCGACAACCTCACCATCGTCGAATCCGCCTGCGCGGAACTCGCCGCCACAGCCACGACCATCACGTTCACCGCCGTCGCCGAACACACCGGCATCAGCCGCACCACCCTCTACCGCAACCCCGCGCTACGCGCCGCCATCGACGAACACCGCCACCACAGCCACAACCCCCGCACCATCACCGGCCTCACCGCCGAGATCAACCACCTCCGCGTCGCCCTCGAAGCCATCGCCGACCGTGTCCGCCAACACGAAGAACGACTCCGTCGGCTCGAACCCAAACCCCACCGCAAAGCCAACGGACCCCAAAGATCAACGAAATCCTGCTTCACCCCGGACCCCGATTGGCCGGATAATGCTGGGACAACGCCGCGGCCGAATCGTTCTTCGGCACAATGAAACGTGAACTCGCCAACCGGCGCCGCTGGGCGACACGCGCCGACGCTCGTCGAGACTTGATCCGCTGGATCGAAGGCTGGTTCAACACCCGACGCCTTCACTCAACAATCGACTACCACTCACCAGTCGAGTTCGAGAACCTGTACTACCGTCGCGGTGACGGCATCGCCGCATAGCCAACCGTCCGTCGAAACGGGTCAACGTCACACGGTCCTCTATACCGACGGCGATCGGCTCTATAACGACATCGCCGGCCACATTGGCATCATCCACGAGCGACTCGTGTTGATCTCGTCGACGCAGCGCGCCCACGACGCACTACCCGCAGTGCATCGAGTCGCATCGCTGCTCAAACGATGGCTCGCCGGCACGCTCCACGACGGCCAGCAG
>DATLFA010000048.1:0-2603 GCA_035525225.1 Acidimicrobiales bacterium
ACGGTCTTGCCGCCTCGATCAGCAGCGGCGTGAACCGCTGCACCCACCGGTACACGCTGACATGATCGACCTCGACGCCGCGCTCGGCGAGGAGCTCTTCGAGGTCGCGGTACGACAGGCCGAAGCGCAGATACCAGCGCACCGCCAACAGAATCACTTCGGGCGGGAACCTGAAGCCGGCGAACGCCGACAACTCCGACTCAAGCGGCGCGACCTGACGACGATGATTCATCTCGACACCCTCGCCGCCGAACACGCGATCAGTCAACGCAACAGTGCCTGCTGTCGTGTTGTGCGGGCCGAGCTCGACCCTGCGCTTCGCGTGGTCGTCGCGGAGGAAGTGTTCGAAGCCGACATTCCGTTGGCCAACGTCGACGGAGGTGATAGCGCGGGTTTGGCCGCCACGGAGAAGTCTCGGCACTTATCAAGTGGCGCCAACTGATCGACCGCGCACCCGGAGAGCAACTACCCCGTAGGTGGCCGCTGCTACTCCCAAATAGCGGATCGGGTCCGGTCCAAAGCGTCCGAAGAGGCCGGTCCCAAAGAACCGACTCCGCAGCCCCAAGGCGAGAAGCGACCGGAAGCGAACTCCAGCGTTGAGCGGCAGCGTCACGCTCATCCGAAGATCGTCGCACATTCGCCCGCTAAGGAACGATGCGACGAACTCCCCCGTGAGCCGAGCCGCACCGGCGGAGACGGGTTTTCGAGGAGCTCTGACGGTGCTACGGAACGGATTCCGAGCCTCTGGATACGGGGCGATGGCCGTGTGTACGATGGCGGCGTTGCGAATGGGGGTGTCCGATGGCGTGGACGCTGAGTGGGACGTGGTACGAGTCCTGTAGTTGCAAGGTTGTGTGTCGATGCAACTTCGGTCCGGCGGAGCCGGATCAAGGTTGGTGCTCGGCCGTTTTGGGCTTCAGTATTGACTCGGGGAGTTCCAACGGCGTCGATTTGGCCGGCACCAAAGTCGTGTTGCACGGCGAGTTACCGGGTGACTTCATGGGAGGCATCGACAAGGCGCTTCTCTATCTCGACGAAACGTCGTCGCCGCAGCAGCGTGGTGAACTCGAGGCGATCTTCCAAGGCAAGCGAGGCGGAATCTGGGAGGGTATAACGGGAATGATCGCGCAGTTCTTGCCGTCGAAGACGGTGCCTGTTGAGATCACCGGCGGGGACAGTCCTCGCGTCAAGGTTGGCGACTTGGTCGACATCACCTTGAACCGAATGAAAACTGAAGACGGCAAGCAAACCGTGCTGATGAACGCGCCGCTCGCCGCGGGATTTGCGGTCGACACGCAAGAGTTGGCGACGGCGACGGGCTCGGCGTCGGATCCGGATCTTCGGTCCTGGCAAACACTTGGTTACGGTGCTGCAGTGCCATTCAATTGGTCGTTCTGACCGAGCTCGCATGAGCGCCGTGTCGGTGCCGCTTCGCCAGGAGCGGCGAGTGCTGTTGTTCGTTTTGCTCGCGCTCGCCGCAGTGGGCTGGGGACTCGTCATCTGGCAGGCCGTGGCGATGGACCGCGCCGACCACATGGGCCTCGACCTCACCATGGGCATGGCGGCGCCGCTGTTTTTGGTGATGTGGATCGCGATGATGGTGGCGATGATGTTCCCGGCGTCGGCTCCGATGATCCTGGCGTTCGCCCGAACCCAAGCACCCAAACGCAACGACGGACTCGCCTACACGCCAACGTGGCTCTTCATCGCGCCCTACCTGACGGTGTGGACTGCGTTCGGTGCCATCGGATACGGCCTCGCGGCGGGAGTGGACCACCTGGCGGACGACTCGATGTGGGCGATGGACAACCTCCCTCGTTTCGCTGGCGGTCTCCTCGTCATGGCCGGCATTTACCAGTTGACCCCGCTGAAGCGTGTGTGTTTGGCTCGTTGTCGCAGTCCGCTGTCGTTCATGCTTCTCTATTGGCGAGATGGCCGCTGGGGCGCGGTGACAATGGGATTGCGCCATGGCATGTTCTGTCTCGGCTGCTGCTGGGTGCTGTTCCTCGTGCTGCTACCGCTTGGAGTGATGAACGTAGGCGCCATGCTGCTCGTTGCCGCCCTGGTGTTCGCCGAAAAGGCGCTACCCAATGGCGAGGCCATCGCCACCGTCGCTGCGGTAGTGCTCATCGTTTATGGACTTTTCGCAATAGTCGTCCCCGAGGCGCTACCCACGGTCATGTAGCAACACCATATCGGCGCGTAGGTTTCAAACCGCGGTCGTTTCCTTCGTTGCTACGCAAACCCGCGACGCCTTTATGCCGCGAACCTGTCCGCCTGTTTGCCGATCTCGACGGCTAAGCGTTTGGACCGGTCACCGCAATATGAGCGTCGGGCTCTCGAAGTGCGCGAGACCCCAGGATCGCCTCGTAGTAGCACCCGAAGTCGTCGACCGTGTCGAAGTACGCGAAGGCCCCGTCCTCGTCGGCACCGAAGCCCCATCCGGCTTGGGCTAGCGGGTAGGCGCTGTTGCGTTGTTCGATCGGGTGGCGCGACGCTCGAGGTTGGAGTTCGTGTGGATCAGATGACCGCCGCAAGTTCGTCGAATGCGGCTGCGACACGGAGATGCCCGCTTCGTGTGTTGACGCCGAGTTCGTAGTGGC
>DATLFA010000076.1:0-19440 GCA_035525225.1 Acidimicrobiales bacterium
GCGTCGCCGAACCAGAGGCCGAGTGGTTCGCCGGCATCGAGGTAATACGACGGCAACTGCTCGGTGTAATACACACCCGCGTTGAGGCCTTTCAGCGTTGTCACACGCGCCGTCATCGACTCACACCCAACTCACGCAGCAACCGCTGCACTCGTCTGTAGTTGACATCGAGCGAAGCGAGCATCGAGTACGCAGAGGACGCGGGGGCGACGTCGGCGTGTGAAGGCTGCGAATGAGGCATGCGTGCACGATGACGCGAATACGCGGTGTTGTGAAGATCGATCCGAAACAAAGGGACGCGCATGAGCGTCAGGAATATTCGGACACCGCACGCGATCGCACCGCACGCCACCGCCGTCCGAACAATGCGGACAAGCGCAGTTCGCTCGCGGTCAGGTCAGCAGCGATAGTTGCGCATCGGCTTCATGAGGCGCGCCTGTCCGCCGGCGCTTCCCGCGACGAGCGACTACATCAGCAACCACTCCGCGGTCGTCGATCACCAGACCGGGCGGCACGCGAATCGCAAACACCGACGCACCAGACGCACCGCCCCGCGCCACCACGGTGATCACACCGCATGAACGAAGCTTCGCCAACGCACGCGTCACGGTGTCCTTGTTCAACGCCAGCTTGGCCGAGAGCTCACGTGTCGACACCTGAGCACGAAGCATTCCGCCGCTTTCGGCCACGGCATGCACGACGAGCTCCTCGAGCACGAACCACGCTGTCGCTCCCAGCTGGCGCCGCAGTTCTAGGCACGTCGCACTGTTATCGACGACGAGCGCGGCCATCGACATCTTCAACTGGCGTGCGTTCCAACGCCCTCGACGAGCCGCGAGCGGGACGATCGGTCGAGTCGTGCGGCTCGGTCGACTGGAGCTCGGCAAGCTCGGCCGGAGTCGGCGGCGTGAAGCCCAGCAGCGCCTCCAATGTCGCACGCGTTATGAGCACTTTGCGGCCAAACCGAACCGACGACACCTCGCCCCTGGCCACCAGTTCATACATCGTGGAGCGGCCGACCCCGACAAGCTGCGCGGCTTCAACCACCGTGTAGAGCCCTCGAACAACGCTGCCACCCATCTTGTTCCTCTCGTTAGCCCTTCTTGAGGCCCCTGAAGTCGTCCAGATCGGACAAATCAGTCGAGAAAAATCGCGACGAGCCGTTCGAACGCGACACCTAGCCGCAGCCCACCGGACGCCACGGCACAAACTGGCACCAAACGGCATCAACCGGTACGGATCATGTTTTTGAGCCACCGATCCCGGAAACAGCGAACGGGCTGCGGCAGCAGCCCGTGAACCTCGGGCGCGAACGCCGTGAGTCGAGCTCGTCAGTCTGGCCAGGCTGGAGTACTGCGCATGACCGAAAGCCTGCGGTAAGCGGCTTAGCGCGTCGAGTTCGCAACTACAGCACTGTGGGAATGATCGCCGTGGCTGTCGTATCGAGCTGCGATACTGAGGTCATGGGTCCCGCCGCATTTCGCTCCGCCGCAGCATTGACTGCCGAAGACCGCCGGTTGGTATTGCGCGCGCTCCACATGCCGCGCGGGCGTTACTCGTCGACGCGCGCGAGTCAGCTTTCGGCTGTTCCTAGGCGCACACTCGATGACTGGGCGGCGTCGGGCACTCTCGTCCCCGATTGGTCTCATGCCTCACCACGCGGCTGGTCGTATAGAGACATCGTCTACTCACGTCTACTCGCATGGCTGCGCAGCAAAGGGATGGACCGCTCGAAAGCATCGTCTCGCGTCGCGGCGGTGAAGCAGATGCTGGCCTCGACCGACGTCGATCCGGCAGTGCATAGTGACGGCCGCATCGTACTGATCGGCGAGGAACGCTCAGACAGGTTCACCGGCCAGCAGGCCTTCGACGGTGTGGTCGAGCTTCTCGACGTGTTCCATCTCGCCGAGCCCATCGAAGGCGTATCAAACGCGGAGCTCTGGGGGCCGAGCCTTGTACATCCGTCAGAGCACACGTTCATCTCACCGTGGGTCCTACGGGGCGAACCATGCGTGAAGGAGTCGCGAATCCCGACCGCCGCACTATTCGCACTCAACGCCGAGCGCGGCCTCGATAGCAGCGCGGTGGCTGCGCTTTACCCGGGATTGTCGCGAGAAGTCGTCGAGGATGCACTGACGCTCGAACGCCGCCTACGTCAAGCCGCATAAGAGTCGTTGGATGCGCCTTCTTCTCGACGAAGGCTTCCCCTCTCCACCCGGGTTCCGTGCGGAGGACGTCGATGCTTCCGTCGAAGTTGTAGCGCTTCGTCTCTTCGATCCTGTGCTCGCTGGATCGTCAACCCCGGACTGGTACCTGTACCTCCGGGCGAACGAGGCGGGGTTCGACGCGCTCGTCACGCGCGACTGGCATCAGTCCGAACAACCAGAAGAACTCTGGGCGCTGTCGCGCACCGCAATGTCGATCATCACATGGCGCAGTCCTATCGAGGATCCCATACGCGAGTGGGGACAGCTGTTGGCCTACCTTCCCGAGATTCGGCGAATGATCGAACACCACGGACCGTCAATCGTCTTCCTGCCCTCGCCACGACTTGACCGCAGCAACCTGCGGAAGGCCACTGACGCGCTCGGCCAACTCGCCAGCGAACTGGGAATCTCGAATCAGCAAATCCGCGACCAAGCGCGCTTGACGATCACCGAAGAACTCGAAGCGCGGCACGAGACGCGTCGATTCGGGACCTTGTTCGACTGAATCCCGATTGCCGTGTTCGACTCTCTTGCGTTCAGCAACCTGCCGCCGGTAGTCAACTGGTTGTGTTGGTCACCATGCGGAGGGTCGAGATCGAATCTTGGTGCCTATCTTGGTGGCTAACACCGCAATACGACACGGATTTGGCACCATCCCATAGACTGCGGCGCGAACGAAACGCCTGGTCAGGGGACGTGCCGGCACGCCACAGACAAATGATTTTCGACTCTTAATCCGCAGGTTGTGGGTTCAACTCCCACGGGGCGCACCACATAATCGCAGGTCAAAGGTGGAATCTGAAACCGCTGGCCAGTCTATCGGGGCCAGTTAGGCGCTCTGCGTTCGTTCCGAGAGCATCTCGATCGTCGCGACATTTTCGCTTGGCTCCGGCATAGCCGCGATCTCATCGGCAACTGACTGAGCGCCTGCACGGAACGATTCATCGCCAAGAAGTCGAAGAATCGAATCGCGTACCGAATCGCCATTGACCTCGCGGGGTTCGAGTGAAAGGCCGCGACCTGACGCCACGACGACATCGACGTTTTCGAACTGGTCGGCCGCGAACGGTAAACAAAGCTGAGGTATGCCGCGAGATGCAGCGCCGAGCACTGCTCCCGATCCCGCGTGCGATACGAGCAATGACGAACGCGCAAGCACCAGCCGCTGCGGCAGATACTGCTCGACTCGTACGTTCGGCGGGCAGGGCTTAATTGAGTCTGGCTCGAGGCTGCGTCCGACAGTGAGCATTGCGTCGACATCGAGGTCGGAGAACGCATTCGCAACGACGCCGTCGATTCCCATCGGGCGTATCGGGCGGATTGTTTCTAGCCAGGGCCGCGGCCCGAACGAAGGCGGAAACGGGTGCAGATAGAGATCGTCGTAGAGACCAGCCCACGGCGACATATCCAGACCCTCACCATTCCAGAGTTGACGGAGCGGTTCCTGGGAGGCGGCCATGAGTTCGGCCGGTACGAACCACCCAACCCAACGACAACATGAGGCACACCGCGCGATCTGGCGAGTGGCGGTGCGGCCGCCTCACTCGGCTCATGCAGGAGCACATCCGGTCGCCACTCATCGATGATGGTTCGTAAGTCAGCGAGCATCGCTGGTGCGAGAACCGTCGCGAACATCACGGGAGTAACGACCGCACGACGATCGCGCGGCGCCACGGCAAGAAACCGCTCGGCAAAATCAGCACCAGCCAGCGCTCGCACACGGCCAAACGCCTCGGCGCGGTCGAGCCCCGCGGGTCGTGCGCGCATCCCGAGGCCTCCTATTGTCGACACCGCTTCGGGTGCGATCGCCCACAGCGCGTCATGGCCTGCGGTATCGAGCGCACGAGCCATCGGCACGAGTGGATGTACATGCAAGCACCCGCAGTTGACGTGACCAAGACGCGCACGGCCAGCCCCCGATGACTCTCTCGTTCGCTCAAACGCATAATGCCCGCTTGGGCCACGCGATGCCACAAGCGCACGTCGCACAGAACGACGGGATGGAAGTGTCCCCGAAAGACGCACGGGAGAAGCCCCGGGACGCCGGGCGGCTCCGGTCACGCGGTGATAGTGGGTGGTCCGTGTTCGGCGATGACCTGATCGACGGCTGCGTGCACGAACGAGATCGCGGCGTCGTACCCCAGTGCTACGAACCGGGCGCGCGCTGAGGCAACGTCGGCGGGGTGGCACTCCGCAAGTAGTTTGAGCTCCGGTTGTATCTCGAACGCGGGAAAGTGTGCGATGGCGTCGCTTTCACTGTTGGCCGCGATGTTGATAGCGGTGCGCGGGTCAACAGCAGCGAGGGCGTCAGCCAGCGCCGCGAGCTGAACCGACAACACGCTGCGGTCGCCGTCATGGTCGAGCGAGCACACGACCTCGCGCCACAGCGTCAGCCCATGTGCGATCTCACCGCGCCCAAGGCGAATCGTGGCGGACGCGGCCCGGCCCATGTTCAGGAACCTGCGCCGCCGGGTCCGGTCGCAGCGCATGGATTCCTCGGCGGCCAAAAGGGCTCGCGCCGGGTCGAGTCTCTTGGTCGCGGTCATCACCCCCACCAGGGGGTAGAGCAGCGTGACGGTGCCGCCGGTGCGGCGCGCGACGGCGAGTGCCTCCTCGGCGATCGCGGGCGCGAATCCTGTCTCGAGCATGGACTCGGGCGCGACCTCGTATGCCAAACTCCAGGCAAGAAGGGGCGAGTCGCGGTCAAGGCGGGCTCGTGCGGTGGCGGCCCGGGATGACTTAAGCGCCGATTCGACGTCGCCGTCGAAAAGGGCCACGGTCGCCGCCTGGATCGATGTCGCGGCCGCGTGCTCACCATTCGACGACGCTCGTGCGAGGTCGGTGATGCGGCGATACTCGACTAGATCGCCCTCGAAGAACGCTCGATCGCCCGCCACCCAGCAGGCGCTCTCGTATCCGCGCAGCTTTTGGGCGTCGGCCATGTCGATGGCGTCCGTGGCGATCGCGCCGAGCTCATCGAGGGTGGTCGGCGGCCAGGCGAAGGGATCGAGGAACGGAAGGTCGTCGAAGAATGCCAGCAGCTCCACGGCGCGATCGGTGACGAGCAGCCATCGCCCCGCCGCGGCGATGTTCGGCGTTTCCGCCTCGAGCTGAAAGAGGGCGTCGTAGTCCGACAGCGTCAGCGTCTGCGCGAATACCCGGATGGCCAGCGACAGGTAGTGGCGGGCGTGGTCGTCGCGGGCCGCCTCGGCTTCGCCGCTGGTGCGCAGTTTCTCTGCGGCGTACTGGCGGATCATCTCCAACAGCCGATAGCGCGTGAGGGTGTCCGATCGTTTGTGTATGAGGCGCTAGACCGGGGGCAGGCGGAGCCTGTCTCGGAAGGGAAAGCGTCATGGGAGAGATCCGCCAGGAGTTGCTCGATGAGTTGCTTGCTGGGTATGAGTCGCCGCAGGATCTGACGGGTCCGGACGGGTTGATCAAGCAGTTGATCGGCCGGTTGGTGCAGACCGCGGCGGGGGCTGAGCTCACGGAGCATCTGGGTTATGAGCGCGGCGATCCGTCGGGTCGCGGCAGCGGCAACTCGCGCAATGGGACGACACCGAAGACACTGCTCACTGAGCACGGTGAGGTGCGGGTGGCGATGCCGCGGGATCGTGTCGGGACCTTCGAGCCGCAGATCGTTCCGAAGGGCGAGACGCATTTCGATGGTCTCGACGACAAGATCATCGCGTTGTATGCGGGTGGGATGACCGTCGAGGAGATCCGGGGGTTCCTCGCCGCGATGTATCGCATCGAAGTGTCGCGGGACTTCATCAGCCGGGTCACCGACGCGGTCCTCGATGATGTGCGCCTGTGGCAGAACCGTCCGCTCGATGAGTGCTATCTGGTGGTGTGGATCGACGCGCTGGTCGTGAAGATCCGTGTCGACGGAGTGGTCCGCAACCGGCCGGCCTATTTGGTGTTGGGCCTCAACATCGACGGCAAGAAAGAGGCGTTGGCGCTGGTCATAGGCACCGGCGACGAATCAGCGAAATTCTGGTTGAAGGTCCTGACCGATCTCCGCAACCGGGGCGTGCGCCAAGTGTGCGTCGTGTGCTGCGACGGGTTGACCGCGCTGCCCGAGGCGATCGAAGCGGTCTATGCCGACGCGTGGGTTCAGTGCTGTGTTGTGCATCTGATCCGCAACAGCTTGCGTCACGTCAACTACAAAGACGCCAAGGCGGTCGCGAAGGATCTCCGGCCGATCTACCAGGCCGCCACCGAGGACGACGCCGCGGTAGCGCTCGAGGCGTTCGACGCGAAATGGGGCAACCGCTATCCGATGATCGGCGAGCTGTGGTGCCGGCACTGGGAGCGGTTCATCCCGTTCTCGCGTTTCCCGAAGAGATCCGCCGCATCGTGTACACGACAAACTCGATCGAAGCGGTGAACCGCCAGTTGCGCAAAATCATCAAGACCCGAGGCCATTTCCCGACCGAGGACGCGGCGCTCAAATTGCTGTGGCTGGCGTTGATGCGAGCCGAGAAGAAATGGACCTACCCGATCAAGGAATGGAACCGCGCGCTACACCAGTTCGCGATCTACTTCCCTGGACGAGTACCAATGCCGAGTTGACACGAGTGAGATAATTGCAATCGGAGTAACAACAACAACGTCTCTTACACAGCGTCCGAGTGTCATCGTGGGGTGCACCGGCGCCCTCGGCCAGAGGGTTACGGTCCGGTCCTGCGTTCGATGCTGACTCCACAAATTTCTGGTTTCGTGCCTGTTGTCAGACGTGTCGCGTCGAGTGTGGGTCCGGCAGGAGCGCTCCTGGCTTGAAGGGAGCCTGTTCGACCCGACTCGGATGTGCCGAAGCACTCCTGCCGTTCCCGGACCTACCGGAAGCGCCAACAACCAGCAGGAGAGCTCCATGATGGCACCACCAGTGGCGGGCATCGACCCGCACCAAGACGGCTTCACCGTTGGCATCGTCGACGCCAACGGCGTCGGGCTGGCACACGCCAGCTTCGACAACCGCGCCGCCGGCTTCGCGGACGCGATCGACATGTTGAGGTCGCATCGTGTCGGACAAGTCGGCGTCGAGTGTTCGGCGTCGTGGGGCGCGCACGTCGCGATCGCGCTCGTCGCCGCGGGCTTCGACGCACGCGAGGTCCCGCCGCAACGCTCCGCGAACGCACGACGCAAACGGCGTCTCGCGAAGACCGATGTGATCGACGCGGTCGCGATCGCAAGGGCGTTGTTGGCCGAGCCGACGCTCGGGCCGGTCCAAGCACTCGAGACCTACGACCCGCTCGTCGCGAAGATCGAAGCAGTCCTGGAACACCGGCGAATGCTGGTCGCCGTGCGCACACTCGACCTCCATCACGTCGCCGATCAGATCGCGAAACTCCCGATCGAGATCCGTGATCAACTCTGCAGCGACGGCAAGATCGAGTCACGGCTGCGCCGCCTCGAGCTCGTCGACGATTACGTCGTGTCAACGCTCGCCGGTTCCTATCGCCTCCGATGGCTCGTCGCGTTCGTCGACCAAGATCGCAGCTGGCGTCGCGAGATCCGCCGCCTCGAAGCCGACCTAGACACCTTGCTCGATGAGCACGGCACCACCCTGCGTGACGAATCCGGCATCGGCCCGATCGCTGCGGCGACGTTGATCTGCGAAGTCGGCGACCCCACGCGCTTCGATCGAGAATCGAAGTTCGCGCGCTGGTGCGGCACCGGGGCCGTCGCGCTGTCATCCGCGGAAGGCGCTGGCGAACCCGTCCGGCATCGACTCGACTTCGGCGGGAACCGGCGCATCAACAGCGTGCTCTACATCGCCAGCGTCACCCAACAACGAGATCACCCGCCGGCGAAGACCTACATCGAACGCAAAATCAGCGAAGGCAAAACCCGCCGAGAAGCACGTCGCGCGCACAAGCGCCATCTCGCGAACCGCGTCATCCGACGCATGTGGACCGACGAGAAACACCGCCAACTACCCGGACTTCAACACGCCACTTGACAAGGGAGCGACACTCCCTAGCGCGTCGTCCCGTCTCGTTCGTTGCGCTCCACCAACGACTTCCCCACGAGCGACGCCAGCAACTCGAACGCGTCGAACTCGTCGAGCCCGAAGCCTCGGGCCAACGCCGCGGCCGCGTCGAGATCGAAACCGCCCACGCACGCCGACAAGCGATCCAACAACGCCCGCTCCGCGTCGCCCAACAAGTCATAGGACCAGTCGATCGCCCCGCGCAGCGTTTGATGACGCTCCAGGCTCGTTCGCCGCCCGCCGGTCAACAATCGGAACTGCTTATCGAGACGCGTAAGGATCTCGCCCGGGGTCATGACCTTCGTCTGCGCCGCGGCCAACTCGATCGCCAACGGGATCCCGTCGAGACGAACACACAACTCGCGGACCGCCGCCGCGTTAGCGTCGTCCACAGCGAACACACCGCGCGCCTCACTGGCCCGGGCCACGAACAACGCCCCCGACTCCGACGTCACGACCGATGCGACATCCCCATCGTCGGGAACCGCCAACGACGCCAACGGCCAGATGTGCTCGCCTCGCACCCCGAGCGCCTCGCGGCTCGTCGCCAGCACCGACACCCGCGCCGCAACCGTCGTGGTCGCCGCCACCCATCGCGCGACCGCACCGAGGAGATGCTCGCAATTGTCGAGCACCAACAACAACGCCTTGCCCTCCAAAAACCGCGGAAGACCTTCGACGACGGGCATGCCCTGCGGCGGCACGTACTCAACTGCCGCCGCGATCGCGTCAACCAGGTCATCGGGATCGAGCACCTGCGCGAGCTCACAGAACCACACCCCATCAGGAAAATGCGGCAGCAGCTCCGAGCCGACCTGCAACGCGAGACGGGTCTTGCCCACCCCGCCCACACCGACGATCGACACCACCCGCGCCGTCCGCAACCGATCACCGAGCGCGCGCAGCTCCTCGTCGCGGCCGACGAAACTGCTCAACTCATACGGCAGATTCGACCGATACGCATCCAACGACCGCAACGGCGCGAACACCGTCGGCAACCCCGGAACCTCGACCTGGAACAGGCGCAACGGCGACTGCAAATCACGCAAACGGTGATCCCCGAGATCGATCAGACCAAACCGATCCCGCACCTGCTCGCGCACCACACCCGTGCAAACCACCTGCCCACCATGCCCCACCGCCATCACACGCGCCGACCGGTTCACCTCCATGCCGAAATAGTCCCCATCACGCAACTCGGCCTCGCCGGTGTGCAACCCCATCCGCACCGGCAACACGTCGCGCAGCCGTGCTTGCGCGTCGACCGCCGCCACCACCGCGTCAGATGCCGCTTCAAACGCGGCCGCGACACCGTCACCAGTGTGCTTGAACAAGTGTCCGCGATGCTTGTCGATCACGTCGCGCAGGATCGCATCGTGTTCAGCCAACGACGCCCGCATCGCTTCGGGGTCGTCTTGCCACCGACGCGTTGAACCCTCGACATCGGTGAACAAGAACGTGACCGTGCCGGTAGGCGCCTGCATCAACACGACGCTACCGACACCCGTGACACGTCGCCATTGACCAGCCGCTGCGTTAGGTCAATCCATCCGGCAGCGCTCCAAATCCAAGACAGTCCCACCCGTCGCGCTCCCGTCGCCGCGGCGGATGACGGATTTTCGCGACAACTATTCGGTAAGAGGTCGGGTCGCGTACCGCGCGATGAAGATGTCGTTCCGATGGCGGCGGGTTGGACCGAGCGGCTGATCCGGCGCGTTGCGTTTGAGCGTGACGGCGATGATGGCTCGGGTGCGCGCGCTGAGGACGTGTTGGCCACACGGTCGTCCGTGTGGTGGCCCCCTTGTTGGTCGCAGGGGGCAGCGTTACGTTTGAGGCGAGCGAGCGGCCGCGTTGTTCCCGTAGTACGCCGACGGGCATTCGTGTGACTTGGCGGACCGGCACAGATCGGCGCTCGCGCCGAGGAGGACGACGATGGATCCCTTCTGCTGTGCGCTGACGATGCACACGAGTAGATCATCTGGGTCAGGCTCGGTCAGCCGCCCGCGGTGGGAGTCTGATCAGCGCGACGTGGCGCCAAACGCCCTCCGTGCGACCGTGGCGCAGACTGAGCTCAACGGCCATCGGATCGCCCTCAACGAAAGAAGGCCGAGCCCGGGACCGACATGCACCCCCACGAGCGACAGACCGCCTTGAGCAGGGATGTTGAGGATTGCAGACGTCTTTCCGTCGGTCAGTCGTTGAGGTAGTTGTCCGTGCCGTTGCAGGGATCTGATGCGGTGCCGGCGACGCCGATCGCAAAGTTGCCTCCTGGCTGGCCGAGGTGCACGAGCAAGTGCAGCGGGTGGGCTCGGTTCGCGTCGACTTGATCGCTGGTTGCGAACGGGAGGTCCACCTCGCCTTCGCCGCTGTCTTGTGCCAACAGGACGCAGGCGCCGTTGCCGACCTGCTTGGAATGGACATGGTCGGCGGAGGCGGTGCCGGCGCCGGCGAAGCTCACGGCTCCGATGATGATGGCGCCGGCCACCGTGCGCCTGATGGTTGTGCGTCGTGTACTCATGTTGTTCTCACCTTTCGGCTGTGAGGCCACACCCTTGTCGTGTCTTCCGTGTGTCGCGACCACCGGCTCCTGCGGTTCTGGGGGAGCCACTGATCCCTTCTTCCTCTGGATAGACGAATAGAGGGCCTAGTCGGGTGACACCGATGCAGAACTCATTTGGGGGGTCACTGAACTGAAGGGTTGGCGGTCAACACACCGCTTATCGCGATCCGTCGTTTGATCGCGGTGCTGCGACGCAAGCCGCGGGTGACCGCCGACTTACAGGTGGTCGGAGGTCGCCTCGTGCGGTCTGCGGCCATCAGGCCGAGCACCTCGCGCTCGCGTTCGGACAGCGCCTCGAGGGGCTGGCGGATCTTGGGGATCCACGGGATGTTCGTGTTGGATCTCCGGTGCCGGCCGGGGACGGAGAGAGTTGAGCGGCTCTCCGTTCCCGGGCCGGCACGCGACGTGATCACGATGGGGCGACGCCAGTTTCATCAGGGGAGGTTGCCGGGGGCGCACTGTGCCTGGATCACCTGGCCCCAGTTCGGGTCCCCGAAACGGGTCTGAGGGAACTCCGGGCCGTCGACCAGTTGACGGATCAAGGTTCCGGGAGGGCCGCACTCCTCGACGGCACCTCTACCCGGGAGACCAGGCTCTGGTGTTTGCGCACTCGCGGTGCCGGCTGTGAGGCCGCTGATCATCATGACGGAAAATCCGGCGGCCCAGACCGAGTCGACGCAGCTGGCGTCGTGAGCTGCCTCGTCGCTGGGCGGTGTCCGGCGCATCGGTGGTGTCGGTGTCGGTGATGTACATGGGATGTCCTTTGCTTGGTTTGGTTGGGTTGGGATGAATCGGTCGAGGTAGACGGATGACGGTCGGCCGAGGAAGGTGGTCGTCGGGGGGCGGTGCCTGCGGTGCCTTGGCGGGCGGGCGGGATCGGGTCGACCTTGGAACCCGCTGGTGGCTGCGCTCACCACCGGGGGCCTGCCGGGTCGATACCGAGGGCGCTCTTGGCGATCGCCTCGTGCGCGAAGGCATGAGTAGCTGGGTGGTAGCTGACGCCGCGGGAGTCCCGCCACAGGCGGGACAGCTCACCCTTCCGGCCGATGGAGCTGCCGCCGGCGACGTCCATGGCGGTGTCGACGACGGATCGCACGAGCTGCGCGGTCCGCTCCTTGGCGGCGAAGACCTTCGGCCCCCACTGGAGTCCGTGGTCAACACCGTTGCACCAGTCGGTGGCGATCATGTCGAGTGACGAGCGCATGCTCTCGAGATCGATCCACATGGCAGCGATCTGGTGTTGGATCATCGGGTTGTGAGCCATGGTTCGCCCGTCGAGGGCGATGGAGGTCTTGGACTGTGCGGACGACACGGCGAGATCGAAGGCGCGCTCGGCGACTCCGATATAGACGTTGCAGATCAAGCTGATCGCCCAGACGGTCATGGTGCCGGTGACGGGTGACTCGACAGAGCCGGCAGGGACGACAGCGCCGATCCTGTCCGCAGGGACGAAGGCGCGATCGAAGGCGGTGTCGTAGCTTTGGGAGGCCCGCATCGTCATCGTGTCCCAGTTCTCTTCGACGGTGATTCCCTGACCGCCGCGTCGAGCGAAGCCGTGGACGACCATCGGGTTGGTGGGGTCGCTGACATCCATGGCGTGGAACCCCATCTGGTCCCACACCGGCCCGAGCGATCCGAAGTGCTTCCGACCGGTGATCCGGTAGCCGCCGGGCACCGGCTCGGCGAGCGTTGTCGAGAGCAGCACCGGGATGTCGTTGCCGGCTTCGGCATGGCCCGAGGCAAAGATCTGACCGGCGGCGGCGTCGGTCAATACGAACCGGAGATCGTCGATACCGAGCGCGGCGAGATCTGCAGCCGCTCCCGTCCAGTACAGGTGCATGCTGGAGGCAAGGGCAGGCGCGGGGGCGTAGCGGGCGAGGTGCCGCTGCCGGCGACCGGTGGCGAGCAGGTCGAGGCCGCCGCCGCCCAACGACGTCGGCACGTTCGCCACGTAGTGCCCGCCAGCGACGAGCTCGTCGTGGGTGTCGGCGAAGAAGCGGTTGGCCTCGTCGTCTGCGGCCGCATCTCGGCGGAAGCCATCGAGTTGTTCGCTGGCCAGCGGCCGGAGACGCGGCGTGGCAGCTGTCGACGTGTGGGTGATTGTCATGGGAGGTTCCTCTCGGGTGAGCCGTGTGTCGGCGTCGTTGGACACCACCGTGCGGCACCACGACAGGAAAGGCTTGAAGAAACCGGAGGCGAAACGATGGAGATCGGCTCGTCACCGATCCGTCAGCTCATCGTCGCCGTCGCCGCCGCTGCTCTCATGGCGGATCGATCACGCCTCGGTCGACGACCCACCGAGCAGGAGCAGAGACTGACGGACGCGCTGAGCGAGAACCGCCCGGTCCATCGTCATCACGGCCGCTTCAAGGTCGGCGACGGTGTCGCTGCCCAGTGCCAGGGCAGCACGGTGGCGTCGCCGATCCAGGTCGGCCCGAGAAGTGGGGTCCACGTGGGGCGCGTACGGATCCGAGTCTGCCTTGTCGAGAACGAGCAGGGTCAGCCCGGGATCGAGGCTATCGATCAGCGTTGAGGCGTTGCGGAGCGTGGTCCAGAGCACGGTCCACATACCCGCCCTCAGCCAGTGCTCGATCGCGCTTCGGTAGCGAAGTGCAGCGTCGCCGGTCTGCCCCGAGGCGGCGCTGATTCCGCACAGCGTCACCTCGGCTACACCGGCCACGAATTCCGCGCCCAACTCGCGAGCGTCGCGAAGGGCAGCTTCGAGGTGAGCGACCGCTCCCGGTCCGCCAGCGACCCACTCGAGTTCGCCGGCGATGTACTCCGTCCACGCCTGGAGCGTGGGCCACCCGAGCTGGTCGGCCAACCGGCGAGTCTCGCCGAGCTCGCGTCTGGCTCCGGCTAGGTCACCCGAGTACATCCGGGCGAGCGGACTGACGATGAGCTCGGGGATGTTCGGGTCGGTCGTGCCGCGCCATTCCGAGGCGTCGATCGCAGCCGGAAGTTGACCTTGGAAGAAGCGCACGGTGGCGAGGTGAGATCGCGCCTGGGCGCGGGCCCACCGATCGTTGCCGCGCTCGAGCACCGGCCCGATGAGCGGCAGCACCTCGTCGAGGCGGCCCCTCGCCCATGCTGCGTGCGCCGCGAGCACGGCGATCCGCTCGAGTTCGAGCGGATCAGCGTCAGCGATCTCCTGAAGCTCGTCGGTCCACACCCACAGTTCGGTGACATTGCGCGAGTGCGACCAATCAGCGAGCCCGACCGATATCTCGATGAGCTCTGCCCTCCGATCGGTGCGGCGCAGATGGGCGCGCGCCACCCGAAGGTTCGGGATCTCAGCCCGGATCTGGTCGTTCCAGTGCCGCTCACGAGGGGACCGTACGGTCGCGGCCTGTTCGGCGATCAGCCGGAGGCCCCACTCCGCGGCGAGATCATACGCCGCCTCCGTGGTGTCACTGCTCTCCAGTCGGTCAAGGCCGAAGACCCGCATCGTCTCCAGTTGAACGTACCTCGTGCCCGATGGAGCGTCCTCCCGCGCGATCAGCGACGCCTGGATGAGTCCGCGCACGACACGCAGAGGGTCGCTCGCGAGGAAGATCCGTCCTCCCAACCACTCGATCGCATCGAGCATCAAGCCAGCGGGGAAAACCGAAAGGTGCTCGAACAAGAGCTGCTCGTCCCCGTCGAGCAACTCGTAGCTCCACTCGAGTGTGGCCCGAAGGGTCCGGTGACGATCAGAGGTGTCCCTGCGGTCGTCGCGAAGCAGGTCGAGGCGCCGACCCAGCCGGTCGTGCAGATCGCCGATGCCGAAGACGGCCATCCTGCTGGCAGCTAGTTCAATCGCGAGAGGGAGCCCGTCGAGTGCGCTGCACAGCGCGACGACCGGGCCCACCGTGGACCAGTCGAGCTCGAAGTCACGACGCACTTGGTGAATCCGGTCCACGAACAACGCCACTGCGTCGTTGGCCAACGCAATGGTCGGTGTCAGGTCCTCGTCGACGCCCGGGAGTGGCAGCGGCTTCAGCCCGAACAGATGCTCCTCACGCAAGCCGAGGGGAACACGGCTCGTGGCCAACAACGTGATGGTGACCGTTTCATCGAGGATCCGGCGTACCAGAGCAGCCGCCCCCTCAGCGACGTGCTCGCAATTGTCAACGACGAGGAGCAGGCGATGCCCGCGCAGATAGGCACAACACGCCTCGAGCACGTCGTCAACGACCCCCGATTCGATGCCGAGCGCACCCGCCAGTACCCGACCGACCGCTTCGTCGGACCGCACGGTTGCCAGGTCCACGAAGACGGCGGCCTCGTCGTTCGCGAGTCCCCTCGCCAGCTCCACCGCGAGCCGCGTCTTTCCCGTGCCGCCGGGGCCGACCAACGTGACCAGCCGTTCACCGGAGAGCCGGTGCTGCAGCGCGCGCAACTCGGTGAGGCGACCCCGAAACGCTCCTACCGGGATGGGGAGCCGACGCAGTGCCGCATCACCCGTCGGTCCCGGCCCCCCAGTCACGGCGGGACACGCTTCATCGACGATGCGTCCAGAGGCCACGAATCGGTAACCCGTCCGGCTCACCGTGGCGATGGTGTGCTGCTCGATTCCCGAGTCACCAACCGCTCGGCGTGCCAGTTTGATCCGTGAGGTGAGTGCGCTCAACGAGACGAACCGGCTGTGCCAGACCTCGTCGAGAAGCTCCTCTTTCGAGATCGCCCGATCGCGGTGGCGGGCGAGGTAGGCGAGCACATCGAATACCTGCGGCTCCACCCGCACCGGCCCATCGGGACCACGGAGCACCCGGCTGTCCGAGTTCAGCTCGAAGTCACCGAACCGGATGATCATCGGGCCACAGTAGGGTCTTTCCCACAGCTGCGCCTCCGACGGCACCGTCGGCCGATTCTGGACCGGGCTCTGTGGTCCCGACTTTGCAGTGATCGACGTCGGCACGAACACCACGATCGTCAATAACGGTCTCGACCGCGTCAACTGCGAATCGTTACCGCTCGCACGGTCGGGGCACCAATCCTCAGCGACCCGTGACTGAATGAGATCGACATCGCCGGTCGCATAGTCGTGGAGAAACCAGACGTGCACGTCGTCCTCGGACGTCATCGTGGCGAAGGAGGTGATGACGAAAGGCAGACAACGATCGGCGGCACGGTCGCCATCGACGACTTGGCCGTCTCCGTGGCGAACGTAAATCCGCTGCTGTCGTCGCGCCAATGCACACCGGCGACAGGGAGCGCAGGTCGGGTATCCGTATAGCTGCCCTTGGCCGAAGGTAGCTCGGAACTGAACCGCCCCGTCTTTCGTGACTGCTCGGTTTATTGGGTGACGACCTCGAGGGTTGTCGGGTTTTGACTGTAGTAGTTGGCTTCGTGTTCGGCCGGTGTGGTGTAGGTCGCGTCGTTGGTGATCTCGCCGTGGAGGCGTTGGTGGTTGAACCAGTCGACGTAGGTCATGGTGGCGAACTCGACGTCGTCGATGCCGCGCCAGGGTCCTTGCCGGTAGATCAGCTCCCACTTGTAGAGCCCGTTGAACGACTCGGCCATGGCACAGTCGAACGAGTCGCCTTTGGAGCCGACGGATGCGACGATGGCGTTGTCGGCGAGCGGTTCGCTGTAGCGGATCGACAGGTATTGCACACCACGGTCGCTGTGATGGACGAGCCCGTCGAGGTTGTGGCCGTCGCGCTGTCGGTTCCACACGGCCATATCCAACGCGTCGATCGCGAGATCACTACGTAGCGATCGTGAGGCTTGCCAGCCGACGATGAACCGTGAGTAGACGTCGATGATGAACGCGACGTACACCCAGCCGGCATGCGTCTTGACGTAGGTGTAGGGGTCGGACCGGAGCGCCCTGTTCGACTTTCGTCGTGGGGGTTCTCCGGCCCGCCCTCCGAACCGGACGTGCGACTCTCGCCAAAATGGCTGCCCTCGCTGCCGCGCAATCTCCGGCCACTCTCATCGGCGAGGGTGCTTTGGCGCCCTCCTCCTGCAAGACGAAAGCTGGTATTGCGGCGTCAGAGGGTCGAGGCCGACGGCGGCGACCGGTGTGGTTACCGTCATCTGCGGCGGCCTCGCGATCAGCGGTCCGAACGCGACATGGCCGCTCAGTTTGAATCGGGGCGTTGCGCTTCTGCGTCTACCACAAGGAGATCCTGAGCTTGGGCAGCGGTGAGGAGCCGCCGTGCTGCTTCCGATGGGTTGCGCAACACGAGCGACCCGCCGTCGGCGGTCAATGTCCCGCGTGCCTGTATCAGAACGCCGAGGCACGACGAGTCCATGAATTCGACCCCCGATAGGTCGAGGACGATCATCTGCGCCGGGCCAAGGTGGGGTTCGATGGCGTCGCGCAACCGTGCGCAGGTCGCCATGTCGATCTCACCCCGGACGTGGATGACGGTCTCGTCGCCCACCTGAGTCACGTCGGTCGAGAAAGCTTCCGCCATAGGCCGAACGGTAACTTGTCGCGACGACTGAAGGTTAGTGGAGATCTCCACGGAGCTATTGCGGCCCTCATCGTCTGAGGCGGTGGGGCCGCTAACGAGGTAGCTACGCGGGGCTGTCCGCCTGGCCATCATCGTCGTCGGGGTCGAGTTCGCGTGCCTGTTGCGCGATGTCGGCGGCCTCAGACCGCGTCCGATCCGCTTCGGATGATTTCTGCTCGGCGATAGCCGCGTCACGCTTCGCCCGCGCCGCACTTACGTCGGCCTCGGCCTGCTGGCGGTCGGCGTCGAGCTGTCGGTCCCTGGCCAGCTCTCGATGCTCGCCGGCTTCGACCCGGCGACTTTCCAGCCGCTGTGCGCGGCTGCGACGCACCGCGAACACGGCAACAATGATCACGATCACTGCCAGAACGATTGCACCTACAACGATTGCCGTCACTTGGACCTCCCGACGTTGCACCGCCAGGATAAGCGCATACTCCTCCCAGTACCAAGATGCCGCGTCTCATAGACGCTCGGCTGCTCGACTCAGACCCGCCGCCACGCGCGTGCCTCGTCAACGTCACCGGCGACAAGGAACAGAGATCCACGGAGCCGGCTTTGCGCGACCCTGCAACCGCGTTCACACTGTGCGTCTTCGACGTGTTGTGGCTCGACGGCATTGACTGCACACAACTCGCGTACCGTGAGCGGCGCCGCGTACTCGAAGTGCTCGAACTGTCAGGGCTGACGTGGTGCACCGTTCCGCGGTTCCCCTTCGACGACGCCGAAGATCTCCTCGACGCCTGCGCGCGGCTCGACCATGAAGGGATCGTGCTCGAGAAGCTCGATGCGCGTTACCTGCCTTGTGTCCGCACCGACGCGTGGCGCAAAGTCAAGAGAAGCGCGTGGCGCACCGACCATGCGCCGCGGCGATTGCCGCCGGAGATTCGCGAGCGGATCGGCGCGTCACCTCAGGCCCGTCGACTGCGGTGGTCGCACTCATCGTTCTACGCGTGCGGGGTCGCGAGACGTTCTGCGTCCGATTGGGCATGGGCCTCCGCCAGGTCTCGAAGGTCTATCTCGCCTCCGGCGTCGACGGACCGATGCTTCACCGGCACGACCCAGCGAAACAGGCTCAGCACCGGCGTCTTGCACCAGCAGTCAGGCGAGCAGCCGCGCTGGCGCCAAAGTCCTGATGCCTCGGCAACCCTCGTTGCGATGGCAGCGAGGAGATAGAGGCGGAGAATCAAGAAGATGAAGCGTCGCATGTCGTGAGCCTACGCCCGATTCGCCATCGCGGCGAGGTCACAGACGGTGAACCGCTACCTGTTTCGCTGGTGTTCGCAAGTCGCGCAGGCTCACATTTCGATACCCATGTCGATCTCACGGTCGTGTGCGCGTGTCGGCGTGAGCTGGTCGATGCCGTGCCCGAGTTCGCGATATTGGTCGGCGCGGGTCATCTCGCGATAGTGCGGCCGGGGGCCGAGTGTGTCGCGACTGTCGATGCCATAGCCAGCGCGGTATTGCTCGATTCGCTCCGACCGTCGTGCGCCAGAGTTTGTCGTTCCCGTCGCGTCGAATCCCGCGCAGATATGCCGGTGGTTGTCGCTCCACACGGTCGATTCGGAGTAACGCGTCGGCGTTGAGCACGGAGCGGATCTCACGTGTGCGGTCGACGAGCCCCGGCCGTATGGCGTCGCGTTGCGCAACAGCGCGGTCCCGCTCGCCGGTCAGCTCAATGACCTCTGTGCGTAGCGTCGAGGCGCTTGTCTCGTTGTCACTCACCGGAGGCGCTGAGCGTGTCGGTGACGTCGCGTCCCTTCATGGAGAGGGTGCGCTCGGCTCGATCAACCGATCGCAGGGTGGTCGATCCAGTCGCGGCTCAACCCGGCCGCCAACACACCGCGCGCCGTCTGGCCGGGCTCGACGGCGACGTAGGCGGTGTTGTTGTCGCGGCCGCGGTCATCGGGACGTAGATGCCTCGGGCATCGACCGGTCCGTCGATAGGTGTCGATGAGCGGTCGCGATGCAACTTCTCGATGACGCAGTGATCGCGGTTGTGCACCGGGTAGGCGCGGTCGGTGTTCATGTCCCGGTCGTTACGGTGGGTGACGATCTCATCGCCGACAGGAGCCGAGTGCGACCGTCGGACACGAGCACGTGGTGGATCCGCTCGTCGATGCCGTGCGAGTAGAGCTGCCGGCCGAACCGGGCGATCTCGGCGAACGCGTCACGGCCCGATCGCTTCGTCATGCCCACCTGATGCGCCGGGTCCAGACCGAGCAGCGACTC
>DATLFA010000008.1:0-82817 GCA_035525225.1 Acidimicrobiales bacterium
CACCACCACCGAGCCGCCCATGACCCCAAGATCCGACTCGTCATGGAACCCGACGGCACCCTGCACATCACCCACCCCGACGGCACCACCGAAACCACCAAACCCCCAATCCGACAACCCGGCCTACCATGGAACTGATGAGTGCGGTTAGTGGAATTGATCTTCTTCGGTAGATCCCTTGAGCGCGAGCGTCGACGCCTTGCCGCCCGAGATCACGGATGCGACGTCGTCGAAGTAGCCGGCGCCGACCTCGCGTTGGTGACGGGTGGCGGTGTAGCCCTCGGCCTCCAGCGCGAACTCGCGTGTCTGCAGTTCGACGTAGCCGGTCATGTCGTCGTCGTGGTAGGCCCTCGCCAGTTCGAACATCGACAGGTTCAGCGCGTGCCATCCGGCGAGCGTGATGAACTGGAACGAGTAACCCATCGCACCGAGCTCCTTTTGGAAGCGGGCGATGGTCGAGTCGTCGAGGTACTTGCGCCAGTTGAACGAGGGCGAGCAGTTGTAGGCCAACATCTTGTCGGGATACTGCGCTTTGACCGCTTCGGCGAAGCGTCGCGCTTCGTCGAGATCAGGCGTCGAGGTCTCACACCAGATCAGGTCGGCGTAGGGCGCGTACGAGAGTGCCCGCTTGATCGGCGACTCGAGGATCGGCTGGGTCATGAAGAACCCTTCGGCCGTGCGCTCGCCGGTGAGGAACTCACGGTCGCGCTCGTCGACATCGCTCGTGATGAGCGTGGCTCCCAGCGCATCGGTGCGGGCCACGACGATCGACGGCACGTCCATGACGTCGGCGGCGAGGCGAGCGGCGATCAGCGTGCGGATGTGCTGCTGTGTCGGGATGAGCACCTTGCCCCCCATGTGGCCGCACTTCTTTTCCGACGACAGTTGATCTTCCCAGTGGACGCCGGCAGCGCCCGCTTCGATCATCGACTTCATCAACTCGAACGCGTTGAGCGGACCGCCAAAGCCGGCTTCGGCGTCGGCGACGATCGGAACCATCCAGTCGCGGGTGGCGCGGCCACCGTTCTCCGACCATTCGATCTGATCAGCGCGGCGCAGCGCGTTGTTGATGCGACGGACCACGGCGGGCACCGAATTGGCGGGGTAGAGACTCTGGTCGGGGTAGACCTGCTCGGACAAGTTGGCATCGCCGGCGACCTGCCACCCGGACAGGTAGATCGCGGGCAGCCCGGCCTTGACCATCTGCACGGCCTGACCGCCGGTCATCGCGCCGAGCGCGTGCACGTAGTCGTCCTCGTGCAGTTGTTTCCAGAGTCGCTCGGCGCCACGCCGGGCGATCGTGCACTCGGGCGTGAACGACCCACGAAGACGCAGCACCTCGGCCGCGCTGTAGCCGCGGGTGACACCCGACCAACGGGCATCGTCCACCCACCGTTGTTCGAGTTCTGCAACCTGGCTATCGAAGCTCCGTGTCGTTGTCATGTCGCCGGTGGCCTTTCTTCAGTTCTTGGTTGTTCAGTCGAGAAGTTCGTACGCAGGCAAGGTGAGGAAGTCGTCGAAGTCGTCGGCGAGTGCGACGTGCTCGAAGATCTTGCGGGCATCGGCGAAGCGAGCGACGTCGAACGCCGTTCCCTTCTCGGCTGCGATGCCGGCCAAGCCGTCGTCGATCAGTTGCGCCACGGTGGTGCGGTCGATCGGCATGCCGTTGGTGGCACTGCGCCCGTGCTTCATCCATTGCCACAACTGCGCGCGAGAGATCTCCGCGGTGGCGGCGTCTTCCATAAGGTTGTGGATCGCAGCCGCGCCGGTGCCGGCAAGCCACGATTCGATGTAACGCAGGCCGACATCGACATTGAGGCGCACGCCGGCCTCGGTGATCGATCCGCCCGACGACGCGACGTCGAGCAGGTTGGCCGCTTCGACATGCACATCGGTTCGCTGGCGATCGACTTGGTTCGGGCGCTCGCCGAGCACTCGGTCGAACTCGGCCATCGCGACGGGCACGAGGTCGGGATGCGCGACCCACGTGCCGTCGAAGCCGTCGCCGGCTTCGCGCTGCTTGTCGTCGCGCACCTTGGTCAGCGCCTCTTCGGTGACGACCGGATCGCGGCGATTCGGAATGAA
The DNA here is from genome assembly GCA_035525225.1 of Acidimicrobiales bacterium. Taxonomy (GTDB): domain Bacteria; phylum Actinomycetota; class Acidimicrobiia; order Acidimicrobiales; family WLNW01; genus DATLFA01. The sequence goes on from DATLFA010000008.1 coordinate 2,086, forward strand.
GGCCGACATGCCACCGATGGCGTGCGCACCGCGCTTGTGGCAGGTCTGCACCAACAGTTCGGTGTAGGCGCGCATGAACGGCGTGGTCATCGACACGTCGACGCGGTCCGGCAACACGAACTGCGGATGGTTCCGCAGCTTCTTCGCGACGGAGAAGATGTAGTCCCACCGTCCGGCGTTGAGCCCCGACGAGTGTTCGCGGAGTTCGTAGAGAATTTCGTCCATCTCGAACGCGGCGAGGATCGTTTCGATGAGCACCGTGGCCTTGACCGACCCGCGGGAAATGCCGAGCTCGTCCTGCGCGAAACAGAAGACGTCGTTCCAGAGCCGCGCCTCGAGATGGCTCTCGAGCTTGGGGAGGTAGAAGTACGGACCGGTGCCACGGTCGAGCGCGGCGCGGGCATTGTGGAACAAGACGAGGCCGACATCGAACAGGCTCGCCGATATGGGCGCGCCGTCGATCAGGAAGTGCTTCTCCGGAAGGTGCCAGCCACGCGGCCGGATCACCAGCGTCGCGATCGTCTCGCCGAGCCGGTAGCGCTTGCCGTCGGGCGAATCGAGCGCCAGCTCGCGGCGGTAGGCGTCACGCACGTTGATCTGACCCTGCACCACGTTGTCCCACGTCGGCGAATTCGAATCCTCGAAGTCGGCCATGAAGACCCGGGCGCCGGAATTCAGCGCGTTGATCATCATCTTGCGTTCGACGGGCCCGGTGATCTCGACGCGGCGGTCCCGGAGGTCGGCCGGGGGCGCCGCCACCGACCAGTCGCCGGCGCGCACGGCAGCGGTCTCGGGCAAGAAGTCGGGGAGTTCGCCGGCGTCGAGGCGGGCCTGACGGGCCTGCCGGGCCACGAGCAACTCTCGCCGGGTCGGGCCGAAACGGCGTTCGAGCTCCGCGAGAAAGCGGACGGCCTCGTCGGTGAGGACCACGCTCTGGTGGGCATGGGGTGCGATGTCAATGGTCATGATGCGCTCGGACAGGTGCGGGTGAACGGGCAGTATGCGGGTCAAATACACAAATAGCCATAGTGTTTGGGCGCGCAACACAGCGGCCCTTTCGCTTAGCGATAAAATGTGGCAATATTTGGGCTTCCAGTGGCCGGAGCTGGCTCGGAGGGACACATGGCGCAACTCGACACGCTCGTACTGGGGCAGCGAGTACGGGACGCCCGCCGCCGCGCCGGGCTCACCTTGGCCGAGCTCGGCGAGAAGGTGGCGCGGCCCGCGCCGTATCTCTCGCTGCTCGAAAACGGCAAGGTCGAACCCAAGATCGGCCTGATCGGTGATCTGGCCGACGCCTTGGATGTGCTGTCCGCCGACCTGCTCGATCCGGCGCCTCCCAACCGCCGGGCCGAGCTCGAAATCGACCTCGAACGGCTGCAACGCGAGCCCCACTATCAGGCGCTGCGTCTGCCCCAGATCAAGCCGTCCGCGAGGGTGCCCGACGAGGTCCTCGAACATCTGGTGGCGCTGGCGAAGGCGCTACCGCGAGACGGCGCCGTCGAATCCGACCGCCGTTTGCGGGCGGCCGATCGCGCCCGACTCGCCAACGTCAGCTTGCGCAACGAGATGCGCGCGAACGAAAACTACTTCGCCAACATCGAACAGATAGCCAGTCGTTCGCTCGAGGCGGTCGGCTACCCAGGCAGTGGGCCGGTGAGCGAACGACTGCTGACCGACCTCGCAGCACACTTCGGCTTCACTGTCGAGCGCGTACAGGGCATGCCCCGCACCGCGCGATCGATCACCGACCAACGCAGCCGTGTCATCTACATCCCGCAGCGCAACGACCTGCGCACGCGCGCCGCTCGCTCGGTCCTGCTCCAAACCCTCGGGCACTTCGCGCTGAGCCACAACCGCACCGAGAACTTCGAGGACTACCTCCGTCAGCGCATCGAGTCGAACTACTTCGCCGCTGCCGTGCTCGCGCCCGAAGGCCCCGCGGTCGAGGAACTGCGCGAGGCGAAAGATCGCGGTGACATCTCGATCGAGGACCTCAAAGAGGTCTTCTACATCTCCTACGAGATGGCCGCGCACCGATTCACCAACTTGGCGACCAAGCACCTCGACTTGCCGGTTCACTTCCTGCGAACCGACCCGGAAGGGGTTGTCGAAAAAGCTTACGAAAACGACGGCATCGCGTACCCGATGGACAACGATGGCGGGCTCGAAGGTGAACGGGTGTCGCGCCACTGGGGCGCGCGGCAGGCGTGGCAGTCGAGCGATTCGTTCTCCCTGCACTACCAGTACACCCAGACCGATCGCGGCGAGTTCTGGTGCGTGACCTATCTCGAGACCGAGGCATCGCATTGCGCGATCACCGTCGGCACTACCGGCGCGCACGCCAAATACTTCCGGGGCTCCAACACGCTGCGCCGTGTCAACGCCCGCACCATCGACAACCAACCCGACCCTGAGCTGATCTCACGCTGGCAGGGGGTGGCTTGGCCATCGGCATCCGAGCGTTCCTACGTGATGTCCGCGCTCCCTGCCTCGCAGCGCGCCTTCACTCCCTTCCCCGGTGTGGACGTCGTCGACGTGTACCGATTCCTCGATCGGCAAGCGCGCCCTGGGGCACGCGTGCGACCTGACGAGCGGGGCCCGAAGAAGTAGCGTTTGGCCAGGAAGGGGCCGTGATGTTCTCCATAGAAGCGTTCGTCGACGAGTGCCGTAGTGCCTTGCGCAGTGACGATCCGTCGGGCGCGGTGGCCGCCGCGTTGCGCGATGCGCTGCGTGATCGCAGTGAGGTCGGGCTCGCCGTCCGCGAGTGGCGGGCCAACGGTGGAGGCGCGTACGGCGCGATCCACCGGGCACGCGATCTCACGATCCTGCACGCGGCGGTGACGCCGGGGTTCGAGAGCCCGCGGCACAACCACACCATGTGGGCGGTCATCGGCGTGTTCGAAGGCCAGGAGGACAACACCTTCTACCGCAGCGTCGACGGCGGCATCGAAGAAGTCGGACACTCCTCTATCTGTGCCGGCGATGCGCAGGTGCTGGCCCCCGATGTCATCCACCGCATCGCGAACCACCAGACGATCCCGCTGAACGCGATCCATGTCTACGGTGGCGATCTGCTCGGCACCGAGCGGGCGATGTGGGACGACGAGACGGGCGAGCGCCGTCGATTCGACTTCGCGGCGCCGCCGATACAGGCGATGAGCAACTGAGCGAGATGCTCGACTTCGCCGCGTGCGACGCTGACAACCACTACTACGAGGCGACCGACGCGTTCACGCGCCACATCGAACCATCGATGGCCAGGCGCTGCATGCAGTGGGCCGAGCTCAACGGTCGGCAGCGTCTGTTGGTGGGCGGTCAGGTCAACGACTTCATTCCGAACCCGACGTTCGACCCGGTGGCCAAGCCCGGCGCGCTGCAGGCCTTCTTCAAAGGCAGCGAGCAGTCGGGGAAGGACGTGAAGAACCTCTTCGGCGAGCTCGAGCCGATCCGTGCCGAATACCGCGACCGCGACGCAAGACTCGCGGTAATGGACAGTCAGGGTCTCGAGGCCGCGTGGCTCTTCCCGACGCTGGGTGTCGGGATGGAGCAGTCGTTGCTGCACGACCCGGGCGCGATCATCGCGGCATTCCGCGCGTTCAACCGATGGCTCGACGACGACTGGGGTTTCGCGTATCGAGGGCGACTGTTCGCCGCTCCGTATCTGAGCCTGGTCGATCTCGATGCCGCGGTGGCCGAGCTCGAATGGGCGCTCGACCGCGGCACCCGCATCATCTGCGTACGCACCGCACCGGTCACGATTGCCAACACGACCATCTCTCCGTTCCTGGAGGAGTTCGACGCGTTTTGGGCACGAGTCGCCGAAGCGGGGATCGTCACTGCGTTCCATGGTGGCGATACCGGCTACGCGCACCATGTCGCCGCGTGGGAGCCTGCGGCCCGCGGGCGGGCGTTCTTCGCCTCGCCACTGCAACGGGTCATCGCGAAGAACCGCGCGGCCACCGAGACGATGGCCGCCGCGGTGTGCCACAAGGTGTTCGATCGCCACCCGCGTTTGCGCTTCGCTGTCGTCGAGAACGGTTCGGCGTGGCTGGGCGATCTACTCAAGAAGCTCGATCTCGCGGCGACACAGAGCGGGGGTTGGTTCCGCGAGCCGCCGAGCGACACGTTCCGCCGCCATGTGTGGGTGACACCCTTCTGGGAGGATGACCCCGCGGAGGCCGCGGCGTTGATCGGCGTCGAGCGCACACTGTTCGGCTCTGACTGGCCGCACGCCGAGGGCATCGCCGAGCCGACCAGCTACGCCGGTGCGATCGAGTCGCTCGGCGACGATGCCGTACGCCGCATCATGCGCGACAACTTTCGCGAGCTCACGACTTAGCTCGCACCTCCTAGCGCGCAAATTTCGGAGGACGCGGGCGCCCTATCGGGGGGTTGGACCGAGGCCGTCGAGTAGGAGTTCGGTCGTGCCCGTGATGTCGAAGACGCGCCGAAGTCGCGAGTTCACCGCAACGATGCGGACGCGCAACCCGATGGAGTCGATGAAGGTGACGTCGGTGAGGTCGAGGTCGACGGGGCGGTCGATGCCGGCAAGTCGCCAGATTGTTTCCGCCGTCGCGTCTCGTCCGTCGAACTCCCCCGAAGAGTCTGAGGCAGTCACTGTGCTGTTGGATGCGGAATGAGTTTGCACGGCCACCCTCCCGTTGTGGTGAGACGTCGCCTGGCGGGGTGATGGAGGTCCTGGGAGCAAGACCAACCGGTGACAGAATCTCAGCATCCGCAGTGGCGAGTGTCGAAACGGGCCGCCCGTCACTCGCCGCAGTCAGCTTCGGTGCGAGACCGTTCTGCGTCGATCGCGCGTAGGCATGTCGTCATCGGCGCGGGAGTGGCCGCAACCTTCCGCCACCCAACGCAACGGACGCCCGTGCGCCCAGAGGTCGATCACCCATTCGTCGCGGTTCGCGATCTCGTCGTTGACGGCATCGAGCGCGGCATTGAGCGACTCGTGTCTACTCACGATCCCAGTGGTCTCGTTGGTGAGCACATAGATCAAGGTGTCACTCATACCTTCACCTATCGGCCGCTCGCGACGAGACTGAATGGGCGCGATGACCTCTATTGGGCCTGACTAGGGCTTGGACCAACAGCCGGCGGCGGTCACGTTTGATTGCCGCAGTTTTGGCTACTAGGCCGGGTATGAGCGAACCGAAACGAGATACATCAACCGGCGGCAAAGCCACCGCGAAAACTGATGGTCGGACTGGCGACGACATCGAGACGCAAATCGAAGACGGCGTCGAAGAACTTGCGGCCACCTTTGGCGCCGGCCCAAAGGCGGCACCGAAACCAGAAGGACCAATGGAAGGCCAACAGCTCGCGCCATAGCGCAGCGAATTTTTGACGCACGAGCGGGGGAGGGACCAAGATCGCGGCCTCGTACACCATCGCGAACGGTGGGTGCCGGAGGAGGCATAGCGCTCGATGCCGACTTCATCGTCGTCGTTCCGCTCAACGCGCTCAACGAGCGGCGCAAGCGCGGCCAGGTCGATCCTGAAGACCAACCGGCACCGACCGACGAGGCGCTACTGCTGGCGGAGATTCGCGACCTGTTGAAATCGCGCGCGTCGTAGACCGTCCGCGCCGGGGGCGTTCGGTTCAAACCGCAAGGTCATCGGACGAGACCGCTTTCCTTCGGCGGCCTACTAATAGCGACAAGACATCACGTCAGATACCAACACCGTCGACTTCTACGCGTTCAGACAACTCATGTTGACCCGCTGCGTGAACGGCGCGGTGGAGCGGGTGAAGGGAATCGAACCCTCATGGCCAGCTTGGAAGGCTGGAGCTCTACCATTGAGCTACACCCGCAGAAGCCGAACCAGCGTAGCGGCCGCGCGAGATCGCATTGCGATCAATTGAGTGGGAGCGAGGCCCGAGCGGTCCTTTCGGAGCGGGGAGCGAGGCCGCCACTCGCGGCCGATACACTCAGCGGCCTGTGAGATCCACCGTCGAAGCCGTCGAAGCCAACAAGGTCAAACTCAGCGTCGAGATCGAGGCCGCTGAGTTCGAAACCGAAGTCAACGCCGCGTTCAAGCGCCTGGCCAAAGAGGTCCGCCTCCCTGGGTTCCGACCGGGCAAGGCGCCCCGCAAGGTGCTCGAGGCCCGCCTCGGTGCCGACGTCGGCCGCCAAGAGGCGCTGCGCGAGGCGCTGCCTGTCTATTACTCGAAGGCGGTCATCGAACACGACGTCGACGTGATCGCCCCACCCGAGATCGATATCACTGCGGGCCAGCAGACCGGTGCGGTGAGCTTCGACGCAGTGGTCGAGGTCCGTCCTCAGGTCGTCGTGGCCGGCTATCAGAGCATGCGCGTCGAGATCCCCAATCCGAACCCTTCCGACGAAGAGATCGACGCCCAGCTCGACCGGCTGCGCAATCAATACGCGCACCTCGAGCCCGTCGATCGCGAGATCGCCGACGGCGACCACGTCACGATCGACATCGCTGGCAGCTACGAAGGCGAGCCGGTGCCCGGTCTGACGACAGAGGACTACCTCTATGAGGTGGGCAAGGGCACGGTCGTCCCCGAGATCGACGAAAACCTGCGCGGGGCCAAAGCGGGCGACGAGCTCGAGTTCACCGCAGCGCATCCCGACACCGACGAAGAAGGCGAACTGCACTTCGTCGTCACGGTCAAGGAAGTCAAAGAAAAGGTGTTGCCCGACGTCGACGACGAGTTCGCCCGCAACGCGTCCGAGTTCGACACCGCGGCCGAGTTGCGTGCCGACATCGAATCGCAACTGTCCACGCAAAAGCGATCCTTCGGCCAGATGGCGGTGCGCCTGCGCACCACCGTCGAGCTGTCCAAGTTGATCGACGACGAAGTCCCCGAAGCCATGGTCAACGCCGAGATGCAGTCCCGCATCGAGGACCTCGTCATGCGCCTGCGCGACCAAGGTGTCACGCTCGAGCAGTACCTCTCGGCCACAGGGCGCACCGCCGCCCAGATCGGCGAAGAGGCGCGTGAAGCAGCGATCGAAGGCGTCAAGACCGACCTCGCCCTGCGGGCGGTCGCGGCCGCAGAAGGCATCGAGGTGTCAGAAGACGACATCGATCGTGAGCTTGTCCCCGTCGCCGAGCAGGCCAAACTCTCACTCGAGACCGTCCGGCTGCGATTTACCGACTCTGGCCAGATGTCAGCTGTACGCTCCTCGATCCAGAAGAACAAAGCGCTCGAATGGCTCATCGAAAGGGTCGAGATCGTCGATCCTGACGGTACGGTGGTCGACCGGACCGCACTCGAACCGCCCGAAAGCGCCAGCGAACAGAGCGCCGAGACCACCGCGGAAACCACGAGCGAACCAAGCGACGAGCAAGCAAGCCAAGCAGCCAACGAGGACGCACAGTGATCAATCCGCGCAACTACATGGTGCCCATCGTCATCGAGCAGACCAACCGCGGCGAGCGATCGTTCGATCTCTTCTCCCGCCTGCTCAAAGAGCACATCATCTTCATCGGAACGCCGATCGACGACACCATCGCCAATCTGGTGTGCGCACAGTTGTTGCACCTCGAGTCGGAGAACCCCGACAAGGACATCAGCCTCTACATCAACTCGCCCGGTGGCGACATCAACGCACTGTTCGCCATCTACGACACGATGCAGTACATCAAGCCCGACATCACCACGATCTGCTTCGGCCAGGCGGCGTCCGCTGCCGCGGTGTTGCTCTGCGCCGGCTCCCACGGCAAGCGCCTCGCGTTGCCCCACGCCCGCATCTTGTTGCACCAGCCATGGGGCCAAGCCGGCGGTCAGGCCACCGACATCGAGCTCGTCGCCAAAGAGATCATGCGGCTCAAGATCCAACTCGAAGAGATCATGGCCCTGCACACCGGCCAGCCCGTCGAACGCATCGCCGCCGACACCGACCGTGATTTCGTCATGACGGCGGCCGAAGCAAAGGAATACGGGCTCATCGACGAGGTCATCTCCACGCGCAACTCCGTCGATCGGTCAGCACCGATCGCCGCAGTGCGTTGAGCACGGTTTCACAGGCGCACGAGAGCAGCGAGGGGAGATAAGCGGTGGCCAAGTTCGGCGACGGCGGCGAGCTGCTCAAGTGCTCGTTCTGTGGCAAGTCACAGAAACAGGTCAAGAAGCTCATCGCGGGACCAGGGGTCTACATCTGCGACGAGTGCATCGACCTGTGCAACGAGATCATCGAAGAAGAGTTCGCCGAGCACACCGACGTGGGCTTCGGCGAGCTCCCCAAGCCCCGCGAGATCTTCCAGTTCCTCAACGATTACATCATCGGTCAGGACCACGCGAAGAAGATCCTGGCGGTCGCCGTCTACAACCATTACAAGCGGGTGCAGGCGGGCACGGGTCCCGACGTCGAAGTCGATCTGGCCAAGTCCAACATCTTGTTGATCGGCCCCACCGGGTGCGGCAAGACCTATCTGGCCCAGACGCTGGCGCGCATGCTCAACGTCCCCTTCGCCATCGCCGACGCGACCGCGTTGACCGAGGCGGGCTATGTCGGTGAAGACGTCGAGAATATTCTGCTCAAGCTGATCCAAGCCGCCGACTACGACGTCAAGAAGGCCGAGACCGGCATCATCTACATCGACGAGATCGACAAGATCGCCCGCAAGAGCGAAAACCCGTCGATCACCCGTGACGTGTCGGGCGAGGGCGTACAACAAGCGCTGCTCAAGATCCTCGAGGGCACGACCGCTTCGGTCCCACCGCAGGGTGGTCGCAAGCATCCCCACCAAGAGTTCATCCAGATCGATACGACCAATATCTTGTTCATCTGCGGCGGTGCGTTCGCCGGCATCGAGAACATCATCGAGTCACGGTCGGGTTCGCGCGGAGTGGGCTTCGGTGCCGACATCAGGCGGCCCTCCGAAAAGGACCTCGGCGCGATCTACGAACAGGTCATGCCCGAAGATCTGATGAAGTTCGGCCTCATCCCCGAGTTCATCGGCCGGCTCCCCGTCATCGGTGCGGTAGCCAACCTCGACAAAGACGCGCTGGTGCGCATCTTGTGTGAGCCCAAGAACGCATTGGTCAAGCAATATCGCAAGCTCTTCGAGATGGAAAACGTCGAGCTCGAGCTGGCCGAAGACGCCCTCGACGCCATTGCCGATCTCGCGCTGTTGCGCGGCACCGGGGCGCGTGGTTTGCGGGCAATCCTCGAAGAGGTCTTGCTCAACACCATGTACGAGCTGCCCGGCCGGGACGACGTCTCCAAGTGCGTCGTCGATGCGACCGTCGTGCGCGAGAAGGCCGCTCCGACCCTCGTGCCCAAGACGCAAACGCAGCCGCGGGGTGAGCGGCCCCGCCGCGCCGCATCCTGATCTGTCGCAGGTGGACTTCCCCGACGCGCTTCGGTACCTCGACGAGCACATCAACCACGAGGTAGTGGCCGGCCGCATCGAAGGGCTTTCGCTCGAACGGATGCGTACGCTCACGGGCGTCCTGGGCGACCCGCAACGTAACTACCCGTCCGTTCACGTCACCGGCACCAACGGCAAGGGGTCGACGACGTTCATGATCTCGGCGCTGCTCCACGCGCGGGGTCTCTCGGTCGGTACCTTCACCAGCCCGCATGTCGAGACGATCAACGAGCGCATCCGCTGGAACCTCGAGCCCATCGACGATCAGGCGTTCGCCGACGTCATCGCCGATCTCGCGGTCTTCGAGCCGCTGCTCGGCGATCAGCGCCCGTCGTATTTCGAGTTGGTCACGGCCGGCGCGCTGCAATGGTTCGCGGACAACGTGGTCGACGTCGCCGTCGTCGAGGTCGGTGTACTGGGGCGGTTCGACGCGACCAATGTGATCGACGCCGAAGTCGCAGTGGTCACCAACGTCGGACGTGACCACACCGACGGCGTGGGTGATTGGCGTCGACGAATCGCGCACGAAAAAGCGGGCATCATCAAGGCGAACTCGGTGCTGGTGCTCGGTGAGACAGACCCTGAATTACGGGGAATCTTTCTCGACGAACCCGCGCTCGGCGTCGTCGAACGGGGTATCGACTTTGCCGTTGTCGAGAATCGACTGGCAGTCGGCGGTCGCGTGATCGACGTGCGTACTCCGAAGCGCACGTACCGCGATGTCTTCGTCAGCCTCAACGGCGCGCATCAAGGCGATAACGCGGCGGTCGCCATTGCGGCGGCCGAAGCGTTCTTCGATTCGCCGCTCGACGATGACGTCGTTGCCGAGGCGCTGTCGTCGATCGCCGTGCCCGCTCGATTCGAGATCATGCAGCGCAACCCGCTCGTCGTGATCGACGCCGCGCACAATCCCGAAGGCGCGAGGGTCGCGACCGAGACGTTGCTCGAAGGCTTCGGCGACGGCCGTTCGCGAATCCTGGTGATCGGTCTGCTCCAAGGACGTGACATCGCGGTGATGCTCGACGAGTTCGGCGCGCAGACGGCTGAGGTCGTGATCTGTTGTACGGCCGACTCTCCCCGTGCGTACTCGGCGAGCGAGATCGCCGCGACGGCTCGCGCGAAAGGAATCGAAGCCGAGGTGATACCGGCCGTAGACGACGCCGTCGAGCGTGCACTGGTCGTCGCCGAACCCGACGACGTGATCCTCGTCGCTGGTACGACCTACGTCGTCGGTCGCGCCCGATCGATCCTGCGACGCGGTGCGAAAGCGGCGGGATAGCGCGAGTACCCTCGCCGTCATGGATCGCACGTTCGTCATCTGTAAACCCGACTCGGTCCAGCGGGGCCTGGTCGGAGAGATCATCACGCGCTTCGAGCGAAAGGGTCTCCGTATCGTCGCCCTCGAGTCTCGTGTCCTCGACCGCCCGACACTCGGCCGGCACTACGCCGAGCACGAGGGCAAGCCCTTCTACGACGACCTCGTCGGGTTCATGAGCAGAGGCCCGGCGGTCGTGCTCGTGCTCGAGGGGCCCGCGGACACCTTCAAGGTCGTGCGGGCCATGATGGGGTCGACGAATCCGCGAGACGCGGCTCCCGGCACCATTCGCGGCGATCTGGGCATCGAATTGACAGAAAACTTGGTTCACGGCTCCGATTCCCCCGAATCGGCCACCCGTGAGATTGCGATCTTCTTTCCGAATCTGTGATCATCTCGACACGCCGAGTGGCGCTATTGCGGTTTCGTTACGACGCGACCAAACTCTGCGTCCGTAGGCGCCGTTCGTGCCGCGTTGGGCACGGATAGCGGACGCATACGGCGAGTGACGAAAAAAGGGCGAAGCATGGTCCACATCTTGAGCTCGTTCGGCGCGATCATCGGCCGCGATATGGCCGTCGACCTCGGCACGGCGAACACGCTGGTGTACGTGCGGGGCGAGGGCATCGTGTTGGACGAGCCGTCGGTCGTCGCGATCAACGAACACGATGGGCGCCCCGTCGCGGTCGGCGCCGAGGCGAAACGCATGATCGGTCGCACACCCTCGCACATCACCGCGGTGCGGCCGCTCCGCGACGGCGTCATCGCCGACTTCGAGATATGCGAGAAGATGTTGCGGTACTTCATCCAGAAGGTGCACTCGCGCCGCTGGGCGAAACCCCGCATGGTGATCGCTGTGCCCTCGGGCATCACCGGCGTCGAGCAACGCGCCGTGCGCGATGCGGCAGAGTTCGCCGGTGCGCGCAAGCCGGCGTACACCATCGAAGAGTCCATGGCCGCCGCGATCGGTGCCGGGCTACCGGTACAGGAGCCGACGGGCAACATGATCGTCGACATCGGCGGTGGCACGACCGAGGTCGCGGTGATCTCGCTCGGTGGTGTCGTCGCCAGCCAATCGGCTCGCATTGGTGGCGATGAGCTCGACGACTCGATCATCCAGTACATCAAGAAGGAATACAGCGTCGCGATCGGCGAACGTACTGCCGAAGAGATCAAGATCGCGCTCGGTTCCGCGTGGCCGTTGGTCGAAGAGCGCTACGCGGAGATCCGCGGACGCGATCTCGTCACCGGGCTGCCGAAGACCGTCGTGTGTTCGAGTGGTGAGATCCGCGAAGCCATGACCGAACAGATCGCCGCAGTGTGCGATGCGGTCAAGATGACGCTCGACAAGACGCCCCCCGAGTTGGCCGCCGACATCATGGAGCACGGCATAGTGCTCGCCGGCGGGGGAGCGCTGCTGCTCGGCCTCGATGCCAAGATCGCCCACGAGACGGGTATGCCGATTCGCATCGCGCCAGATCCGCTGTACTCGGTGGTGCTCGGTGCCGGCCAGTCACTCGAGGAGTGGGACGCACTCAAGAACGTACTGTTCTCCTCAGCCGACGATTAGGAGTTCACTGCGATCGTGGCCCTCACTCGGTCAAGCGGTCGTCGGCGCTACCGCTTGTCAATGCTCGTGCTGACCGCCATTACGTTTCTCACGCTCGATCTACGCGGTTTCGGCCCGCTCACCAGCCTGCAACAGGGTGCGCGAGATGTGCTCAGCCCGGTTCGGTCGCGCGCCGACTCCGTCTTCAGCCCGATCACCGATCGATTCGGCAGCTTCAACAACGGCGACCTGGAAGACGAGAACGCAGCATTGCGAGCCGAGCTCGAAGCACTCAAAGGTCAGGCCTTGCGCGACGAAGCCGACGCAGCCAACTACCGCACTTTGCGCGAGCAGGTGGGCTTGCAGGACGAACTCGCTATCCCCAGCGTCATCGGTCGCGTCTCCTACCACGTGCCCGGCAACTTCGCCCCCAACACCGTCGAGATCGACCGCGGCACGTCGTCGGGGCTCAAGGAGAACCAGCCGGTCATCACCAAGGCCGGGCTCGTGGGGCGCATCGAGAAGGTCTTCCGCGACCACGCGACGGTGCGGCTGATCAGCCACCCCGACTCCAACGTGGCGGTCTACATCGGCGAGCAGTATCAGATGCTCGCGCGCGGCGGATCCGGTACGTATCAGATCGAGGCCCTGCCGAGCCTCGAAGCCAATCGAATTCCCCGCGACAACCGGCTTCAGGGGGAGTTGGTGACCACCGCCGGCGGCCCGTTGTATCCCAAGGACATCGTCGTGGGCCACGTCGAATCGATCATTCCGAGTGGCGAGCAGGTCACGGTGCGCATCGAGCTCTCCGTCGATCTCTCCGCGCTCGACTTCGTGACCGTATTGCTCTACGACCCCCCGGCCTGAGCACATGTCCACCAAACTCCGCGTGCTCGCCGTCGTCCTGGTCGTGTTTCTGTTGCAGATCACGCTGTTCGCAGGGCTGCGTATCGACGGCGTGGCCCCCGAACTGCCGTTGTTGTTGTCGGTCTTGATCAGCATGCACGTCGCCGCCGAGCGCAGCATCGTGATCGGCTTCGTGATCGGCCTTGCCTACGACCTCGCACTGGGCACGCCGCTCGGGTTGTGGGCGCTCGTGTGCTGCTTGGCGGCCTATCCCTTCGGCGTCGCTAGCGTGCACCTCGACCGCACCTCGGGCACCGGCCTGTGGCTGCTGAGCGGACTGCTCTCGGCCGGCGGGATCATCGGGTTCGCGGTTGCCGGCGCCATGGTCGGTCGCACCGAATTGCTGCGCGGCCTGGGGCATGTCGTCGCGATCGCGACCGCGTTCAACCTGCTGCTGTCACCGGTCGTCGGTCGGGGCCTACGATGGGCGTTCGCGTCGGGCGGACGAGCGCGGACAGTGTGAACAGGGCCAGGGCGATTCACCGCAGAGCGGGAAGTTTCAGGATGAGGGCACGCGCTGTATGAACGATTCGACACAGCTGCGGCTTCGGCTCATCGGCGTGGTCATCGTATCACTCATGGCCGCGCTCGTCGCGCGCCTGTGGTTCTTGCAGTCGGTCGAAAGCGAAGCGCTCCGTTCGATCGCCGAGGGCAACTTGCTGAAAGAAGTTCTGACCCCCGCGTCGCGCGGCCTCATCCTCGACGCCAAGGGTCGTCCGTTGGTGACCAACAAACGGGTCACCGTCGTCAGCATCGATCTTGCCGAACTCGACCGCGTTCTGCCGGCCACGGAAATGGAGGACGAACGAGTCGAGATGTTGACGCGTCTTGCGACCGAGCTGAGTGGCTCGGGCCGGTTGACGAAGGTGGCCGATCTGCAATCGGCGATCGAGGCGTCGGGTCTGAGGAACATCGGCAAGGTCACGGTGGCGACCGACGTGTCGCCCGAGCTGTTCGTGTTCTTCGGGGAACGCCAAGACGATTTCCCCGGCGTGCAGATCGAGTCGAAGTCGGTGCGCGTGTACCCCTATGGCAGCGTCGCCGCGCACGTGCTGGGCTATATGGGCCGCATCGACCAGAAAGAGTTGAAGAGCCGCAACGCGGAGTGGAACCTCGACGACCCCACCGCCAAGGTGTATCTCAACGACGACGACATCGGCAAGACTGGTGTCGAGTACATGTTCGAAGGCGAACTGCACGGCACGCCCGGACGCGACGTCTACGAGGTGGACCGCAATCAGCGTGTCATCCGTCGTCGCGACGAGCTGTCGCGCGCGCCCATAGCGGGCAACAACGTCAGGCTCACCATCGATGTCGACATCCAGAAGCACGTCGAGCAAGAGCTCGCGCGCGGGTTGCAGACTGCGCGCGAGGCCGAGCCCGAGCCGAAGAAGAATCCCACCGATCCCGATCCGCCCGTGGCAAAGGCGTCTGCGGGATCGGCAACATTGCTCGATCCAATGACGGGCGACATCATCGCGATGGCTTCGTATCCCACGTATGACCCCAACGATTTCGTCGGGGGCATCTCCACGGCGAAGTTCAACGCGCTCAACGACAAGGCCGCGTTCCAGCCGATTCTCAACCGCGCGATCCAAGGGCAGTACGCGCCGGGTTCCACCTTCAAACTCGTCACCGCGTATGCCGCGATGACACCGGGCCCGCGTGACTATCCGATGCTCAGCGCGCAGGGCATCGGTGGATATCTCGATCCGAAGGACGATCCCGGCTACTACACAATCCCCGACGACCTCTGCAAGGTGCAACGCGACGAGGCGAAGAAGGAGACCGGCGTCGAGTTCACGTCATGCACGTTCATCAATCCTGATCTGGCCAAACACCCCGCGCTCGACATCACGAAGGCCATCGCGGTTTCGAGCGATGCTTACTTCTACGAGATCGCGGCGATGTACGACCTGCGCAAGGACTTCGACTCGAACACGATTCAGATGGCGGCCGAGTTGTTCGGTTTCGGCCGCACCACGGGCAGTGGTCTGCCCGGTGAGTTCCCAGGGGTCGTGCCGACGGAGAAGTACCTGAAAGAGGCCTACGCCAAGGCACCAGCCGCGTTCGGCCGCGACTACTGGGTCACTGCCGACACCGTGCAGCTGTCGGTGGGCCAGGGCCTCAACTTGGTCTCGCCGCTGCAGTTGACCAACGCGTACGCGACGTTCGCCAACGGGGGCAAGGTGCTCGCCCCCAATGTGGCCAAGGAACTGACGGCCGCGGACGGCAAAGTTCTGCGCACGTGGGCACCCCGACAAGTGGGCAGTGTCGACATCTCGCCCGAGATCCGCGGGCCCCTGCTCAACGGGTTGTTGGGCGCGGTCAGCTTGCCCGGGCCCGAAGGCGACCGCGGCACCGCATACGACGCGTTCCATTCCATCGCCAAGGGCGGTATCGACTTCGCACTCGACGAGTTCCCCATCGCCGGCAAGACCGGCACGGCCGAGGTGCAGGGCAAGGCCGACAGTGCGTGGTTCGTGGGCTTCGGCCCGGTCAAGCCCGAGGAGCCGCCCCGCTACGTGATCAGCGTGCTTCTCGAAGAGTCCGGTTTCGGCGGTCGACTGGCCGCGCCGGTTGCCGCGTTCGCGTTGAACGACCTGCTGTTCAACGCCATTCCCTCGGTGGCATCGAGCGATCAATTGCAGCAGTGCCAAGACCTGAGGAGTCCCGCGGCGTTCACGAGGGAACCGTCGAAGTACGAGGTGAGCGTCAAGCGCACGACCACCACGACCACCACCACGTTGGCTCCCTCGTCGACGGTGCCGACCACCACCGTCGCAGTGCCGACCACCACGACCGCGAACACCGAGCAGCGGCTGACGGTGCCCGCGGCCGCTCCCAATCTGCCCCCGCTCGAGTGTCCGCCGCCATGACCGCCTCCGTGCTTTCTCGCGTCCCGCGCCTTCGCGGCCAAGACGGTCTGTGGCGCTACATCGATCCGTCATTGATCATTGCCAGCGGCGCGATCACCGCCCTCGGCACGCTGATGATCTTCAGCGCGACGCGCAACAACCCAACCTTGCCTGCGACGTACTTCGTCGAACGTCAAGGTGCGGCGATCGCGATCGGCCTCGTGGTGATGGGCCTTGTCGCGGTGTTCGACTATCGCAAGCTCCGCGAACTCGCGCCGCTGGGTTTCCTCGGCTTGGTCGCGCTATTGGGCGGCGTGCTCGTCGTCGGCCAAGAGATCAACGAGACGCGCGCCTGGTTCCAGTTCGGGTCGATCCAGTTGCAGCCGGCCGAGTTCGCCAAGCCGGTGATCATCGTCGTGCTCGCGGCATTCTTCACCGGCGACCGGGCCACCGAAGGACAACCACCGACGGTGCGGCGGCTGCTCGCCGCGCTCGTGCTCGTGGCTGTGCCCATCGGGTTGATCATGCGCCAACCCGATCTCGGTACGGCGCTCGTGTTCGGCGTGATCGCCACTGCGGTTGTCATCATGGCCGGCGCTCGCCCGCGCCATCTGCTGGCGCTGGCGCTCATGCTCACGTTCGCGACGACCGCCGTGCTCACCTCCGACACGCTCGACACGTACCAGAGAGACCGGCTGACGGTCTTCATCAATCCCGACAAAGCGAGTGCAAGGGTCTCGTACAACCTCAAGCAGGCGCAGGTGGCCATCAGCAACGGCGGCATTCCCGGGCAGGGCCTCTTCCATGGTTCGCAGACCCGCGGCCGATTCGTACCCGAGCAACAGACCGACTTCATCTTCAGCGTGGTCGGCGAAGAACTGGGCTTCATCGGCGGGTCCATGCTGATCGGCTTGTTCTGCCTGCTGTTCTTGCGCATGTGGCGCATCGCATCGGTCGCCCGCGATCCCTTCGGCGCCCTGATCGTCGTCGGGGTGCTGGCGATGCTGGTGTTCCAGGTCTTCCAGTCGATCGGGATGACGATGGGGATCATGCCGATCACCGGCATCCCGCTGCCGTTCGTCTCCTACGGCGGGTCGTCGCTCATCACGACCTACGCCAGCATCGGGCTGGTGCTCAGCGTGCACATGCGCCGTTTCAGCTGATAAAGCCCGAGCGGCCCGAGCCGGCCCTCAGAGCGGGCATTCTGAGGAACCCAGGGCAGGGGGTCGCGACCGGTAGGCTGGCGGGGTTATGTCGCTGTGGCCCCTGCTCGAACCGTTGCTCGATCGGGTCGAACGTCCGGCCCGCTATATCGGCTGCGAGGGCGGCGCCCAGACCCACGATCACACCCCGGACAAGGTGGCGTGGCTGCTCACCTACCCGGATACCTACGAGATCGGCCTCCCCAACCAGGGTCTGCAGATCCTCTACGAAATCCTGAACGAGCGCCCCGATGCCGTCGCGGAGCGCACCTACGCGCCGTGGGGTGACCTCGAGGCCATCATGCGGGAGCGGGGCCTGCCCTTGTTCTCGGTCGACACCCACCGGCCGGCCGCCGACTTCGACGTGTTGGCCTTCAACCTGTCGGCCGAGCTCGTCTACACCAACGTCCTCAACTGCATCGACCTCGCCGGCATGGCGGTGCGCTCGTCCGAGCGGTCACCGACCGATCCACTTGTCATTGCCGGCGGCCACTGCGCGTACAACCCCGAGCCGCTGGCGGACTTCGTCGACGCGTTCGTGATCGGTGACGGCGAAGAGGTCGTGTCCGAGATCGCCCTCGTCGTGGGCGCGTGGAAACGCGACGGCAAGCAGTCGCGCGTCGAGGTCCTGCGCTCGCTGGCGCGCGTCACCGGCGTCTACGTGCCATCGCTCTACGACGTCACCTATGACGGCGACGCGTTGGTCGGCGTCGAACCGCGCTTCGGCGACGTGCCGCGGCTGGTGCAAAAGCGCACCATCGCCGACCTCGCCGAGTGGCCTTATCCGAAGAACCAGCTCGTGCCGCTCACCGAAGTCGTCCACGATCGGCTCAACGTCGAGGTGTTCCGCGGCTGCACCCGAGGTTGCCGATTCTGCCAGGCGGGCATGATCACCCGGCCCGTTCGCGAACGGCCGGCCGAACAGGTTCGTTCGATGATCGATGCCGGCGTTCGGCGCACGGGTTACGACGAAATCGCCATCACCTCGCTGTCGACGGCGGACTTCAGCGGCATCGAGACCGTTGTCGCGGGCACCATCGACGGCGGCGAAGGATGCGGCAACCTGTCCGTCTCGTTGCCGAGCCTGCGCGTCGACGCGTTTACCGTCGGCTTGGCCGCACAGATACAAAAGGCTCGTCGCACCGGCCTCACGTTCGCGCCCGAAGCCGGTTCGTGGCGGCTGCGCCAAGTGATCAACAAGCTCATCCGGGAAGAAGATCTGTTCGGCGCCGCCGAGTCGGCCTTCTCGCAGGGCTGGCGCCGGATCAAGCTGTATTTCCTCACCGGTTTGCCAACCGAGACCGATGTCGACACGCTGGGCATCACCGAGTTGGCGCGCAACTGCGCGGCGGTGGGCGCCGCGCACACTCGCGGTGCGTCGGTCACGGTTTCGGCCGGTGGGTTCGTGCCAAAGCCGTTCACGCCGTTCCAGTGGTTCGGGCAGAACACACTGGTCGAGTTGCAGCGCAAGATCAGCCTGCTACGCGACGACGCGCGAAAGTCCAAGGGCGTGCAGTTCAAGTGGCACGATGCCAAGGCATCGATCATCGAAGGCCTGATGTCGCGTGGCGACCGTCGCGTGGGCCGCGTCATCGAATACGTGTGGCGCAACGGTGGTGTCTTCCAAGAGTGGAACGAGCACTTCGACTACGAACTGTGGCTGCGCGCGGCCGCAGATTGTGACGTGTCGATCGACTGGTACGTGCATCGGCACCGCAGCTACGACGAAGTGCTGCCGTGGGATCACATCTCTGCCGGACTGCACAAGGACTTCCTCTGGCAAGACTGGCGCGACGCACTCAACGAGCGCGGCCTCGAAGATTGCCGCTGGACGCCGTGCTACGACTGCGGTGCGTGTACGGGCTACGGCCTCGAGCACATCGTGGCCTCCGCGACACCACCGGCGGGGGGCAGCCAAGGTACCGGCCAAGACCTCACCACCGGCGGCGACGTGCCCGTGCGGCTGTTGGCCCGGCGGCCGGTCGGGGCCACGCCGTGAGGTTGCGCCTGCGGTACACCAAGCGGGGCAAGATCCGCTTCACCAGCCACCGCGACACCGCCCGCGTGTGGGAGCGCACCGTCCGGCGCGCCCAACTGCCCATCGCCTACAGCCAGGGTTTCTCGCCGCACGCCAAGTTGTCGTTCGGTCTCGCGCTCTCGACGGGCTTCGAGTCCGATGCCGAATACCTCGACATCGAACTCGACCAGGCACGAGCGGATGTCGACGTCGCGGCGCTCCCGTCGATGCTGTCGGGTCTTTTGCCCGACGGGATGACTGTCAGCGCAGTGGCCGTGTTGCCGGTTGGCGCGCCGTCGTTGCAGCAGATCGTGACGAGCTGCGAATACGTCATCGACCTCTCGA
Organism: Acidimicrobiales bacterium; assembly: GCA_035525225.1. Classification (GTDB taxonomy): domain Bacteria; phylum Actinomycetota; class Acidimicrobiia; order Acidimicrobiales; family WLNW01; genus DATLFA01. The sequence continues at coordinate 21,640 of DATLFA010000008.1, forward strand.
TCGACGACTTCGTCGCGCCCGACACCGTGGGCGCCCTCGGCGAGCGGGTCGCGCTTGCCGTTGCTCGTGTCAATGCGGCCGACTCGGTGTTCGTGGCCCGCGAACGCAAAGGGGTGGTCCGCAACGACGATATTCGCCCCGCGATTCTCGCGCTCGAATACCAAAGCGACGGAATGGTGCGGCTGCGAGCCGAACTCGCGGCGCAACCAAAGGCAGTCCGTCCGTCCGAGCTTCTCGCAGCCCTCGCAGTCGATGCGGTGGCGCGCGTGCGCCGAACCCACCAATGGACCCTGCTCGAAGGCCTCAGATCCGAACCGCTTCGCGCCGATCAATTCGGCGACGTGGCCGGTTCTGTGGCCGCGAGCTCCGCGGGCACATTTGCTGCGGCGGGCGCAGTGATGGGGCGTTGTTCGCCCGATCACCACGCTGGCACCACCGCACTCGTGTCCGCCGTGAGAGAGGAATTCTTCGATGTCCGATCCCGTGGCCTCCGACTCGACCGCCTCCGACAAGCCAACTGAGACCGCATCACCGGCGAACGGGACCGATGTCGCCCCCGCGCGGGAACCAACACGGCCCGAGCGGCCGTCTGAGCGTGAAATGAGGCCGAAGATCGGCGACTCTCGTCCGGCCCCTGCGGTCGCGCCCGGCGCGGAGCGGGAACTGACACGGCCCGAGCGGCCGAAGATCGGCGACACCCGACCGGCACGGGCGGCGGCGCTGCCCGCGGATGGTACCGGTGGGGCGGGCGACCAGGCGGGCGACGCGCCACGGCGCCGTCGCCGGCGCGGTGGGCGCGGACGCGGTGGCGGTGGCGGTCAGGGCGGCGAACGGGTTGCGGGCGACCGGGCACCGGCGAACCGGGGCTCGGGCGGCGCGGGGTCGGCGCCGACGCCCGTCGAAGCGCGTCTCGTCGACGACGACCCGATACAGCTCGACGAAAAGACGCTGAAGCGGCGCAGAGGCCGCGAACGCAAGGGCCGCCCCGTCGGCCGCTACATGATGTGCGTGTCCGTGCGTCCGAACGTGACCCAGATCGCAGTCCTCGAAGGTCGTTCGCTCGTCGAGCACTATGTGTCTCGGCCCGCCGATGAGACCGCCGAGATCCACGGCAACATCTACCTCGGTCGCGTGCAGAACGTGTTGCCCGGGATGGAGGCAGCGTTCGTCGACATCGGCACGCCGAAGAACGCGGTGCTCTACCGCGGCGACGTGCAGTACGACACCGACGACATCGAGGCAAAGGCCGAGCCCCGCATCGAGCAGCTCCTGCAGGCGAAGCAAAAGATCCTGTGCCAGGTCACCAAGAACCCGATCGCCCACAAGGGGGCCCGCCTCACGCAAGAAGTGTCGCTGCCCGGTCGATTCGTCGTGTTGATCCCCAACAGCTCGACGATCGGTATCTCCAAGCGGCTGCCCGACAACGAGCGCCGCCGGCTGCGAAATCTGCTCGACAAGGTGCGCCCGTCGGGACACGGGCTGATCCTGCGTACCGCCGCCGAGAACGTCACCGCCGACGAGATCGAACGCGATGTCAATCGCCTGGTGTCGCAGTGGAACGAGATCGACAGGCTGGCCAACTCAGTCAACGCCCCCGCCCTGCTCTACCGCGAGCCCGACATGGCGCTGCGCGTCATCCGTGAAGAATTCAACGCGGACTACCGTGGGGTGGTCATCGACGACGAGGCACTGTTCGAACAGGTGCGCGACTACGTGTCGGCGATCAGCCCCGCGCTGGCCGATCGCATCGAGTACTTCGACCGCGAGGAAGAGCCCCTGCCGTTGTTCGAGCGCCATCATGTGCACGAGCAGATCCACAAGGCCCTCGACCGCAAGGTGTGGCTGACCTCCGGTGGGTCGCTCATCATCGAGCACACCGAGGCCCTGACGGTGATCGACGTCAACACCGGCAAGAACGTCGGTAGCTCGAGCCTGGAAGAGACCGTCTTTCGCAACAATCTCGAGGCCGCCGACGAGATCGCCCGCCAACTTCGCTTGCGCGACATCGGCGGCATCATCGTCATCGACTTCGTCGACATGGAGCGCCGGGAAAATCGCGACGCGGTCGTCCGCACGTTCCGCGACGCGCTCGCCCGGGACAAGACCCGCACCCAGGTCTTCGACATCTCCGAGCTGGGTCTCGTCGAGATGACCCGTAAGCGAATCGGCGAAGGTCTGCTCGAATCGATCTCGACGGTGTGCCCCGAATGCGAAGGCCGTGGGCTCAAGCTGCAGCTGTCCTTGCTCGAGTAGTACGACCGTCCCGGTTCGCGAACCCCCCTTTGAATCGAATGGCCCAGAGAAGAAAAACCACTCTGCGTGTTAGTTGCATCTCATTATCACCGATAGTGGTGTGCATCGGAATGGACGCGGAGGTTGTCGCGCCGACCTTGCGCGAAACCACGACGACCACCACGACCACCACGACCACCACGTTGCGCCCCAACAATCCGCCGGTTGTGCACCTGCCCGACGGCATCGTCGTCGAGCCCAATACGTACCGGTCGTTCAGCCCCGACGTGTTGTACGACCCCGATGGCGACCCGATCGCGAGCACATCGTGGACCTCGGTCAACGGGGCGACATGGCAGAACCAAGCCCTCGACCAGGGCACCACCAGCGCGATGTTGAAATGGACGGCGGCGGGCAACAAGACACTTTGTTTCTGGGCGCCACCGGATCGGACTGTTGCACGGTCTGTGTCAAGACCGGCACCGTCGCGGCCACGATCACCAGCACGAGAGCGAACTACGAAGACGCGACCAACAGCAGGTGGCGGTTGCGGGCGACGGTCAACATCACCAACACGTGGGGCAACGTCCGGGTGCCGCTGACGATCACGGTCAGATTCAACTTCAGTAACGGCACGAGCCAAACCAGGACGTGTACCACCTCGACCTCCAGTTCGAGCTGCAACGCGACCAGCTCGTACCAGTCGACCTCCATCAGCAGCATCCAAGCGACGGTGATCAACGTTTCGCCAACGCGTCGACGCCCTGCTTCGGCAACTGGAACGGCGTCCAGCCGACGGTGACCGTCCCCCGCTCCGCACCGCTGCTCACCACCACTACCACCCGGTCCACCACCACGACCTTCCAGTCCTAGCGACCCGCTCTTGGCCGCTCGGGCCCCCGCTCTTGGCCGGTTTCGATCAGGCGAGGGAACTGGGTAGACTCTCGTCCCTATGTACGCAGTCGTCGCCACTGGTGGCAAGCAGTATCGGGTCACCGAAGGACAGGTTCTCGACGTGGAGCTCACCGGTGAGGTGGGCTCCGAGATCGACCTGCCGGTAGTGATGGTCGTCGACGGTGACATCGTGCTCGCGACGCCTGATCAGCTGCGAGGTTCGGCCGTGCGGGCCAAGGTCGTCGGTGAAGCCAAGGGCCCCAAGGTCGTGGGCTTCACCTACAAGAACAAGACCAACCAGCACCGCCGGTTCGGCCATCGTCAGCGGTACAGCACCCTCGAGATCTCCTCCATCCGAAAGGCCTGACCGATGTCGAAGACCAAAGGTGCGGGCTCGACCCGCAACGGCCGCGACTCTCAGTCCCAACGGCTCGGCGTCAAGGTGTTCGCCGGCACTCGCGTCCACTCGGGGGCGATCCTTGTTCGCCAGCGCGGCACCAAGTTTCACCCGGGCGACAACGTCAACATCGGCAACGACGACACCCTGTTCGCGACCGCCGAGGGCACCGTTCGATTCATCGAGCGCCGCGGGCGCAAGCTGATCGACGTCATCCCGGACTGAATGCCTGCAGCTTGGTGGAGTCCCACCCGAGCTGACTGACCGCACTGCGCACTGCGAATCGATCGGTCATGCCCGCGACGTAGGCAACGGCGCTGCGCAGTGCCGCGTCTGACCCCGCGGTGAGACCACCGCCGCGGCCGTGCGGCAAGAGGTTGGGCCGGTCGGCATAGGACTCGACCAGCGCCCGCAAAACCTCGATGACCAGTTGTGCTTGGCTTTGGCTGGCCGGCCGCAGATAGATGTGTTCGTAGTTGAACGATCGAAAGGCCGCGAGTGCGTCGGCCAGATCGCTGGCCATGCCGATGACCCCGTGGCTCGACGTGGTATCGACCACCGAGGTGATGAACGACGCGAGCTGTTCGCGCCGCGACGCACCGCACGACGCTCGCACCGGAGCCGGCAACATGTCGGTAGTGGTGATACCAGCCTCGGTTGCATCTTCGAAGTCGTGGCAGACGTACGCGATGCGATCGGCCCACGAGACCACCTCGCCCTCGGGAGTGCCCGGCGCGGGCCTCGACCAGCTGTGGTTGCGGATGCCGTCGAGCGTCTCGCGACACAAGTTGAGGTCGTCGAGCGCGACATCGGCGCCCCACACCGCGTGGTCGTAGCCCTCGGACAGATACGGCGAGAGCGCGTCTTCGCTGGCGTGGCCGCCCGGCCCGTGGCCGCAGTCGTGACCGAGCGCGATGGCCTCGATGAGCGCCACGTTGAGCCGTAGGGCCCGCCCGATGCTCACGGCCACCTGCGCGACCTCGAGCGCGTGTGTGAGCCTCGTGCGTTGGTGATCAGCGGGGAAGATGAACACCTGCGTCTTGCCCGCCAGCCGGCGAAAAGCGCTGGAGTGCAAGATGCGATCACGGTCTCGTTCGAAGCAGGTACGCATCGGGTCGGGGGCCTCTTCGCGGTGACGGTTGCCGGCACCGCTCGACCCGGGCCCACACGACAATGTTGCGCCCTCCGCGAGGCTGGCCCGCTCGATGGCCTCTCGATCCACGCGCGAACGCGGCGGGCCGGTCGCCAGTGGCACCGCGCGGTCGTGATGCGCAAGACGGACCGCGCCGGCGCGCTGCCCGTCCATCGTCGCCGCCCAGCGTCGGGTCCGTTCAGTTGCCATGACCGCAACCCTACGAGCGAGCACTGACGTCAATCCGGATGACCTATGGCGCGACGGGTCGCCACCAAACACCGTTGCTACTCTCCGTGTTCGACTAGTCGATTCTCTCGGGGGTCGGTAAACAAAGACCACCACGCAGAGTGGTGTCTTCTTCGCGCTCCTGTTCGGCGTCATCGAGATGGGCATCTTGTTCCGTGACCACCTGACGATCACGAATGCGACGCGCGACGGTGCGCGCACTGCGGCGGCTTCGGGCAACGACGTCGACGCGGATTGGCGCATTCTCCAGACGATCAACCAGTCGTCGGCCGCGGCCGGTAGCGGCGACATCCAACGCATCGTCATCTTCAAGGCGAGACGAGCACCAGCGACAAGCCTACGGCGGCGTGCAAGGCCGGGACTGCGGTCGTCGGCGTGTGCAACGTCTACACGCCGGCTGACTTCGCACGGCCGGCGTCGGATTTCGACTGCACCGCGTATCGCGACAAGTTGACGGTCAACAGCGCGGTGCGCGGCGCCACGCGCGTCATCGCCAATGCAGGGACGTCGGTCGATGCCGACTACCAAGGCCTCCTCACTCTTCGCGGGGCGCTCGGCTCGATCCCGCAAGTGCACGTCGACCGCGTCGTCGTGTTCAAGGCCGACGTCAACGGCAACCCCACGAATCCCAACTGCCTGCTTCCCGCGGCCCAAGCCGTGCATGGCTACGTCAACGACTGCAATGTGCATTCGGCAAGTGAGATCTTCACCGCTTCTGCGAGCAGCTTCACGAGTTGCGCGGGCGGGCTGCATGCGAACTTCTGCCCGACCACGCGTGTGCGGCCCATGTCGGGCGCCTTGGCCCCGACCGACATAGGGGTGTGGCTCGGTCAGGTACGTGTCGCGGACCAACCTGTTCCCCTTTGCCCAGATGACGATGACCGACAAGGCCGTCATGCGACTCGAACCGGAAGTGGTGTGAACATGTGTCGCCGACATCGAATTGCGCCTCGACACCACCGAGGGGTATTCGGTCGCCGCGAGCTTGGGTACGTCGCGATCTTGACGCTGTTCACTCGCAGGCTCGAACGTGAACGACCCCTGCACCGGCACGACCATCGGTGAACTCGTACCGTCGTGTAGCTACGGTGCGCGCGGCAACACGCCGACGGGGGCAAGCCCGTGCAGTGTCACGACTCGAGACGCGGGAGGCGCGATCTACAACGGGCTGTGGCTCGACGTCGCGATCACGCTGCCGGCGGGGTACAACTGCACCACCGATTGCTGGTGGAAGATCCGCTTCGATTCACCGGCCTGTCGCTGCCGCTGCCGGGCGATCCGCCGGCGACGCCGACCGACCGCACGACCTACGTCGTGCGCATCTCGGGCGACCCCGTCCGCGTCATTGCATAGACACGCGGCGGTCTCCGCAGCAGCGGATTATCACTGCCGATGTGTGTGGGCCCGCCAGTAGCCTTCGGGCGGTGTCGGGTTTCGTCGACGAGTGTCGAATCAATGTGCGCGGTGGTGACGGCGGCGCGGGGTCCATCTCGTTTCGCCGTGAAGCACACGTCCCACGCGGTGGCCCCGACGGCGGTGACGGCGCGAAGGGCGGAGACGTCTGGCTGGTCGCCGATCACAACGTCGCGTCGCTGCTCGCGTTTCGTGACCATCCCCACCGTCGCGCCGGCAATGGCAAGCACGGACAGGGCAAGAACATGCACGGTGCGGGCGCCGACGACTTGATGGTCCCGGTCCCCGAGGGGACGGTCGTCTTCGACGACGAGGGTCGCGTGCTCGCCGATCTGGTACACGACGGTGACCGGTTCCTCGCGGCGCGCGCCGGCCTGGGTGGTCGCGGCAACGCGAAATTCATGTCGAATCGCCGACGCGCTCCAGCGTTCGCCGAGCAAGGCGAGTATGGCGAGCAACGTTGGCTGCGGCTCGAGCTCAAGCTCATGGCCGACGTGGCCATTGTCGGGTTCCCCAATGTCGGCAAGAGCACGTTCATCTCGCGAGTGTCGGCGGCCAAGCCGAAGATCGCCGACTATCCGTTCACCACGCTCGAGCCGAACCTGGGTGTGGTCCGTCTCGACGATTCGTTCGAGTACGTGATCGCGGACATCCCCGGTTTGATCGAAGGCGCGAGCGAAGGACGAGGGCTCGGGCATCGATTTCTGCGTCACATCGAGCGCGCGCGAGTGCTACTCGTCCTGCTCGACCTGGCGATGGCCGACGAGACGAGCCCCCAGCAACAACTGAAGGTGCTCCTGCACGAGCTCGAGGCCTATCAACCCGATCTGATCGCGCGGCCGCGTCTCATAGTCGGGTCGCGTGCCGATATTGCGGGCGATGACCACGACTTCGACGGACTGCGGGTATCGGCGGTCACCGGGGAAAACCTGGCCCAGGTCACCGGTCGCCTGGGCGACCTGGTGCGCTCGGCCCGCGTTACGGCGCCGCCGCGCGAAGGCATCGTCATACGCCGGCCCGAAGGCGAGACGGTGAGGGTCCTTCGTGAGGTCGACGGATCGTTCGTCGTGCGAGGCCGCGCCGCCGAGCGCGCGGTACGGGTGTCCGATCTCACCAATTCCGACGCGCTCGAGTATGTGCGCCACCGCTTGAAGTCGCTCGGCGTCGAGCGAGAGCTCGTGCGAGCCGGAGCACGCTCGGGTGACGTGGTGCGCGTCGGCGAGTTCGAATTCGAGTACGAAGAGGATCTATGAGGCGCGCCGCGGGCGTATCGCGCAGGATCGTCGCCAAGATCGGTTCGTCGTCGATCACCGACGACGAGGGAGTGATCGCGCACAGCGCAATCGAGAAGCTCTGCCGCGAGGTGGCCGAGCTACGCGCACTGGGCCACCAGTGCGTGATCGTCACGTCGGGTGCGATCGCGGCCGGGTTGCCCGAGCTCGGCCTCGGCGGCCACAAGCGGCCACGCGATTCGGTGACATTGCAAGCGGTGTCGGCCGTCGGCCAGGGCAGCCTGATCGGTGCCTACAAGGCCGAGTTGCGACGCCATGGTCTCGTCGGCGGGCAGGTGCTTTTGGCGCCCCTCGACTTCATGGTTCGCAGCCAGTATCTGCACGCTCGCGCGACGATGCAGCGCCTCCTCGAACTGGGCGTCGTCCCGGTTGTCAACGAAAACGACGCCATAGCCGACGACGAGATCCGCTTCGGTGACAACGATCGTCTCTCCGCGCTCGTGGCGCACCTGATCGATGCCGACCTCATGGTGCTGTTGACCGACACGGTGGGCGTGCTCACCGCTGATCCCCGCCGTGATGCGACGGCGTCGCTGATCGAGGAGATCGTGGAGTTCGACCACCAGCTCGAAGCGATGGCCGGAGGCACCGGCTCGGTGCGCGGCAGCGGGGGCATGGCCTCCAAGCTGACCGCGGCCAAGATCGCAGCGTGGTCCGGTGTGCGAACGGTCATTGCCAGCGCGCAGCGTGACAACGTTCTGGTCGACGCCCTCGATGGCGCGCCCGGTGTCGGCACGGTGGTCGTCCCGAAACCACATCGGCTGCCCGCGCGCAAGCTGTGGATCGCGTTTGCAGTGGGCGCAGCCGGACAGGTCACCGTCGACGTCGGTGCTCGGCGGGCACTCGCGGGCGGCGGGCACTCGTTGTTGGCAGCCGGAGTGGTCTCGATCGAGGGACGATTCGACGCCGGCGATGCCGTAGAGGTGCGCACGCCCGACGGCGCGATATTCGCCAAAGGCCTCGTGCGTTGCTCGTCGGTCGAGCTGTCGGCAATGGCGGGCAAGCGAACCGCGCAGCTACCCGAGGGTGCGACGCCGGAGGTCATTCATCGCGACGACCTGGTGATGCTCCCGTAGGGCCCCCCGTGGAGCGCGACGTCGGCCCGCGGTTGCCCGGTACCACGATGCGCACCCGGGCCAAGTCGAGCAGACCGAATGCCTTCAGGAGCAGAATGTAGATCCCCAGGATGATCGCAGATGCGAACGCGAGGCGGCCGAAGAGATCGGCACCCGAACCGACGATGTTGTCGCGCGCGGCCCAGGCCGCGATCGCAGTGCACAACGCGACCAAAGCGAGCCGAGCCAGGCCACGCACGAGCGTCGCACCCTGCAGACCGCCCGACCACAGCGACAGCACCCAATACGCGAGCACTGCCGCCAACACGTAGGCAATCGTGAACGACCACGCGAGACCCTCGACGCCATAGCGGCCGATGAGGAGATAGGCGAAGACGATGTTCAAGATGTTCTGGACGACGTTGATGACGAACGGCGTCTTCGTGTTGTGCATGGCATAGAAGCCCCGCATGAAGTAGAGGTACACCGAGAACGCCACCAGGCCGCACGAGAATGCGGCCAGCACGCCCGGGGCGGCATCGATGTCACCGAACGAGCCGGCAAGCTGCGCGATCGGCTCGGCGAGGATGGCCATCACGATCGACGCGGGCACCATCAACAAGATGATCAACCACAGACCGTCGCGAACACGACGGCGGAACGCGTCGCGATCGCGATGGGCGATGTCACGCGCCAACTCCGGGCTCACAGTGGTCATCACGGTCACGGCCAACAGGCCATAGGGGAGTTGGAAGAAGGTGTACATCGTGATGTACGCGGTGAATCCGCCCGCCGACCGTTGGGCGAGTTGCGTCACGATCAGCAAAGCGATCTGGTTGGCGGTCACGTAGCCGGCGGTCCAACCCGAGAGTCGCACCAGTTTCCTGATCGCGGGGTGGTGCCAGTCGAGGCGCAGCTTGATGCGCACGCCGGCCTTCGTGAGCGCGGGCAACAACACCACGGCCATGGCGACGACGCCGGCGGTCGCGCCGAAGCCGAGCAGCCAGCGGAACGTGGGCGATGATTGCACGAGCTCGAGGCTCGGCACCTCGTCGATGACCGAGCGAGCGAGCAGCAACATGGCGATCACGATGACGTTGTTGAGCACCGGAGCCCACGCGGCTGCGAAGAAACGCCGTCGGGCGTTCAGCAGCGCGGTGGCGATGGCGGTCATCCCGTAGAAGAAGATCTGGGGCAGGAAGAAGTACGCGAGCGTGGTGCTCACACTGCGATACCGGTCGGCGTCGACTTCAGGGTCGAGTCGCACGGCCGTGTACAACTTGATGATCAGCGGTGCCGCGAGCGTCGCGATCGCGGTGACCGCCAGCAACGCCGCGGCCGCGGTGGTCACGATCGCATTCACGGCGTCCGCGTCTTTGTCCTCGAATGCTTGTGTGAACAGCGGGACGAGCGTGGCCGAGAGGATGCCTCCGAGGATCAAGTCGTAGATGATGTTCGGGGTCGTGTTTGCCAGCAGGTACGAAGCGGAGAGCTGGGACCCCGTGTCTCCGGTCCCGCCCGAGGTCTGCATCAGATACGCCAACGCGAGCACGCGCCCATAGCCGGTGATACGTGACAGCGCGGTGCCGGCGGCGATGCCGGCGTTCGTGCGAAGCAAACCACCGCGCTGCACCATGCGGAGGCAGCGTAGATGCCACACCCCCACCTACGGCGCTACCCTGGCACCCGTGGTAACGCCGTCATCTCCAGTCCTCGACCTCGGCCGCCGCGCGAAGACCGCATCTCGTACATTGGCGCTCGCAAGCACGGTGGCAAAGAACGACGCGCTGCTCGCGGCGGCCGATCTCCTCGTCGCCCGCACCGCCGACATCCTCGCGGCGAACGAGCTCGACATAGCGCGGGCGCAACAATCCGCCACCAGCGCGACCGTCATCGACCGGCTGCGCCTCAACGCGAGTCGCGTCGAGTCGATGGCCGCGGGCCTGCGACAGGTGGCCGCTCTCGCGGACCCCGTCGGCGAGATCACCGAGGGTTACGTCCGGCCCAATGGCCTGCGCGTCGAGAAAACACGCGTGCCGCTCGGGGTGGTTGCGATCATCTACGAGAATCGACCCAACGTCACGAGCGACGCGGCCGGCCTTTGCATCAAGGCGGGCAACGCGGCGTTCCTCAGGGGCAGCTCCGGTGCGATCGATTCCAACCGGGCGATCGTGGCCGTGCTCCGAGACGCGCTGACCAAGGCGGGTCTCCCCCCGGACGCGGTGGTGCTCGTCGAGGACACCCGTTACGAGGCCGCGGTCGAGTTCATGCAGGCTCGCGAGGTCGTCGACGTGTTGATCCCCCGCGGTGGGCCGTCGCTGATCCGGTCGATACTCGAAAACGCCACGGTCCCCTATGTGATCGACGGTGATGGCAACTGCCACGTCTACGTCGATGCCGCCGCCGACTTGTCCATGGCCGAGCGCATCACCATCAACGCCAAGATGCAGCGTCCCTCGGTGTGCAACGCCGCCGAGAGCCTGCTCGTCCACCAATCGGTGGCGGCAGAGTTCCTGCCCACCGTCGCGGAGGCGCTGGCCGGTGTGGAGCTCGTCGGGTGCGACAGATCGCGGGCACTCGTGCCGGCGATGGGCGCCGCCACCGACGACGACTACGCCACCGAGTTCCTCGATCTGAAGCTGAGTGTGCGAGTGGTCGATTCGATCGACGACGCGATCGCGCATATCGCCCGTTTCGGGTCCGGGCACAGTGAGGCGATCGTCACACGGGATCTGGACGCCGCCGACCGCTTCGTGCGCGAGGTCGACGCGGCCGCGGTGCTGGTGAATGCCTCGACCCGATTCGTCGATGGTGGCGAACTCGGCCTCGGGGCCGAGATCGGTATCTCCACCCAGAAGCTCCATGCGCGGGGTCCGATGGGGCTCCGCGAGATCACCACCGAGAAATGGGTGGTTCGAGGAACCGGCCAAATTCGCGGTTGAAACGATTCCGTGCCGAGCGGGTAGGGCCGGTAGCCTCGGGACATGTCGTATCGCTTCGATGACGTTTCCACAGTCCGCGACTCGCTGAGCAAGGTCGACTACCTCGCCGACGACGGCATCGCAGGCGTCGTGTATCTCGCCGATCGACTGCAAAAGCCGGTGCTGATCGAGGGCCCCGCGGGCACGGGCAAGACGCAGCTCGCCAAGTCGGTGGCCGAGATGAGCGGTGCCCGCTTGATCCGGCTGCAGTGCTACGAGGGTCTCGACGAAGCCAAGGCCCTCTACGAGTGGAACTACAAGAAGCAGCTGTTGCGCATCCAAGCCGAACGCAACCAAGACGGTACGTGGGCCGACATCGAAGAAGACATCTTCTCCGAAGACTTCCTGTTGACCCGCCCGCTCCTCGAGGCGATCCGCGCCGACGACCCGGTGGTGTTGTTGATCGATGAAGTCGACCGCGTCGAGGTCGAGACCGAAGCGCTGCTGCTCGAGATCCTGAGTGACTACCAGGTCTCGATCCCCGAGCTCGGCACCGTGACCGCCAAGCAGGTTCCGTTGGTGTTCCTCACGTCGAACAACACCCGTGAGTTGAGCGAGGCACTAAAGAGACGCTGCCTCTTTCTTTACATCGACTATCCCGACATGGAGCGCGAGAAGCGCATCGTGTTGACAAAGATTCCCGAGATCACCGATAGCTTGGCCGATCAGGTCGCCCGCATCGTCCGTTCCATCCGCCAGCTCGAGCTCAAGAAGGCGCCGTCGGTGTCCGAGACCCTCGACTGGGCGCGGACCTTGTTGTTGCTCAACATCGAGCACATCGACGCGCAAACGGCAGCCGACACGGTCAACATCTTGTTGAAGTACCGCACCGACATCGCCAAGGTGCTCAAAGAGTTCTCGACCAACGCCGCGACGACGTTCGTGGCGAAGTAGGGCCTCGCCGTGAGCGGCACGGAGTTCCCGGCGCGGGGGGCCATCGGCGCGCGCGCGATCGGCTATGCCCCCGAATCGCCGATGCTCGATTTGCTCACCGGGTTCATCAACGAACTCCGCGAGGCGGGATTGCCGGTATCGCTTACCGAAAACCTCGACGCGATGGAAGCGGTCACGCACATCCCCATGGAAGACCGCGACGCGTTCAAGTACGCGCTCGGTTCGACTTTGGTCAAGAACCATACGCACTGGAAAGCGTTCGAGATCGTCTTCGAGGTCTACTTTTCGATGCGTGGAGAGGAATACGGTCTCCTCGAGCCCGACCTGCCCCTCGACGACCTCCCCGAAGATGCCCAGACCGGCGACGGTGATGCCGACCGCGCCGGGATGCGAGGCGGCGGTGGCAATGCCCTGTCACCCGAAGAACTGGCCGAGATGCTCTTCCAAGCGTTGCTGCGCGGCGACAACTCGTTGATGAGGGCCATTGCTCGCCAGGCAGTGCGCCGCTATGCGGGCATGGAGCCGGGACGCCCCGTCGGCGGCACCTATTACCTCTATCGCACATTGCGCAACCTCGATCTCGACAACGTGCTCGAGCGGTTGCTGCAGTCGAATCGAGAGCAAGCGGCGGGGCCGCTCACGTCGCTCGAGGAACGACTCGAAAAAGACGAGTTCCAATCTCGGATCGATCAACTGAAGAAGGAGATCGAGGCCGAGATCCGCCGGCGCCTGGTGGCCGATCGTGGGGTCGAGGCGATGGCCAAGACCCTGCGCAAACCACTGCCCGAAGACGTCGAGTTCATGCACGCGTCGCGCGAAGAGATGCTCGCGCTGCGCAAGGCGTTGTATCCGTTGGCCCGCAAACTCGCGGTGCGCCTCGCCCGCAAGCGCCGTCACGGCCGCAAAGGCCCTCTCGACTTCCGCAACACCATGCGCCACTCGCTGTCCTATGGCGGCGTGCCCGCCGAACCGAAGTTCAAGTACCCGCGCCCGGCCAAGCCCGAGATCATGGTCGTGGCCGACATCTCTGGTTCGGTCGCGGCATTCGCTCGGTTCACCCTGCACCTCGTCTACGCGATCTCGTCGCAGTTCTCCCGCGTGCGGGCGTTCGTGTTCATCGACGGTCTCGACGAAGTCACGCACTTCTTCGAAGGCGTCGAGGACATCACCGAGGCCGTGCACCGCGTCAACACCGAAGCCGATGTGGTGTGGGTCGACGGCCATTCCGACTACGGCCATGCGTTCGGAGTGTTCCTCGAGAAGTACGGCCGCGACGTCGGCCCGAAGACGTCGGTGATCCTGTTGGGCGACGCCCGCAACAACTACCACGCCTCGCAGGCGTGGATCGTCAAAGATCTGCAGCACAAGGCTCGCAGCGTGTTCTGGCTCAACCCCGAACCGCGCTCGTACTGGGATACCGGCGACTCGATCCTGTCCGAGTACGGCACGCATTGCGACGGAGTGTTCGAGGTGCGCAACTTGCGCCAGCTCGAAGCCTTCGTCGAGCACCTCGTCTGACGCGTCGGTTTACCGACGCAACTCGGACCGCGACGAGTTGGCGCCGATCAGTTGAACCAGGACGAGTTGCCCGAGCGCAACAGCTCGGCAGTGCGGAACGCCAGATCGAGCGACTGGCTGCTGTTGAGCCGAGGATCGCACACCGATTCGTAACGCTGCGCAAGGTGCGAGTCGAGGATCTCGTCGCCGCCGCCGAGGCACTCGGTGACGTTGTCGCCGGTGAGCTCGACGTGGACGCCACCGGGCCACGTGCCTGCGTCCGCGTGCGCCGCGAAGAAGCCGGCGATCTCGGCCAAGATGTCGTCGAAATGGCGCGTCTTTTGCCCGGTCGGCGCCGTGAATGTGTTGCCGTGCATGGGGTCGCACGCCCATACGACGAGATGCCCGGCATCGCGCACCGCCCGCAGCAACGGCGGCAGACACGTGTGGATCTTGTGCTTGCCCATGCGAGAGATGAGCGTGAGCTTGCCCGGTAGGCGATCGGGGTTGAGCGTCTCGCACAAACCGAGCACCTCGTCGGGGGTGGCGCTGGGGCCGAGCTTGACCCCGATGGGATTGCGGACGCCCCGGAGGAACTCGACGTGGGAGTGATCGAGCTGGCGGGTGCGGTCACCGATCCACAACATGTGCGCCGAGCAGTCGTACCAGTCGCCACTGAGCGAGTCGACGCGTGTGAGGGCCTCTTCGTAGCCGAGCAGCAACGCTTCGTGGCTGGTGTAGAGGTCGACGGTGTGGAGGTCGGGATGGCTGTCGGTGGACACGCCGCAGGCCTTCATGAACTGCAGGGCCCGATCGATGCCGAGGGCCATCTCGTCGTAGCGTTTGCCGGTGGGGGACGATGCCACGAAGTCGCGGTTCCACGAGTGCACGCGGGACAGGTCGGCGAAACCACCTTTGGTGAACGCCCGCAGCAAATTGAGCGTCGCCGCGGACTGGTGGTACGCGCCCAACAGCCGCTGTGGATCAGGGATGCGGGCCAGCTCGTTGAAGGCGTCGTCGTTGACGATGTGCCCCCGGAACGACGGCAGTTCGACACCGTCGATCATCTCGGTCGCACTCGAGCGGGGCTTCGCGAACTGGCCGGCGATGCGGCCGACCTTGACCACTGGCACGCCGGCCGAATAGGTCAACACGACGGCCATTTGCAGGATGACCCGCAACTTCTCGCGGATCGAGTTGGCCGACACGTCGCGGAATGACTCTGCGCAGTCGCCCGCTTGCAGCAGGAATGCCTTGCCGTCCGCGACCTCGGCCAAGCGGCCCGTCAGGTCGCGGGTCTCACCGGCGAACACCAGTGGTGGCCACTCGGCCAGCGTCTTTTCGACGGCCTCGAGCTCGGCTTCGTCGGGCCACTCGGGCTGTTGCACCGAGGGGAACGAGCGCCACGAGGACGGGCTCCAGGTCGAGGCGGGCGGCGGAAGCGACATGGTGACAGCGTTGCCGGTGGGGGCAACGAGGTGCAAACCGTTAATCGCCGCGCCGTCAGGCGGCGTCGACGCTGGTGGTAGCGGCTTGCTCGCGTACGAGGTTGACCGCCCGTTTCACGAGACGGCGGGCGGCTTCGGCGGTGACGCCGAGCTCTTCGCCGACTTCGCGGTAGCTGCGCTTGCGCCCGTCGCGCAGGCCGAAGCGCTGCTCGACGGCGTAGCGGGCTCGAGCATCGAGCACACCGAGCAAATCCGTGACCATCTGCTCTTCGGCGCGGCCGATGACGACCTGTTCGGGGCCCGGATTGGAATCGGGGAGCAGATCGACCAACTCGTTGGAGTCGTCGTCGCCGATGGTGCGGTCGAGCGACGTCGGCGTGGTGAGCCGATGGAGGCGGGCGTGCTCGTCGTCGAGCTCGTCGCCGTCACCGGAAACCTGCCGCAGCGCGGCTCGCAAGCTCGCCGAACGATCGCCCGGCAGGCGCACGAGGCTGGCCTTTTGGTCGAGGGCTCGGCCGATCGCCTGGCGAATCCAGAATGTGGCGTACGTGGAGAACTTGAAGCCCTTGCGCCAGTCGAACTTGTCGACGGCGTGCTCGAGGCCGAGGTTGCCTTCTTGGATCAAGTCGAGCAGCTCCATGCCGGGGGGCATGGGGTAGCGGCGGGCGACAGAAACCACCAGACGCAGGTTGGCCCGGATGAACCGGTCTTTGGCGATGGCCGCATCGGCGATCGCCCGATCGAGCTCGAACCCGGTCTCGCCGGCCTTCTTGCGAAGGCGAGCCTTGTGGCCCTTTTCGATGATCTTGGACAGCTCGCGCTCTTCCTCCGCGGTGAGCAGAGGGACGAGCCCTATTTCGTTGAGGTATTGACCTACTGAATCGCTCATAACACTTCTTCAAACAAGAATTTCCGAGGTGTGATTCCGTGCAGGCAGCCTCGGAGGGGGCTTTTTCGGCAGCGGCGGGCTTTTCATCGGCCCGGATCACACCAACTGACAGGGGAACTGGAGGATTCAACACCATCCTTAGCCACAAACCAGTGCAGCTAGCCTATGAATTGCGTCACCCCCCTTCGGCCGATCGGCCTACGAGCTAAAGGAAATCGGGCCAAAAGGACGTTGCCACATCGGTCACATGGCGCTATGGACGGCCCATCACCAAGCCTCGATCAGGGGGAAACCGGCGAGCACCGGGAGGCCCTGAACGGCCCCCGCCGGAGCGGGCCCTCTAGAATCCGCCGCCGTGCATACGGCGCCGAAGCGGATCGGGATCCTCGGGGGAACCTTCGACCCGCCCCACGTCGGCCACGTGGTCGCTGCCGTGGGCGCCCTCTGGGAGCTCGATCTCAACGTGGTGCTGTTGATGACGGCGAACATCCCCTGGCAAAAAACCGGGACTCGTTCGGTGACCTCGGCGGCCGATCGCCTCGCCATGGTCACCCTTTTGGCCGAGGGCGTGGCGAAAGTACAGGTATCGACGCTCGAGCTCGATCGCGGGGGGAGGTCGTTCACCGGTGACACTGTCGAGGAAGTGAAGGCAGAGCACCCGGGCGCCGAGCTGTTCGTGATCGTCGGCAGTGACGTCGCCGCACTGCTCGGTACCTGGAAGAAGACGGCCGCGCTCAAAGCCGGCGCCACCATCGTGGTCTACGACCGTCCCGGTTCGGTTGGCGCGTCGCCGCCAGAGGACTGGTCGTTCCGGCGCATCGATGTTCCGCAACTGGCCGTGTCGAGCACCGACATCCGGGCCCGCTGCGCCGAGGGTCGGCCGATCGACGGCCTGGTGCCCCCTGCGGTGCTGCGCTACATCACCGACCGCCGGCTGTATGTCGACGACGGGGAGGCCGCGCCGCCGGTGTTGAGCGCTCCGTGAGGGTTCCCCGTTTCTCGCGGCGCAAGCCCGGCCCTCGCCCGGCGTTCATCTGGCGGTGGGTCTATCCCGTCGTGCTCGTGGGTTTCATCGTCGCTGCGGGGTTGATGGCCGACGCCGGGTTGGAGAATGCCCTCCGCATCAAAGACGGCAAGGTCACCCAAGTCGAGACCGACCCCTGCAAACCCGGCTTCTTGGCCGAGGTCGACCCGACTCCGACGATGCTGATCATCGAAACCGACGCCAACAACGATGCGGTGGGCCTGACCGCGATGAGCCTGGCGGCCGACAACAAGGGCGGATGGGTCCTGCAACTGCCCCTCGAGACACGTACCAAAGCGGGCAAGCTCTTGTGGCAACTCTGGCGTGAAGCGGCACTGCCGCCGTCGACGCCGTCGACCACCACCACTGCCACCACCACCGGACCCCCCTCCACGCAAGCGACGACGACCGTTGCCCCGCTGTCCGCCGAGAGCATCGCGGCCGGCAAGGCCGCGATGGCCGGTGCCGTGGCCAAGTTGCTGGGCTTCTCGTTCCCCACCGACGTGATCGTGCTACCGACCAAGACGCTCGCATCGCTGATGGCGCCGGCACTGCCCTTCGCGCTCACGCTGCAGACGCCGGTGCAGACGGTGACGGCGGACGGTAGATCGCAAAACACGGAGTTCCCGGCGGGCGCGATCACTGTGCGAAACGAACCCGAGGTCGTGCGACTGTTCGAAGCCGTCGGGCCCAACGCTCAGGCGCGGCTGAAACGACAGGGCGACTTGTGGGCGGCGTGGATCGGGGCGCTGCGCGCTTCACCGACGGCTCTGGCCGCCTTCAAAGCCGATTCGCCGGCGTTGGTCACCTACATCAATGCCCTCGTGATCGGGCCGTCGGAACACCGCTTGTTGCCGGTCGACAACGAGGTGACGTACCTCGGGCTGTTCATCATCGACCCCGACCCCGCGCAGACCACGACGCTGGCGGCGCAGATGGTGCCGTTCCCGCTGATGATCGAGCCCGGAGCCCGGCTACGTATCGCCCTTTTCAACGGCACGGCCGACTGCAACCTCACGCTTTCGGCGGCGACCCGGTTCGTCGAGAACGGTGGACAGATCGACGTGCTGGGCAACGCGAGCACCATCGACATCGCCCAATCCGAGGTGATCTATTACAACGCCGAACTCGAGACGCGGGTCGACACCTTTGCCAAATCGCTGGGGATCGACCGCGTGAAGCTGCTCGAAGGCGAATCGGCCGTCGACATCACCGTCACGCTCGGTGCCGATTTCAAGGGCTGAACGAAGGTGCGCTCGGGAGCGGCCTCTGTTGAGTAACATCTCCACTCACATGACGGCCAGAGACGCGCTTCACGCGACGCTACCCAACTGGGCACTGGTGGCAGCGCGTTCCGCGGACGAGAAGTTCGGCCGCGACACCTTCGTGATCGACGTCGGCGACGTGCTCGCGCTGACCGAGCTCTTCGTCATCACGACCGGGGCCAACCGCCGCCAAGTGAAGGCCATCGTCGAAGAGGTCGAAGAGAAGATCGCCGAGCAAGGCGGCCCCAAGCCGAGGCGCATCGAGGGCCTCGACAAGCTCGAGTGGGTCTTGATGGACTACGGCGACTTCGTTGTGCACGTGTTCGACGAACCGACGCGCGCGTTCTATCGCCTCGATCGTCTCTGGGGCGATCGCCCGAAGGTGGAGTGGAACGTCGCCTGACTAAACGACGATGTTGATCGTGCGACCGCGGACCACGATCACTTTGCGGGGCTCGGCGCCGTCCATGAACTCCTGAGTGCGCGGGTCGGCCAGCGCGGCGGCACGAACGGCATCGTCGTCGGCCGACGCGGCGATGGTGATGCGCGAACGGAGTTTGCCGTTGATCTGGATCGGCATCTCGATGCTGTCCTCGACGAGCAGCGCGGGGTCGGCCGTCGGAAAGGCTGCGTAGGTAACGCTCTCTTCTCGGCCGAGGCGAGCCCAGAGCTCTTCGGCGAGGTGAGGAACCAACGGCGACAACATCAACGCCAACGGCTCGGCGATCTCACGCGCCAACCCACTGCTGGTGACGACGCCGGTGAGGTGGTTGTTGAGCTCGATCAACTTCGCAATGGCCGTGTTGAACCGCAGCTCTTGCATGCCGGTCGTGACGCCGTCGATGGTCTTGTGCAGTAGCCGCCTGGTCTCGTCGTCGGCGGGTTCGTCGACGACGCGCAATGCGTCGGTGTCCTCGTCGACGAAGTTGCGCCATATGCGCTGCAAGAAGCGATACATGCCGACGACGTCGCGGGTCTCCCAAGGACGCGACGCGTCGAGCGGGCCCATATACATCTCGTAGAGCCGCAGAGTGTCAGCGCCGTACTCGTTGTAGAGATCATCGGGGGCGACCGCGTTCTTCAGGCTCTTGCCCATCTTGCCGAGCTCGCGTGTGACAGGTTGTCCGTCGTGGAAGAACTTGTTGTCATGCTCGTCGATGGTGAACGCGTCGACGTAGGTGCCCCGCTCGTCTTTGTAGGCATAGGCCTGGATGTAGCCCTGATTGAACAGACGGCGGAACGGTTCGCACGACGAGACGTGGCCGAGATCGAAGAGCACCTTGTGCCAGAAGCGGGCGTACAACAAGTGCAGTACCGCGTGCTCGACACCGCCGACGTAGAGATCGACGCCACCACAGTCGCCATCGAATTGCGGGCCCATCCAGTAACGCTCGACGGCCGGGTCGACGAAGGCGTTCTCGTTGGTCGGGTCGAGATAGCGCAGTTCATACCAGCATGATCCCGCCCATTGCGGCATCGTGTTGGTCTCGCGGAAGTACTGCCGAGGACCGTCACCCAGATCGAGCTCGACGTTGACCCAGTGATCGGCGCGCGCGAGCGGCGACTCGGGGTCGCTCGTCTGGTCGTCGGGCTCGAACGTGCGCGGCGAGTAGTCGTCGACGTCGGGCAGCACGACGGGCAACATGTGGTCGGGGAGAGCGATGGGCAGGCCGCTGTCGTCGTAGACGATCGGAAACGGTTCGCCCCAATAGCGTTGCCGGCTGAACAGCCAATCGCGCAGCTTGTAGTTGACCGTACCGCGGCCGTGGTCCTTGCGTTCGAGCCACTCGTTGATGATCGACGTCGCTTCCTCGATGCTGCGATCGCCATCGAGTGACATCTCCGCGTTCGACGAATTCATGTATGGCGCATCGCCGACGTACGCCCTCGGCCATGTGTAGGTGTCGAGCGTCGGCTCGACACCCTGCGCCGCGAACCACTCGTCGGGTGGCCGTTGGATCGGTGGTATCGGGAGATCGAATTGAAGGGCGAACTCGAAGTCACGTTGATCGCCGCTCGGCACGGCCATGATCGCGCCGGTGCCGTAACCCATGAGTACGTAATCGGCCACGAATACCGGGATCGGTTGGCCCGTCGTCGGGTTGACCGCGTAGGAGCCGACGAAGACGCCGGTCTTGTCGCGCGTGTCGGCCTGGCGCTGCATCTCGCTCTTGGCTTGCGCCTGTTGTCGGTATGCGGCGATGGCGGCCGCAGGTGTCTCGAACCCTGATGTCCAGCGATAGAGGGTCTCATCGGGCCACTCGGCGCTGGTCAACGCGTCGACGAGCGGATGCTCCGGTGCCAACACCATGAACGATGCACCGAACAGTGTGTCGGGCCGCGTGGTGAACACCTCGATGTCGCCGACGGGCGACCGGAATCGCACGCGCGCGCCTTCGCTGCGCCCGATCCAGTTGCGTTGCATCGACTTGATCGCGTCGGACCATTCGAGCAGATCGAGATCGGCGAGCAGTCGATCGGCGTACGACGTGATGCGCATCATCCACTGCCGCAGGTTGCGCCGGAACACCGGATAGTTGCCGCGTTCGCTGCGGCCGTCGGATGTCACCTCTTCGTTGGCCAGCACGGTGCCGAGTGCGGGACACCAATTGACCGGAGCGTCGGAGAGGTACGCCAGCCGGTGTGCGTTGATGTTGCGCCGCCGATCGACGGCGTTCAGCTGCGACCACGGGCGGCCGTCGTCAGTGGCTCGGGCACTGGACTCGAACTGCGCGACGAGCTCGCCGATGGGGCGGGCCCGGTCGCTGTCTGCGTCGTACCAGCTGTTGAAGATCTGCAGGAAGATCCATTGCGTCCACCGGTAGTAGGTGACATCGGTGGTCGAGATGCTGCGGCGCATGTCGTGGCCGAGGCCGAGCCGGCGCAACTGCCGCCGCATGGTGGCGATGTTGTCCTCGGTGTTGATCCGCGGGTGGATGCCCGTCTGCACCGCGTGCTGTTCGGCCGGCAGCCCGAAGGCGTCGTAGCCGAGGGAGTGCAACACGTTGTAGCCGCACATTCGCTTGTAGCGAGCGAACACGTCGGTGCCGATGTAGCCGAGGGGATGACCCACGTGCAGGCCGCTGCCCGACGGGTAGGGGAACATGTCGAGGACGAACAGCTTGGGGCGGCCGGCGACCTTGTCGGGTTCGGCGATCGGGCCCGCCGGGTTCGGCGCTTCGAAGGTGCGGTCGGCCTCCCACCGGTCTTGCCAGTGCCGCTCGATCTGCTCGGCCAATGTCGCGGTGTAGCGAAATCGGGGCATCGAGTCGTCGGCCATAGATGGCCAAACTACCGGTCCGTAGAACCGTGGAGGCCAATTTGCGAACGCAGCAGCGATTGCCACCATTCGGCGAGACGCAATTGGAACAGCCGGAGGGGGAACCCGTGGCGCGCCGCGTGCTCGGGTGGGAACGCGTCCCAGCCGAAGTGCTCGACGGTGACGCGCGTTTCGTCGCCGACCGGTTCGAAGCGGATGTGTACCTCGGTTTCCCGATCGGGCCCGAAGCTCGCGTGCCGCCAGCTGAGCTCTAGCCGGTGCGGCGGTTTCCACGCTCGGATGCGCCCGATCTCGAAGACCGAGCCGTCGTCGTAGGTCTCGGTCAACCGCCCGTCGGGGCCCGGCTCGAAGCCCAGCCGGCCGTTGCGCTCTTCGGTGAACTGGAACAACGGGCTGGGACGCCACCATTGCGCGATGTCCTCGGTGAACACGGCGAACGCCCGTGCCGGTACCGCGGGTACGCGCAGTGCCACCAGCACACGCGAAGGGCCGGTGCTCAAGGCGACCGTTCGAGATGGTCGCGGAACGCCGCCAGCTGCTCGGACCAACCGCGCTCGGTGGCCTCGACCCAGGCTCGCAGCTCGGCCATCGGTCCCGACTGCAGTGCGTAGATGCGCACCCGGGCGTCGAACTCCGGATGGGTCTCGGTCACGAGCCCGCACACTCGCAGCACCCGTAGGTGCCGGCTCATCACCGACGGCGCCACGTCGAGTGCGGCGGCGAGCTCGCCGGCGCGGCGGGGCCGTTCGGTCAACAACTCGATCGTCTGGCGCCGATACGGATCCGCGAGCGCGGCGAGTGTGCGGTCGAGCGCGACAGCGTTCGCACTCACGCCCAGTTCTTCGCGACGATGGGCACGCCGATCGCGGCCTCGGCATCGGACCGCGTGACGTCGCGGATGTGCTGGGAGAAGGTCCACGCGTGCCCTTCGTGATCGACCGCGCGATAGATGCGGTCGCCGTAGAACTGATCTTCGGGCTCGGCGGCGATGACGGCACCCGCGGCGCGCGCTCGTTCGCAGTGCTGCTCGAGGCCGCCCGACAACGAGACATGCATGCTCTGGGTATTGGCGCCGGAGACACTCGCGGGGCTACGCACCCAGGGCGCCCATTCGCCGCCGACCATGATGCGGCCGCGGCCTTCGTAGCTCATCTCGTAGTGGCACATCTCGGGCGCGTCGTCAGGCCCGTCGATCGCCATCGTGACCTCGAAGCCGAAGGCGCGCTCGAGCCACGCCAGCGCCGCCTTGGGTTCGCGGTAGTACACGCTCGACACGAAAGTGGGGTCGTTCATTGGCAGATCCTTTCAAGAAAGAGAAATAGTTTCTCATTATGGAAACTATCTGTCAAGCCCTCCCGCTCAGAGGGCGGCTCGGGCCCTGCCACAATGGCGAAGTGACGAACAGCTTCGAGCATCGGACGCAGGTACGTGCACCTGCGGATGTGGTGTTCGATCTTGCGCTCGATGTCGCCGTGCATCTCCAGTCGCAAGAGCGGTCACGGGAGCGTGCCGTCGGCGGGGTGACCAGCGGAACGATCGGGCTCGGCGAACAAGTCACTTGGCGAGCTGTCCATTTCGGGATCCCGTTTCGCAGGTTCCACCACGAGCACTGCTTCGAACAGGACGAAGGCGAAACGACGATGATCGACCGCATCGACTTCGATGCGCCGCTCGGTCCTGTCGGTCGAGTCGTCGAGGGAATCGTCCTCGCGGGCCTCTTGCGGAAGCTGATCGAACAACGGGGCGCCTTTCTCAAGCGGGTCGCCGAGAACCGCGCATGACGCCGGCGCGCGTGGTGCGGGCCTACCTCGCGATCTCTGGCCTCTTCACGCTCTCGGCGTCGGTGATCTGGGGTGTCAACACGCTGTTCCTGCTCGATGCGGGGCTCGACATCTTCGAGGTCTTCGTTGCCAACTCCGCGTTCACCGTCGGCACGATCCTCTTCGAGATTCCCACCGGAGTGGTCGCCGATACTGCAGGGCGCCGACGCTCCTTTCTGCTGAGCGCGGTCACATTGATGATCGGCACGCTTGCGTACGTCGCGATTTCGCTGACCGACAGCGGTTTGTTGCTGTTCTCGGTCGCCTCGCTCGTGCTCGGCATCGGCTTTTGCTTCTACTCCGGCGCGGTCGAGGCGTGGCTGGTCGACGCTCTCCACGCGACCGGCTACGAGGGTCAACTCGACGCGATATTCGCGCGTGGCTCGATGGTGTCGGGCGCGGCGATGCTCATCGGCTCCGTGGGTGGCGGATTGCTCGGCGTCATCGATCTCGAGTGGCCCTACGTCGTGCGGGCCGGATTGCTGGGCGCCGCATTCGTAGTGGGCTTCAAGGTGATGCATGACATCGGGTTCACTCCACGCGCGACGACGCTCGCCGAGTTTCCCGACGAACTGCGTACGGTTCTCCGCGCGAGCGTGGCATTCGGGTGGAACAGACGATCGCTGCGATTGTTGATGTTCGTGTCGGTGGCCCAGAGCGCGTTCCTGATGTGGGGCTTCTACGCGTGGCAGCCGTACTTCCTCGAGTTGATCGGTCGCGACGCGGTGTGGGTGTCCGGCGTCGTGTCGGCGCTCATCGCGCTCGCCACCATGGCCGGCAACGGCATCGTCGAGTACATCGCCCGCTTCTGCGGCAAACGCAGCACGCTCCTGATCGCGTCGACGATCGCCCTCGCGGCCGGCGCGGTTGGCGTTGGTGTGGTCGACTCATTCTGGCCCGCAGTCGCGCTACTCCTCGTCTCGATCGCCGCGATGGGTGTCGCCGCGCCGGTGCAGCAGGCGTACGTGCACGAGGTCGTTCCGTCGACCGAGAGGGCGACGGTCGTGTCGTTCATCTCGATGGTGGGCAGCGCCGGCGGAATCGGTGGACCACTGGGGCTCGGCTATCTGTCGCGCGTGCAATCGGTCGCGACGGGATACGTCGCCGGTGGCCTGACCACCTTGCTCGCGTTGCCCTCGCTCGTGCTCCTGCGCCGTTTGCGTGAGCCCGCCGACTCGATCGTCGGGGCCAAAGCGGGCAAACGGGGACCGTGCGCCGCGCAAGGTCTTCCCGACGTGGCGACGATCGACACGACGGCCCGGCAGCCCGAACTCGTTCCTTGATGCGGGATCAGATAGCGGGAGATTCGCGTTCCGGCGCGAACTCAGCGGCGAGAGAAGCCAGCAGTCGCTCGAGCGCGACCTCGAAGTGTTCGGCGGTGGTGACGCGATCGAAGTGTTCGGCGTTGGCCGCAAGGATCGGATAGAGCTCGCTCGACACTTGGCTGTAGCGCACCGGCCAATAGGACGATGACCGGCCCGCGGCCTCGCGGGCAGGCAGCCGGGCGACTTCCAGCGCGGCGTGTGCCATCGCGAAGTCGTAGACCGCGGTGTAGACGAGAACGGCGGAGCGACCGTCGAGTCCGGCCGCGCACAAAGCGCGTACGATGCGCTCGAGGCGCGCCAGCCCGGTCGGCGTCACATTGCGCGGCGCGGTGATGACGTGGACGAATTGCGGTCTCGCGAGGGCGAAGGCCCGCGCCGACATCGCGAACTCGCGCATGCGGCCGAGCCAGTCAGCGTCCGGGATGTTGATGATGGGGATCTCGGCGAGTAGTTCATCGATGACGGCGGCGACGAGCTCGTCCTTGCTCGCGAAATGCGCGTAGATGGCCATCGGGGTGACGCCCATGTCGTCCGCCAGGCGGCGGATGGTGAGGGTGGTGGTGTCCGCTTCGCTCACCAACCGCAGCGCCGCGGCGATGACGTCGGAGCGGGAGCGCCGCTGCCCTTTCGGTGGCGCGCCTCGGCGGCGACCTGTGGACTGCTGCCCCCCACTCGACATGTGACGAAGCGTACGTGTTGCGGCCCGTGGCGAACCTTGACTCGCCCAGAAATGTATGCGTAGATAAATGCGTCCTACGGGGGTTGGAGGGGAAGATGAATCGACGCGTGCGGTCCTTACTCGCGCTGACGACGCTCTCGGCGTTCGCGCTCGCTGCGTGTGGAGACGACGCCTCGCAGTCGTCGCCCTCGACCTCGGCCGCGACCGCCGCTCCCGCCACCACCGCAGCCGCGGCGGGTTGCACCACCGAGCGAGTCGGCGGCACCGTCGCGATGGGCATGTTCACGGAGACGACGGGCCTCGATCCGATCGTCGCGAGTGGCAAGGGCGTCGCCGGCGCGATCGAGATGGCGGCGCTCTACGACACCTTGATGAGCTACGACACGGCAACCGGCAAGTACGAGCCGCGTGTCGCGCAGTCGCTCACCTCGAACACCGACTTCACGATCTGGACGCTGAAGCTGCGCGACGGAATCAAGTTCGGCAATGGTGACCCGCTCACCGCCGATGCGGTCAAGACGAGCATCGGTCGACACACGGCGCCGACGAGCCGATCCACCAGTCGTTCGCTCGCATCGAACATCGCCAAGATGGATGTGATCGACACGACGACGTTGCAATTCACTCTCACCTCTGCATGGGCCGGGTTTCCCTACCTACTCGGCGAAAAGGTTGGCATGATCACCAACCAACGCGTGATCGACCAGCTGGGCGCCGAGACGTTCAACCTGGCGCCCAAGGGCGCCGGCGTCGGACCCTTCGAATACGCGAAGTTCGCGCCGAAGGAAGAGATCATCCTCGAGTCGAAGAAGGACTACTGGGGAGGCACGGTGTGCCTCGACCGTCTTCGGTTCCTCCGTATCACCGGCGCGGGTCCGACCTATGACGCACTGAAGGCCAACACCTTGCAGGTCGCGTTCCTGCGAGAGCCGGCCGCGATTGCACAGGCCCGCAAGGATCAGTACGAAACGTTCGTCAATCTGCAGAATGCCGGCGGCTCGCTGATCGTCAACAATGGGGTGCGGGGCGGCACGCCGCCGACCACCGACGTGCGCGTGCGACAGGCGGTTGCCTACGCCATCGACGTCGAGCAACTGGATGAGCGATCCAACGCCGGCACCGGGCTGCCGACGTCGGCAATCATCAGCGACAAGTCGCCGTTCTTCCAGAACCTCGACGGGCCCCAGACCGACACCGCGAAGGCGCGAGATCTCGTGCAATCGGTCATCGCCGAAGGCAAGTGGGACGGCTCGATCCGGTTGGCATGCCAAGACTCGCCGGCCGCGAAAGATCGTGCGCTGGCGATCGAGGCTTCGCTCAAAGCGGTCGGGTTCAAGGTGACCACCGAGTTGGCACCGTCGGTGATCTCGAAAGTTGTCACCGACGCGAACTTCGATCTTGCCTGTTGGGGCTTCAACATCGGCGATGCGATGCCGTGGGCGGCGATGGATCAGTTCGTCAGCACGAGCGCCAACAACCGCACGGGTTACAAAGACCCGCAAATGGACGCGGCAGTTGCCGAACTGAAAGTGGCGGCTACCGCTGCGACACAAAAGGCGGCGCTCGCGAAGATTCAGGAGGTCTGGAATCGCACGGTGCCGAGCGTCGTCTACGAGACGATCGAAGAAGTGATCACGTGGGACAAGAAGGTGAACGGTCTCGTGTTCACGCAAGACAGCGTGGTGTACTTCTCCGACGCGTGGCTCACCAAGTAACGCACCATGCACGAACGCGGTCCGCTGCTGGGCGTTCGCGTCATCGATCTGTCGACGGTGCTGTCTGGGCCCTTGGCCACGGTCCTACTTGCGGATCAAGGCGCTGATGTCATCAAGATCGAGGCGCCGGGTGCCGGTGACCTGACCCGAATGGTCGGATCGCGCAACAACGACATGACCGCGATGTTCTGCCTCGCGAATCGAGGCAAGCGCTCACTCGTTCTCGATCTCTCGGGCGAGAGTGGTCGCACGGTCTTGCGTCGCCTCGCGGAGACGGCGGACGTACTGGTCCAGAACTTCCGGCCGGGCGTCGCCGAGCGCATGGGCATCGGCTATGACGAACTGCGCGTCGTGAATCCGGGACTCATCTACGTATCCATCGCGGGCTTCGGCTTCGACGGGCCGCTCGCCAACCTGCGCGTCTACGACAATCTCATTCAGGCCGTGTCCGGTATGGCGATGGTTCAAGGCGATGCCGACGAACCCCGTCCGGTCCAGAACCTCGTGTGCGACAAGATCACCGCGCTCACTGCCGCGCAGGCGACGACCGCGGCCTTGCTCGCACGGGCCGGTGGCGCACCCGGGCAACACGTCCGGATCTCCATGCTCGACGCCACGGTGTCGTTCTTGTGGCCCGACGCGGGCACCGCGGCAACGCTGCTGAGTGACGACGCGACGGTTGTGCCGCCGCGCGATGGCAGCAGCCTGATGCGCCACCGCGACGGGTGGACGACCTCCGCTCCCGTCTCCGACGCCGAGTTCCGCGGATGGTGTCGCGCGTTCGGTGCTCCCGAACTGGCCGACGACCCGCGATTCGCCACCGGGCGGCAGCGCTTGACGAGCCCTGACCTCGCCGCCGAGCGTCGTCGCGTGATCGATCGAGCGAGCGACCTCACGGTCGCCGAAGCACTCGAGCGCCTGGCTGCCGAGGGTGTCGGCGCCGTGCCGGTGCTCGACGTGAAGGACCTACCCTCCCACCCGCAGGCGCTGTGCAACGGCACGTTCGTCGAGCGCACCCATCCTGTCGCCGGGCCGATGCGCGAACCCGCGCCGGCGGCTCGATTCTCGGCCACACCCGCCACGGTGGGCGTGCCCGCTCCGCTCATGGGCGAGCACACCGACGACGTACTGCGCGAGGCGGGCTGGTCCGACAGCGAGATCCGCGATCTACGAGCGGCGGGCACCGTCGGCTGAGATCCCCGTCGCGCGCGATGATGCAGAACTCGCGCAAACGTGACGCGATCTTCCACGTAGGTGGCATCTATGAGTGAAAGCGTCCTTCTTCCGGGTCATGTCGCGGTGGTGACAGGTGCCGGCAGCGGCATCGGCGAGGCACTCGCGTCGGCGTTCGGTGCGGCCGGTGGCCGGGTGGTGCTGGCCGATGTCGAAGCCGAAGCGCTCGAGCGCGTTGGCGCCGCGCTGACCGCGGACGGCGTCGAAGTGCTCGCGGTGCCCACCGACGTTTCCGATGCCGAAGCGGTCGACCGCCTGGCGCGAGCGACGGTCGAGCGATTCGGTCGCGTCGATGTGTTGTGCAACAACGCCGGGGTATCGACGTTCAACCTGCTGGCCGATCAGACCCTCGTGGATTGGCGCTGGGTGCTCTCTGTCAACCTGTGGGGCGTCGTACACGGTGTGCAGACCTTCGTGCCCATCATGCGAGCCCAAAGTACGCCGGCGCACATCGTCAACACGTCGTCGATCGCCGGGTTGTGGAGCGGCATCCCGTTCATCGGGCCGTATGCCGTGAGCAAGGTTGGCGTCGTGTCGCTCTCGGAGACACTCCAGGGCGAGTTACGGGCCGAGCAGAGTCCGATCGGGGTCAGCGTGTTGTGTCCCAGCTCGGTCGACACCAATGTGATGGAGGCGGAACGCAATCGCCCGAGCTCGTTGGGCATCGAACACCGCACCGATGTCGCCGAGAGCGTCCGTTTGATGATCCGCGACGGCCTCGCAGGATCTGACGGCAAGTCGCCGGCCGAGGTCGCGGCGATGACACTCGACGCGATCCGCCGTGACCGGTTCTGGATTATCACGCACGCCTCGGCGCGGGCGACGCTCGAGGCACGATTCGCGGCGATCCTCGCTGACGTCCCCGAAAACTGACCCAGACCGCGCCGTGACGAAACCCGAGTGCTTCGACGAACAGCCGTCGGAACCACTACGTTCCCCCCGAACCAAAAGGAGAACCAATGGTCGCCGCAGACAACTCGCCCGTGCCGGACTACCTCGACCTGTTGCGGGTCGATCAACGCAAGTATGTGGTGGTTGGCGCCGGACAGGGCATGGGGCGCCAGACGTGTCACGCGCTCACGCAAGCCGGAGCAGCGAGCATCGTATGCGTCGACATCGATTCGGCGCGCGCCGAGGATGTCGCCCGAGAGATCGGCATTGGGATTCCGTGGGTCGGCGACGTCACCAAGCGCGACGAGGCGCGCCGCCTCGGTGACTTCGCGGAGGAGAAGCAAGGCGTCATCAACGGCTTCGTCGACATTGTCGGCATGGCGCGCTGGGCGAGCCTGCTCGAGATCGACGACGAGAACTGGGACTGGTCGCACGACATGAATGTGCGGCACGCATTCTTGGTCTCACAGGAGTTCGGCAAGCGCATGGTGACGACAGGTGGCGGGACGATGGTTTTCATCGCCTCCGCCAGCGGGTTGAGCGCGGCGCCGATGCATGCGGCGTACGGCGTCGCGAAAGCTGGCCTCATCGCCTACGTGCAATCTCTGGCGGTCGAACTCGGCCCGCTCGGCGTGCGCGCCAACGCGATTGCGCCGGGTGTCATCCTCACCCCGCGTATGGAAGCCGCGTTCACCGACGAGCAGCGCGTCGCGAACAGCGCCGTCGTGCCGCTCGGCCGCATGGGAAACCCCGTCGACATCGCGAGCGCGGTGCTCTTCCTCACGTCGGACCTGTCGTCGTTCGTATCTGGGCGCACGCTCGTGGTGGACGGCGCGGTCGACGCGAAGTTCCCTTACGGCACCCTCTGACGCCCCGCGACGCCACCGTGCCCGCAGGACTCAGGGCTCGCGGTTCGCGACGTACTTCTCGAGTTCGGGCAACACCTCTTTGCCCAGTAGCTCGATCGTCTTCAGCTTGCTTTCGGCCGAGTGGTGGCCGAACTCGACGTAGCAAATGAGTTCGTCGACGCCGAGGTCGGCGTAGTGCTTCATCTTTTCGAAGCAGCGCTGCGGATCGCCGACGATGATCATGTCGCCTTCGTGGAACTGCTCGACCGGGATGTTGCCTTCGTAGAGCGGCTTCAGTAACGGAAAAACGAGGTCCGCTTCTTCCGGAGGTATCTCGGGTAGCTCGTACTGCAGGTTGAACTCGGCGATCTTCTGGTACCACCAGGCAACGGAATCCCAGATGTTGTTCTCCGCGGCTTGCTCCATCGACTCGGCACAATGCACCAAGGTGTACGCAGCGACTTTGTTGGTGGCGACATCGCTGATCGGCTTCGCTTCGGCGCTATACCACGCGTCTCGGTAGGCCTTGATCTGCGCGGCCATCTTGTCGAGGGGCTGCATGATCGAAAATGACAGCAAGCCGAGCTGGTTCAAACCCGCGACTGCGGAGGACCCTTCGGAAGTGGCCGCCATCCAGCACGCCGGATGAGGCGTCTGATACGGCTTCGGCGTGACCATCCGCCGGGGGAACTTGAAAGTGGGACTGTCCCATTTGAAATACTCTTCACGCCACATCGCGCAGATGATCTCGATCGCTTCGGCCCACTCTGAACGGGAGTGCTCGCGATCGACGTGGAATGCCGCTTGCTCCATCGGCGTCGATCGGCCCGTGCCCCATTCGACACGTCCCTTCGACAGGATGTCGGCGGTGGCGACTTTCTCCGCGACCCGAGCCGGATGGGTGAAGCCGTACGGCAGCAGTGTCACGCCGAATCCCAGGCGGAGGTTTTCGGTGGCCTGTGTCAGGGCGCCGAGCACCACCTCGGGCGCGGGACAATGGGAACGCCCTTCTCGAAAGTGATGCTCGACGAACCAGGCGACGTTGAAGCCCAGCTGATCCGCGAGCTTCACTTGATCGAGCATCTCGTAGTAGGCGCGCTGTTCGCGCGCCCGCTGCCCCGCGGGATGCTCGCCCGCGTCCCATGGGCGCGGTGCATCGATTTCGTAGAGCAGATCGAGCTTCATCGGTGGTGCCCCCCGGCCGTGAACAGTTGGTCGCTCGCGAGATTAACCGCCAAACCCACCGTCACAGGTAGCTAGCATGGCGTGGCGTGATGGACGGAGACGCTGACGTCGCGCGGACGACGTACGAGGTGCTTGGTCCGATCCGCGTCGTGGACGCCGGTTCCGAGGTGGTGATCCCTGGTCCTTTGCAGCGGCGCCTGCTGGCTGCGCTGTTGTTGCACCGCAATCGTGTCGTGTCCGCCGACCGACTGGCAGAGATGTTGTGGCCGGACGCCGATTCGGCGCCCCGCGCTGGCGCGTTGCACTCACATCTGTCCCGGCTTCGTCAGCGGGTGCCGAGCATGATGATCGACCACCACCCGCCCGGCTATGTGCTGCGCGTCGACGAATCCGACCTCGATGTGCACCGCTTCGAGCGAGCGGTGCTCGAGGCCGCCGCAGCCCGGCGAGACGGTGGCGACGGCGCGTTGGTCAGGCTGGACTATGCGCTGCGGTTGTGGCGCGGTGAACCGTTCGGCGAGTTGATCGACGTGGATGACGGCCGGATCGAGATTCAGCGTCTCAACGAACTGCGGTTGCGCGCGTTGGAGGATCGCTTCGATCTCTTGATCGAGGCGGGCCGCGCGGTCGAGGTCATTGCCGACCTCGAGTCGTATGTCGCGCGCGAGCCGCTGCGTGAGCAACCGCGCCGGATGTTGATCGATGCAATGTCAGCATTGGGTCGCCGGGCCGACTCGCTCCGAGTGTTCGACGCCTATCGGCGCGTGCTGGCAGAGGAGCTGGGAGTTGCTCCATCGTCAGAGCTGAGAGCGCGGCACGATGCGTTGTTGGCGCAGGACGACGTCGTCATCATGCCGGCGCGAGCGCAGGGTCGGTCGCGCGTCGATCGGGCCATACCCCGTCGGGTGCTGTCGTCGTTGGTCGGGCGTTCCGGCCTGATCGATCAACTCTCGCGACGCATCGGTGACACGCGACTGATCACCTTGATCGGTCCAGGTGGCGTGGGCAAGACCAGACTCGCCGTGGAGATCGGACGTCGGCTGAAAGACTCGTTTCCCGACGGTGCCGTCTTCTGCGACCTGACGGAGGCCGGCCCCGGCCAGGTGACAACCGTGGTGTTGGCTGCGCTCGACATCGAGAGCCGATCAGGGCAAGGCGAATCCGAGCGGTTGGCCGATGTGCTACGCACAGATCGCTGCTTGCTCGTGCTCGACAACTGTGAGCACATCCTCGACGAGGCTGCAGCGCTGGCCGAGTTTCTGTTGCTGCAGACCGAGTACGTCGTGATGATCGCCACGACCAGAGAACGGTTGGGTGTCGAGGGCGAGCAGCTCTTCGTGGTGCCTCCGTTATCGTACGAAAGCGAAACCACAACCGGCATCTCACCGGCGGTCGAACTGTTTCGCGATCGTGCCCGCTCGGTGTCGCCGCACTTCGAGCTCGACGATGTGGTGCGACGCGAGGTGGAGGACCTGTGCCGCCGGCTCGATGGCCTCCCACTGGCGATCGAGCTCGCGGCCGGACGTTTGCAGTCGTTGTCCCTACATGAGGTGCGCGAGGGCCTGGAGGCGAGCCTCTCGGTGCTTCGCGGGGGGCGGCGCACTGTCGATCGGCACCGATCGGTCGAGGCTGCTCTCGAATGGTCGTACCGGTTGTTGGACGAACCCGACCGAGCGGCACTACACGCAGCGGCGCTCTTTGCCGGAGCATTCGACGCAGCCGACGTGGCTCACGTTCTCGAGGCCGGGTTGGTGGGCACGCGAGATCGATTGGCTCGGCTCGTCGAGTGTTCGCTCGCGCACCGGGTGGACGCCCACTTCGGGCTCCTCGATGTCGTCCGCCGCTTCGCGATCGAGCGGGATGCCGCCGCCGACGTCTCGACCGCCGGCGCCAACAAACGTCACGCCGATCGAATGCTGATCCGCGCGACGGCGCTCGGCGAATCGCTGGCCTCAGCGCACGATGCGTTGCCGGTGACGGAGTTGAATCGGATGCTCGCAGACTTCCGCAAGGCGGTAGGCACCGCGATCGACAACGAGGACGCGGACACCGCGCTCGGCATCGTGACGGCACTGCGTGATCTGGCGCTGAACGCGATGGTTCCCGAGTTGATGGGTTGGGGCGTGCGGGCCGCGGAGCTCGGGGCGCGCCAGAACCATCCGCTGACACCCGACGGGTACGCCGCCGCGGCACAGGGCGCGTGGAAGCGAGGTGACCTGATCGAGATGCGCCGGTTGGTGCAGCAGGCCGAAGCGATGGCACGGCAGCTCGGCGTCGGCGACCGCTACGACGTGCTGGGCACCATCGGCACCGAACACCTCGCGCGCGGCCGACTTTTGCAAGCGATCGACTGCTACCGTCGCGGACTCTTCTGCGAGGAGGCAATCGGTCAACCGTTTCGCCAAGCCGAAGCCGGTGCGACGATGGCCGTCTGCATGTCGTATGCTCACGATCCGAACGCGATCGCAGTCGCCGATCGCTTCGTCGACGAGATCGCGCTGTCAGCGGGTGCGATTGCCGCCGCGTGGTGCTGGTACGCCGCCGGCGAATGTCGCATCGATAGCGACCCCGCTCGCGCTCGGGATCATCTCGAGCGCGCGGTCGAACTTGCCCGCCGTGGGGGAGGCTCGTTCGTGGAAGGTGTTGCCGGCGCGTCGTTGGCGTCGCTCGACGTGCGCGCTGGTCGCCACCTGGAGGCGGTCGGGCACTACCGATGGCTGTTGCCGCTGTGGCTGCGCGCCGGTGTGCGTGCACCGTTTTGGACGGCGATGCGATCTGTCGTGGCCTTGTTGACGCAGGCCGGGATCGACCGTCCGGCTGCCCGATTGCTCGGCGCCGTGATGTCCCCGTCGTCGGGACACGAGGTCTTCGGTGACGACGAAGCTCGTCTGTCGGCGATACGCGTTCGTCTGATGCAACGACTCGGCGACTCCGAGTTCGAGCAATTGTTCCGCGATGGGTCGGATCTCGATGATGTCGGCGCTGCCGCGGAGGCGACCGCGGTGTTCGACGTCATCCGTTGACCGCGTCGACGAACATTTCAGCCGACACCCAGCGCCGGTAGCGGTCAAGGCCCATCGAAGTGATCAGACCGCGCGTCTGACTGTCGTGACCGCGCAGTGCCCGTAGTTTCGTGTCGAGCGAGTGGCCGCGCAGTTCGAGCTCGAGGGCGAGGGTGTCGCGGTCATGAGCTACCGGTAGCCCGTCGTCGAAGATCGGGTGGCGGTCGGTGATGTCACGATCCTCGGCAAGACGAGAGGGGGTGATCGTCGGGTGCAGGATTCGGCTCGTGGGCGCAGCCGCTCGGGCTGCCGCCGTTGTCCAACGCGACACCGCTCGATGGTCGGCGTGACCGGTGAAGCCGTCGGGCCCGAACGTGACGACCGTGGCGGGTGAGCGACTCGTGAGTATTCGGCCGATCGCCTCGACCGGCTCGGCCTCGTCGAGATCCGAGCACCCACCGTCGGGAAGATGGAGGAAGTGCCGATCGTGTACGTCGAGCGCGTCGAGGGCAGCACAGAGCTCGGAACGCCGCAGGCAACCGAGTCGTAGGCGATCAGTGGGCGAATCGGAAAAGTCGCCGTCGGTGGCGACGATGCACGTGACTCGGGCGCCGATCGCACGCGCGGTCGCCATCAGACCGCCGGCGAGGTAGGTCTCGTCATCGGGGTGGGCCCACACGGTGACGATGTCGCCGAGTGAGGCCACGTGTGCTGCAAGTTGGTCCATCGCACCACCATCGCGAGTGAGGGTGCCGGGTCACTGTCACGCGCTGTCATCGCTGTGTGAGCGTACGACAGTCGGCCGTGAGTGGGTCGTCGCACCATCGGTTCATCCACAACATCCACTTGGGAGATCAATCATGACCCTCACCGAAGACCGCATTGCCCGGCGTCGATCACTTCCTGACGACGCGACCCTCGCAGACTTCCGTGCCCGCGCCCGGGCGGCTGACGAGACCAACACGTACTTCTACGACGATCTCGCAGTGCTGCGCAGCATCGGCTATCTGACCGCGACATTGCCCGAAGAGCTGGGCGGATGGGGCATGGACCTGGCCTCGTTCGCGCTGATGCAGCGCCGTCTCGCGAAATATGCCCCGGCAACCGCGCTGGCCATGTCGATGCATCATTACTGGCTCGGCATGGCCGTCGAGCTCGAACGCTTTGGCGATACGTCTTGTCGCTGGATCCTGGAGCGCGCCGCCGAGGGAGCCGTGTTCGCAGCCGGCCATGCCGAGATCGGCAACGACGCGCCGGTCGTCATGTCGACAACGCTTGCCGAGCGGGTCGACGGCGGTTACCGGTTCACCGGTCGCAAGATGTTCGGTTCGAACGGCCCCGTCTGGTCGTACCTCGGTATCCATGGCATCGACGTGTCGGACCCGAACGGGCCCATGATCGTGCACGGGTTCGTCGAACGCGAGAGCGATGGGGTGACGATCGTGCCGAAGTGGGACACGTTGGGCATGCGCCCGTCGCAGAGCTACGACACGGTGCTCGAAGGCGCATTCGTTCCCGATTCACAGATCGGGCGAATCGTTCCCGCAGGCTCGAACGAGGATCTGTTCGTGTTCACCATAAACATCTGGCCACTCGCACTCTTTGCGAACGTCTACCTCGGCATCGCCGAGCGTGCACTCGAGCTGGCGGTCGAATCCGCGACGACCAAGACATCGGTTGCGATCCCCGGCGGCACCTACGCCCACAATCCCATGGTGCAACACCAGATCGCGCAGATGTACCTCGCGTTGGACCCGGCCCGTGCGGTCGTCGATCGCTTGACCGAAGACTGGCGCAACGGGGTCGATCACGCAGCGATGTGGGGCCCGAAGATCGTCTCGGCAAAGTGGCAAGCCGTCACCGCGGCCAAACGCGTCGTCGACATCGCGCTCGATGTCTCGGGCGGCGGCGGCATGATGCGCGGCAACGAACTCGAGCGCCTCTACCGTGACGTTCGCTGCGGTGGCTTCCACCCCGCGAATGACGCGCTGACGCACGAGATCGTGGGCAAGACCCTGCTCGCGATCGATCCCGCCGGCCCCCGCTGGTGATCGATGTGGTCACGACATGGCGCCTCACGCAATGTTGCGTGAGGCGCCATGTCAGCCCGTACGGCCGGGATGATCTGGTCCATGAGAGAGTATTGGCATCGGCAACGTGAGGGAGCGGGTACCTGAGCCGAGGTGACACTGCGACCCCTGCGTTCGAGACGAGGACTTCCGATGAGCACGTACCTGTTGCCGCGTGATCCGATCACTTCTCTCGACGCGTACCTCGCAACCGAGATCGGCGGACGTGGGATCGACCGCGCGCAGCGCATCGGCGCCGCAGCGACGATCGAGACCGTCCTCGAGTCGGGGCTTCGCGGCAGGGGCGGCGGGGGTTTCTCTACTGGCCGCAAGTGGGCCGGCATCGCGTCGCAGGTCGGCACACGCCGATACGTCGTGTGCAACGGCGCCGAAGGTGAGCCCGGCACGTTCAAGGACCGTGCGCTGCTGCGCGCCAATCCGTATCAGCTCGTCGAGGGGATGATCATCGCGGCGTTCGCCGTCGGTGCCGACGAGGCCTTCATCTGCCTCAAACAAAGCTTCGAACGCGAGCATGCGGCAGTAACACGCGCGGTGCAGGAGTTTCAGTCCGCCGGGATCTGCACCGATTGCAAGGTCACGATCGTCGCCGGGCCCGACGAGTATCTTTTCGGCGAAGAGAAGGCCATGCTCGAGGTCATCGAGGGCAAGCCGCCGTTGCCTCGCTGGTTCCCGCCGTATGAGCACGGTTTGTTCGCGACCGCTCCGCAATTCGGGTGGGAGGCGACCCCTGCGTCGGGCGCTCGCGGTGGGCCGAACCCGACGCTCGTGAACAACGTCGAGACGCTGGCAAACGTGCCGCACATCCTTGCCCGAGGATCCGAATGGTTCCGCTCCATGGGCACCGAAGAATCGCCAGGGATGATCGTCGCCACTGTCGTCGGCGACGTGGTCGCGCCCGACGTCGGTGAGGTCGAGCTCGGGACGCCACTGCGAGCGGTGAT
Source organism: Acidimicrobiales bacterium (assembly GCA_035525225.1). Taxonomy (GTDB): domain Bacteria; phylum Actinomycetota; class Acidimicrobiia; order Acidimicrobiales; family WLNW01; genus DATLFA01. The sequence continues at coordinate 59,311 of DATLFA010000008.1, forward strand.
CGACGCGGTCGGCAGCGGTGTTCGACAGGGTCACACCGTCAAGGCGGTGTTCTCCGGTGTCGCCAACGCCGTCGTCACCGCCGGCCAACTCGATGTGCCGCTGAGCTACGAGGGCTTCCTTGCCATTGGCAGCGGTATGGGCGCTGCCGGGTTCATCGTGTACGACGACACGACGTGCATGGTTGACGCTGCATACCGATTCTCGAGATTCCTGGCGATCGAGTCGTGCGGCCAGTGCCCACCGTGCAAGCTCGGTTCGAGCGAGATCACCCGGCATCTCGGGCAGCTCGAGAGCGGCGCCGGCACTGAAGATGGTCTCCGCTGGATCGCGCACTGGTTGGAGCAAGTCACCGACGGCAACCGGTGCTACCTCGCGGTCGAGGAGCGAGTGATGGTCAACAGCGTCATGCAAGCGTTCCCTGAAGAGTTCGTCGAGCACGTCGAACTGGGTCGTTGCCCACGACCTCGGCAGCTACCGATCCCCAAGCTCCTCGACCTCACCGACGGCGCCGCGATCTACGACGATGAGTACTGGCGCAAGCGACCCGACTGGACCTATGAACCGAAGCCTACGTGACGGCGACGGCGGGGCCACGCGATCGTGCGCGTCGCACTGCGAGCATCACGAGGAAACAGCCGCCACCCATGGCAGCCAGGGTCGAGCGCAGGCCGATCACGTCGGCGAGCAGGCCCAGCGGCAACGACGCCATCGCGCCACCCGACCACCCAAGCATCATCAACGACTGCATTCGTCCGTGGTACTCGGGCTTTGCCTCGGTCAACACGAGTGAACTATTCGTGGCCTGAAAGCCCGAGAGGGCGCCCCCGGCAATCGGAATCACTGCCAACGCGAACAGAAACGTTGGTGCGACTGCAAGTAACACCAGGCCGATCGCAAGGGCGATACCGCATACTGTCTGCGTCCGCCACACTGACTGGCTGTTGACCCGTCCGGCAACCCAGAACGACGCCGCGAGTGCACCGACCGCTCCCATGGTGGACATCAATCCGTAGCCGGTTGCGCCGACGTCGAACACGCCGGAGGCGAGCGTCGGCAAGAACGCGATGTACGGCGACCCGATGAGAAAGATCGACGTCGAGGCGACGATCAACACGAAGAGCTGCGAATGCGATCTCGCATAGCGGAGCCCTTCGACGAACTCGAGCCTCGGCGACTGCCGCAGTGCCTTGTTGGACACATTGTGCGGAAGACGGCGACTCCAGATCAGCGCGATCACGCACAACACCGTGGTGATCAAGTAGACACCGGCCGTCCCCACCGTCTTGATAGCGATCAGCGCTCCCGCGATCGATGGCCCGATCACACGCGTGCTGTTCATGCTCATCTGCATCAACAGCACCGATGAGGACAGCTCGTGTCGCTCGACGATCTCGCCGGTGAACGACATGCGCGCGGGGCCGAGGACTGACATCCCCGCGCCGTGCACGACCGATGCGCCCAGCAACATCCAGTATTCGATGAAGTTGAACGCGTCGGCTACGAACATGAAGGCCGCCGCGACCGCAATGACGGCTTGTGCCCACATCAGCACCGTTCGTTTGGGGAACCGATCGACGACGACGCCCGCAGCCGGGGCACACAGCAGCATCGGAATCCCGAACGCGAGCCAGACGCCGCCCAGTCCGGTGTTCGTGCCGGTGAGCTCGCGGGCGAGCCAACCCCGCGCGATCTGCTGCGCCTGCATCGCCAAGAAGATGAGCGTGCCGGTGACGAACAGGTTGCGATAGGTCGGATTGCGGAGCATCGCGAACCGCGAAGGTCGCGCGACCGCGGGTACGCGGCCCGGCGGCGCCGTGCCCGCCGCATCGCCCACCAACCCCACGAGTCGATCTTGGCAGGCGTTGGCAATCGCCGCTCGATCAAACGACTCGACGTGACGACAAGCACCATTTTCGGCGATTCAAGCCCAGACACACCTGCGTTGCGCGCCTGGCCGGCCGTGTTCGTCACGCCGCGACGAGGGAAATTCGAGTCTCGTCGCGCCGTGTGCCGTCCTTCGGGGACACGGTGAAGACCGACAGGACAAGCGGGCCGGTGGCGCCCGGAGCGAAGTCCAAAGTGCCGTGAATTGCCCCCAAGCGCCCATCATCCCGGTGGCGAGCCCTGCGTCAGGAGAGTCGATCGCGCATCGAAGAGCTCGTAGCTGACAGTCGGGGGAGAAGTGGTGAACGGGCACGTCCTCGGAGGCGTCGACGCAACGATCGCGGGTTCCGCTTGCTCAGGCGGTGAGCCAATCGATCAACGGTGAGTAGGGTGCGAATGCGTCGACGCACCAATCGACGAATGCCGACGACGCGATCGCGGCGGGATGCGCCCGGGTGTGCGTGAGGTGAAAACCATCGCGTCGGAGGAGATCACCGTTGAGGTGGTCGGCGGGATACGGGCGGGGCACGGTGGCGCGGCTGGGATCGCTGAGTTCGGCGCCGGTTGCCACGAGTTGGTCCACGATGGCGCGGACCTCGGGGCCGCGGGTCGTGTCGACGATCGAGTCGCGATACGCGGCGAGGTCTACACCGCGTATCCCGACGCGGCCGGCACCGACGAGCACGGTCGTGCCGGTGATGCGCATGATCGCTGCGGGACAGGTGCGGGGGTCGTCGTCACCGGCCCAGAAGAGGAAGTCGATGTACGGCTTGTACGGGGTCTTGTCGGCACTGAACCGAGTGTCGCGGTTGATGCGAAATAGTGATCGGCCGACGCGAGCCTCACCGCGCAACCGGGGATGGACGCGGAGCGGTAGTTCGAGAGCGAGTGCGGTGACCAGGAGCATCGCCGGTGCGGCGATTTCACGTCGGTAGGTTTCGCGTTGGTGATCGAAGAATGCCTTGGTGTTGTCGGTGGCAAGTGCGCGAAGGAACTCGAAAGCGGACGGTAGGAAACCGGTGAACGAGGCGGTCATCGTTTGCGTCTGGCCTTCGCCGCAGGGAGCGACGACACGTGGTGGTGGGCTTCGTCGATGAGCTTGCGCCACGCGCGCGTTCGTGAGGTGGGGATGGCTGCCCATTCGCGGAAACGCCGCCCCGCCGGTGCGAACGGCTCGGCTCGTCCCGCTGCGACGAGTGCGTCGACGCGGGCTTCGGGGAGCTTCACGAGCAGCGCGCCGGTGTTGCGGTCCCACGACGCGAAGAACGCGCCGTCGAGGCGTAGGCAGGGCAGCCCCATCATTGTGGATCGAGTGACATTGGGTCGGTCGAGGAGGGGATCGGCGACTGACCAGAATCGGTGTTCGTGATCATCGATCTCGGTCATCCGCGTAGTTCCTCGGGTGTGGGCACTCTCAGATCCGCGAACGGGTCCGGGCCGCAAGCCCGACCTTCGCTCGCGTGGCACAGTCGTTCGAGGTAGTGAGTCCAGCCGCCGTGGTGTGCGTCGGCGGCACGGTCATCGAGGCCGCGGTGGACGAGCCGGAGTCGGGTGGCATCCGAACCGTGTGGATGCAGATCGATCTCGACAACGGTCGACCCGGGCGGGATTTCGACGTCGACGCGCTCCCATCCATAGGTGAACACCACGCGTCGGTTGGGGACGAGCTGGACATAGGTACCCGAGCAGGTGTCGCCGTTGGCATGGGTCCAACGAATCTGGCCGCCCGGTGTCGGATCGAGTGTGGCCGTGTCCGCCATCCATTCGACGAAACACGTGGGGTCGGTGAGGTATTGATACACGACGCCCGGTGGAGCGGCGATGGTGAGTTCTTGGACGACGAGCTTCACGACGTCTTCCGTTTGCGGTCCTTGGCGGGCGCTGTCTTGTGCCGCGTCTCCGCCGCGGCTTTGAGCTTGGCGAGCGGTGATGCCCAATACTCATCCAGTCGCGCCGCGACCTCGGCGACGCGTTCGAGATCGGCTCGGTAGAGACGTCGGTTGGCGTCGATCCGGACATGTACGAGTCCGGCGTCGCGCAATAGCTTCAGATGCTGACTCGCTGCCGACTTCGACAACCCGGCTGCATCCGCCAACTCGGTGGAGGGTCGCTCACGATCGAAGACGAGCTCGAGCATGGCGCGCCGCCCCGGGTGTGCCAGCGCGCGTAGGGAGTCTTCGATCGGATCCACCAGGCCTCCTGGTTCACCTCGTTCGCATTTTAGCAGATGCTAAATCTACAACACCGAACAGCCGCTGACCAGCCCGGCGTCGTCCGTCGGCGATGAGGGGTCGATGTCCGACACACACTTGAAGTTCGCGACCATGTTGGGAAGATGTGCTCGATGTCGAGCATCGCCCGAGACCGCCTTGCGAAGGCTGCACACTCTGACAGGAGACAATCCGATGAGCGTTGACGTACAAGTCGCCCAGACCATCGACAGTCCGGTCGAGACGGTGGCCGCGTATGCGGCGGACCCATCGAATGCACCCAAATGGTATCGCCGCATCCACACCGTCAACTGGATCACGGATCCACCCGCCACCGTCGGCTCGCGTATCGCATTCGAGGCGAAGTTCTTGGGCAAACGACTGGTCTACACCTATGAGGTCGTCGAGTACGTGCCCTGCGTGGCCCTGACCATGACCACCGCCGAAGGGCCGTTCCCAATGACAACCGAGTACCGATGGTCGCCGGTCGAAGTAGGCCGTACGCGCATGACCCTGCGCAATTTCGGCGAACCGACCGGATTCTCGAAACACACCGCACCGATCATGGCGTTCGCGATGCGGCGGGCCATGACACAGGACCTCCGCCGGCTCGCAACGATTCTCGAGTCCACCTGAGAAGCGCCGAGCTCACCACGACTCGGTGGTGCGCTAAGGCGGACGATCTGCGCGACGTGCGTTTCTTGTCGAGATAGTTCACGCCCAACCCCGTCGACTCCGCCGAGCCGCCATTGAGATGCGAGAACAGACGCCACGCCCCGTTCGTCGACGATCGCCCCGCCGTCGTCGAGATCCGCAGCAATGGCGCTCAAAAGGTCGAAGGCAAACGACCGAAGCGCCGAGACCTGCTCAGGCGCATCACCACGGCGACGAGATTTGTCGGAAACGCGCTCGTCACCTTCTTCGAGGACAGCCAAGGCAACACCAGACGAAGGCCGGATCGGGTGCGGAGCAGGACCTCTACGTGGAGCTCCTGAGACGTTGCTCGAACCAAACAGAAGTTCTGTCCGAACTGATGACGGTGCTCTCGTTGCCCACCGAGAAACGTCACGATCAGGACACCGATCCGCCGAGACAGAAGCAGCGCCGGCTACGTGAACTCGAACAGTTGGCGCTGGTTGACGCGTATCGCGCCGGCGAGTCCGTGTACCGCCTGGCCGATCGGTTCGGCGTCGCCCGGCAAATCGTGTCGGCCGTCCTGGAACGACATCGCGTGCCGCGTCGATACCGGATCTTGACACCGCAGGACGTCGAGGCGGCTCTACGAGTCTGGCCTTGCGTTGGTGACGGTTGACGACAGGCTGGGCGTGAACGCGTCGACGGTACTCAACGCACTGCGTACGACCGGCGTGCAAGTGAGACCGGTCGGCACGAATCAATGGCGGTGACGACGCTCTTATGTGGATGCCCCGGATCGGCACTTTCGCCGCGCGCATCGAGTAGTTCGCTCCGCACGGTTCTGGGACACCTGCACGACGCCCAGCGGCCCGTGGTTCAGCCGACGTTGAGTTCCCCCATGTGGGACCAGTCCCGCGCGCCTTCGATGGTGGTGGTGGTGTTGATGATGAGCGGCGTCTTGGCGAGTGCCTTGGGCATGTCCTTCATCGCTTGCTCGAAGTGATCGCTGCTGACGTGGGCCTCCGCAGCGTCGTCCTCGAACGCCTCGACGAGGATGAACTCGTCCGGGTCCTGCACGCTGCGAGACCACTCGAACCAGAGGTTGCCTGGCTCGGCGCGGGTGGTCTCGTGAAGTGGTCGACCAGGTCCAGCCACCGCTCGGACCAGACCGGTTTGGTCTTGAACTTGACGATGATGAGAATCATCGGCGTACCCGCGTCGCCGCGATGGCGGTCAGACCAGCGAGTCCTTGTCGGCCTCGGGGTGCAACACGAACGACTGCGGCGCGGTCTCGTGGTAGGTCGCCCCGAAGCCCGCCAGGATCTCCCGCGACTCCTGGTCGGGGTCGCCGAAGCACCGGCACGTGATGTGATCGCAGGCCCCCACGATTGCACCCAACGGCGCCTTGCCCTTCTCGTTGGCCAGGTGCGCCTTGAACGCGCTGTCGTTCGCGTAGATCTCGGTCCACTCGCTCACACCCGGCTCCGGGTACTCCGCGTGATAGGCGATGACGCCGGGGTGCTCAAGCATCACCTTGCAGAGCGTGTCCTGGTTCGTTCGGAACTGGGACTCCGAGCCGTCCTTGATGTCCCATCTGATCTTGAGCATGAACGCCATGGGGTCGCCTCCCGGTGTGTCGTGAAACTCAACGACACACGCGCGGGCCAGCGCATGGTCCGTCAGGTTCCTTCGCCAACACCAATCTAGGTTCCGATCGCAGGGCTTGTCACGGTCGTTCCGAACGACCTATGTCTGTCAACGGTCAGTTCGTGTCGCGCGCGGCAGAGGGTCGACACTCGCATTGCGATGACCGGTCAAGCCGGCTCGGACCAACCTGCCCGCGACGGCGCCCCAGAACGCGCGGCCTGCCTGCGGGCAGCGCGGTGTCCCGGAACGCCGGCTCCGGGAGCTGATCGGTGCGGGTACGTCAAGGTGGTCAGGTAGCGCATCACGGCAGTTATGGCGTGGCGCGGTCCCGGCACATCAGGCTCATCTCTGCTCGATGCGGATCGAGTCGAGCCGAGCGGCGAGTTGCTCATGGGCTTCCACATGAACGGCGCGACGGCGAGTTCTTAGGGCCGCCTCATGTCCGGGTGGGTCGATGAGTGGGCTCGTCGAGCCCTCCGCTCCACAACGGCGGTGCCTCAACAAGGCCCGGGGGCCTTGTTTATCTCCAGGCTCTGAGCAGGTCGCGCGCTTCCTCGATGGAGGCGACGATGCGGCCGACGTCCTCGATCGCGCCCTGGACGAAGAGGTTGACGCCCGTCGACTCGCCGCGCATGTCGCGGATGTCGGTGACGAGCCCGACGATGCCCTTCTTCGACGGATCCGACTGCATGAGCGCATGGAACATCCCGATCTCACACGCGGTGCCGTCGTCCACCGGCGGGCCGTCGAGGATCGCGAGCATGGCGTCGGCGCGCTCGATCCCCGGCCGGTCCTTCGCGAAAATCCACGCCGCGGTGACGGCGACGCCCGTCGCGAGCTCGTGCTCGTGCGGAACGAAGACCTCGAAGCCGTCGGCGCGCAGCGCGGCGGCGCACTCGTCGATGAAGGAGCGCTCGTACGGCGTGAAGAGCGGACCGGCGAAGTAGATCTTCAGGACGCCGACGCTACAGAGCTGCAACCTGCTTTCAAGCAGGTGCAACAGTCACAGTACGGGTAGAGCCACACGTCCCCGCCATGTCACAAACTCACCGGGCGCGTAATGCCCGGTAGGTGACCACGCTCTGCAAGCCGCCGACGCGCACAGATCATTCGATCTGCAACTGCCCCCAAACGCCGGCTCGGCGACGCGTCAACGAAGGCAGGTCGACCCGCAAATAGGGGCCGGAGGGCTCGCTGGTTAACTGCGGCAGATCGGTATCTGCTACACCTAGTCGGGGCTGATGACCCGGATCTCGTAGGCCGACGCCCACGCGTCCCGAGGCAACTCCCAACCCTGAAACTGAGGGCCGCTAATCAGCAATTTGGATCGTGGGTCGGATCCAATGCACAGTCCCGACCCCAGTCCTCCGCTTGGTCTGCAATGACCAGGACCGAGGGTACGAGAAGGATGGCGACGATGCCGAGGGTCATCGCGACGCTTCCGAGCTCGCTGCCCCCGTTGCGGCGGGTGTGCCAACCAAGCACAACGGCGACCGCGCCGAGAATCACTCCTGGCAGGATCAACCAGTAGACCCAAAGGGCGGCGAGCACCCCCAGCACCCCACACGCGAGGGCGATCGACTGTCTCTTGTGCTGCATCTCGGTCCTCTGCTCCAATAGTGCGCTCAGAACTACAGACGAGTTCGTCCGGTCCCTGGGTGACACCCAAGCCCGAAGTCTTGCACCAAGCCAACACAGAGTGCCCTGGAGCAGGTGTGCCTGCCGCCAAGCGAAAAAATGCCCGTTCTGGATCACTCGCGCCAGTTGTCGGCTGGAAGTGTGCGCGGATGAACAACTTTCCTTGCTTGATCGGAGCGCTCGGTTCGAGTACGGCTGTCAGGGTGGCGGGGGAGTGGAGCTAAGGAGAATCGAACTCCAGACCTCTTCGACGCCATGACCCATGAGGGCCCGAGCGTCTCGCGACCCGGTCACAGCGATTCAGTATACTCTACCCTCCCGCCCTCACGTCGCCTCGGAAGGTGTGCCATGGTCTCTGAAGCTGTCGGTCTGGCTCGTCGCATCGCCGACGAGCGACTCGGGCCACTGGCCGCGCGACTGGACCGCGAGCAGTCCTTCTCGGACTCGCTTTGGAACGAGATCTTTGAGTTCGGACTTCCAGGCATCCCATTTGACACCGCGACCGGCGGAGCCGGCGGGACGTACCTCGAATACTGCGACGTCGTCGAGGCATTCACGCGACGGGCCGCCGTGTCGACGAGCTATCACGCACCGGCTGTGCTCGTAGCGTCGGCGCTCGCCGAGTTCGCCCCGGCACTCGGAGAAGAGTTCACGCCGGACATCCTCGGGGGCCGCCGCAAGGCGTGCTGGGCGTTCACCGAGCCGCAGACCGGATCGGATCCCAAGCAGATCACCACAACTGCGGTTCTCCAGGGTGACACCTGGGTGCTGAACGGCGAGAAGACGTTCATCACGCTGGCCTCCGTCGCTGACCTCGCGCTCGTCTTTGCGCGGGGTGATGGTGGGCGCTTGAACGCGATCCTCGTCGACACCGCGCAGCCAGGATGGCAGCCCGGTCCTCCGATGCGGTTCATGGCGTTCGGGGGTGCCGCGACGGGTCCTGTGCACCTCGACGACGTTGTCGCGCCTGCGAACCGCCTCGTCGGCGCGGTTGGTGAAGGATTCGAGATCCTTCTGCGGGTCGAGGCAGCTGGCAAGATCCGCGCCGCTGCGACATGTGTCGGCATCGCGCAACGGGCCGAGGAGCTCGCGGTGGCGTACGCGCAGCAACGCACGCACCGCGGCAGCCCGATCGGAACGAAATTCGAGTCGATTCAGTGGCTGCTCGGCGAGATCGGAGCGTCAGTCGAGGCGGCGCGGGCCCTGACACGCGAGGCGGCGCGAAACCATGACTGCGGGAACGACGTGCACCGTATCGCCGCGGCGGCGCGGCTGATTGCAGCTCGTACGGCGCGCGTCGTGACCAGCGATGCCCTTCAGGTCTTTGGCTCTTACGGGGTTCTCGAAGACTCCGAGATAGCGCGCCTCTACCGTGAGGGGAAGTTCTTCGAAGTGGGTCAAGGCGTCGTGGAGATCCAACGTCGCATCATCGCTCGCGGTCTGCTCTCCGAAGCCGAGTGATCCGGGCGCTTCAGAGGTTGCTGTCATGCGGTGGCCACGGACGAATCCAGTCGTCGGGCCCGTTGTCGCCCAGGAAGCGGACGCACCTGCTCGAGAACCGCCACCCGTCGCTGGTGGCGACGATGCTGTCGAACAGCCGGCCTGCGAATAGGCATTCGTTGTGGCCATCGCGCTGCGCGATGTACTGGAAATCCGAGCTTGCCTTGATCGATCCTTCACCATCCGCGAGCGCGATCGTATTCGCCATCGCGTGCAGTCCGGGGCCGGCGGGCCGGGCACGGTTTCCCGAGCCGATGCCGCGCTGAATGGCGTCGCGTCCTTCGTAGATCTTTCCTCGCCAGTCGAAGCGGGCACCCTCGACGAACAGCAGGATCCAGTCGTCGTAGCGGCGGTCATCCCACAGCAGGGCATACCGCGCCGTGAGGGTGCTGGCGATGGCGTGCGCGGAGTCGAGAACCATGCAGGTAGAGTATCCTCATCTTGGCCACCGCTGCCCAAAGGCCGCCGGGCATGGCTATATCGGCAGTCCGACCAGGCGCGCAAGATCATGCGCGACACGTCGTCGGTGAGAGATGGCGGCAGTTCCGCGATGTACGCGCGTGGTTCTTCGAGGCCCTCGGAATGGGGCCAGTCCGAGCCGAAGATGATGCCGTCGGCGCCGAGCAGCTCGATCAACTGCTCATGGTCCTCCTCGTGGTACGGCGACACCAGGGCGTGCTCGCGCAGCGTGTCGCTCGGTCGGCCCGCGGGCTTGCCGCCGATCCAGAGTCCATGACGACCCATACCCTTCATCATGTCGAGCCGCTTCCGTAGATCAGCGCCGCCAGGGCGTCCATGATGGGCCGATCCCCGCAGAACATCGCCCATTGGAACGCGGATTGACGATGCGAGCTCGGGTTGGGCAGTTCGCCCCAGTGCACCGACATCAACTCGTGGTAGCCCGACTCGGAAAGGTGGAAGACGATCGGCACGCCGGCCTCCTCGGCGCGTGCCCAGAACGGGTCGAACAACGGATCAGCAAGGCTGCGGCCATTGACCGGGGTAGGCCGAAGGTGCACGAGGACGCGCATCGCGCCCCAGCCCTGCGCGTCCATTCGCTCGAGGCGCGCGCCGCGGTCCACGAACTCCGGGGCCGTCGCCGCGAACGGACGCTCACCGGAGTCGCCCCCGCCGCGCATCATCCGGGCCAACGCGCCGGGGACCGGAGCGGTCTCGGATGGGGGCCCGCGGCAGGAAGGTGAACGGTTGGCCGCCGATGAGGAGTTGGTCGTGACCGGACTCTGGATCGATCCCCACCTCGATAGCGCGGTCGCGATACTTGGGCTCGATGTGGCGAGTGAACGCGTCCCGTGTTTCGTAGTAGTGGATGTCTGCGTCGAACAGCTGGTACTCGACCGTGCGCATAGTTTCCTCCTCAGCCCGTGGATTCCGAGACCGCAGCGACGAACACATCCCAGTCGTGCTCGCTCATGAAGCGATCGCCGCCGCGATACAAACCGATTTGGTCGAGCAAGCCGTCGTAGCGCCTCGCCAGCGTTGTGCCGAGCTCCTTCGCGTCTGCGATGGTGACGAAGGCCCCCAACATGGTTGCGGGCACATGCTTGCCCAATTCGGACCAACGGCCGGCGCGCGTCAACTCGCGGAGCGTGTCGTGCACGCCGTCCCAACCGCCGTGCTCGAGAACGGACCGGTACGACGGCGTCGAGGCGTAGAAGCCGAGGTGCTGCGCAAAGTGCCCGCGTAACTCTGCTGCTTCGCGTTCGTCGTGCGCTACGCCGGCGAACACCGGGGAGCTCGTGCGGGGCAGAACCTCTCGTCCGGCGAGTTGGACACCTTCCCTGATTGCAGGAAGGAACGCGGAACGCAGGTAGTCCACGGTGTGAAACGAATGCACGTGGACACCGTCGGCAACCTCGCCGCACAGTCGCGCCATCGATGTGCCGACGGCGGCGAGCCAAATCGGGATGGGCGCGACCGACACGGGCAGCGGACCGGGTTCGAACTCGGGGTTCGACAAGGTGAACTGGTAGTAGCGACCGCGGTACGACGCGCCAGTCTGTCGCTGCCAATGCGACCAGATCTGCCCCAACACCTCCACGTACTCGCGCATCGGTGCCAAGCTGCCGGGCCACCGCGTGCCGTAGCGGCGTTCGACGTGCGGACGAACCTGTGTGCCGAGCCCCAGGATGAAGCGACCATTGCTTCGGCGTTGCAGGTCCCATGCGGCGAGCGCCGTCGCCATGGGCGTCCGCGCGTACGACACCGCGATTCCGGTGCCGACCGGAACGTCTTGTGTCGCGGCGATCGCCTCGTGCGCGAGAAGGAAGGGATCGTGGCCGGCCTCCGAGGACCAAAGCGCAGCCATGGACAATCGCTCCGCTCGCCGTCCAAGTCGAGCAATGTCGGCGGGGTCCGTCGCGGCGCCGAGGCGAAGATCAACATGCACTGGTCGCTCCGGGTGGCCGATTCGTCGCGGGTCGCCGTGAGTCGCGCCCACCGGACGCGCGTGACAAAGATGAACGCAGTTCGTGCTTTTTGACTTTGCCCGCAGCGGTTCGCGGGAACTCGTCGACCACGAAAAGGCGCTCCGGGGTTTTCTGACGCGCCATACCAGAGGTGCGGAATAGCTCCTGTACGTCGTGGAGGGCGATCGACGCGCCGGGGCGCAGGATGACGAACGCGCCGACACGCTCGCCGTATCTGTCGTCCGGCACCGCTACCACCGCGGCCTCAGCGATGGCGTCATGGCGCGCGAGCACAGCCTCTACCTCCGAAGACGAGATGTTCTCACCACCGCGGATGATCACGTCCTTCTTCCGGTCGGTGATCGTGAGTCGTCCGGAATCGAGCGTGCCGATGTCACCGGTACGGAACCAGCCGTCTTCGGTGAAGGCGTCGTTGTCGTACGTCGGGTTCGAGTAGCCGAGGAACTGGTCGGGTCCGATGATGAGCACCTCGCCGTCGTCTGCAATACGAACGTCGTTTCCCGGCAGAGCGGACCCGTCGCTATACGCCCGCTCGGATATCGGCGCGTCGCTCGGCGAAGCCGTAACCGTGGGTTGCTCGCTCGACCCGTAGCACCTTGCGACGCTCCATCCGCATGAGTCGGCCCGTTCCACGAGGGTGGGTGGCACCCCGGCGCCCCCCGTGACGATGTGACGCAGCCCCACGCGAGAGGCACGTTCGTCGCCGAGCTCATCGAGGAGGCTCGCGATGTGGAAGGGCGTGCCCGACATCGCGGTGACGCCGAATTCTTCGATGGCAGCTGCGGCGCCCCGCGGGTTCCAGCGGTCCATGAGGATCGTCGTGAACCCGTGGACGAACGGGCCGAGCAACGCCGTAAGACCAGCGATGTGACCCGCGGGGAAGGGTTGGAAGTTCACCGTGTCTGCTTCACCCTGAGGCGGCGTCGGTGAGGTCCGCAACTCGGTCAGAAACGAGTTGTGCGAATGCTGCACGCCTTTGGGCTCCGCGGTCGTCCCCGACGTGTAGAGCAGGACGCACCGTTCGTCAGGTCCAACACTCGAATCGTCGACGCGCGCAGCGTTGGCGCGCATCAGATCGCCGAACCGAAGCGCGCCGTGCGGGGCGCGATCACCGACGACGATGACGTGTTCCAGCCCTGCGGGGCGGACCATCGATTCGAGACGCTCGAGGTAGTCGATCGAGCCCCAGACATCGGGAAGGATCAACGCCTTCGCATTCGCCTGCGCCACGATGAAGCCCGTCTCGGCAGGTCCGTAGATGTGGACGATCGGCAGGATCGTCGCACCGAGGCGGGCGATCGCGGCGTATGTGACGAGGGCTTCGGGCCAGTTCGGGAGTTGTACCGCCACGACGTCGGTGGCGCGGACGCCGCGTTGGTGAAGCGCGGCAGCGAGGCGCTCGGCGTCGGCGAGCGCAGTCATGAGCGTCAGCTCTCGCCGACCGGACTCGGTTTCGAAGATGATTCGGGTGTTCGGGCGCGCCGTAGAGCCGGTGGACAGCACGTCGAAAAGCGTCTGCTCGCCATACCATCCTTCGGCGTACCAACGTTGCGTCAGTTCCTGCCGCGCGCTGACGTGGCGCTGGATCGCACTCATTGGTAGACCCCTCCGCACGAAACTCGGAGACCGGTGCCCGAGGGTCGCGTTGAGCTCCGCGCAGCCGCAGCGGGCGAACCGTGATCGTAGCGTCCATGTCCTCGGCCACGCGGTCGATGAACTCCGTTGCATCCTGACACCGAGAAACTCGGGCGAAAAATTAGAGTATCCTCAAAGCGAGGGATCACCGCCCGCAGACGGGCGAGCGACTTTGCAGACAGCGTCGTTTGCGGCCGGCTCGGGATGGAGGACAGCATGAACGCCAGCACCCTCGCCAAGATCTCGTCGGACGCGCACGTTGACGAGCCGCACGATCTCTGGTTCGAGCGCATGGACAAGTCCATGCGCGATCGCGCCCCGCGGTGGATCCAGGCCAACAGCGATGGTGGCTGGAGTCTCGTCGTCGACAACAACGAGATCGGCTGGTCCGGCATGACCGCGGACGACGCGCAGGCCAAGGAGGATGAGCGCATCGCCGCAGTCTCGCCCGACGTGCGGCTCGAGATGATGCGCACCGACAACGTGAACGCCGAGATGATCTACCCGACGATCGGCCTGTACGCGTGGAACATCGCCGATCCCGAGGTGGGTCGCGCGTCCTGCGCCATCTACAACGACTGGATTCTCGAGCGCCTTGGCGGCAGCCCGAGACTGAAAGTGGCGGCGATGGTCCCGACGTGGAGCATCGAGATGGCATTGGCAGAGGTCCAACGGCTTGGCGCCGAGCCGTCGGTCGGCGGGCTGCTACTGCCGCTCGTCGGTACCCCCGAGTGGAACATGCCCGATTGGGAGCCGCTCTGGGGCGCGATCGCCGAGACCGGCAAGCCGGCGGTGATGCACCAGGGCACCGGGCACGACATGATCTTCTACCGTGGCTGGGGAAGCCCGACGGTCAACCTGCTCGCGACGCAGTCGATGGCCCCGCGCGCGGCAGCCCTCCTCGCGTGCAGCGGCGTGCTCGAGCGCTCGCCGACGCTGCACGTCGTACTCGTCGAGGTCAACGCCGGTTGGATCGCGTGGACCAATAGCACCCTCGACGAGTACTACGGGGCGCATCGCCACTGGACGAAGCCGAAGCTCAGTGAGAAGCCGAGCCACTACATCAAGAACCAGGTGCACGCTACATTCCAGGACGACCCTGTCGCGCTCCACAACATCGCGATCACTGGCTCCGCATGCCTGTTGTGGGGCAACGACTACGCACCCCGAGAGCACCTATCCCAACTCCGACAAGATCCTCGACAACCTGTTGAAGGACGTTGAGCTTGCGGACGCAATCGCCGTTACCAGTGGCAACGCGGCCCAGCTCTTCGCGTTCGACGATGCCGTGCTGACGTCGAAGCCGTGACGGTTCGACGATCTCAGCGCAGCCAGGGCCCGATCGCTTGGAGATGTCGCAGCATCCGTCGTTGCGCGAGCGCCGAGTCCCCAGCGATGACCGCATCGACGATTCGGGCATGAACGAGATGCGCCTCGGCGTCGCGATCCTCGGGACGCTCGTCGGCAGGATAGGCGTGCTCGCCTGTCAGACGGGTCAGGACCTTTACGAACAACTCCATCACCGGATCACCGGTGATCTCGGCGAGTGCGATATGCAGATCGTGTGAGTGGGCCGCGAACTGCTCTGCGCGCACCGATCCCTCGTGTCGGAGGATTGCTCGCAGACGCTCCACGCCGGCCTCGTCGATGCGCTCCGTGGCCAGCTCGACGCATTTCATTTCGAGCGCAATGCGGGTCTCTAGTAGGTGGCTCGGCTGAACTCTGCTGTACTCGAGGTAGAGCGCGACGGCGTTCGTCACCGACGATCCATCGGGCGCCTCGACCACGAGTCCGCCTCCCGGGCCACGCCGCATGCGCGCAACCATTTGATGCTCGAGCAGCCTCACGGCCTCCCGAAAGACCGCCCGACTGACCTCATAGCGATCGAGGAGTTCGGCTTCCGAGCCGAGCACTCGGCCGATTGGCCATCCCAGATCGATGATCTCCTGCTCGATCCGACCGGCAAGGGCCTCGCCGGTTTTGGAGCGATCACCTCCGGGGTCCGAACCGTTGATGATGCTCCGTTGCAACATGCCGCCAGAATCGGCGGCTCGCTCTGGCTGTGCCACTTGTCGTACCTTCCGCGTCACAAGACCCTCGAGGCGCGGCCGGCGCGCTGCCTGTGCGCAAGTTGAACCCAGCCACTCGGAGCAAAGAGTATACTGTACTCGCCGGAGATGCGTAATGCCCACGAATTCAATCGGTACGTCGCGCCGGAAAAGGTTCGGGAAACGCAGTCGCGTTTTTTCTAGTGCGCTTCGGCGTCTCCGATGTGCCAAGGGGGTCGACCACTATGTGGCAGTTGCGGGAGGTTCCTACGGATCTGCGCGCTCGGTACATATCAGCGGGCCATTGGACTGACGCGACGTTCGCGTCGTTCCTCGAGGATGAGGTGACCGCTCGACCGAATCTCGGCGTGCACATCTGGTCGGCGACGCATCCTTCGCAGAGCACGACCGGCGCGCTGTTCGAACAGGCGCTGCGCCTCGCGTCATCGCTCGAACGCCGTGGCATCCGAGCCGGCGATGTCGTCGCGTACCAACTCCCCAACTGGGCGGAGGCAATGTCGGTGCTCTGGGCCGGCTTTCGCATCGGCGCGGTGATGGTGCCGATCGTGCACACCTACGGCGCACGCGAAGTGGAGTTCATCCTCCGCCAATCCGGCGCCCGCGCGTTCGTCACGGTCGACCGGTTCGGGCATGTCGATCACCTCGGGAACCTCGTGCAGTTCCGCGACCGGCTCGACGCGCTCGAGTACGTGATCGTGCTCCGCACCGGTGTCCCCGGCCCGACGCTCGCCGCCACGATCGCCCTCGATTCGCTCTTCGACGCCGAACCTTTGGCGGGAACCACCGACATCGACCCCGACCTGCCGGCGATGATCGGTTACACGTCGGGCACGACGGCCGACCCGAAGGGCGTCATCCACACGCACCGTTCGTTGCTGTTCGAGGTCCGTCAGCTTGCGGCGCTCGATCCCGGCGCGCGGCCACAGCTGAGCTCGTCGCCGATCGCGCATATGACCGGGATGCTGGCCGCGCACCTCCTCCCGCTCGTCCGGCACCAGCCCATCCACCTCACGGACAAGTGGAGCGCCACTGAAGCGCTGCGGATCATCGTCGACGCGGATGTCGCTTCGGGTACCGGCGCGACGGTATTCCTGACCGATCTGCTGGACCATCCGGAGTTCACTCTGGAGCACGCGCGACGCATTTCGACTGTGGGTCTCGGAGGTTCACCAGTGCCAGCGGCGGTCGCCGAGCGGGCCGAGGCCGTGGGTATCACCGTCTACCGCTCGTACGGCTCGACCGAGCACCCGTCGATCACCGGATCGCGCACCGACGAGCCCCGCGCGAAGCGAGGCAGCACTGACGGTCACGCACTCGAGGGCGTGGACATGCGACTCGTTGATGTCGACACCGGATTGCAAGTGCGACCAGGGCAGCCCGGCGAAATCCTGTCGCGCGGACCGGATCTGTTCGCGGGCTACTCAGACCCAGCGCTCACCGCGCGCGCCTTCTTCGCCGACGGGTGGTATCGCACTGGCGACGTCGGCGTGCTCGACGAGGACGGCTACCTGACCATCACCGACCGCATCAGCGACATCATCATCCGCGGTGGCTCGAACATCTCGGCGGCCGAGATCGAAGAAGTACTCGTTCGCATGCCGGTAGTGGCCGAGTGCGCAGTGGTTGCTGCGATCGACGCACGCCTTGGCGAGCGAGCGGTCGCAGTGCTGCGCCTTCGACAAGGAGCAGCGGCCGTAGATCTTGCGCAGGTTCAGGCGCACCTCGACGCGGCAGGGATACCGAAACAGAAATGGGTGGAAGCGGTCCGCCTCGTTGACGACTTCCCCCGCACGCCGTCGGGGAAGATCCGCAAGTTCGTGCTGCGCGACGAGCTCCGGCGGTGACTGATCGCTGAGCGCTGCCAGCTTGAAGGCAGTGCGCCGGGTCAAGATCAACCCCAGTGCTCGAGCACCCAGATCAGCACCCAAGGCGATCGCCGAATCTTGTCTCGCCAAGTTCATCGTGGACGGCTTGGCGAAGGTCCTCCAGCCGTTCTGGTGGCGAGCGGCGGTCATTCTGCGCGGTTTTCCGCGTCCACGCGGAGACTGCTTTCGACGCCCTCAGCTGCTGCGCGATTGATGAGGAACGCTCCGAACGAGCCGGCCAGCGCAGCAAAGAATACGGTCGCATAAACAGCGAGTGCAATCTCCAATACATCAGGCAAAGGGCTGTCAGCATCGATCGGTTCACCGGCGACCGAAGCGAGCGTCGTGTCGTGCAGCGCATCGGCATATGAAGTCGACGGCCCGAATTCATACAGAAGCTGTGTACCCGCCACGATCACTCCGACTGTTAGGCCAACCAGATTTGCAACGCGGGCGGTGAGCGTCCGCGTCGCCGAACGTGCGCCGCGCACCGAACTCGACATCGCCCGGGCGATTCGCGCACTGCGTGTAAACGCTCGAAGGAAACGCAAGAAGGGAACCGCGAGGAACGCTACCTGCCACCAGTTCTTTCGCAGAAAAGTCTTCGTGGAGGGCGCGATCACCATGCGCAAAACGAATTCGCACACGAACAACGACCACAGAACCCATCCGCCGACATTCCACGCGGCCTTCCAAGCGCTGGTCGACGATGTCAATCCATCTCCGATTACAACGATAACGAACAACACGCCGGCAACGCTGAACGGGACATCCAACCGCTGCGCAACCTGCTCCGCCAAGGTCTCGCGTTCGGCCGAAGGTCGTCGACTAGGCGTCGCTCCGGTGCCTCCCCTCGCCACTGCCGGTGTCATAGCTTCTCGCCGACTGGATCAGTCCCTCCGGCGATCTGCCGTCGCGCCCGGTCGCACCTTGTCGGATTGAACATCGCGTTCACCGTTTCTGTCCCACACGCCACTATGTCGCTCAAGGCTGCAGCACCACGCTTTGCTTCACCGGCGGAGAAGCCGTTTCGGTTCCACGCCCGCTAGAGGCTAGGCGGATCGGACGTGGCTTTAGCCTCGATCCACCGATTGAATTCGGTGTGTGGGTGTGCGGCTTTGTCGCCCGACAACCTGACACCACAGAACATCGACGGAGCGGCTCGTCTCTACGACTCTCGTCAGTCGTTGGTGTCCGTCGGCGAAAGGTTGGGCGCGAACGCATCGACGATGCGAACGGGCTACGTACGATGCGCGTACAGATGCGACCGGTCGGCACCATTGATGGTCGGGATGTTCGTCCTGTTCTGCGTAACGACGTGAAGGGGTCCGGTGGTCACCATGGCTCGACGGCGAGACCGGACGAGCGGCTCGTCGGGACGCGGGTAGCTCCGCCGTAGGCCTGCCTTCGACTCGTACTGGCCGAACTTACACGGACCTGACCCGGAGGCCGTTTGGCCAGAGGCGCGGCATCGAGGCTGCGCGCACATGCGTGCAGCTGGTTATCGTCACTTCGAACAAATTGCTGGGATAGGGCACGATCACCCATGATCGCAAGCGCCCTGCCGCTGGGGATGAGGGGGTCGTCATGAGCTCGGTCACCACAATTCTGCGCAATGCAACCGTGGTGGACGGTACCGGCCTGCCGGGTTCTAGGGCTGACCTCGCTTTCTGCGACGGCGTGATCGTTGCCGTCGGTGAGATCGACCCCGACCCGTCAGCGGTCGAGGTTGATCTGACCGGCCTCGTGCTTGCGCCCGGATTCGTGGACATCCACACTCACTACGACGCCCAGGTGTCGTGGGACGCCACGCTCAGCCCGTCGTCGTGGCACGGGGTCACGACCGTCGTACAGGGCAACTGTGGGTTCGGCGTGGCGCCGGTGCGCGCCAGTGACCGTGACCTGGCGATGGAGACCCTCTCGCTGGTCGAGGGTATGCGCCTCGACACGTTGAAGGCCGGAATGCGCTGGGAGTACGAGTCGTTCCCGGACTACCTCGACATGCTGCGCCGGTTGCCGAAGTCGATCAACATCGCACCGATGGTGCCACACACCCCGCTGCGAGTTTTCGTAATGGGCGACGAGGCAGCATTCTCGCGTGCCGCCACCGGCGACGAGCGCAACGAGATGCAGCGCCTGTTGCGCGAGGCAATGCATGCTGGGGCGATCGGGTTCTCGACCTCGCAGGCCCCTTCGCACCACGGCCCGCACGGGCGACCCGTGCCGAGCCGGTTCGCCGACGTCGAGGAGCTGCGGGCACTGCTCGAAGTTCTCGCCGATCTCGGACGCGGGATCGCCGAGATCACCTACGGCGACATTCTCGAGATCGAGGACTGCGCCCGGCTCTCGAAGGAGACCGGCGTGCGGATCACATGGGGCTCGGTGCTACCCGGCCTTTTCGGCCCACCGGGTGCCGCGCTCGAGATGCTCGAGCGAGGCAAGTCGGTAGAAGGCGGCGACATCTGGCCCCAGACGAGCACCCGCTTCATCACAACGCTGCACAGCATGCGCAACCCCAATACGTGGGCGCGTGTGCCGACCCACCAAGACGTGATCGGGTGCTCCGTCGACAAGCAGATGTCAATCTACGCCGACCGCGCGTGGCGCGAGCAGGTGATCGCTGAAGGCCAGGAGTTGTGCCGTACCACCAACTTCCTCGACCACGACATGGATTGGTGGTTCGAGCGCACGTCGGTCGTCGAGACCGAGGCGCACAAGGATCTGATCGGCATCTCGCTGCTCGAGCTCGGCAGGAAGCGTGGCGAGCATCCGTTCCACACGATGATCGATCTGGCGCTGGAGGAGAACCTCGAGACCCGCTTCCAAACGCGCTCGCGTGCGACCTACGACGAATTGCGTGCGCTCGTGCAGGATCGCCGCACCGTGCTCGGCGCGCATGACGGTGGTGCCCACGTCGACATGCTGTGCGATGCCTGCTTCCCGACGTACACGTTGCGTTACTGGGTGCGTGAGGAGGGCGCGCTGACCGTCGAGGAGGCGGTCTACCGCTTGGCCGGTCAGCCGGCGGAAGTTTTCGGTCTCACCAACCGTGGCTTCATCAAACCCGGGCTCGCCGCCGACCTGGTCGCCTTCGACCCGGCCACCGTTGGCGAGACCGAGTTCGAGCGTCTATATGACTTCCCCGCGGACGGCGATCGTCTGATTTCGCGCGCGATCGGCATCCACCACACGTGGGTGGCCGGCGTCCCGATCGTCACCGACGGCGAGCTGCTGATCGATGCCGCTCCCGGTCAGGTGGTCAGCGCGTGACCAGGGACTTTCGGGTGGAGCTTCTGAGACGTTACTCGAACCAAACGGAAGTTCTGTCCGAACTGATGACGGTGCTCTCGTTGCGCACCGAGAAACGTCACGATCAGGACACCGATCCGCCGAGCCAGAAGCAGCGCCGGCTGCGTGAACTCGAACAGTTGGAGCTGGTTGACGCGTATCGCGCCGGCGAGTCCGTGTACCGCCTGGCTGATCGGTTTGGTGTAGCCAGGCAAACCGTGTCAGCCGTCCTCGAACGTCACGGTGTGGCGCGTCGATACCGGATCCTGACACCGCAGGACATCGACGCCGCGGTTCGTCTCTACGAGTCCGGTCTGTCGTTGGTAGCCGTTGGCGAAAGGTTGGGGGTGAACGCGTCGACGATTCTGAATGCGTTGCGTACGACCGGCGTGCAAGTGAGACCGGTCGGCACGAATCAATGGCGGTGACGACGCTCTTATATGCATGCCCCGGATCGGCACCTGTGGGATAGGTGTGGGTCAGTCTTCGAGGGCCTCGCGGAAGGACCTACGCGGCGGCTAGACGTTCGTGATCGACGACCTCTAGAACGCGTGAAGCTTAGGAGAGCGGTGCTTGATTGGCGTCGTAGACGCGCTCGCCCGAAACCCACGTCTCCGCGACGCGCAGACTCGATGGGTCAGCGAATGTGCCATCGAGGACAACGAAGTCCGCCCGCAGGCCGGGTCGCAGCCGCCCACGTTCGTCGGCCTGCCCGCCGGCGTCGGCGCTGCCCGCCGTGTACATCTCCAGCCAGCGCTCGAGTGGGAGTGACTGCTCTGGCACTACATCGACACCGCCACTCGTACGGCGGGTCACGCCGAACGAAGACTCAAGCAGCGGAGCCGAAATCGAACACGGCGAGTCCGACGACGCAGCCATGAGCACACCAGCGTCGTCCCGGTCACGGAATGGCATCCACGTTTCGTCATCGAAGTCAAGGCTGGCGGCCACCGGCGCGAGCGCATTGACCAACGCCGGCTGCACGACAGCCGTCGCGCCGATGCGCTTGAGATCGCGCACCTCGTTCGGGCCCGCAAGGGTCGCATGCTCGATACGCAGTGGCGGCGTTGAGGCAGTCGCCGCTTCCTGCCACGCCGCGATCGTGTTCCGCAGCGCCAAGTTGCCCATCGCATGCACCGCAACGCCGAAGGCACGCTCGAACGCGCGGTGCATGGTCACTTTCATTTGCGGAAACAGGATGCCGGTTTCGACGCGGCGGCCGTGTGTGCATGCGTCGATCGCGAGGTCGGGACCGCCGTCCGCGAACAGCTTGATCGGACCGGTGCGGTATCGCTCGTTGCCTTCGCCGGTGGGACCGAGTTTCCAGGCAGCGTCGTCCATGCCCGTGAGGATTTCCTCGGCGTGCGGGAATCCGAGCACCGAGATCGGCAGGCGTCCCGACGCTGCGAGGGACGCGTACACGGCGGCCGCCGAAGCCGACACGGTCGTGTCGTGCACCGCGGTGATGCCATGGCGCAGCAGCTCGC
Source organism: Acidimicrobiales bacterium (assembly GCA_035525225.1). Taxonomy (GTDB): domain Bacteria; phylum Actinomycetota; class Acidimicrobiia; order Acidimicrobiales; family WLNW01; genus DATLFA01. The sequence goes on from DATLFA010000008.1 coordinate 81,618, forward strand.
GGCACCGGTCGACGATCAGGTCGCCCCAGCGTTCGGGGTTCCCGAACGAACGAACGGTTGCGGCATGGGCCAGTCCCCACGCGGCCTCGCGCAGGAAACCGTTCGGCACACCCGCAGCGTCGTGGCCGAACCTTCCACCCGGCGGATCCTCCGTGTGTGCCGCGAGGCCAAGCGCGTCGATGCCAGCCGAGGAGACAAGGCCGCGGTGAAACGATCCACAGGCAATGAGGATTGGGCGATCAGTGCCAACCGCGTCGAGGTCGTCGCGACTGAGGCGCACCGCAAGCGAGTTCCACTGGCAGCCTCGAATCCACCCGGTACCCGGTGACTCCGCGGCGCGGCGCAACCGATCGACGATCGTCTCCGCGTCGGTAGCGTCACTCAGATCGACCCAGATCGGATGCAGCGCCTCAACCGAGAGGTGAATGGTGCGCGTCGACGAAACCGGGCAGGACGAGCCGACCGCCGGCGTCGACGACGTCGCTGTTCGTGTACTTGGCGGCGATTTCGGCCGGACCGACCTCGAGAACGACACCGCCGTCGATTGCCACTGCCTGCGCCGTCCTGACCCGAGAGTCCATCGTGCGCACATCGGCATTGACGATCACCAGAGGCACCCCCACGAAACCGAATCGTACAGCTCATCCGGCGGGGACTCACGAGGTGCTGGCTCGGGTTGCCACCTCGGCAGCAAACCGACCCCGCGTCGCATAACGCCGGAACCGGGGCGGCGACGTTTTCATGTTTTCGAGTGACTCGAGCCTTCGGTTCGAGTACCGCTGTCAAGGTGCCGGGGGAGTGGAGCTATGGAGAATCGAACTCCAGACCTCTTCCATGCCATGAATTTTTTCGGCGTTCGCCAGCATCCGCCGTTGTACGCCAAAGGCCGTCTGACCTGGCTCTTTAGGTCGCTGACGTTCGTGCTGTTGGCCCGGGGTACGCTGGCTGTAACTCACCAACTGACTCACCGCGAGAGGAATTCCGGGCTTGGAACGGAGCACACGCACCCGAGGCAACGGTGAGGGATCCGTCTTCCTGCGTGTTCGCCCGTCTACCAATCCATCGAAACCTCCTACCGAGCGGTGGGTGGCGCAAGTCCGCGTCGACGGTCGTTATCGGCGAACGTTTGCGTTGACCGAAGCGCAGGCAAAACGATCGCTCCGCAGAATGCTTGCCGGGGTTGACGGCGGGTCCGGCGTG
>DATLFA010000028.1:0-23354 GCA_035525225.1 Acidimicrobiales bacterium
AATACCTTGCAGGCACCGCGCTGCTGACCTCGGCGGCGATACCCTGAGGTCGAGACAGTTACCGCTCCCGGACGGCGTAGGTCAGGTGCGTCACCCTCGGGGAGTGCTCCGCGCGGACCAGCTCCAGGGCCACGCGGCCGGCGTCCACGCCCCCGAACAGGCGGATCCCGGAGCCGAACAGCACTGGCGACAGCGCGATCGAGAACTCGTCGATCAGGCCGGCGTTCACGTACTCCAGGATCGTTGCGCCGCCGCCCGCGATCCGGACGTCGCGGTCGCCGGCGGCCTCGCGGGCCTGGTCGAGCGCGAGCTCGATGCCGTCGTTGACGAAGTGGAAGGTGGTCCCGCCCGGCCGCTCCCAGGGGTCACGCGTCTCGTGCGTCACGACGAAGACCGGCGTGTGGAACGGCGCCTCCTCCGGCCACGCCTGCTCGCCGGCGTCGAACATGCGCTTGCCCATCACGCAAGCGCCGGTGCGCTCGAACGTCTCCCGCACGATGTCGTTGTCGCGCCCTTCCTCGCCGCCCTCGCCGAGCTTCAGGTTCTCCCGGATGAACCGCTGCGGGAATATCCACTGCTGCAGTTCCATCCACTGCTGCCCCATCAAGCCCTCGGGGGACTCGGGCGCGATGAACCCGTCCAGCGACATCGACACGCTGAAGAACACCTTTCCGGCCATCAGCCCTCAGCTCCCTTCCGAACGATCTCGGTGACGTAGGCAGCCAGCTTGCTCAGGGTCTGCTGGCCGCCCTCGATCGCGTGGTACTTCTCGACCGCCTCGTCGCGCAGCTCCTTGGTGGGGAACACCGTGCACATCTTGATCCGGGTCGCCGCGCCGTCGGGCGCGAACGTGAGGACCGACTCGAAGGCATTCGGGTCGCCGCGGGACTCACCGTGCAGCAACGCGATCCGCTCCGGCGGGGCGATCTCGGTCCAGGAGATCCACTCCTGGTAGTCCGTCCCGTCCGGTCCGTGCATCACGAAGTCCCACTCCCCGCCCACGCGGAACTCGAACGCCCGCGTGGTGGTGGTGAACCCCTCCGGTCCCCACCATCGCGACAGGTGCCGGACTTCGGTGAACGCCTCGAACACCAGCTCCCGTGGGGCACTGATGACCCGGGAGATCACGATCTCGCGGTCGGCCGTCGCTGACTGCGCCGGCGCTCCTCGTCTCATCGCTCTCATCAGCTACTCCTCCTGCCTTGCCTGCTTGAGGTCCTGCACATACTCGTCCAGCCGGTCGAAACTCTCGTTCCAGAACCGCTCGAACCCGCCGCTCCACTCGTGAACCGGTCGCAGCCCGCGGGCGTCAAGGCCGTACAGGCGCTGCTTGCCTGCCTTGCGGTCCCGCACCAGCCCGACCTCCCGGAGCACCCGCAGGTGTTTGGACGCCCCCGGCTGGGCCATCCCCAACTCCTGGGCCAACTCGGTCACCGGCCGCTCACCCGCCCGCAGCAGCACCAGGATCTCCCGGCGCTGCGGCTCGGCGATCGCGTTAAAGACGTCTGACGTCGTCGCTGCTCGTGCCATGGACGCCATCATATGCCGATATCGGTATATGTCAAGCCGGAGGAATCAGGCGGGTCTTGTCAGAGACGATCGTGACCCTTGTCAGCGGCTGCGGAAACGCGTATCCCGGAGACGGCACGCGCGACGGCGGCGGGCAGGGAGGGCGTTGGTGAGCAGCACGCCAACGGCTGGCGGGTGAGCCGCCACCGGCCGGTGGCCGACGCCACGGTCGGCGTTATCGCCAACCCGATGTCGGGCCGTGACATCCGGCGGCTCGTCGCGAGCGCGTCCGTATTCCCCAACGCCGAGAAGGCCAGCATGGTGGTCCGGCTGACGGCCGCCGCCGGAGCGCTCGGCGTGGGCCGCGTGCTGGTGTCCACCGACACCTTCGGGGTCTCCGCGGCGGTCCCGCGGGAGAACGCCGGCACATGATCAGACTTGCTATGGGCTATCGATCTTCCTCGGGAAGGTGCGCCCCTTTCACGTCACCCCGCCGAGGACCATCCACAGGTTCTGATCATTGCTCTGCTCGCGCGACTAGCCGGGAGTGACGCGACCTCAAGCCCTTTAGCCGCACGTCGAACGATTCGATCGATGTTTGACGCGGTGATTCAATCAACGAGATCGAGATGCTGACGGAGTGCTACGTGTCGGCGTACAACGTGTGGCCGTCTGGTCGGCGCTTCCACGGCAGCGAGCGCGACCGGTCAATGTTGAAGAACTCCGCGGCGATCTCGCACCGACCGCTTCGACTACCTGTCGTGAGCGCGCAAGCTGCCGGGTGCGCGACCGCTGCGGGTCTTGCGATGTTCGGTACTTACACGCGGTAGAACGCGAATCGTTTCATGTCTCTGGAGACCACGACGCGGGACTGACAGTGCCGTCGATCTCAATCGAGCGCCGTTCGGCGGCCTTGCGCAGGATGCGCAACAAAACCTTGGCGAGTGCCGGACTGATCTCCAGGGGTGTCGGGTCGTACTCGAACGCGATAGCGGCATGTTCTTGTCGAGTCACTGTGCCGGGGGAGCAACGCCGCAAAAGTCTTGATTGTTCGACGTGGTTCCGGCAACCGTCACGACGCATGTACCTCCGGCAGTGATCAGGCGGGCCGTCGTGCTGACATTGGTCTCGGCGTCTTGTTCGTCGTCGGACGGGACGCTCGAGGCGACGGCACCGTCGACGTTGACTGCCGCGCCGTCGACGCCCTTGCCGTCGCGCGATCCGCCGCTGGTGGCTCCGACTGCTCCGCCGCGGCCGGTGGGCGAGCAGTTCGAAGTGGCTCGTCGCGTTGGGGTCAAGTTGCTCGAGTGCTGTTGCTCCAAGCGGGATTCACCGTGCCTCGACCGGTACATGGACCGCGACGTGAAGCGACGACCGCGTCGCCACGGCGCAGGGCTCATGGCGCTACCTGCCGATCTCTAACCATCCAGCGGTAGATGCGCGTGGGCCCATCGTCTGTGTCGTTCCTCCGACACCACGATTGTCGACGTCCGCATGCCGCGCGGTGCGTCGGCTGGGCCTCCGGGTCACAGCAGCCCGGCGCGCGATCTGCCTTTCGTGGACGACGTGCGATCGCGGTACCTCGACGGCACCGGGCCGAAGATGAAGGCCGACATGGCGCTTTCGGCGTTCGTGAGTTCGTTCTTCAGCCAGCATGACGTGAATTGGATCTTGGGCCTGGGGAACCACCTGCCGCGGACGCGTTGCGACATTCGTTGCGGCAACATGGGCTCATGATCCGCACGATCGTTGACCTTGCAGAGTTCACGGCTGCAGAGGTGGCCGCCCTCGGGGACGAGGTCCGGGATGCAATGCGTGACCGCCCTGCCGATCCGTGAGGTGGACGGTTCCGATGTCATGGAGAGGGTTCGCGAGCGTTGTCCGGCGCCCCCTTCGAGCTTCCTCGATGTCGTCGCCCGTTGGACCGTTCTCGGGAAGTCGTTCACGGGTTTCATCGACATCGCCACTGAGGCGGACCTCGGGTCGGGGAGTTTCGGTCTCGACGAGGCCGAATTTGTTGCCATCGCGAGCAACGGTTCGGGCGACCCGATCGGCGTCGTTCCGGAAGGGGCGACGTCAGAGTCAGTCGGTTCGATCGCGCACTTCAACCATGACACCCGAGGCTTCGCTGCCAGGCGCGTCGTCAACCAATCACGCTGCCATGAGCCAGGCCTGCCACGTGTCGGCGCGTGTACTTGGGGTTCGACTCGCCCCTCCGACACCGATATAGTGCCTGGTCACACGTTGCAAAACGGCCGAAAGGTGTCGTATTGCTAACGTTTTGCTAACGCCGACGATTTTGACATGTGCGCAGTTCCGGTGTGACAGCGATTGACAGTCGAACGCGGGGCTAGAGGCCGAGGTCGGTGAGCTTCGTGCACACGGCGAGCAGCTCTACTTCGAGCACCCTGAAACTGAGGTTCTCCGGGAACACCGCGAGTATGTGATCGACGCCAGTCGCCGAAGGCGACCGAATCGCTTGGTACTGGTGCTCATGCGCTGCGTCGCCGATCTCGCGAGTGAGGCTGTGATCCTCCCGAACGAGATCAGCCTCAACAAGACCCAGTTCATCGCACGTCTTGGTGTCGGTCAGGTCGAGGACGCCATTCAAGTCCACCGCGATCTCCCAAAGCTCTCGTGGCAACAGGTCACCGACATTGAGCCCCTGACGCTGTGCCTGCTTCGAGAGCTCGGCGACGACACACGGTTTCGTGAGGCACAAGTAGAGAACCGGGAAGCTGTTCGGCGGATTGAAGCGACCACCGAGACGCCGTGCCCCTTCTCCACTTCGTGGGTCGAAGCCCTTCGCTTGGTTTCGGTACGCAGCAGCGTTTAGCGCTGTACGTGGCAGCCGGCCGAGACTGCGCGCATCGAAGGCGGGCATGTCAGATGGTGACGCCCTCGGCTAGGGCTAGGAGAAGGTCGATCACGCGCTGGTACCGGCCATCGCGCACGAGGTCGAGGGGCTTCTCGTAGCTCAGGTCGGGGTTGGGAGAGCGCATCCAGAGACGCGCCGCGTCATCTCGCATCACCCGCCGCGTCAGATCGACGACCGCCTTCAGCTCGAGCAAGCGTTCCTCGGCTTCGCGCCGGGGCGTCGTGGACTCGGCCTTCCACCGAGCCACGCTCCTCGGATTCGTCGCGCTCACGCGGGCGACGTCAGCCGTGTCGACGACGTCGCCTTCGTACAGGTGGTCGAGCAGTGTTCCAAGATTCGTCATAGCTCTCGTCATCCAAACATACACGTATTCGTCGCGCGTATGTCGTATCATACGTCGCATCAACGTCAAGGCGCAACCCGTGGATCTGGACTTCGCTCACGGCTTCATCCCGAGAATCGGCGAGGAGAACCACAAAGCGGTCGACCGCTGTGTGGGCCCCACCGACCTTTTCAGCGGCACCTCGCTCGAGCTTCCATGGGCGATCGTCGACGGCGTTTGCGCACCACGCCCCGTGTCCGGTCGCGGTGATTCCGCGCGAGAGCGCACAGTCCTGAAGGTCTTTCTCGCCGGCGGCACAAGGCGGCCGAGAAGCTTCACTGTCGATGCGCCACACGCGAGCGATCGACCAGCACTCGACTTACTGAGCGACCTTACTGAGCTGCCGGATGGTGTTCGACGAGAGCGACGGAGCCAGGAAAGAAAAGGCTCTGGTGACCATCGTGGTCCCATTGCACGCGATACGGCGGCCCGCCCTCGTCGCTTTCGACGGCCAGGATCAGTCCCGCACGGTCACGCTCGCCGACATGGTGGCTGCGAACGACCAGCCGATCTCCCTTTGCTGCATGCATCGCATCTCCTATCCGAGTCCCCGCCTCTCTGAAGCAGCCTCCTCCAACTCCTCGGACAGGTTCAGAGTCGAAAGTCCCGAGCTGTCATCGTCGAGATGCGAGCTCGACAGGCCGCACGTCACATCCCCGAGCAGACTCAGGTGGCAAAGGGACCAAGGGCCTTATCAACCGGCGCGTGCCCGCGGTTCAATGACGCTGGACTTGGGTCGACTAGTTGTCGAAGTCCACTGGCCGGGAGGTGTTGCATGAGTCCGTTGAGTGGCGATGTTTCGATCGATGTCTCGACGAAGGGCGAGGTCGGTGATGCCGCTCGGGAAGCTGCCCGAGAAAAGTTCAGCCGGCTCGCGGGGTTGGTTCGTGAACCGGTGCGGGCGATCGATATCCGGCTCACTCATGAACGAGATCCGGCGAACGAGCGGCCATGTTCCGCGGAAGTGGTGTTCGACGTCGATGGCCGACCGATACGCGCGCACGTGGCGGCCCAACACATGGAGGAGGCAATTGACATGGCCGCCGATCATTTGCATCGGGGTATTGACCGCGCCGAAGCTCGCCTCCATCGGATCAACCTGCGGCGCGAGACCGGCCAGCCTGCCGCCGACGAATGGCGCCACGGTGATCTGCCGACAGCACGCCCGCATTATTTCCCGCGGCCGGTCGATGAGCGAGAGGTCGTACGCCGTAAGACGTTCGCGCTGGCACCGATCACCGTCGACGAGGCAGCATTCGATCTCGATCAGCTGGGCCATGACTTCTACCTATTCACCGAATTGCAAACGGGCGCAGACTCGGTTCTGCGTCGCCGCGACGACGGCGAGTTCGAGCTCCTGTGCGCGAGCGCCACGATGCCCGACCTCGCTCACGCAGCAGCGCCGATCCATTTGATGCGCGGCTTGGTAGTCGAATCATCGATCGAAGAGGCCGAGGAACGCCTCGACGTCACCGACGAACCGTTCGTGTTCTTCCGATCGATGGAGAACGGGCGCGGCAACGTCTTGTATCGGCGTCGCGACGGGCACTACGAACTTATCGTCAGCGCGTAGCACCGGCCCAGCGTCCGGTTCGCATAAGAAGGGACTTACGGCCGTAGGCGACGTCGAGACGAACAGCGAAGGTCGTCGAGGTTCGGTACCCGATGTGACCGACAGGTCCGCGGCTGATGTGGCGGTGACGCGTGCGGTTCGTGCGGCGGTTGGCGAAGGTGGGGATCCTCGTGATGGTGCTCGTTCTTTGTGCGTGCGGTGGCGGCGAAGTCGCGGTTGATGATCCGCAACTCGAGTTCGGCAGGACCGTCTACAACTCGCGCTGTGCTTCGTGCCATGGTTCGTCGGGCCAGGGCGGGGTCGGTTCGAGGCTCGGTGGTGGCCAGGTTGTGAAGAAGTATCCGGATGTTGCCGATCAGAGATCGGTGATCGAGAACGGTCGCAAAGCGATGCCGAGGTTCTCGTCTGTTCTGTCGACCGAAGAAATCGATGCGGTAACTCGGTACACCCGCGAGTCCCTCGGTCGGTGACGCCTTGATTTCGATATGCGGACACCACAGGATCTGATGATGGCGGATCTCGTTGTTCCGGAGTTGGCTGGTGTCCAGCTCGCTTATCATCTGCGGATGGCGGTTGCCTTCGCGGCCGGCGGCGATGTGAGTGAGTGCGCGTCGGAGGCAGCGTTGGCGTGGACGGTCTTGTCGCTGTACGGAGGTGTCGATGCCGATGCGGGCGATCTTCCGGGCATTCAGGTGGCAGGTGTGTCGGACGCGCAGTGGGAGTCGGTGCTGCGGCGGACGCAGGCGCTGGCGCTGGAACTGCAAGCGCATTTCGTGAGTGAGGGGCAGTACGCAACCGCGGCGATCTACGAGGCGGTCGGCGTCGCGGTGCCCGGCGCTTTGGACGGACTACGCCGGCGGTCCTGAGCAGCGCCCCGGTCGGGCGGCCGTTTGTCGTCGTGTTGTGTGGGCTCGTGATGGCCGGGGTCGTGCTCGTAGCTGGCGGGCGCCGCGAGGCATATGGGGATGACAGCTCCGGGTCGGACACAACGGAGCCGACTGTGGTCGAGCTCACGCTGTCCATGCTGGCCTTCCATGATTCACGTGCCCGGGCCGCTCGCCTGGAGCCGCGCGTCCTGCGCTGCCGTCGAATTCGTCTGTATTCATGCAACGCCGGTCTCTCAATGTGCGCCGCGCAAGTTGGGCAGCGGCAGCCGGAAAGGTGGTTGCGGCGCGGTCATAGCGACCGCGAGAAGATTCGCTGTCTGCAGATAGCCGTCGCGAAACGCGGAAGATTCGCGGTCGAGCCACTCTTCACTTCTTGCGCTCGCGAGCTCGGGGTGAAGGATTTCTTCGGCAGCCGCTTCGACGCCCAGGTAGAACTGGCGTTCAGGAGCGTGCACAGACAGCGCTGCTCGCTCGGCGCGTGCGGCCTTGATGAGACCGCGTACTGCCTCGAGCGCGATCGGCCGCTGGGGTCCATGTAGTGCGCTCATCTCGGGTCCTCCCTTGCTTGCAAGATTGCGCTGTCCGTTCGGACACGCACCAGAGTCGAAGGTCCTCCGGTGGATGGCGGGCGCCGGGGCAGGCGCCGGAAGGGCCCTTCGACCATTCCCAACAATGAACGCACGCGACATGATGGATGCGACGTCGTGATCGGTGAGCCATGACCCCAGTCGACCCAGCCGAACACCTCACCACCGGGCTTTGGCGACGCGGGACAGGCGCAGACGCCGACCAGGTGATCTTGCGTGTGCTGGGTCCCGCCGGCTTCGTCGCGGTGACATGGCGCGACCTCGCTCGTCGGGTCCGAGACGTCGCTGCGGGATTGATCGCGGCGGGGGTGGATCGCGGCGACCGTGTCGCGCTCATGTCGAGCACGCGGCTCGAATGGACGATCGCTGACCTTGCGATCCTCGCCGCCGGGGCGATCAGTGTCCCTTTGTATTCGAGCGCGTCGCTCGAGCAGTGCCGCTGGATTCTCGAGGATTCCGGGGCGGTGCTCGCGATCGTCGAGACACCGGCCAACGCAGAGCGGGTCCGCGACGCGGCGAACGCCCTCTCGGCACCGCCGCGCGAGTGCCTGGTCATCGAGCAACACGGACTCGACGACCTCGCGGGGCGCGGCGCCGGCTTCGCAGACGAGGTTTGCCGTCGGGTCGACACGCTGCACGCGCACGATGTGGCAACCATCGCGTACACGTCGGGCACTACGGGCACCCCGAAAGGATGCACGCTCACCCACTACAACCTGCTCTGGACCGCCCGCCAGACCGACGCCCACCTGCCCGGGTTGTTCGGACCCCATGCGTCGACGTTGCTCGTCCTTCCGCTCGCGCACATTTTCGCGAGGATCATCCAGTTCGGATGTCTCGAGACCGGGATGGTGCTCGACTACGCGCGGTCTCGACACTCTGCCTGACGATCTCACGCTGTCACGTCCCACATTGCTGCTCGGTGTACCGCGCGTGTTCGAGAAGCTGCTCGGCGCGGCACGCGCGCACGCGACCGGGTTGCGGAGACCGATCATGGACCACGCCGCTGCGAGTCGCGCTCACGTGGTCGTCGGCAGACCGCCGCGGACCCGTGCTTGCCTTCCAGCACGCGTTCGCGGACCGACTCGTCTACCGCAAGCTGCGCGCCGCGCTCGGAGGGCGCGTGTCGTATTGCATCTCCGGCGGCGGTGCACTCGACCCGAGCGTCGCACATGTCCTCCGGGGTGCCGGCATCACGATCCTCGAAGGCTATGGACTCACCGAGACGTCTGCGCCCGTGACGCTCAACGCGCCCCCGGCGAACCAAATCGGGACGGTCGGTCGTCCCCTCCCCGGTGTCGACATCCGCGTCGCGCCCGGAGGCGAGGTGCTCGTGCGCGGCGCCAACGTCTTCCGCGGCTATTGGCACGACGACGACGCCACCCGGGCCGCGTTCGACGCGGAAGGATGGTTCCACACTGGCGATCTCGGCATGCTCGACGCTGACGCGCTCGACCGGTTCGCAGCCGCGCATGGCCTGGCCGGACGATCAGCGGCCGACCTCATCGATGAGCCCACCGTCCGCTCGGCTGTGCAAGACGCGATCGCGTCGGCCAACCAGACCGTCTCTCCCGTCGAGTCCATCCACCGCTTTCGCATTCTGCCCCGTGGCTTCTCCGAGGATGCCGACGAGCTCACGCCGACCCTGAAGCTCAAACGTGGCGTCATCGCCGCGCACTTCCGCGCCGAGATCGATGCCCTCTATGACGATCATCAGTCCGATCTCGACGATGTACTTCGGGACGGGCGATGACATGATTCACCGAACACCCACTGGCACCCCTTTGCCAAGGGCCATAGGGTGCATTCGATCGTGGCTCCGGGCCCCAGACCGAGGTACGGCTGTCCACAAATGACTCCCGACCCCGAGGGGGACATATGAGCATTCGATTGAATCTCGAAGTCCCTTTCTTTTCGTTGCACTTCTCCGACGAGACGGACGCCGCCCTGACTGGTCCCACCGCAACCGATGTGCTGCGTGAAGAGCTGACAGCCAGCGGGAGCGTCGTTGCCGACCTAGATCTGCTCCAAACCGTGATCGAGCGGATCTTCAGTGTCCGGATGCTTCTCGATTCGCCCCGGAATGAAGCGGCCTCGAGCGCGGCGCGCATCGAAATGGCGATCGAGGAGTTGGACAACGCGCTGGTGGCCATTACCGACGCGGCGTTTGACCTGACGCGATCAGGACGGACCGTTCCCAAGGTTCCATGAACGAGCTGGTTGCAGAGACTGTCACGCGACCACGAGAGCGCGCCGAATGACATGACGACATCAAAGCCGGGAGCTTGTTGCTATCGCGTGTCGGTCTTGCCTTCATAGCTGGGTTGGTTGAACCGTCGCTGCAAGAGCCAACCGTGTAGGCGGGGCCGCTCGATCAGTACGGCCTGGATCGCGGCGATGACTGCGGCGCCCGATATCACCCATTGTGACCACGCAGCCGAGTGGTCGCTGATGTCGACGATCACAGAGGAAGACGTGAGAGCAAGAAACATCGCAAGGGCGACCACGATCGACCATCGCCTCAGGCGCTGCCGGCGTTGATAGGCCAAGACTTCTCGACTCGGTGGAACAAAGGACGGATGATGGGGGTGTATCTCGAGGGCCATTTCGAATTCCTGATCTGCGACGAGTTTCGTTGGACTACACAGCGATCATGACTCTGATCGCCCGTTGCAAGTTGGGAGCGAAGTCACGACCGATTACGTCAACGCAAGCATCCGATCGATGGCGCGGCGTGCTCGTCGTGCGGTTTCGTCGGGTACGATGACTTCGTAGACAAGATCTCGGAGGCACCGGTAGAGCTTGGCCAGCGTAATTGCCTTCATATATTCGCAAACAGCGTCTTCCGTGAGCGGTACGAAGGATTTTGTCGGCGCCAGTTTCTGCAAGCGGTGCAAGAGCCCGACCTCGGTTCCGACGATCTCGGCCGGTGCGTCACAGCTCTGCACGTGACGCACCATGCCACCGGTGCCGAGGACATGTGATCGCGCCGCGGGCAGCTCTCCCGAGGCAATGGCATGCAAGCAGGCGTCTACGCACCCACACTCGGGATGTAGGAGAAGGTCGGCGTCGGGATACCGGTTCAGCAATGATTGAACGTCGTCGGTAGAGATTGCGGCGTGGACATGGCACTCGCCGAGCCACAATCGAACGGGTCGACCGGTTATCCGCTCCACGTATTGACCGAGAAATAAGTCGGGCAGAAACAGCACCTCGCGCTCGACAGGGATCGACTTGACGATCTCAACCGCGTTGGCCGACGTGCAGCAGAAATCCGCTTCTGCTTTGACTGCGGCGCTCGTGTTCACGTAGGCAACGACGACCGCATCCGGATGCTCGCCGCGCCACCGCCGAAGCTCGTCCGCCGTGACCGACTCGGCCAACGAACAACCCGCCTCCGGGTCTGGTATGAGCACGCGTTTGTCGGGACAGAGAATTGCTGCAGTTTCAGCCATGAAATGCACACCACAGAAGGCGATCACCGACGCGTCGGTCTTCGCGGCTTCACGTGACAGTTCAAGTGAGTCACCGACAGTGTCGGCGAGATCCTGAATGTCGGGTATCTGGTAGTTGTGGGCCAGGATCACGGCTCGGCGGCTCTGTCGCAGCCATTCGATGCCGGCGAGCAACTCCTCGCGCGACATGCTCGCGATTTCGGCATCAGTGTCGATGGCGTGTGACGCTTCGGTTGCCAACACTGACGGTCGTGACCGCCGGCCGGGACGGAAGTCGCCCTCACTATGCGGGTCTGGCTGATGCATCAGCCCATCGAACTCGACCATCGGACCTCTCCTCCGCCGCGACCGGCAGTGCCGGATTTGTTCATTCTGTGGCCGTTCGATCGTGCGGCGAAGAGCCGAAGGTCCCGACCCGCCAAGGTTCGTCCAGTGCGCGTCGCTGCGGGTGGCCTGGCACGTCGAGATCGAGCGCGTGTGATCCTTTCTGCACACCGTGCGGCTGTTCGGCGCGTCACTGGGGTTGGTCAGGACATAGGGCCGTCGGGAAGGGAGCGGACAATGTTGGCCAAGAAACCGCGCGCCCATAGTTCGGTGGTTTGCTGTATCACGTTCGGCTCCACCGAGGGCAGCTTGCTGCGGGGATAGGTGCCGATAATGGTCAGATCGGAACGGGCCGCGTCGGCGCGCTCGACCCGGAGGTCGCCATCGAAGAACTCGGGGAACAGCTCTGGGGAGAGACGGCTGTGCCAGCGCATCGCGACGGCAAGTTCGTCCGGGCCCACACGCATTGGGCCGAGTTCGTACCGCAGCGCGTCGGGCCACACGCTGATTGCCGGTGTACGCATGTCTGCCGTGGAGCGATTGTGGACTGATTGCAGAGCGTCCCCCGCGGCTGCGATCGCCAACGGATGAAGCCAACCTGGAGCGACGAAATGAGGCGCGAGACGCTCGAAGGTCTTCGCTACCTCGGAGGCTTCCCGAATGAACACCGGGCCTCTCCTCCCAACAGCACGCAACTGCCGCTCACGTTGTCGACGCTTTGTCCGCTCGTCTGGGCCGATCGTCGCCGAAAACGATAGATCGGGCTAGAGCCGAAAGTCATTGTTCGGGAGCGCCCTCGAACTGGTCGGCTAACCCTGTCGTACGACTTCGCGGCGCTCGCGGGAGGGAGCATGACTACGAGTAGTCAGGTCGAGGAGGGCTTTGCGAGCGCGCGTCAAAGATCATCGTGCGAATCGTGCGGATCGTCTCGTCGATCTTGTCAATCACCGCTAGCTCCGCGTCTCCGACCTCGTGTCGCTGCGCGATCTGTGACGTCAGTGTGAGCCCGATATCGAACAAACGTCGGATGATCGAATCCAATAGTTCATGAGCGATCCGGTCTCGTTCCTGCACGAGCGCGAGTTCCAGGGCGGTTTCGCGTGTCATCTGCGCGTCCGAGATGTCACGCACGATCGCGATCGTCAGCCGCGCAGAACCCTCATTGAAGGGACTGAGGCTTACCTCGACTGGAAACTCAACGCCATCTGCGCTTAAGCCATGCAACAGCAGTCCCGCTCCCATCGGTCGAGTCACCGGCGCGACCGCATACGCCGCGCGATGTCCTTCATGGCTCGCCCGCAGTCGCGTCGGAATCAGCTCCTCGACGAAACGGTGCAACAGCCCGCCGCGCTCGTAGCCAAAAATCCCCTCGGCTCGACGATTCGCGAGCACGATCTCGCCACCGTGTTCGACAAGAAGCAGGCCATCCGGCGCGGCATCGACGATCGCCCAACCGACGCTGCCCACCAACTCGGACAACCTCGACGCCGACAGAACTCGAGAGTCATCAGCCAGCCGCAACTGCATGAGCCGTCCCACCTCCTGCCCGCCACAAGCTCGCCAAGAGCAACAGGCATCCTCTCGCGCCGACCACAGCCGCACAAGCCCCCGTCGCGGATCGAACAGCCCACCTCCGCCACCAGGACCGTCGCGCCATACCCGCCGATCTGCTCGGCACCCTGCGCCCGCCAACTCATTTCGCAGACACACGACTAGGGAATCATTGAGGTTCGTGTCGCGACGGATCACCCTTTTAGGACGTCGAGGGGCCGCAGCCGTGCGACGCGAGGGGCTAGGCCGGCGGTCTAGCACGCGGGAACGACCTCGTCGACGTTCTTGTACGACCTTGGAGATTTCGTCGACGACTACGCGCGGGACACTGCGTTGCGCAACGACTGGGGCGTGTTGATCTTGGTCACGTTCGACGATGCTCGTCCCGTGCGTGTTGAAGTGATACCACTCGAATTCGAGTACTGCTTCACGAAGCTGGCGTCGAGCGCGGCATTAGAGCAGATTGCCCGCCGCTTCACCGCGGCTTGCCGTGCGATGGGCACCCATGTGGCCCGCGTCGGCGATCGTCTCCTGATCGAGTGGGTACCCTCAGTGGGTTGAAGGCGGCTAACAAGTGGCGGAGCCCGTCAAGTTGGCCGATGTGAACGGCGCCTATGCAGGTCGGGGTGCTCGAAGTCTGTGTGCTCGATGATCCATTGCTCGACGATGCGCGAGTCTTTCACCCTTATGTTGATGTGTAGCTCGCGGCCCTCGTCGGTTGACCACCACGCTCTCGCGATCGAGGCATCGAGCAACTCGACTCCCGATGATGCGGAATCGGATGGGGCAATCGTCTTCAGGTGATCGGCGATCGCAGACGGAGAATCATGGTCGTGTTCGTCGGTGTGGAGCACAGCATCTTTCGCATACAGAGCCAGCAACGCCGCGATGTCAGATCGACGAAGAGCGTCGAGCCACAGCCTCGCTGCTCGCTCGGTTGGCACGGTCGCTTCGTGAGTGGCTTCGGTCATTTGGCCTCCGGCGCGGCCATCGGTCACTAACGGGTCTGTCCGCCCTAGTCAGAACTTCGAGTCATCGCATCGTGAATGAGTGCGGCTGCGACGTCGCGCAATGACACGACGCCAACCGCTTCGGTGTCCTCGGCGAGTACGACGTGGCGGACGTTCGCTTCGACCATGCTCAGGCCGACGTAGACGATCTCGGCTTGCGGCTCTGCGATCAACACGTCTCTGGTCATGACGTCGGCCGCCCAGACCTCGTCGGGTCTGCGCCATCGGCCAGCGCGCATACGACGTCGCGCTCCGAGAGGATGCCGAAGCCATCGGCATCGCGGACGAGCAGCACTCCCACATCCTTGTCCCTCAGAAGGACTGCGACCTCGCGGAGGCTGGCGTCGGCCGGCGCATAGAGGGGTTCGAATGGAAGAAGAGTGCGGACTGGGGCTCGTGGATGTGGCATCGTGTCGCCTTTCGTTGGGTGAGGTGATCATCGTCAATCGTTGTGCGGCGGGATAGGGCCGAAAGCCCCGCGCGGAACCCCGACCGCGGGGCGGGATCGACTCGCGTCATCGGAGTGCACCGTCTCCAACCCACTCGCTCGTTGATGCGATATCAAATGCGCGCTCAGCGTTCGTGCGGCGCGCACGGCGTAGTCTCTGTAGCAGTTGTTCATCAGTACGTGAACCGGCCGCTCTCCATGGTGGAGCCACTCGATGCGCGGCACCCACTCGCTCAGTTCTTCGGGGGCATAGTCATAGGCGAATCGGTCTGCGGCGCGGGGGGTGCGCGCTTGCCACCGATCGCGGTTGCGGCCGTGAAAGCGCACGACTGCGACATTGGCGGTTGCGGCGGCAATGGGCGGAATCGAGCTCGGGTACCCTTGCGGCTCGTCGACGCTCACGTAGGCAAGGCCGTTCTCGCCAAGGAAATCGAGTGTCGAAGCACGATGGTCGTCATCCATCCATCGACTCTGACGAAACTCGACCGCCGCTTGGACACCACCAAGATGAGAAGCGAGCCATTCGAGGTAGCCGTACGATCGGCGCGACGGATACACGTACCGCGGAAGCTGGAACAACACCACACCGAGCCGGCCTGCGTCCACCAGCGGCCCGATGCCGGCCATGTAACGATCGAGGGCGTAGGCCAGCAGCTCCCAGCTGAGGTCCGCGGCGTAGATAGTCGGCTTGGCCCGCAACTTGGGCGGGAGCTCGTCTCGCAGTTCGCGCCACAACGAGGAAGGGGGCGTGGGGTGATGCGTCAATAGCCGATAGGCCTTCACGTCGAAGATGAAGCCGCTCGGTGTCCGATCGGTCCAGATCTGCGCAATGCGCTCGCTAGGTGGCGCGTAGAACGTCGAATCGACTTCGACGATCGGAAATTCGGATGCGTAGTAGCGCAACCGAGTCTCCGGCGTCTTGGCATCACCGGGATAGAAGCGGCCCGATTCGATGAGCGTCGGCTCGGTCCACGCGCTGATGCCGACATAGATCCCGCTGTCGGCCAACCGGCAAGGGTCTGTCTGCCCATCGCTGTGCCCAGGTGTAAGCGTCGCGCCGGCAGGGCACCGACCCAAGGGCCCAAAGTCCGTTCGCCGAATTTCTCTTGGCCGGCGCGCAGCGGACAGGCGGGACTTCTATCTCTATGCCGAACGTCGAGCCGGAGGTCAACTGGCCATTGTGGCCCGGCGCTTCGGTATCGCGGAACGGGATGTGAGCCCTCCGGCCGAGGCTGCATCTGCTGCATCGCCAACGCGACCTGCCGCGATGAGCGTGTACCGCGAATACGTTCCGCACTATCCGTTGGCCGGCACCGACAGCGCCATCTACCCAGCATTCGACATCGGCCGCGTTCGCGTGATTCTCACCGACACCCGATCCGCTCGTAGCCCCGCGAGTCAGGTCGACATCACAACCCGAATGGATAGGTGTCGGGCACGCCAACGACTTCGTGAGCCGCAATCGGTCGTACCGGCGACGTGCGATCGAACCAGACGTACTCGTCGAACTGGTGAGGCAGTGACGCCTGAAAGTAGTGGCTTTGCAGTTCGGTCTCGGGCCGATAGATGACCCCGATCGCCCGTTCCAGACGCGGTTCCGCGAGTTCATCGCGGACCTCGGCACGCACGGGTTCGCGCAAGTGGAGCAGGAACGCCGGGATCGACGCGTCGTGACAGATCCGCTCATAGCTGTCCTCTGGCACATGACCGCGTACCTCTTGGCGATTCTGATCCTGTGGCCTCTCGGCTTCGGTCGCGACCGCGAACCGACGGTGCGCTGGTGGCTCGAACGACCACTTTGGCTCGCGTCCGCCGGCGCGGTGCTGTACGCGATGGTTGTCGTCATCGGTCCGCTCGAGCGGACGAGACGGCGGCGAACCGCCACAAACGAGCAGTTGCGTTCGTACAGAAGGCAACGCTCCTGACGACAAAGGGACTGGATCTGGAGCGGGACTCGGCTACGGCGTGATCGTCCGGCCGCTCGGTGTGTACTCCGTCAAAGACGGAGTCGTGCGGTGGCAACCCGCTATCGATGTACTGCGAATCGTCTTCGGCGAGGATCACCGCCGTTGCGCTGTTCCTCGCCTCACGGCGCGTCGCTCGACGTTGACGTATGAAGCACTCGCTCGTTTGGCAAGCGGTCAGACGACAATGGAGAGCTAACGCCTGAGCTAACGCCGCATCCGGGCGCAGCTCCTCGTCGATGTCGGCGTCGGTCACGGGGCCCCTCAGGTAGTCCCAAAGTCCGAGCAGCATCCCGACTCCCCATCCGGCGATGATCCAGGCGGGCCAGAAGTAGCCTCGACCAGTCAGCGCCCAGACGGCGGGCCGCTTGCTAGAGGCGCAGGTCGTGTACAGGTACTTCGCACCTGAGGGGCACGGTCCATTCGAGGATCGTGCCTCCCTCGGGGGCGCCATGGATGTCGCACGTGCCGCCGAGAGCGGTCGCCCGCGTGGAGGTATTCCGGATGCCGTTGCCGCCGCTGCTGTCGGCGCCGGCGTCAATGCCGATGCCATTGTCTTGGACGCAGAGACGGAGCATGTCGGTCACGCGGAGGTCGACGATGGCTGTGCTGGCATCGGCATGGCGGGCGATGTTAGAGAGTGCTTCGCGAAGGACCGGTAGCAATTCTGTGACGATGTGCGCGGGGAGTGTGTCGATGGCGCCGTTGAGGCGGACTTCGGGTTCGAACCCGAGCGCGGTCTGACCATCGGTGATCACGCGTTGGATTTCGAGGCGAGTGCTACTCGGGTTGGACTGGCGGGTGTTGAGACTGAAGATGGTCGAGCGGAGCTCTCTGATGGTGTCATCGAGGTCGTCGATGATGGGCGCGAGTCGCTGGGCGACATCGGGGTCCGTGCTGCGGGCGGCGGTGGCGTTGATACCGAGGCCGGCGGCGAAAAGCTTTTGGATCACGACGTCGTGGAGGTCCCGAGCGATGCGTTCGCGGTCTTCGAATACGCGAACGTCTTGTTCGGCTCGTCGTAATAATGTGTCGGCGGCGAGCCGCTCCGATATGTCGCGTGCGACCTTGACGAAGGCGCGCGGCGGGCCGTCGGGGTTGGAGACGGCTTGCAGCACGATCTCGACGGGGATGTCGGTGCCGTCGCGACGGCGGTGCACGGTCGTGAAGGTGAGCGACGGCAGATCACCTCGCACGAGCGGCTCGAGCGTGGCTCGTAGGCTCGTTTCGGTGTACTCCGGCGCGATGTGCAACATCGACATCGTGAGCAGCTCGTCGCGGCTGTAGCCGACGTGGTCGGCGGCGCCTTTGTTCGCATACGTGAAGCGCAGCGTGTCCGCGTCGAAGATCATCAAGGCGTCGCTGGTGGCGTCGAGAACTTCGCTGATGCGCTTGGCTTCGGCTTCGACGCCAACGCGCTCGGTGATGTCGCGGACCATCGCCACGACACGAAGACCAGCTTGTGTGCGGAGCGGGCTGAGGCTGATCTCTATGGGGAACTCGGTGCCGTCGGCGCGCCGGCCGAACAATGAGAGGCCCGCTCCCATCGAGCGGGTGCGGGGCTCGACACGGTAACGAGTGCGATGCGCCCGATGGACCTGACGGAATCGTTCCGGTAGCAACTGGTCCACACTGCGTCCCAGTAGTTCTACCCGGTCGTAGCCGAAGAGCTCTTCGGTCTTGCGGTTGACCAACAAGATCTTGCCCGCCTCGTCAACGAGCACGATCCCGTCCGGGGCGCTATCCACGAGACCCCAGACCGCCTGATCGTCGAGACCGGCGTCTGACAGGGGCCGCAAATCGTCAGCGGGAGCCAATTCGTCAGCCGGTAACTCGCTCATCGCTTCCTCGGTCTTTGGCGCCGTTCGCGGCTCCTGATCGTGCCGGGAGCGCACCGCTCGAAGCCCCTACAACCTAGCCAATGATGGTTCGGCTTCAACATCGTGGGCGACTACCCGAGAACCCGGGCCGCCCGTTCGTGTGCCGCGTTTGGGGGGCCACCACACCCGCCGCGTGGCACCAGGGACCAAAGTCTCTGTCGCCGTCGGCGTTCTTTCGACATCGTGGCATTGTCGTCCACGAATGGGGAATGAGCGAGGAGGATCTGTGAGCAAGAACAGAAACCTAGAGAATCCTGTCTCCTTCATCGATCGCACCGTCGAGAAGACCCATGTGTGGCTGCTGGAGGTTTCGAGGAACATCGGCGTCGATGACAAACACGTGGCGTACCTCGTGCTTCGTTCGGTGCTGCATGCGCTGCGTGATCGTCTCGATGTCGAGTCGTCTGCTCACCTCGCCGCGCAGCTGCCGATGCTGGTGCGTGGTCTGTACTACGAGGGTTGGGATCCCACGGGTAAACCCGAGCGCATGTCGTACGAGGAATTCGTGGCGCGGATCGAACACGATGCACTGCTGAAGGGTACGAGCGAGGCCGAAGATGCGGCGCGTGCGGTGATCGCGGTGCTATGGAACCAGATCGGAGACGGGACGATGAGCGAGGTCGTCTCGATACTTCCCGGCGATTACACCCGCCTGCTGTGAGACCAGAGAAGGTGCCAATGAAAGCGTGTGTGTTGAGTGCGGAGTCCTGCGACTTGGGGCAGTCGATCGCGTCCGAACTCGGGACGCCCGCCTTGATCGTCCAGACCACGAGATTCCCTGACGGCGAGGTCAGTGTCGCGGTGCCAGATGTCCGCAACGCCGACGTCTTCGTCGTCCATTCCACATCGCCGCCGGTGAACGATCGGGTCATCGATCTGGTCCTGATACTGGATGCATGTCGCCGCGGCGGCGCGGCGCGCGTGACCGCGGTGGTCCCGTACTTCGGGTACGCCCGTCAAGATCGCAGTGGTCAGGGAGGAGCTCTGGGGGCTGGTGTGATCGCATCGATGATCAGCGCGAGCGCCGACCGTGTCGTGGTTGTCGATCCGCACAGTGCGGCGCTCGAAGGGATGCTGGCCGTGCCGCTGACGACGGTCAGTGCGCTTTCTGTGCTTGCTGCCACGCTCAAGCCGTTGCTCGATGAAACGTCGGTGATCGTTGCGCCTGACATCGGCGCGGTGAAGCTTGCCGAGCGATTCTCCTCGCTTCTCGGCCTGCCTTACGCCATCGTGCACAAGACGAGGATCTCGGGCACAGAGGTTCGTGCGGGCTCGATCATCGGCGAGGTGCGTGGCCGTACCGCGGTGATCGTGGACGACATGATCAGCACCGCCGGCACTGTGGTGGCCGCGTTCCACTCGGCGCGTACGGCCGGGGCGTCGGACTCGGTTTCGATCGTCGCGACGCACGGACTGTTCTGTGAACTGTCAGAGTTCCGCTTGAAGGCACTCCCACTGCACAAGGTCTTCGTGACCGACACGGTCCAGCCGCAGGCTCTCTCGTTTCCAGTCGAGGTCGTGTCGATGGCGCCCGCGATCGCCGACTACATCCGCTCGGCCACCTCTGAATGGTCACGCTCGCCTACGTAGTGGCTGCGGCCTCTGTCACAGCGCGGCAACCGAGGCCGGGTGGAAATGCCGCGCAAACCATTGCTGTGCGAGCGTCGCCGCTTGCATCAGCGTGCCTGGTTCCTCGAAGAGATGAGTTGCGCCGGGTATTACCTCGACTCGGTGCTCGCAGCGGAAGTTTCGCGCGGCGCGTTCGTTGAGTTCGAGGACAACATCATCATCGCCGCCGACGATCAGCATCGTTGGCGCATCTACGTAACCGAGCACGTCGATCGCCAAGTCGGGACGTCCTCCGCGCGATACCACCGCAGCGATCGGCGCACCCGGCTGCGTGGCGGCGTAGAGCGCAGCGGCCGCGCCGGTGCTCGCGCCGAAGTAGCCGATTTTCAGAGCTCGGGCCTCGGGCAGATCGTGCAACCACTCCGCGACGACCGTCAGTCGTTTTGCGAGCAGTGCGATATCGAACACGTTCGAGCGATCGACGGCCTCACGCTCGGACAGCAGATCGAAAAGCAACGTGCCAATTCCGTGCTCCTGGAGCAACGATGCCACTGACCGGTTGCGCGGGCTGTGACGACTGCTCCCGCTCCCGTGAGCGAAGATCACGACGCCCTCCGCGTTCGCCGGAATGCACAAGTGGCCGGCCAATTCGATGCCATCGACAGGGATCTCGACGTCAGTGTCCACCCGGTGATCTACAGGATCGATAGCGACTGCTCCCGACGGTGCGGCCAATTCGAGGAGACGCTCGACTTCGCTGTCCGACGTCTGCCGAAAGTCCCGGTACCAGTAGCCAACGGCCACGAAGTTTGGTGGTTGCTCGATCACGACGATCTCGTCAGCGTCACCTTTCAGCGAGTTGACCGTTTCGGGCGCCGCGACGGGCACGGCGAGAACGACCTTTCGGGCGCCGTGGGCGTGGGCCACTTGCAGGGCGGCGCGCGCCGTGCCGCCCGTGGCGATACCGTCATCGACCACGATCACGGTGCGTCCGCGGATGTCGACCATGGGTAGGCCATGGCGATAGCGCTGAGCCCGACGCTCGATTTCAGCACGCTCTCGCTTCTCCACCGCGCCCAGCTCGACTTCGTTGATGTGGGCCGCGCGTACGACGTCATCATTGAGCACACGTACGCCATCCTCGCCGATCGCACCCATACCAAGTTCCGGCTGGAAGGGCACACCGAGCTTTCGCACGATGATCACATCGAGCGGAGCATTCAGCGCGCGAGCGACCTCATACGCGACAGGCACACCGCCGCGAGGAAGACCCAGAACGATCGGCTGCTCCGCGGCGAATCGCCCGAGGTGTTCTGCCAGTAGCCGCCCCGCCTGCTTCCGGTCATCAAAGATCATGTGACTTCACTCCTCGTCTTCGTTGCCGCCTTCTGTGGGGATTTCACCGCTCGCGTCCGACTCGTCCTCGAATGCGTAATGCTGTGCGACCAGAAGGTCGTCCACGGCGGCTTCGTCTTCATCTTCTTGGGTGCCGTATGGAGGTTCGGGCTCTTCGTCTTCGAACCACGACGCAGGCGACAGCTCGTCTAGGTCGCTGCTGTCCTCGCGCCGCGCCGGATCGTCGAGCGCCGCCCGCGGTGAGTCCGGGATGGACCGCAGGGCGAGCTCCTCCGCGCTTCTTTCCGAGCGTTCGCCGGTTTCGTCATCAGCCGGAAGGAAGTCCAGAAGATCGTCCGGAAATGCGTCATGGTGATGATGTTCGACTTGTGCCATCTCGTCTCCTTTGTCGACTTCCATGGTGCGGTCAAATGGCTGCCACCGGAAGGGTCCGAAGTCCTGAGAAGGGTTCAGTCGACGGTTCGTCGGCGCGGTACCGCGACGACCGAGAGATCGGTTCCGATGATGCAGTCATCGACGACGTTGCTTGCCTGTTCGCCGAATGCAGCCACGTCGGCGTAGCGGTCGGAGAAGTGGGTCAACACGGTGCGGCGCGCATTGGCCGCTTTGGCGACTTCAGCGGCGTCGCGTGCGGTGAGATGACCATGCGGAGCGGCCAGCGCTACCTCACTTTCGAGGTACGTGGATTCGATCACCAGCAGATCAGCGGCGTCCGCAAGTCGCCTGCCGCGGCACACCGGCGAGTGTCCATGACAAATGCGAATCGCTGTCCCGGAACGATGAGGCTGACGTCGTCGATGTCGATCCGCCGTCCGTGCTGCTCGTACCAACCTTGTTCGCGCAATGTGGCGAGCTGGGCGCCCTTGATGCCGAGCGCCAAGAGTGCCTTGGCGTCGAGGTGACGGCGAGGCGCCTCCTCGATCCGCCATCCGAGTGTGTCGGTCGTGTGCTGCAACGCCTTGGCGAGAAGGCGTGAATGCTCGTCGAGGACGATCGATTCACTGTCGTGCGTCGGATGCAGTCGAACCTCGAGCGACTCGGCATCCCACACGGTCGCGGCCAGCAGAGCTTCGATGTGGCGTTGGCCGCTGGCAGGGTAGTGCAGATCGATGGGGGCGGGATTGAGGTCGAGCGAGCGGCGTTGTACGACCCCGGGGAGGCCGAGGCAGTGATCACCATGGAGGTGGGTAATGCAGATGCGGGTGAGACTGGCCGCTGACGCGTGGGCGAGGAGCATCTGGCGTTGCGTGCCCTCGCCCGGGTCGAAAAGGATTACTTCGTTGTCCCAGCGCAGAAGGTAGCCGTTTTGGTTTCGGCTGGCGGTGGGACTCTGTGCGGCGGTACCGAGGATCGTCAGCGCTCGTGACATGAGTATTCGCTGCGATCGTCACGCCGTGGGGTCGACAACTCGACCGAGGAAGAGCACCGCGTTGGTTTCGAGATCTCGGAGGATCAGCAGGAAAGGACGGTCGACGGTGAGCGGCACCGGTCCGCCCGGCGCCGCCGTTGCTCCGACCACCACCGCGGTGGCGGCTGCGGCTTCGGTTCCCTTTTCGTTCACATCGATGAAGGCCCACGCCGTCCTCCGTCTCCGAAGCGATTCTCACGCCGGGGAGGCTCGCGCGTCAGAGCCTTAGGTCCCTCGCGCCGGCACGATGACGAGCGGAACCTGTGCATGATGCGCGCAGGCGGTGGCCACCGATCCGGTGAACGCGCCCACGATGCCACTGTGTCCCCGCCGGCCGACGACGAGCAGCGCGGCACCGGCGCTGCGGTCGATCAGGACGCGCGCCGGGTGGCCCTCGACTACGTCGCGTACAACTTCGATGTCGTCCCCTAGCCCAGACCTTTCAGTAGTTGTCGGTGTGTGAGCGATGGTGGCTGTGATTTGTTGTTGTCGGTCGTTGCGGCGTGGGATCGCGGTGTTGGCTCGCGTCGAAGCAGCGTCGGGGCTGGTGGGTTGTTCCGGCGTGGTGTTCAG
>DATLFA010000032.1:0-25374 GCA_035525225.1 Acidimicrobiales bacterium
GGGTTGTCGGATTGGGGGTTTGGTGGTTTCGGTGGTGCCGTCGGGGTAGGTGATATGGAGGGTGCCGTCGGGTTCCATGACGAGTCGGATTTTGGGGTCGTGGGCGGCGCGGTGGTGGTGGTATTTGCACAGCAGACAGCAGTTGCAGGGGGTGTTGAGGCCGCCGTTTTCTCGGTGGTGGAGGTGGTGGAGGTCGCAGTGGATCGGTTTCTTGTGGCAGCCGGGCCAGCGGCAGTGCTGATCTCGTGCGGCGATGGCGCCGAAGAGGGCGTCGGTGACGGTGGCGGGCAGCATCTGGTAGCTGCGGATGGCGCCGTCTTCGTCCAATACGAGCCGTAGGAGTTGGGCGGTGCAGGAGAGTGCTTCGAAGGCGTGGTGGTCGATGTGGGGGCCGTTGAGGAGCTGCGCCCCGGCGCGATTGGCTATGTCGCCGGTGCTGGACACCGCGATGAGTTGCGGCAGGTTGCGTTTCTTGGGGACGTTGGCGGCGTCGGCGTCGGGGTCGGCGGCGAGACGGTTTTGGTAGTCGACATAGAAGCCGCACACATCGGCGAGCGCTTCACCGCGCCGTTGGGCGGGGCTGCGGGTGTCGTTGTCACGAGGATTGTCGGTCTCGGCCAATTCGATGGCCTTGTCGATCACCGCGCCGGTGACTTCACCGAAGGAGCCTTTCGAGAAGTAGCGGCCTCCGGTGACCTCGGAATGGAAGAACTCGTCGTCGCGCGGCGCCGTGTCCGGGTCGTCAGCCAGTGACGCTTGGGTGTAGGCGACCCAACGCTGCATCGCCGTGTCGGTCTCCTTCGCGTCCAAAGGGCCGATGATGGCCAACACCGCCGCCTCATCCGCGCGGTAGCGCTCGGCGAGGCGTTTGGTGACGTTGCCGGCGATGGCACGGACCTGACCGCTGGTGAGGGCCCCCTCGATCCATGCCGCTTCGGTCAACGGCATCGCCTTGAGTTTGCGGGCCAAGATCACCGACCCTCTCGCCTCGGCGGGTGCCAGACCGGCGCAGCGCTCCAGGAACTGCGCCGACGACGACGCCTTGGTCAGTTGGTACAGCAGCAACTCGTCGAAGGCCCGCAGCGGTTCCATCGTCTTGGCCACTGCTATCTCACAGGCCCCGCGTATTGCCGCGATCTCTTCGCCGTCGACGGCCACATCGAGGCCGGCGACGGCATCGAGGAACTTCGCCACCGTCGCATTCAACATAGCCTAATCGTACAGACGTTCGATCCGACGACGCAAACTAATACCAACAAAATCACGGAAATCCGGCGCGCAAGCATTTAACTGAAGCCGATCTCTCCGCTGAAGACGCCGTCGGGCTCCACCTCCAACAACGGCTCCACGTCCAACAACAATGCGCGGAGGTTGGCACTCTCCCCGTTCGACGGACGGGTGGTTATGACGCTTGACGGTATTGCTGTTCCCACTCGAGTGGTGGGGTGTAGTTGAGGCTGCTGTGGAGCCTCGATGTGTTGACCAGTTGATCCATCGGAAGATCGCTCGGCGTGCTTCGGCACGCGTCGCGAAGATCGTGGTTTGGATGCATTCTCGTTTGAGTGATTCCCAGAACGACTCGGCTACTGCGTTGTCCCAGCATATTCCGGTGCGTCCGACGGAGGGGCGCAGTTGGCGGGCGTGGCAGTAGTCGAGGTAGTCGTTCGACGTGTATTGCGCGCCGCGGTCGGCGTGGTTGATGACGCCGGCGACGGCGTGGTCGCCGCCTCGAGCGGCGACGGCCATGGCGAGCGCGTCGATGACCAACTCGGTGCGCATGTGCTCGGCCATCGAGTAGCCGATCAGTCGCCGCGATCCGAGATCGAGCACCGACGCCAGATACAGCCAGCCCTCGTGTGTGGCGACATAGGTGATGTCTTGGACCCACGCCGCATCTGGTGGGCCGGGCTCGAAACGGCGACCGATGAGGTCAGGGATCTGATAGCCGTCGGGACCGGGGAACGTCGTGCGGCAGCGACGCCGCCGGTGACGGCCATCCCATGTCGGCGCATCAGCCGCCGGACCTTCTTGCGGTTCACGATGATCCCCGCTTTGCGCAACGCTTTGTACATGCGCGGGACGCCGTAGTTGCCCTCGGCCTCATCGAAGAGTTCGCGCATCAACGCCACGAGCTCGCCATCGGCCAGTTGACGCGGCGTCGGTCCCGCTGCCTCCCGAGCGCACCAGTCGTAATAGCCCGACGTCGACACCCCCGCCGCCGCGCACGCTGCAGTCACCGGGAACCCGGCCGCCTGCTGATCATCGACACACGCGTAACGGCTCACCATGTCGACGTCTCTTTCACCCAGAAGGCCATCGATCGTTTGAGCAGATCACGCTCCATCCGCAACTGCGCGTTCTCCGCTCGCAACTCAGCCATCTCAGAGCGCTCATCCACGCTGAGCCCCACACGCTGGCCCCGCTCGACACGTTCCTTGTTGACCCAGTTCCCCAACGTCCCTTCGTTTACACCGATCGAACGAGCAACATCAGCGATGCTGCGCTGCTCATCGATCACCATCGCCACGGCATCACGCCGGAACTCTGGCGAGAACTTCGACGGACGACCGCCTCTCGACTTCCTCTTCACTGACATGGACTCCTCCTATACGAGGTGTCCGCCAAAAGGGGGGATGCTCAGGTCGCGCTCGGCCGCAATTGAGATCCAGAAGGCTGCTCGACAAAGATCGAATCGACACTCGAGATCACTCGGCACTCGAACATTGTCTGGTCGTCGGCGTCTAGTAGCCGCGCTCGAGGTCCACTTCGTTGCGCAATGGTTCGCCCGCCAACCAGCGCGCGAGGTTGTTGCGCCAAAGTCGATGCAGGTTGACGAACAGTGCGGCTGGTGAGCTCGAGCAGTGATACGACAGGTAGAGGTTCGGTGCGTCCCACAACGGGTGGTCGGCGGGCAGAGGCTCGATACTCGCCACGTCGAGCGCGGCGCCGCGGAGGTGGCCTCGCCGCAACGCGTCGATCAACGCGTCCTCGTCGAGCAACGTGCCTCGTCCGACGTTGCAGAAGAACGCTCCCGGCTTCATGGCTGCGATCGCGGACGCGTCGATGAGCCCGATCGTCTCGGGTGTCTCCGGCACGGCCGACACGACGATGTCGCAGCGCGCGAGCATTTCGTGCAACTGGTCAGTGGGGAATAGCTCGGCGACATCGGGTGCGGTCGCACCGGGGCGGGCGGAGCGCCGTGATGCCAGGACCGTCACGTCGAAAGGCGCGAGCCGGGCCGCGACACCGGCATTGATGGCGCCGAGCCCGATGAGACCGATGGTGGCTCCCGCGAGTTCGCCTCCGTAGAGCGCATCCCAGTGATGGGCTTGTTGCAGAGCGTCGAGCTCGCGGAAACGTTTGCGTTCTTGCAGCAGTCGCCCGACGACGAACTCTGCGATGGCAACGGCATTGCTGCCGGCGCTCGTGGTGAGTCGGATGCCGGCTTCGGCGAGGCCCGCCGACTGCAATTGGGCGGAGCCTGCGCCTACACCCTGCACCCACGCGAGTCTCGGCGCCACGGTGCCGACGTCGTAGGGCAGGTCGAGGGTGAGTACTGCATCCACACTCGCGAACATCTCGCGCTGTGCATCGGTCAGCGCCGGAGCCAGCGCGCGTGCAGCTTCTGCTCCGCCAATGCGGCCACGTTCGGTTCTCAGCTCATGTGGCTCGTCATAGGTCTCGACGGTCACGACGAGGCGCGGGTCGACGGCCTGTACGGTCTCGATCTCCCGGGCGAGTGCCTCGTCGTCGCCGAACCACACAGTGGGGTACAAGATGCCGACGGTGATCGGGCCGTCGGTGGGGACAGGGCGGGTTGACATCAGTGGTCCTTCAATCGGAAGTCGCGGTGAATTAACGGGTGCCGTACGACGCGCCGCATTGGGCTTCGCGTTGGCGCGTGGTCGAGTGCACGGGGTCGGTGTCGAACCTGGGGATGACGTGCTTACCGAACGTCTCGTACGACTCGCGTAGGAGGTCCATGTCGTAGTCACAGACGGTCGACGAGAAGGTCAACTGGTCGGCACCGACATCGATGAACTTCTGGATCGTGCGTGAGATCTCGTCCGGATCGCCCACACAGCTCGCGGCCGCGTTGGATCCTGCTTTGAGCTGCTCGACGGTTGGGTCCGGTGGCAGGTCGGGCCACACGGGAAAGCCGTCGGGCCGCGGGAACGAGTCGAGATAACGGAACACGAGACCCGTGTGATAGCTGCTGCGATTGGCCGCGAACACGCGGCGCGCCTTGTCGCCGTCGGCGAGGCACATCATGTCGCCGGTGACCATGATGTTGTTGTTGATGTAGCCGCCGACCGGGTCGGCCTTCTCGATGTTCTTCTTGTAGATCTCGATCAACGGCGCCAACGTGTCGGGCGTGCCGAGGGTGAAGCACAAGACACCGATGCCGAGGCGGGCCGCCTTTTCGAACGTTCCCGGTGAGCCGGCGGCGACCCAAATGGGCGGATGGGGGTCGGTGTAGGGCTTGGGCAACACACGCCGGGTGGGCATCGAGAAGGCGGTGCCTTCATACGAGTAGTCGTCCTCGGCCCACATGCGCACGATCTGGGGTAATGCCTCGTCGTAGAGCTCGCGGGTGCGCTCCATCGTGTCGATGCCGAACCCGAAGACCTCCATCGACGACGAGCCGCGACCGGTGCCGAACTCGAAGCGGCCTTCACCGAGGTGGTCGAGCATCGCGACCCGCTCGGCGATGCGCGCGGGGTGGTTGACGGGCCGCGTGATGTTGAAGATCGCCGAGCCGACGTGGATGCGCTGTGTCTTGGCCAGCGCGTAGGCCATGAAGGTCTCGGAGTCGGAGAGATGCGAGTACTCGTCGAGGAAATGGTGTTCCGCCGACCACGAGTACTTGAAGCCGCTGCGATCTGCGATCTGGATGTACTCGAGCTCGTTCTTCAGCGTCTCGTGTTCGCTGCGTACCTTGCCGTCGCGCCAGTGCTTCGGGTGGTACATGTTGGTGAAAATTCCGAACTCCATGTGTTCCTCCGTTGGGCGCGAGTTTCCGGTCTGCCGAGAGCCGCTCGGGCCCGGGACGGCGGGAAGAGTAATCGGGGTTCTGTCAACACAAGTTCACGACGTGCGGTTATGCGAGGGAAACCACGCTTTACCTGCACAAATACCTGATGGTGCCTGACCCCGTCTTACGCCGGTTTACGTCGTCTTGTGTCACGGCTGTGTCATGCGGCCCTCGTCGTAAGTCGATGTTGCTGATGAGCCGCTTCTCGAGTTCAGCGATGTGCTGTTCCCGCCCTACAAGCGCGGTCGGCCTCGCGGAGCCCCTCATACGCGTCGTGCCAGGAGCGTGCACCGAACTCTTCGCGCCCACGTTCCAGAACCTCGGTGTTCCCCGGGTTGACACGCTCAACGGGCTTCATGGGCGGGCGTCTCCACCGTCACGGGCTTCGGGGGCTCCCCGGGCTGGCGCCGCCGGGACTGACGGCGCCGGCCTCGAAGGCGGTGATGACGAGTTGGGCACGGTCCCGGCAGTGGAGCTTGGCGAGCAGGTTGCCGACGTGCGTCTTCGCCGTCGCCTCCGCGATGGTCAGGGCGTCTGCGATCTCAGCGTTGTTGAGCCCACGGGCCACGAGGACGAGAACCTCGCGCTCACGAGGTGTCAGGGATGCAACCGCGTCTTGGGCCACGGGCGACGGCGTCGGAGTGGCGGCGAACTCGTCGATGAGACGGCGGAGCGACCGGGGTGCCATCAACGCGTCGCCGGACGCGGCTGCCCTGATCGCCGCGCGTAGGTCATCCGCGTCGCCGTCCTTGAGGAGGAACCCCGTTGCACCGGCGCGGATGGCGGCGAAGA
Organism: Acidimicrobiales bacterium; assembly: GCA_035525225.1. GTDB lineage: Bacteria > Actinomycetota > Acidimicrobiia > Acidimicrobiales > WLNW01 > DATLFA01. The sequence goes on from DATLFA010000032.1 coordinate 5,828, forward strand.
CGTACGCATCGAGATCGAAGGTCGTCAGGATGACCACCGCGAGGTCGTCGTACCGGTCGGTGAGCTGCCGGGTGGCTTCGAGACCGTCGACGCCTGGCATGCGGATGTCCATGAGGACGACGTCGGGCCGGTTCGCCCGCACCGCCTCGATCCCTGTGGCACCGTCGCCGGCTTCGGCGACCACGGTGAAACCGGGATCGGCCTCGATCAGCGCCCGCAGTCCGCTGCGGATGATCGGCTGATCGTCGACGATCACGACGCGCACCGTCATGCGGGAACCGGCATCGTCAGCTCGACCACCCACGAGCCTGCATCACCGGGCCCGATCTGGACCGTGCCTCCGTACAACGTGGCCCGCTCCCGCATGCCGAGCACACCATTGCCCGCCACGAACTGGAGTCGGCGGCCCGCTGCGTCGTTGGTCGTGCGCACCATGACCCGATCGGGTGACCAGCGGATCCGCACCTCGACGACCGCGCCCGGCGCGTGCCGGCCAGCGTTCGACAGCGACTCCTGGATGATCCGGTAGAGGGCGAGCGACATCCCCGACGGGACGGGCCGCTGCTCGCCCTGGTTGACCAGCTCCACGCGTTGCCCGGCGAGACGGCAGCTCTCGACCAGCTTCGGGAGGTCGTCAAGCGACGGTAGGGGGAACAGTTCAGCATCACCATGCGAGGGCCGGAGGACCCCGAGCACCCGTCGTAGCTCCTCCAGCGAGTGGCGGGCCGCCCCTTCTATCGCTCGGAGTTGCCCAACCTCCACGGCGCCGCCGCGCTCGACGCGTTCGCGCAGCGCCTGGGCGTGGAGGCTGACGGCCGTCATGTGGTGGGCGGCGACGTCGTGGATTTCGCGAGCGAGGCGCAGGCGCTCCTCCGTCGTCGCCCGTCGCACCTCGTGATCGCGGACGTCGACAGCCTCACGCGCCACAGCCTCAGCCCGACGTGAGCGGCTCTCGAGCACCTGCATCCACAGACCTGCCAGCCACGGCACCGCCGTGAAGATCGCGGGGAAGACGAGATCCGCAGGGAAGCTGACGTCGCCACCGGTCAGGTTCAGCGACACGAACGCCAGCGTTGCGGCGGCCGCCCACGGCTGTTGTCGGATGCTGGCGTTCCGTCCCACGGCGTAGCTGGCCCACAGCAGGGCGACGATGAAAGGGTCGTCCGGACCGTCGAAGCCAGCGAGCGACGCCATGGCCACGATGCCGCCGAGGGTTACCCCCAACACCACCACTGGCATGCGTCGGTGCATCAGCGCTGCACCGGTGACGACGGTGGCGATGGGCACGCCGACCACCGGCCGCGCCCCGTTGAGGACGACCACGATGCCCCACACCGTCAGGCCGGCGACCGCGAGCCACCTCCCGACGACAAGCAACCGCCACGTCATCTCCTGATTCTGGCAGACCGCAGCACCCCGGGGCCTCCCCCCAGGGTCGGAGATCCCCGGCCAGGATCTCACCTGCGCGGGGGATCCATCGTGTCGTTGTTCGGAGGACGATCAAGGACAGCGAAGCCACGACAAGGGAGCAACCGATGACCACCACGGACCTGAACTCGCGCCTCGGTGCTGCTGCGGACCTCGGCGACCGGGGACGAGCAGTCACCATCGCGGCTGGAATCCTCGCGATCGGGCTGGCCATCTATCAGGTGGCCAAACCAGGAGCCCCCGACGGCGCCGTCTACGAGAGCGTCTGGGACTATGTGCGGGAGCTCGGCTTCCTCGGCTTCCTTCTCACGAGCGCAGCCGCCGTCGAAGTCGCGCGTCGACGCAACCTCGCACCCCGTCGCGCAGGGTTGCTGGTGCCGATCGGCTACGGCTTGATCGCTGCGGGGGTGACCGCGGGACTGATCGTCCGCGAAGAGCTCGACTGGTTCTTCGTCCTCGCGGGACCGGGACTTCTCCTGTCCGCGGTCGGCTTCGTCGCGTGGGCCGTGTGGGCCCGCCGCGGTCGTGTCCTCCCAAGCTGGGCGACCGTGCTGCTCGCCGTCGGCGGACTGACCGCGATTGTCATGTCCGAGTTCGGGACGAGCGTGCTGATCGGATCGTTCTGGCTGTTCCTTGCCACGACTTTCGCCCCGCGATCGCCGACTCGCTGAGCTGGGTCCAACCGGATCGCTCGGCCCAGGCCTGTACGCGTCGATGCTGATTTCGCGCATTAGTGCTGTTCAGACGCCTATAAACGAAGCCGGGGAGAGTAACCGGGGTACGGTGTGGCGTGCGGATTGGACTGCAGTTGCGTTCGCCCCTGAGCGAGGCCGCCAATGTGCTCGATGCCCTGATCGACACTGCGCAGCGGGTGCAGCGCGCCGGTCTCGCGTCGTTGTGGCTCGCGCAGGCATACGAATTCGATGCCATGATCGCGCTGGCACTCATCGGGCGAGCGGGAGTCGACCTCGAATTGGGTACCGCGGTCATCCCGACGTATCCGCGTCACCCACTGGTGCTCGCCCAAGAGGCGCTCACCGTCCAGGTGGCGTGCCGCAACCGGTTCGTGCTGGGTATCGGGCCGTCGCACCGCGAAGTGATCGAGAACGTGTACGGCATGTCGTTCGAGGGCGTGGCGCGCCACGTGGAGCAGTACGTAGAGGCCGTGTTGTCAGCGATGGACTCGCCACTCGAGGTACGCGGCGCGACGCCGTGTCCAGTCGTCATCGGCGCGATGGGTCCGATGATGTTGCGGCTGGCCGGCGCGCTCGCCGGCGGCACGGTGACGGCCAAAGCAGGAGTGCGGACCTTGGGTTCGTACATCGTGCCGAGGGTCAATGACGCGGCTCGACAGGCGGGTAAGCCACCGCCGCGCATCGCCGCGTGCCTGCCCTTGTGCGTCACCCAAGACGTCGAAGGTGCCTACGAACGAGCAATTCGCGAGGTGGGTAGTAGCGAACGCTTTCCGTCGTACCAACGAATGCTGGCGATGGAGGGTCTGGCCCGTCCGGCCGATGTCGCCATCATCGGCGACGAGACCGTCGCGGAGCACAAGATCCGCGCGCTGTTCGACGCCGGCATCACCGACTTCCTCGCCCGTCCCTTCGGCACCGACGCGGAGAAGAACCGCAGTCTGGAGTTCTTGGGCTCGTTGTGCCGCGCGGCGACTGCCTCATAGCGGGTCGACAGGCGTCAGTCGTTCCCAATCGTTGGTCAAGATGCGTTTGGCGATGAGCCATGAGCCGTCGTCATCGCGTACGAGATCGTCGATGTAGTGCAAGTGGCGCGTGCGCAGCGTCGGGCCGCTGCCACTGTCGAATACGAGGTAGCCGATGCCGTACGTGTCAGCCTTTGCCCGCGCGCCGTCGAGCTCGATGTACATGTTGGCCAGCATGTGTATCGATGAGATGATGCGGAACCCCGACGCAGCGTTGTTGATGTAGGCGCGGATCTTGTCCCGTCCCCGCCCGAGGTCGTTGCCCTGAAATATCGCCCACACGTCGTCGGTGAAACACGACAGCATCAGATCCCAGTCGCGCCGGTCGATACCGGCTGCGTAACGCAAGAGCGTCTCGCGGATCTCCGCCGTCTCGAGCAATTCGTCATCGCGGGCCGAGGTCAAGATCAGGCCGTCCGTGCCGGGAGGTCGATCGAGTACAGATCGCGCGTGTTGGACCACACCATCTTCTCGACCGAGTCGATCGCGACACCCTGGAAGACCGATTCGAACACGCGCCGTGAGTTCGGCCATTCACAGATCGAATGCGGATAGTCCGTGGACCAACACACATGGTCGAGGTTCAGACGGTCGCGTTGTTCGACGCCCGATCGGTCGTTGACGAACGTCGCCCAGATGCTCGTGCGGAACACTTCACTCGGCAGGCGGCGCATCTTGTCGACGGCGCCGGTGTAGAAGCGGAAGCGCATGAAGCTGTCGTCCATCTGCTCGAGCAGCGTCGGGATCCATCCGATGTTCGATTCGACCAGCACGAATCGCAGTTTGGGAAAACGCTCGAGTACACCGGAGAAGACCAACATGGCCGCGACGGGCATCGATTGCAGGCCGGCCTTGGCCGTCGAGCCCATGGCCAACACACCCATGCCGTCGAGGTCGGCCCACGTCCCCTCGGGGTTGTTGGGCAAGAAACTGCCCGTGTGCACCGCGAGCGGCACTGCCGCCTCTTGCGCGAGCCCGAAGAACTCGTCGTCGGTCGGGTCAAGTGCAAATCCACCGTTGGGGAACGCAGAGATGATCGCACCCCGATGGCCGGTGTCGAGTGCGTGGCGCAGCTCGGCGGCGGCATCGGCCGCGTTGGTCGTCGGCATCACCGCCTGTGCGACGAGCCGGCCGCCCGTATCTGCGCAGAACTCGGCCATCCAGTCGTTGTAGGCGCGAACGCACGCGAGCTGCAGTTCGCGATCCCCGCTGTAGCTCTTGGCGCCGGTCAACGTCACGCTCGGATACAGCACCTGGGCGTCGATGCCATCGATGTCCATCTCGGTGAGACGCGCTTTCGGATCGAAGCTTGCGGGGCGGATCTCGGAGTAACGCGCGCCCTTCGGTGCGAATTGTGTGTAGTCGAGCCCCGCGGTGGCGGTGAGGCCGAGGTTCCACGTGCGTTTGCCCCCGTCGAAGGACCACACGTCGCCGTAGTCGGCGTGCAGCAGCTTCGGCGCGCGGTCGCGCAGGTGATGAGCGACCCGCGACTGCCACAGATCGGGCGGTTCGTTCACGTGCGCGTCGGCGTCGATGACGGGACACGTGATATCGGAGAGTTGGCGAAATGTTGCGGTCATCGTCTGTTCCCTAGTCGAGTGTTTGGCCATGCACCAAGCTGACGCGCACCGCATCGTGGGTGGGATCCGATCGTGTGAGCAACGCCACGGCCCGATCGAGGGTGTCGAGAGTGAACACCTCACCTAGCAATGCCTTGGTCGGATAGTCGCCGGAGTTCAACACCTCACCGGTCTTGCGCATCGATTGAGCAGTCGAACCGGCGCCGCCGACCACCGTGAGGCCCTTGAGCGGCACGAGGTCGGAGATCATCGAGACCGGCGCCATGTTCTTGAGGCCGGCCCACAGCACTCGCCCGCCTTGACGCACCAGTTCGAGGCAGGCGCCGACGGGCGCAGCGGCGTCGGTCAGATCCACCGTCACGTCGGCCATCGTGCCACCAGTGATCTGCGCGACACGCTCGATGGGCGACTCCGCGTCGACATCGATTGTGTAATCCGCGCCGATGCGATGCGCGGCTTCGAGGCGCAGCCCGTCGTTGCCGCGTCCGGTCACGATCACCGTGCCCGCGCCCAGCATCTTGGCGTATGCCGCGCAGATGAGCCCCATGTGGCCGGGGCCTTGGATCACGACGGACTCGCCTGGCTGCAAGCGCACGCCGCCGAACCAATTGACGACATTGGCGAGCGGCTCGAACAGTGACAGCTCGCGCGCATCGACACTCTCGGTGAGCGGCACCAGGTTGGTGTTGGGCATGATCTCCATGTACTCGCCGTAACCACCGTGCAGACCGCTGCGCACGTCGAGGCCCTGTGTGTAGCCGTAGAGCTGCATCTTCGGACAGAACGGTGAGCCGCTCGCGCACACCTCGCATTCGCCGCATCGGCGCACGAGGTCGACACCGACGCGCGTGCCGACCGCGACACCCAGCTGCGAATCGGGAGTGACCTCGTAGACACGGCCGACGATCTCGTGGCCGGGTACCACCGGGCTCACTTCGCCGGGAACGTGCTTGTGGCCGTGCAGCTGCGCAACATCGCTCGCGCAGAGGCCGACCGCCTCGACCGCGAGCACCGCGCCGCCGCGCGGTGGCGTCGGCATCGGGAACTCGCGCACCTCGAACGAACCGTCACCGTTGAAGACACCTGCGCGACACGTAGCCATCGAACCCCCTCGTTGCTGAGCGGGAAGTTAGTGTGTCCCCGGGGGTCTGAATCACATGGGGCAGAGGTTGGCCGGCAAGGTTGTCATCGTCACCGGCGGTGCCGGCAGCATCGGGCGTGAGCATTCGTTGCTGTTCGCGAAGGAGGGCGCCCGAGTCGTGGTCAACGACCTCGGAGTCGCCGCCGTGGCGGACGGTCAGAAGGCGAGCGCCGAGCGCGTGGCCGAGGAGATTCGCAAGCAGGGCGGCGATGCCATTGCCAGCTCTGCCAGCGCCGCCACGTTCGCCGGCGCCGAGGCGATCGTGCAACAGGCGGTCGACGCGTTCGGCACGGTCGACATCCTGGTCAACAACGCCACCGCGGGTGGCATCAACGACATCTGGCGATTCACCGAGAAACAGTTTGACAAGACCGTCGATGCCAACTTCAAGGGTTACTTCGCGATGATCAAGTACGCCGCGCCGTACATGTGCCGCCAGGGTACCGGCGTGATCGTCAACACCAGTTCGGGTTCGGGGTTCGGGCATCCGTCCAACAGCGTCTACGCGGCGGCGAAGGAAGCGCTCATCGGGCTCACCCGTACCGCGGCGCGCGAGCTCGGGCGTTTCGGCGTGCGCTGCAACGCCATTCGGCCGAGCGCGGCATCGCACACGGCGCTCAACTCTTACCAGGAGCTGACGGCCCGCTGGTCCGAACTGATGAGCATCACCATGCGCCCCAAAGGCACGCCACCAGCGGCGCCCAATGCATCGTTCGATCCCGAGGCTCGCGCACCGCGTAAGGTGTCGCCGTTCGTGGTGTGGCTCTGCACCGACGCTGCGAGCAATGTGAATGGCCGCACGTTCCACGTGTACGGAGATTTCGTCGCGCGCTACAGCGAGCCCGAGGACGAGCGCGTCATCTACGCATCCGGCGGCTGGGATCTCGACGCGCTCGATGCCGCGGCACCTGAACTCACGAGGGACCTGACCAACGACTACACGCTCGACGAATATCCTGCGCTCAAGATCTTCGACGAATAGTTCGGACAAGAAGGTGCCGTCATGATCATCGATGTCGATACGCACTGGGAGGCCACGACCTACGCCGCGGGAGAGCATCCGCTCGAGCCGTGGTTGGACCAACTGCCGACCGGCCTGTCGATGCTCGCGTTCGGGATCGCCGGCGATCTGTTGCGCGCGCTTCCCGAAGCGCGACGGCCGACTCCGCCCGAGTTGCTACCCGGCCTGGTCGCGATGGCGAAGCAACGCGGGGGCCCGGTGATCTTGCATCCGCTGCACGATTCGTCGTCGGGCGAGCGCGTCGAGTGGATGGATCGCATCGGGATCGACCATTGCCTCGTGAACCCCGGCGGCTATTGGCAGCAGCTCGAGTTCGTCGGCTCAGACCGTCCGCAAGCGGCACAACGCTGCAACAGCTACCTCTGCGAACGGCTGTCCGATCACGCTGATCGCTTGCACGCGGTGGCGGTGATCGACTTCAGCGACCTCGACGCCGCGGTTGCCGAACTCGAGCGAGCGCGTTCGCGAGGAGCGAGAGCGTTCTTCCTGTACACCGTCAACGGCCGGCCTGCGGGTGGTATGTCGCCCGGGCATCCCGCGTGGGACCGCGTCTGGACGGCAGCGGCGCGTCTCGGAATGGTCGCGGTCATCCATGTGGGGAACACCGCTGCGGACTTCGATGGTTGGGCAGATATCGGATGGGACGAGGATGGCGGTGCCGGTGTGGCCGGGTTGGTGCGCCTGGCGAACACGCAACGAATCCACGCCGCGCAGAACCTGTTGTCGGGTCTGCTCTACGGCGGCGTCTTCGTTCGCCACCCGGAAGTGACCGTGTTGCTCGAAGAAATGCGCATCGGGTGGGTGCCGTGGTTCGTCGAGATGCTCGACCGCCAATCGCGGTCGTCGGCCGCGTTGGGTGAGTGGCCGTGGGAACTCTCCGGCGGTGACATGTTACGGCGCAATGTGCGAACGACGCCGCTGCCCGGCTTCGGCGACAGCGACGCATTCGAGGTGCTGGCGCAATTGCCGGAGATGTGCGTGTTCTCGTCGGACTTCCCGCACCAAGAAGGCAACGCGGAGCCGATAGCGCTCTACCAACCTCGTCTCGACAGCCTCGACGACGCACTGCGGGCGTCGTTCATGGGGCAGAACATGCAACGGTGCTTCGCGCGCATGGGCGACCCGTTGTAGGACCAGACCTTTACGTGACTGAAGTTGCGCTCGTGCAGTTCATTACGTTCGCAGGATGAAGCCCTGCGAGTTGAAGAAGAACCCACCGGGCGTGACGAGCGCAGTGCGGGCACCGGGTACCTGACGGTCGCCGCCTTCGCCGCGCAGTTGGACCACCGCCTCGCGTAGGTGGCCGCTGCCGCGGGTTGCCCCCTCGGAGAGCGAGCCGCCGTGAGGGTTGATGGGGATGCGCCCATCGATGAGCACCCGGTTCTGCTCCTTGTCCCAGTGCTCCTCGAGGAACCTGCCGCCGTGGCCGGGCGCGCACCAGCCGGTGTTCTCGATCCAACCGAGGGTGATGATGGTGAACCCGTCGTACGGCAGATACACGTCGATGTCGTCGATCCAGATGTCACTCGTTGCTTTGAGCCGTTCGACGACGACATGTTGACCATGGCGGCGCAGGCTCGGGAGCTGGTCCTCGTCGTTGGTGCCCACTAGGCCCGCGGTTGCGGCGTGCACGAGCACCGGCGGGTGCGGCAGCGAACGTGCTCGTTCGACAGTCGTCACCACGAAAGCGTCGGCGCCGTCGACGGGCACGTCCATGTCGAAGAGGCACAGCGGCTCGCGGATCATGCGTGCGGCGAGATAGTCGCTCATGGTCAACGGCGAGCGCATCGCGGCGAGTGGATTGTGGGCGGCGTTGGTGCGGCAGTTGATCGCGACACGGCCGAAGTCCTCGCGCCGGCTGTCGTATTCGTAGACGTAGCGGCTCGCCCACGCGGCGTACGCCGCTGCCATGGAGGCGTTCTCCGGATACGACGGCGTGCCCATGACGAGGTTGCGCCGCAATGGATCGCTGGTGACCGAGCGCGACGAACCTGGGCTGCGCATCATCGAGGCGCAGACGAGCGCGGTGTCGCACGCGCCGGTGAACACCGCGTTGACGGCGTCCATCAGCGCGAAGCCCGCGACCGGCGTCGGGCGCGTGTGATGCATGATCGTAGGTATGCCGAGCATCGCGGCGAGTTGATGCGGTGCCGGTGCCCCCGGCTCGGCCGAGACGACGACGCCGTCGATGTCGCTACGTTCGAGACCGGCATCGCGGATGGCGGCGATCGACGCGTCTGCCGCGAGCCCGGCCGATGATCGCCCGGCGTCGCGACTGAAACCGGTTGATCCGATACCGACTATCGCGACCTGGTCCTTGGCGGGGTAGCGGCTCATGCTCCGGCTCCCGGCGTCGGGAGAGACTGCGGGCGAAACGCGGGGAAGGGGACACCGTCGCGCTCGATCCACGTCAGCTCGACCGGCATGCCGATCGCGATGTCATCGGTCGCGCAGCCGACGACCGTACTAGTGAGGCGCAGCGCGCTCTGCTCGGCGAGTTCGACAGTGGCGACGGGGTGTGGTCCCGTGCTGTAGTCGACACCGGGCGCCGGTGGCCCCTGATGCAGCAGCATCAGCAGATGGATCGTGCCGCGCCCGCTCACCTCGGTGGGCCGCAGATCTCGAGACCAACAGTGGGGGCAGACCGGTTTGGGCGGATGGTGCCACTGCTGGCACGAGTTGCAGCGGTTGATGAGCAGCTGCCGTTGCAACCAGCCGCGGTAGAAGTGCCGGTTGTCGTGGTCGATGCGTACGCGAGGAAGTCGTTCGACCAGCTCTGCGTCGGTCACCACGGAAGGCTCGGCTGCCATGTCGGCTCCTCGGGAATGCGCTCACGGACATGCATACGCTCGCGCCGTGTCACTCAGTTGGAAAATCCGGCCGGTGCTCGATCAACCGAGGGAGGAGAGCAAACGGTCGGCGTCGACCGGCAACAGCACACCCGCATCGACCGCGCCGGCCACCGCCATCCGGTATCGCTCGCAGTAGGCATTGCGGGTCGGGTAGAGCGCGCGCAACATCTCGTCGGAGAACGGTGTGGTCGAACCGGTGAGGACGAGTGTGCCGTCGGCCGCGACACCGCGGTGGCTCGCCGTCGGTACGTCGACGTCGGGAAGCCGGACACCGCCGACCGCGATGCCGAGGTGGTCGCGACGTATGACAGGGCAGCGTTCTTCGATGTCGAATTCGATTGGAGGCTGCCGCGGCGGCGCGGTGCCGTCGGTCAGCCACCGCTGGAAGTGGTGCAGCGCGGCCGACCGCACTGGTTCCATGGTCAAGACATTGGCGTCCGAGGGGGTGCCCATGGGGCTTTCTTCGGTGCCGAGGTCGCGGGGCCAATTCGACGGTAGGCGGTCGGTGCCTCGGCGTCGCGATCCATGAGCGTGTCCTGCGACCTCCCAGTGCCGAAAACGGTCGGAGTCAGGTTGGCGCACCGGGTGAAACCCCGTCGCCTCTGTCTCGCTGTTGAGGACGAAGACGGGGATGTCGAGGTCGTCGCGCAGCAGATGCGACCCGGGCGGCATTTTGGTGACTGCATCAGGAATGTCTTTGGGTGTCGCGAGCCGGCTCGCGGTGTCGGCCGACACCGCCAGTGGGCTGCCGTTGCCGAAGTAGATGTCGAGGATGAAGCCGTCGAGGGCCCGTGTCAGTGGCTGCACTGCGTTGAGATAGGTCGCCAACCAGTTGGCGGACTGTGACGCGCCACCCGGGTAGCCGTGCACGCCATTGCGTTGTGTGCTCACACCGACGAACGCGAAGCCCCCGTCGTAGATCTCGGGCGACTCGCCGGCCAAGAGATCGAAACCCAGTGACACGTTGTTCCAGAACAACACGACCGTGCCGTTGAAACGGGCCGCATCGACGGGACGGCGCACGAGCAGCCTCGTCGCGAATGCGGTGGTCTCGGTCGGCACGGCCGACCAACGCCCGTCGAATGATCGACCGGTGCCCGCGCGGTGGTCGTAGAGCTGCGCTCGTCCTTCGAGGAGCCATTCGTCTTCGACGTAGCCATGCTCGTCGAGGTCGAAGGTGGCCGCGGCGAACGGCCAGCCGTGGGTTCCGCCGGTGATGCGCCCGGTGATCATGGTGTCGCTCGAAACATGGTGGATCTCCTCGTTCAGGACAAACTGGCGGCGACCGCGGCGCCGAGCTCCCACGATGCCTCGAGGTCGCCTTTGGCGGGCCGGCCCAACACGACGAGGGGTTGCTGGGCCAGGCGCCATCGCAAGCCAGTGGCGATCTTTTCGATCGCCAGCAACGCGCCGGTCGCGTCGTTGTCACCATGCACATAAACCGCGTACGGGCGGCCGTGTGTCGCTTCGAGACACGGATAGTAGATCTGGTCGAAGAAGTGCTTGAGTGCCCCCGACATGTAACCGAGGTTGGCCGGCGTGCCCAAGATGTAACCGTCCGCGTGCATCACGTCGATTGCCGTCGCAGCAAGGGCAGGGTGCGACACGACATCGACACCTTGGATGCGATCGTCGGTCGCGCCGTCGCGTACTGCTTCGAGCATCGACTGCAACGATGGTGAGGGCGTGTGATGCACGATCAACAGCGTCTTGCCCATCGCTCGCAACTCTACGCACTGGGTGGCTGTGGCTGTTACGGTCCGCGGGTGGCACGCGCTCGGGGGTGGGGGTTTGTCCTCGCGTCGACGGGGATCGGGTCCTTCGTGACCTCCGCCAACCTCAGCACCGTGAACGTAGCCTTTCCCGATCTGAAGGCGTCGTTCGAGGGCGAATCGCTGGCGTCGCTCGGCTGGGTGATCAACGCCTACACGATCGCGTTCGCCGCGATCTTGCTACCGGCGGGTCGATTGGCCGACAGCCACGGGCGGCGCCGGACGTTCTTTGCTGGGTTGACACTGTTCGCGCTCGGCGCGCTGATCACCGGGGCGGCGCCGTCGCTGCCTATCGTGATCATCGGCCGCACCGTGCAGGGCATGGGCGGCGGACTGATCGCCCCCGCGTCGCTCGGGCTGTTGCTCGAAGCGTCGCCCCCCGATGAGATCACCCGATCGGTCGCGCTCTACGGCGGCATCACCGCAGTGGGCGTGGCCACCGGGCCGACGCTCGGCGCGCTGATTGTCGACTCGGCCGGGTGGAGGTGGTCGTTCCTGTTGAGCCTGCCGATCGCCTTCGCCGCGTGGTTCGTCGGCCGCAATCACCTGTCGAGGGCACGCGGCGCGCAGCGACAGCGAGTCGACGCGGTGGGGGTGGTGCTGGCCGCTGTCGCGATGGCGGCGGTTTCGCTGGCCATCGCCGAGGGAGGCCACTGGGGTTGGATGAGCGTCAGCACACTTGCGGCCTTCGCGGCGGGCTTGGTCGCGGGAGCGTGGTTTGTCCTGCGCTGCCAACGCCGGCCCGACCCCGTGTTGCCGATGGACTTGTTCCGGGTGCGCGCATTTTCGCTCTCGACCAGCGCAACGGTGCTTTTCGGCGTGGGGACGGGCGCGCTGCTGCTCGCCAACGTGCTGTTCCTGACCGAGGTCTGGAACTACTCGATCGTCCGGGCCGGTCTCGCCATGTCGCCTTCGCCCATCGTTGCCGCCTTGGCCGCGCCGTTGGTCGGGCGCTTTGGCGCACGGCTCGGTGAACGCACCATCGGCGTTCCCGGCGCGCTGATCCTCGCCTCGGCAGTGTTGTGGTTCCGCTACCACGTCGACGTCGAGCCGAACTATTGGACCGACTGGTTCCCGGGAGCAGTCATGGCGGGCCTCGGCATCAACACGGCGTTCCCGATGCTGCAATCGGCGGGCGTGCGCGACGTCGGCGCGGCCCGCTTCTCGATCGCGAACGCATCGACGCGCGCTGCGCTCCAACTCGGGACCGCCGTCGGAGTCGCGGTTCTGGTGGCCATACTCGGTGACCGTTCGAACACGGTGAGCGACTTCCGCGCGGCGTGGTTGATGATCGCGATCTTCTCGGTGACGACCGCGCTGCTCATCGCACCGATCCCGCGTGTCTCGCGCCCCACTGACACACTTCAGGACCCTCCCGGATCCGTTCTCGCAGCACAACGTCGACCGTAAGCCGACGTTGTGCTGCGAGAACGATGAGTTATCAGCGTTTGGGGGCGGTCAGTTCGAGCATGAGGCCGTCGGGGTCGACGATGCGGGCGTTGTAGCTGGCGGCTTCCTCGAACACATCGCCGATGGATACACCACGCGCGAGCAGGTCGGCGCGCATCTGGTCGAGCGTGGCGCGATCGCTGACGGAGAACGACAGGTGATCGATGGCTGTCGCGTGCAGATCGCTCGTTTGTTCGGGGGTCGCGGTCTGCATCCCGATGACGAAGCGCGCGGAGGGGTGACGCAGGCCGGCGTAAGGGCCGGAGGCGGTGGTGCCGGCCACGAACTGTTCGAGGCCGAGCACGCTGCAGTACCACGGCGCGCTCACAGAGACGTCGCGTACGACCAACTGTACGTGCGAGAATCCCTGGATCACAGTGCGACCGTAGCAGCGGAGCCGACACTCGGGTGACAGAGGGGGAGAGAATGAGCGCACCGTTGCTCGACAACGTCGCTACTTTGATGGGCGATCTGCACGACCGCGCACGCGATATCCAAGAGCTGCGCCGAGTGTCCGACGATTCGATGAAGCAGCTGATCGGTGCGGGCGTCTTCCGGGCGCTGCAACCGACACGATACGGCGGCCTCGAGGTCGACGCGATGATCTTCTACGAGGCGGTGCGGCGCATCGCGACTGCGTGCGGATCGACCGGCTGGGTGGCGTCGATCCTCGGCGTGCACCCCTGGCAGCTCGCGCTGTTCCCCGATCGAGCGCAGGCCGACGTGTGGTCGGCCGACCCCGACACATTGATCAGCTCGTCCTACGCGCCGACGGGGCGCGTCGATGCGGTCGACGGCGGCTATCGCGTCGCCGGACGATGGAGCTTTTCGTCAGGATGCGATCACGCGCAGTGGGTGTTTCTCGGCGGTGCGGTTCTCGGCCCTGAAGGAGCACCAGTCGACTTCGGTACGGTGCTCTTGCCGCGTGCCGACTATGTGATCGACGACGTATGGGACACCGTGGGCCTGCGCGGAACCGGTAGCAACGACATCGTGGTCCATGACGCGTTCGTGCCGGCACATCGCTTCTTGAGCTTCGCCGACACCGCGCGCTGCCGCTGCCCGGGTCACGCGGTGAACTCCGCGCCGCTGTATCGCTTGCCGTTCGCGTCGGTCTTCTCGACGACGATCACGGCACCGATCATCGGCATGGCACAAGGCGCCTACGACGCGCACGTCGCGATGATGCGCGAACGCATCCGTATTTCATACGGCGGCGAGCGCGTCGTGAACGACGGGTTCGCGCAGGTTCGGGTTGCGTCGGCCGCCAGTGAGATCGATGCCGCTTGGTTGCAGCTCGAGCGAAACATCTCCGAGCTCACGCAGTGCGCGCGCGACGACACGAGGATCCCGATAGAGCTGAGGGCCCGCACTCGGCGCGACCAAGTGCGGGGAACCGAGCGGGCGATCGAGGCCATCGACACGTTGTTCGAGAACTCCGGTGGGCACGCGCTGCGCCGCGGTACTCCCATCGAGCGCGCGTGGCGCGACGCGCACAGTGGCCGCGTGCATGTCGTCAACGATCCCGAGCGGGCGTTGGCGACCTACGGGAAGCTCGCGTGGGGACTGTCCGTAGACCAAGAGCCGATGGTGTAGGCCCGGAGCGGCCTTTCAGAGCGGATGAACAGGAGCACACGATGAGCGATGTCGCGGGCGCCGAGTCGCACAGTTTCGACGCGACGAGTCGACATGTCGAGGCCGGCCCATATTCGTTGCACTATCACGACGCGGGCAGTGGGCCGGTGCTGTTGATGTTGCACGGTTCAGGGCCCGGTGTCAGCGGCTGGAGCAACTTCCGTGGCAACTTACCGGTACTGGCGCGGCACTTCCGCGTATTGATTCTCGATCAACCCGGTTTCGGACTCAGCGCCAAGCCCACGCTCGACCAGAACTATATCCTCATTGCGGCCGATGCAGTGCGCGCGTTCCTCGACACACTGGCAATCGAATCAGCGAGCATCGTGGGCAATTCGATGGGCGGCGGTGTCGCCACGCGCTTCACGCTCGATCATCCGGTACGCGTCGACAAGCTGGTGCTGATGGGGCCGGGAGGCGTCGGGGTGAACATCCTCAGTCCCGAGCCATCAGAGGGAATGCGGCTGTTGTTCGCATTCAACCGCGAGCCGACCCGTGAGCGCATGGAAGCGTGGGTGCGTTCGATGGTGTCTGATCCGAATCTCGTGACGGACGAGTTGCTCGATGAGCGCATGGCCAACGCACACCGGCCGGGCGCGCTCGACGCGATACGCGAGATCTTCGCGACGTTCGCCCACCCCCAGTTCAATCGCATGGCACCGCTCTGGAGCGAACTGCACGCGTTGCGCACACCTACGTTGCTGATGTGGGGGCAGGACGATCGCGTGGTGCCGGTCGACCAGAGCCTGCTGCCGTTTCGCCGCATGCCCAACGCCGACCTGATCGGTTTTGCCCGCTGCGGCCACTGGGTGCAGATCGAGCGCAAGGCCGATTTCGAGCGTCACGTCATCTCATTCGTCGACGCGTGACGCGACACCCGCCCGCCGGTCGAGGAGATTGACAGCGCTCGGTAGTAATGGTAGACATTAAAACGATTTGTCGCCTTCGCTACCAGGAGTCTGTCTATGGAGTTCGGAGTTTTCCTCAACGGCTACATCCCCGGGCCGGCCGCCCACATCTCTGAGCTCGAGCACAAGGAGCTCTTCCGGGAAGCCGAGTATGCGATCTTCGCGGACAAGCACAATTGGAAGTACGCCTGGTTCGGCGAGCATCACGCGTTGACGGAGTACAGCCACATGTCCGCGCCCGAGGTCGTCATGGGCTACGTCGCCGCGCAGACCGACTACATCCATCTGTCGACGGGCATCACCAGCTTGTCGCCCCGCAAAGAGCACCCGGTGCGCTTTGCCGAGCGCGCCGCGATGCTCGACCACTTCACCAATCGCCGGTTCGAATGGGGCACCGGCCGTGGCGCCGGTGGCCACGAAGTCGCCAGCTTCAACATCATGGACAAGAACTCGACGAAGGTCGAGTGGGAAGAAGTCGTCAAAGAGGTTCCCCGTATGTGGGAACAGGTCGACTACGAGTACCACGGCGAGCACTTTACGGTTCCCTATCCCCACAACATCTTGCCGAAGCCATTCGGGCAAGGCCACCCGCCGATCTGGGTCGCGTGCGGTAACCCGCCGACGTTCAACCGCGCGGGCGAACTCGGCATCGGCGCCATCGCGTTCAACTTCGAGCCGATCTTCGCGTTGCGGGGCCGCATCGAGGCCTACAAAGAAGGCATCGCCAACTGCACCGACCCCATCGGGCAGTTCAAGAACGACAACGTCATGATCACCAACTCCGTGATCTGCTGCCCGACCCGTGAAGAGGCCCGCGAGATCGCGTTGCGCAAGGGCCGGGGCTACCTCGTATCGATGGTGAACCTCTATCACGACACCATGCCGAAGTCGATGGATGCCATCACGTGGCCGAGCACGCCGCTCTCACTGCGCGACATCGCCGCCGGTGACACCGACGCGCTGCTCGACGGTCTCATCGAGGCCGGTTTCATGCTGTTGGGCACACCCGAAGACGTGTGCGAACAGATCGCGCGCTGGGGCGACGTCGGCATGGATCAACTCGTGTTCGGTCTGCCCATCGAGGGCATGCATCACGACGAGATCCTGGCCACGCTCGAACTGTTCGGCGACAAGGTGATCCCCGAGTTCGACAAGGATCGCACGCACTCGACCGACTACTACCGCGCTCAGGCCAAGTCGAAGTTCGGCACGTTCGCCAAGCCACTGCCCGACATCGAATGGCCGACGGTCATCCCGGTGAGCGCTCTGGCGCCATTGGTCTGACGAGGCTTCGCTTCCGCTCGTGCCTCGCGACGCCAGCGCCACCAAAGCGATGCTCTTGCGCGAGGCCGAGCGGTTGTTCGCGAGGCGAGGGCTCTATCAAGTCACCGTCCGTGAGATTCTGCAAGCCGCCGGTCAGCGCAACGTCTCCGCGGTCAACTACCACTTCGGATCGCGCGATGGCGTGCTCGCGGCGATTCTCGTCCGTCATGGCGACCCTACCGACGTTGCGCGCGGTGAGCTCCTAGCTCAGTGCGGCCGCGACGCGTCGTCGCGTGAGCTGATCGCGGCGTTGGTACTGCCCTACGCGGCACACCTCGCAACGCCGAGTGGTCGCGACTACCTGCGCATCGTCGCGCAGCTGTCTGCCACCTTCAGCACGTGGCGCGATCCGAACCCGGGGATGGGACCGCACTTGCGGGAGGTGCTCGGCGTCCTCGAAGAACGTCCGCAGGCCTTGCCCGCGGCGATTCGCCGTGAGCGGGTCGTAGGGGTCATCATGCTCATGACCGTGGCGATGGCCGAGCGGGCCCGCGTGATCGAGGCCGGACGCCCGGTCGAGCTCGACGGATCGTCGTTCAACACCAACCTGACCGACGTGCTCGTCGGGGTCCTCGAGGCGCCACTACATGGTTCGTTGCCCGACGCGCCGGTACTGTTGCCGCTCTGTTGAACACAACTAGAGGCACTTAGCTTAGAGGGGGTCGCGCGATGGCAACCACTGTCGACGACGGTACCGAACAGATCACTGCGTGGCTGCGCACGAACATCGGCAGCAAGGTGGTGCGCATCAACCGCCAGCCGCGTTGGCGCCCGGTCTGGTTCGCCGACGTCGAGCGCGACGGCGAGATACTCGAACTGTGTGTGCGCGGTGACCGCATCGACATGCCGTTGATCTTCCCGCTCGACCACGAGATGCGGTTGCAGGCGACGATGCACGACCACGGCATACCGACCGCAAAGGTCTACGGGTGGATCGAAGAGCCGATGGCCTACGTGATGGATCGCGTGCCCGGCCGCAACGATTTCGAGCAGTCGACCGACGCAGAGCGGCGCGCCGCGGTCGACGACTACCTCCAGATCCTTGCACGGCTCCACTCCCTCGACATCGCACCGTTCGTCGACGCCGGCATCATGCGCGCACCGACGCCACAGCAATCGGGCACATTCGGGCTGAGTCGCTACGAGAAGGTGTATCGATCGGTCAAGGTGCACCCCGACCCGTTCATGGAGTTCTGCCTTGCGTGGTTGCGCCGCAACCCGCCCGACTCCAAGCAGCGCGAATCCGCCATAGTTTGGGACTCGGGTCAGTTCCACCATCAGGACGGTCGGATCGTGGCGGTGCTCGACGTCGAGATCGGGCACATCGGTGACCCGATGATGGATCTCGCCGCGTGGCGCATGCGCGACACGATCATCGGCTACGGCAACTTTGCCGAACTCTACGACCGCTACAGCGAGATCACCGGCGAGGCCGTCGATCTCGACGCCATCCAGCGCCACCACTTCGCGTTCACACTGACGAATCAACTGCCGCTCGGCGCGGCGCTGCGCGAGCCCGCGCCCGAATCCGACCTCATGACGAACCTTCAATGGTGCTGCGAGACGAACTTGTTCGCGACCGAAGCATTGGCCGAGTTGATCGACGTCGAGTTGCCCACCGTCGACATGCCATCACCGCGACCTTCTCGCGCAACGCCCGCCCACGAACACCTCGTGCGTGGCCTGCGCAACGTCGACACCGAAGACGAATTCATCCGCTACAAGCTGCGCACGATGTTCCGCCTCGCTCGTCACGTGGCCCGCGTCGACGAGATCGGCGATACCGTGTCCGAGCACGACCTCGACGATCTCCACCAACTGTTGGGTCACCGGCCTGCTTCGTGGCATGAAGGAGAAGCCGAGCTCGAAGGCTTCGTGCTCGCAGATGCGAAGACCGGTCGTCATGACGAGGCGCTGGTGGCTCTGTTTCACAAGCGAAACCTGCGAGCGCAGATGTTGTTGGGCCCCGCCGGCTCCGCGATGTCGCGGCACTTACCTATCCAGATGTTCCGGGACTGACGCGCTCGCTAGACGCGAGCCGTCCAATACGCGCCGCAGCACCCGCTCGACTCGCGCTTTGCTCGCGTCTCCTTCGTGGTGACAACGGCGCCGTCCGCACCTTTCAGTGTGACGCGGACGTCGAACCCCTCCTTGTCGGCGAATATGGTAGGAGTCACCGCACCGGTCGCGGGCGGGCCATAGCTCGCGGGCCTCACACCGAGTGGCGTCATCTCGAAGCGGAACTCACGCCGCTCGGGTGCAGGCTGCCATGGCCGCGTTTCGGCCGACATCGTCATCGCGACGCGCTCGAGAGTGGGTCGTACCGGCGGCGCGCGGTCGACGTCACCGCCCGTACGACCGCTACCGGTCGACCTCGCGGCCGTAGACGAGGTCGGGCCTTCGCTCGAGCGGATGTGGGCCGGCACCTCGAAGATGGAGCGGCGACACCTCGGCAAGGCCTGAGCGCCGGGCACGGTTCTGATGAGGTAGAGTGAGCTTGTCAAACGTCGGTGGTCTGCTCCCAGACCCTGAACCTGCCCCCTTCTTGCGACTTCACCGCCGAGAAGGGAATGGCTATGACACCTCAAAACGGGTTCACCATCGAAGTGCGTGACGGCCGCGTATTTGTGTCGGGGGAGCTGGACATGGCCTGCGCTCCGGCGATGTCCGAGTCGATTCTGCGACTCGAGGCTGCCGCGGAGGGGCAAGTTGCGCTCGATC
>DATLFA010000040.1:0-53336 GCA_035525225.1 Acidimicrobiales bacterium
GGGCACCTCATGCGCAACCGCCACGGCGGGCGCCGAGCGCGGGTTCGGGGCCGAGCCAAAGTCGATGCCGACTTCAACCTCCTCGCCGCCGCCACCAACCTCGCCCGACTCGCCATCCTCGGCGTTCACTCAACGACGAACGGATGGGCGACATGAACCGAGACCCGCCACCAACGCCATGACGCAAGAACCATGACCAGCCATCGCCACCAACGATGCCGCGCCCACCACGACCGAGGGTTCTCGCCGAGCCCCCAAGCAGCCCAACCCCGCACCCAAAACAGCCAAGCCCTCTTCAACCACTCAACAAATCGGCCGTTTCACACCAACCACCTAGGGCTCCCCTAGAGGGCCGGTCAAGAACGGGTCGGGAACGGGCGGGAGTGCCGGGGGTCAGGTCGCGAGGACGATGTTGCGCATCGAGTCGACGGCGGCAGTCCAGCCCGGCGGGACCACGATCGACGTGGCGGCGCCTTCGACGATGGCGGGCGCGGCGATGGTCGCACCGGGAACGAGGTCTTCCCAGCGGTAGATGGGCGTGTCGACGAAGTCGCCGTTCTCGGCGAAGAACACCGGCCGCGTTCCCAACGCGACCGCGGGGCGTGAGTCGGGCGCGTCCTCGCGGTGGGGCTCGGGTGTCGGCACCTCGCGCACCGCGCGCACGCGATAGGTCACGAACTGCACTGGTGCGCGAGCGTCGACGCCGTAGGTCGAGTGATAGATGCCGTGGAAGCGTTCGGCCGCATCTTCGAGATCGTCGCGCGTGAGTGTGCCCGTGTGCACGGGCACACCGAGTTGGTGCACCTGGCCGGGATAGCGGGCGTCGATCGTGCGGTGGATGGTGACGGCCTCGGGCTCGCATTCGAGCGCCTTCGCGGCTCGTCCTTCGAGTTCGGCGAACCAACCGTTGATGGCATCGGGGTCGGCGGCGGTGGCATCGATCACGGTCGTGCGCACTTGCGTGACGGTGGGGTCGGCCGCCACGAGACCAATGGCCGATGCGACACCGGCCGCCCATGGCACGACAACCTGGCGAATGCCGAATGCCGCCGCGAGACGCGTGAGATGGATGGGGCCGGCGCCGCCGAAACCGACGAGCGTGAAATCGCGCGGGTCGATGCCTCGCTGAATCGTGACGATGCGGATCGCCGCGACCATGTTGGTGTTGACGATGTCGTGAATCGTGCGCGCCGCGGCCACGACATCGACGCCGAGTCGGTCGCTCACCTCCGCGCGGATCGCATTGCGGGCGCGGTCGACGGCCAACACGACGCCGTCGGACAATTCGCCGGCGCGCAGGTAGCCGAGCACGAGGTTGGCGTCGGTGACCGTCGGGCGGGTGCCCCCTCGGCCGTAGCACGCGGGCCCGGGTACGGCCCCCGCCGATTGCGGCCCGACCTGCAGCGCCCCGCCGCGGTCGACCCACGCGATCGAACCGCCACCGGCGCCGATCTCGGCGAGGTCGACGACCGGCGTCTTGATCGGCAGGCCCGCGCCCCGGCGGTCGCCGACGCTCGCCGACTCGCCGACTCGGAACTCGTAGGTGAGCGTGGCTTCGCCGCCGCGCACCGCGGCAGTCTTCGCCGTGGTGCCGCCCATGTCGAACGACAACACATCGCGTGCGCCGACCCACCCGCCGATGACCCGTGCCGCCATCACGCCCGCCGCGCCACCGGATTCGATGGTCGCAACCGGGCGCTCGGCCGCGAGTGCCGCCGACATCGAGCCACCACTCGACTCCATGATCTGCACCGCGCAGGTGATGCCCAGGCCGCGCAGCATCTGTTGCAAGCCGGCGAGATAGGTCGCCATCACGGGGCCGATGTACGCGCACGCGATCGTCGTCGTCGTGCGTTCGTACTCGCGCATCTCGGGCCACACGTCGCTCGATGTCACGACGAACGCATCGGGTAGCGCGCGCCGGCAGGCGAACGCGAACGCCTGCTCGTGCGCCGGATTCGCATACGAATGGAGGAAGCTGATGGCGACGGCCTCGGGCTGCTGCGCGGCGATGGCGGTGACGACGCGATCGATCTCGGCTTGCTCGAGGTCGGTTCGTACCGCGCCGGCGGCAGTCATCCGCTCACGCACTTCGAAGGTCAACTCGCGCTCGATCGCAGGGTCGGGCGGCGGGAACAGGAGGTCATAGCGGGCCGAGCCGGCCCGTGACTCGCGCGCCAGCCGCAAGATGTCGCCGAAGCCCTGCGTTACTGCCAACGCGGTGCGGGCGCCGCGCCGCTCGAGGAGCACATTGGTGGCCAGGGTCGTGCCATGAACGAAGCGGTCGATGTCGCCACCGGCGAGCCCGGCGCGTTCCAGCGCGACCTCGACACCGTGGCGAACGCCATCGCGTGGATCGCTCGGCGTCGTCACCACTTTGGCGACGTGGATGGTTCCCGCGCCATCGACCAACACGACATCGGTGAACGTCCCTCCGACGTCGACCCCGACAACGGCGCTCATCGGTTGCTCCGCAGGTCGTCGCGCAAGGCGTCGGTGGCGTCGGTGTCGACCACGTTGTCCCCGTCGAGAACCACTCCGTACGAATCTCGCGCGCGGGCCGCGGACACTCGTTCTTCGACGACATCGCGAGCCACCGCGGCCGGATCGCGGTCGAGCGGCGAGCCGAGGCCACCACCACCCGAGGTGCCGATCAGGAACACGTCGTCGCCTGCCAGTCGAATGTGCGATTGGCGGTGGGCGAAGTCGTCGACCGAGCCATCCGGATGTTGCGATCGCCAGTACCCCTGGCCGCCCGACTCACCGCCTTTGCGGCCGGTCGGCGCCAGCACCATTCGGTCGCCCCGCACGACCAACTCGGCGTCGGACAGCAACCGGATCGCGGTGTCGATACCGAGGCCGCCGCGATGCTCGCCCGGCCCACCGGAGTCGATGCGGGCGCGGACGTGTTCGATCAGCACCGGATACTGAGCCTCGAACGGCTCGACCTGCAGCACCGCGC
Organism: Acidimicrobiales bacterium; assembly: GCA_035525225.1. Taxonomy (GTDB): domain Bacteria; phylum Actinomycetota; class Acidimicrobiia; order Acidimicrobiales; family WLNW01; genus DATLFA01. Next base: position 2,963 of record DATLFA010000040.1, read on the forward strand.
CCCTCCCACCGAGCACGAACGCTCCGGTGGCGTCGGGTCCATCGCACATCGACCGCGCGCCGAGACCACCGAAGTCCATCGCCATCACGAGCCACGGCGATGGCGCACCCGACGCGGCTGCCCGTTCTGACGGCCGCTCGGGCCATCTGCCGGACAAGGCATAGAGATGGACGATGCCCGACGACGCGACCGCTTGGTCGGGCAGCGCAAACGACAGTGCGTCGACGATGGCTTCCATGGCCGCGGTGACGGTGACGATGCGGCCGCCGCACGCCGCGGGCGGATTGGGATTGACCAGCGTGCCCCGCGGGAAGTTGATGACGAGCGGGGTGAAGCAGCCTTCGTTCATCGGGATCGTATGGTCGATGAAACAGCGGATTACGAACAGCACACCCGAGAGCGCCTGCGACAACGACGCGTTGATCGCGCCCTTCGCTTGTGCCGACGTACCGGTGAAGTCGATGTGGATCGAACCGTCACCGGGCAGCGTGACGGCGACGGCGACGTCATAGGTCTTGTCGGGTTCGATGCCGTCGGAGTCGATGACGAAGCTGCCGCGGTACGTGCCGGAGGGCAGAAGGCGCAGCTCTTCTCGCATCCGAGTCTCGGTGTAGTGCAGGTAATCGTCGACGTACGCGGCGAGGCCTTCGACGCCGTAGCGCTCCATCAGCTCTTCGATACGCCGGGCCATGACGTTGACCCCTGACACCAGCGCGCGGATGTCGCCGAGCACCTTGTCGGGCGTGCGGCTGTTGTTCTCGAGGATCGTCCACACGATCGCTTCGGGTTCTCCGGCGCGATAGAGCCGCAGCGGCGGCAAGATGAGGCCCTCGGCGAACATGTCCTGCGCGGTCGCCGCGACACCGCCGGCGTAGCCACCACCGAGGTCGGCGACGTGGATGATCGTGCCCGCGAAGTAGTGCGGACCACTGCCGTCGGCGCCGAACACCGGTCGCAGCACGGCGATGTCGTTGGCGTGGATGCCGCCTTTGAACGGGTCGTTGTGCGCGAACACGTCACCCTGCTGCATGGTGTCGAGCGGGATGTCGATCAGCAGGGCGCGCAGCGACTCGCGCAGACTCGCCGAGTGCATGAGCGTGGTCGCCGTCGAGCTCGCGATCAAGCGACCCTGGGCATCGAGCACCGCCGTCGAGGCATCCGCGCTTTCCTGGATGAATGTCGAATGGGACGCCTTGACGACGACGACACCGGCCTCTTGAGCGGCGACGGACAGGGCATTGCGCACAACTTCGGCGGTGACAGCATCGAGCACAACGGCAGGGTTTCACGCCCACGAGGGCCGTGCAAACCATCGGCGGAGCGCGCCCGACCGAGGGGTTGTACGCGAGACTCGCCGACCATGAGCCCGACCCCCCGCCCCGGCGAAGCCTCCCGCTCGGGCAGTGCACGCGTCGGCATCGTGGGCGGGGGTCAGCTGGCGCGCATGATGACGCAGCCGGCCATCGCGCTGTCGGTCTCGCTCGAGGTGTTCACCGACGACGCGGACGAGGCAACGGCCACCCTCATCCGGCACCACGGTCTCGACGGCGGCGACCCGTCGTCGTGGCTCGCCCTCGTCGACGTGGTCACCTTCGAGCACGAACTCCTGGCGCTCGACCGCGTGCGTGCAATGGAAAAAGCCGGCCTCGCCGTGCGCCCGTCGGCCGCGGTCATGTCGCTTTCGAACAAGGCGACGCAGCGCCAGACGTTGGGTGAATTGGGGTTTCCCGTCCCCGACTTCGCGACGACGTCGACTGTCGAAGATGTCATCGCGTTCGCGCAGGGCCACGGATGGCCGGTCGTGGTGAAGCTGGCCAGTGGTGGCTACGACGGCCGCGGCGTGTGGATGGTCGACGATGCCGACGGTCTGGTGGTCGTGCCGTTCGATGGCCATGACCTCGTTGTCGAGCCGCGTCTCGGTATCGAACGCGAGATCGCGGTCCAGGTCGCGAGGCGCCCGAGTGGTGACATCGTGGTCTATCCCGTCGTCGAGACCGTGCAGCGTGACGGTATGTGTCGTGAAGTGATCGCTCCCGCGCCGATCGCCCCCGAGCTTGCCGCCGCGGCCGAGCAACTGGCGCGCGACCTCGCGAGAGCGATCGAGCTCGAGGGGTTCCTCGCCATCGAGCTCTTCGTGGTCGATGGGCAACTCGTCGTGAACGAGCTCGCGCCCCGTGTCCACAACAGCGGCCACTACACGATCGAAGGTTGTATCACCTCGCAGTTCGAGAATCAGCTGCGGGCCGTGCTCGACTGGCCACTGGGTTCGCCGCAACTGCGCGCGCCATACGCGGTGATGGTGAACGTGGTCGGTTCTGATGCCGGTGACCCGACCGATCGACTGGCCGACGCGCTGCTCGTCGATGACGTCCACATCCATCTCTACGGCAAATCGTGGCGCCCTGGCCGCAAGCTGGGCCACGTTACCGCGCTGGCGGACGGTGTCGATGTGGCGCGTCGACGGGCCCACGCCGCGGTGCGAGCGCTCGGTGGACTAGCGATGGACGCGTGAGAGGACGAGGATGAGCAGATGAGTGCCGCGCTGGTCGCCGTGTTGATGGGCAGTTCGTCCGACTATCCGGTCATGAAGGGAGCCGTCGAGATGCTCGACCGCTTCTCGGTGGCCCACGAGGTGCGGGTGCTGTCGGCGCACCGCACCCCGCACGACATGTTGGAGTTCGCCGCGACCGCCGAGTCGCGAGGTCTGGCAGTGCTCATCGCCGGCGCCGGAGGTGCCGCGCACCTGCCCGGCATGCTCGCGGCCGCCACCGTGTTGCCCGTCATCGGCGTGCCGATCGGCATCACCAAGTTGCAGGGCGCCGATTCGCTGTTGTCGATCGTGCAGATGCCCACCGGGGTGCCCGTCGCGACCGTGGCGATCGACAACGCCCGCAACGCGGGTCTACTCGCCGTGCGCATGATGGGCATCGCCGATGCACGATTGCGCAGCGAGTTGCACGTCTACGCGGACGAACTCGCGGCGACGGCGCGTAGCCAGACCGATCAACTGGGGAACTAGGGCCCGAGCGGCCCTCAGAGCGGGAATTAGGGCCCGAGCGGCCCTCAGAGCGGAGACTAGGGCAGAGCGGGGGAATCAGCGTGGACTTCAAGCACGATCTGCCTGAGGGCATCACCGACTGGGTGGCGAAGACGGGCGAGGGCGAGATCACCCGGCTCGAGCGCCATGTCGCGCGTCGCGAAGCGTGGGTCGTCGACGTGACGGCCAAGGACGGTTCGGTGCTGGAGGGCTTCTTGCGGCTGGAGCGCGAACGCCAGCCCCGCAATCCGTGGTCCTTGGCCAAGGAGACCAAGATCATCGAGGCGTTGGGCAAGACGAATGTTCCCGTGCCCACCGTCTACGGACGCAGCGAGAAGCTCGGGTGCACGTTGTTCGAGCGATCCCGCGGTCGCAGCGATCTCGATCGCATCACCTACGGGCGCCAGCAGCGCGCCGTGATGGAGCATTTCATGCAGATCGTGGGCGAGATGCATACGCTCGATCTCGACGAGCTCGGCCTGGATCGCTACATGGCGTACAAGCCGACGACCCCGGCCGAAGCGGCACTGGGCGAAGTCGATTTGATCTTGCGGCAGTGGAAAGACTTCCTCAAGATGTACCGCGACCCGTTGATCACCTTCGGCGTGCAGTGGCTGCGCACCTATGTGCCCAAGACGATGGCGCGGGTCTCGCTCGTGCAAGGCGATACCGGCCCGGTCAACTTCATGTTCGACGCCGATCGGGTGTCCGCGGTGATCGATTTCGAATGGGGACATTACGGCGACCCGATGGAGGACCTCGGCAACATCTGCGTGCGCGAGTTCTGGAACCCATCAGGCGGTCTCACCGGTTTGTTCGAGCTCTACGAGCAATCGTGCGGCATCCCCTACGACCGTGAGGCGACCATGTACTACCGCGTGCAGCAGAACGTGCGCGGCATGATCCCTATCCACGCAGTCACCGTGATGGCCCATCCACGCGAGCCGGTTGCCTGGTTTCTCGCCTACCGCTACATCGGTGATCGAGCAACCTGCGAGGCGTTGTCCGAGGCCATGGCCATCCCGATCGACCAGCCCGACCTGCCCGAAGACGACGGTGCCGTCGACCCCCTCGCCGCGGCGGCGCGTTACGCGCTCGCCCACGATGTCGCGCCCAACGTCGAGGGTCCGTTCGCCAAGTCGCGGGCCAACGACGTCGATGTCCTGATCGACTGCATGGATCGGCGGCGTCGGTACGCGTCGACCCTGGCCGAAATCGAGCGGGACGAACTGACGACGTTACTCGGCCGTAGGCCGAAATCCGCCGCCGCCGGTTTACGCAAGCTCGACACCGCGATCCGCAAGGGCACCCTCGACGATGCGTCGACCCTGCGCTACCTGACCCGCCGGGCCTATCGCGACGAGTGGCTCCATGCCCCCGCGGTGGCCCTGTATCCGCAGCGCAATTGGTCGCCCATCGACTGATGGCCCACCCGCCGCTCGGGCTCGCCCGAGCGGCCGCCTGCGCGAGGAGACAGCCGAGACTCCCGGCCGCCGTCCGTCGTACACTGTGGAGATGACTCGACAAATCGCTGGCTACGCACACGTCAACCTCTGCGTCACCGATCCTGAGGCGGCGCGTGAGTTCTACGAGGAAAAGCTCGGTCTCGAGGTCTTGCCTCGTCCCGACTTCGGTGGTTTCGGGGGCTACTGGTTCCGGCTGGGCAACTCCCAGTTGCACCTGAGCCACGTCAAGAAGATGCCTGACTGGAACGAAGCGTTCCCGCACTTGGCGATCTACATCCCGACCGACGAATTCGAATCGACCGTCGAGACGTTGAAGTCACGCGGTGTCGATTTCTTCATGGACATTCGCCAACGAGAAGATTTCGGCGTCGAGGTGAAGACCGCGTTCGTCAAAGATCCCGATGGCAACGTCATCGAGATGACCGACGTTCCTCCCTTCAACTGAGTCCGCTGCCATCGCGTCGTCGTCACGCGCATCCAATGAGCGGTAGCGGGCTATGACGGTTGATCACTACCGAAAGCTCGGTGTTGCGCGCACTGCGACCCACGCCGAGATTCGTAGTGCGTATCGCCAACTGGCGCAGCGGTTGCACCCTGACACGCACGGCGGCGTGGTCAGCGCCGAGATGGTCGCCGTCAACGAAGCGTGGCGCGTGCTGTCGGACAAAGGGCGTCGCGCTGACTATGACGCGAAGCTGCACAGTGAAAGCGACCCGACCAACGCGACCGTCTCGTCTACGCAATGGGCACCGTGGTCTGGCGGCACCGAAGACGACGGTTTCGTCGATGACGACGACACCTTCCTCGGCTCGATGGCCGAGACGGTGGCGGTACGGCGGTGGATGGTGTTGATCACCTTCACGATGATCGCCGCGACGTTGTTGTTGACCGCGCTCTTCATCTACGCGTTCATGCGATCGCCAACGACCACGCCGTGAGTGGTCTGTGCTGTGCCGGTCAGTAGCCTCGCGCGAGCGCTCGGCTTCACACGAAGGCGCGGGGGTGGAGTTGGTCGGCGCCGCTGGTGACGGCGGGTAGCAGTGCGGCCGCGCCCGGTAGGAGTTGTGTCACGAAGAACCGTGCGGTGGCGATCTTGGCGTCGAGGAACGCGTGGATGTCGGTATCGGTGGTTTCGCTGCGTTGTTGCGTTGCGATGACCGCGGCGCGCGCGAGTAGCCATCCTCCGGCGACGAGGCCGGCCATGCGCAGGAATGGTGTGGCTCCGGCGAGGACGTCGGCGTGATCGTTGCGGGGCTCGAGCAGCCATTCGGCGGCCTCGCCGATGGTGTCGATGGCGTGGGTGAGCGGGGCGCGGAGGTCGTCGAGATCGGTTGCGGCGAGCTCGGCGTCCAGCTCGCGCATCGTCGCCAGGAGTTCGCGCACGACGGCGCCGTCGCGCATCGGCAGTTTGCGGCCGACGAGATCGATGGCCTGGATGCCGTTGGTGCCTTCGTAGATCGCGGCGATGCGCACGTCGCGATAGTGCTGCGCGGCGCCGGTCTCTTCGATGAAGCCCATGCCGCCGTGGACTTGGATGCCGAGCGACGCCACGTCGCTGCCGGTATCGGTGCACCAGCCCTTCGAGATCGGCGTGAGCAGATCGGCGAGTTCCTGGTTGGCCACCCGCGTGGCGTCATCGGCGGCGGCGTGGCCGCGATCGATGGCCGCTGCGTTGACATAGCACAGCGCCCGCATGGCCTCGACGTAAGCCTTCATGGTCAACAACATGCGTCGCACATCAGGGTGCTCGATGATCGGCGACGCCGCCTCGGTCGAGCCGACCGCCCGGCTCTGGCGCCGCTCATGCGCGAATGCCACCGACTGCTGATACGCACGCTCACCGACCGCCAACCCTTCGACACCGACGGAAAGGCGGGCGAAGTTCATCATCGTGAACATGTTCCGCATGCCCTCTTGCTCGTCGCCGATGAGATAGCCGACCGCACCGTCGCGTTCACCGAGGGCCATCACACACGTCGGTGACGCGTGAATGCCCATTTTGTGTTCGATGCCGACACAGCTGATGTCGTTACGCGCACCCAGCGTGCCATCGGCGCCGACGAGGACCTTCGGCACGATGAACACCGAGATCCCACGCGTACCCGCCGGCGCATCCGGGGTGCGGGCCAACGTGATGTGCACGATGTTGTCGGTGAAGTCCTGCTCGCCCCACGTGATGAAGATCTTCTGCCCGAACAACCGGTAGGTACCATCGTCCTGCTTTACGGCGCGGGTGGTGAGTGCTCCGACGTCTGATCCGGCCTGGGGCTCGGTCAACAACATCGTGCCGCTCCACTCACCCGAAATCAGCCGCGGTAGATACGTTGCCTTCTGCTCGTCGCTGCCGTGTGCGCCGAGCATGTGGATCGCGCCTTGCGACAACATCGGGCACAACGAAAACGCCATGTTCGCCGCCGTGACCATCTCGCTCACCGCGATCGCAACCGCCCAAGGCAACCCACCACCGCCATAGATCGGATCGAACGGCGCGGCCGCCCATCCGCCGTCGACCCACTGCCGGTACGCCTCTTTGAACCCCGGCGGCGTGGTGACCGTGCCATCGGCGTTGCGCCGGCTACCGACCTTGTCGCCCTCACGATTCGTCGGTGCGATCACATCGCCGACGAAACGGCCCGCCTCGTGCAACACATCGCCCAAACTCTCCGCATCGAACTCCGCAAAAGGCTCCAGCGTCGCGAGACCACGCACATCACAAAGCCACTCGAGCACGAACTGCATGTCCCTCACCGGAGCGGAGTACTCGACCATCCCCGACAACCTACCGCCCCTTCCTCCCCCCTGTTCTGTTGGCGTTTTGCGGGTATCGACACCTGTAAAACGCCACAAGAACGGGTCAAGAACGGAAGGGGTCAGCCTCCGGGGCGCGTACCGATGATCTTCGCGGCGCTCAAGCGGGACAGTTCGTTGTCGTCGAGGCCGAGCAACTCGCCCAAGACCTCACGGTTGTGTTCACCCAGCCGCGGGGCCGGTCGCGAAAAACGCGATACGGGTTGGCGGCCGAACACCACGGGGAACGCGCTGATGCGATGCGTACCGATCACCGCGTGCTCGACTGCCTCGTAGAAGCCGCGCGCGTCGTTTTGTGGATTGCGGTCGCCGTGACGCGCCCCGACGACAGGCGCGGCTGGAACACCCGCGGCCAGGAGCGACTGCACTGCGTCGTCGGTGCTGCGCGGCGCGCACCATGCGGTCAGTACGTCGTCGAAGAGCTCGCGCGCGGCGAGCCGCTCGTCGAGGTCCGCGAATCGTCCGTCGCGCAGCCGGACGTCGCCGACGACGTCGACCAGACCCGACCACTGCGCGAGGGTTTCGACACACAGTGCAACCGCGCCCATCGTGCCCTCGGGTTGATCGGCGACGGTGTAGACGCCCTGTGGTGCGATCTCGTGATGATGGTTGCCGTCGCGCGTCAACAACTGACCGTGCGCCGACCACTCGATCACCTGCTCGGCCGCCGCGTTGAGTGCAGTCTCGACCATGGTCGCTTCGACATGCATGCCCTCACCCGTGCGCTCGCGCAGATGCAGCCCGACCAGCGCGCTGAATGCCGCGTGCAGCCCCGCCAACGGATCACACGGACCTCGAGCGTTCATGGGTGCGGTGTCGGCGTAGCCGGCGAGCCACGCCATGCCGGAGACCTGTTCCATCGTCTGCGCGAAGCCGACGCGATCGCGCCACGGACCGTCGAGGCCGAAGGCCGGCATGCGCACCATGATCAAGCGCGGGTTCCACGAGTGGACCACGTCCCACGTGAGGCCGAACTGTTCCATGACTCGAGCGGAGTAGTTCTCGACGAGCACGTCGGACTTTTCGATGAGCCGGCGCAACAACGAGCGGCCTTCGTCGCGCGTAAGGTCGAGGGTGATCGAGCGCTTGCCCGCGTTGGCCGAATGGAACGTGGGGCCCCACTCCCACCACTCGTCGACCGTCGGAGGCTGCACCGAGCCGAAGCGCATGCCGTCGGGTCGTTGCACCGACTCTACGTGGATGACGTCGGCACCGAGGCAAGTCAGTGCGTACGTCGCGTACGGCCCGGCCCAGAACGCCGTCATATCGACCACGCGAACACCGGTGAGCGGCCACGCGTCGTCGGGCGGTCTCGTTGCCGGTTCGTTCGTTGCCGGTTCGTTCGTTGCCGGCTCGTCCATCGATCGTCCGCGAGCCAGTTCGTTGCGAATCGCTCGCGCGTGCTGTCCGAGCGACGGTGCCGCGGTGAACGGCCGCGTTGCGTGTCCGGCGATGCGGTAGGGCACACGCGGCTGTAGGAAACCGCGGCCGGGATTCTTCACGAATACCCCGCGCTCGACGAAGTGATCCATCGACGGGATGTTCTCTCCGTTGCCGATCGGCGCGACGGGGATTCGCAGCATGGTCGCGATCTCGACCACTTCCTGCGTCGTGTGCGCGCTGATGAAGTCGTGCACCAGCGAAATGACGCGCTCGCCGTTCGCGATGCGCCCGCCGATGTTGGCGAGATCGGGATCGTCGGCGAGCTCGGGTTGTCCGATCAACACACAGAAATCGGTCCATTGCTGACCGGTGAAGATGCAGAAGCCGACGTAGCCGTCCTTGGTCGGTTCGATCGAAGGGATCTCGAGTCGGGGGAGCGCGTCGTAGGTACCGCTCATCGATCCGTAGAGGCTCTGCACGTTGGTGCACGTCGGCGTGACCGACTCGAGCAGGGACAGATCGACGTGATCGCCGCGACCGCACGCGTGAGCGCGCCGCAGCGCGGCCAGCGCGGCGACGCCGGCGTTGACTCCGCCCATCCAATCTCCGATACGCCCACCGGCGTTGACGAAAGGCCGGCCGGGCAGCCCGCGAGTCGCGGTCGAACCTGCTTGCGCCAGCAGCGTGAACTCGGTCCCGGGTCGGTTGGACCACGGCCCACCGCGTCCGAAGTTCGAGATCGACAGCATCGTCGCGCGCGCGTTGCGATTCGCGAGTGCGTCGAAGCCGAGACCGAGTGACTCGATGACGCCCGGCTCGAAGCTCTCGATCACGAGATCGGCAGTTGCATAGAGCGCGAGCAGCGTCGCGCGGTCGTCCTCGACAGTGAGGCCCGAGCGGCCTTCTGAGCGGAGACCGAGGTCGAGCACGATACTGCGCTTGGATGTGTGCAAGAACTCGAACAGCACACCACCCGAGTGGTGACGTAGTGCATCACCTTGTGGCGGTTCGACCTTGATGACGTCGGCGCCCGCATCGGCGAGCAACTTCGAGCAATACCCGCCGGGAATGCCGGTCGAGAGATCGACCACCCGCAGACCTGTCAAAGGATGGTCATGCTCCACGAAGCGGAGCGTAGATCAACAAGCACGGCGCCGGGTCGTAGACGGGAACGGTCACCCGTCGTAGCTGACGATCGTCTCGACGAGTTCGTCGATGACCTTCGTTGTCAACTTCGTATCGTCGCCGTTGCCGATGATCGAGAACACGACGGCGCGACCGCCGAGTGTTGTTCCGTAGCCACTCAACGCCCGCGCCCCGCGGACGGTGCCGGTCTTCGCGCGCACCCGCCCGGTCAACGCCGGTGTGTTGAGGCGCGACGCCAGCGTGCCAGTCTTGCCCGAGATCGCCAGCTGCGATTCGAACTGTGCACCCCACGGCTGCGCGCGGATGGCCTCGAGCAGGTGCCGCCAGTAGCGCGCCGAGTGCGTGCTGTAGCGACTAACACCCGAACCGTCGTCGTTGATGCCTTCCTTCGAGAGGCACATCGACTGCGTGATCACCTCGTCGATCGCCGCCAGCCCGGCGGGGGTCGATGCGATTCCTCTGCGCCGACGGCCGATCTCGCGCACGAAGCTCTCGGCCATCATGTTGTCGCTCTCCGAGAGCATGTGGTTCAACAGCTTCGGCAACGCCCACGAGTCGACGGCGAACAGAGGCGACGCATCGGCGGCGACGGTGGCGACCGCTACTTCGCCGGCGACCTCGACGTCGGCCTTCTCCAGCCGTTCGACGAAGCGCTGCGCGTTGGCCCGTGTGGGGTCGTTCATGAACTCGACCTCTTTGCGCACGTTGTTCCAGTCGACCATGAACGCGCTGAGGGGCCCCACGTAGTCCAACTGCCACGGCTCCCACCCGCTCGGTGTCCTGGTGACGTCGTAGCGCGACTCGTCGATCACGACCCGGCCGGCGATGCGGTCGATCCCTCGCCGCTTGATCTCGGTCGCCAGCGAATCGAGCGAGTGCGAGCCGGTGGTCGTCAGGGTGGGGTCGCCGCCACCGATCACATAGAGATCACCCGACAACACGCCGCCGAGCAGCGTCCCCGTGGTCATCAACTGCGTGCGGAAGGTGAAATCGGGCGGGAGGCTGAGATGTATCCCCGCCGCTGTCCACAGCTTCTGGTTCGAGGCCGGCATCAGGAGGCGGTCGGGCGCCCTGCTCACGATTTCCCCAAGGCCCTCGACCCAGACCGAGATGCCGAACTCGGCGCCGGTGAAGCGGGTGTCGGCGAGCTTGGCCGCGATCGCCCCGGCCCAGGTCGCCCCTGGTTGGCCGACCACCGCGTCGGGTTTCGTCGCGCCACACACCGAGGCCCATGAGGGCAGTGGCGCCAATGGGGCCCCTGCGTTCATGGATGACACTGTGGTCATCGGTGATGCTGTGGACGAGCCTGTGGATCCTGTGGATTGTGGCGCACCCGGATCCACCGCGACAGTGACCGTCGCCGGCCCCGGTGCGGCGTCGGTCGCCGGCGAAGCGCAGGCGCCGGCCAGCAGCGCGAGGGCGATCAGCGCGCGAATTCGCGGAGCCATGGGGCCTCAAGAGTACCGAGAACCCCTCGCGCGGGGATCGCGGCGCGCCAATGAACGGTCGGGCAGACTTTGGCGCCAAAACCCACCCACAAATAGTCTCGGGTCGTCATGTCGGATTTCGTCCGCAGCTATCTCACCGTTGCCATTTTCGGCGCGCTCGCCGGCGCGCTCGTCGCGGCGTTCATGGGCCTGGGCAAGTCCCTACGCCCCACGCGGCCCACCCCGCAGAAGTATTTGACCTACGAATCCGGTGTCGACCCCTACGGCGACCTCTGGTCCCAGTCCAATATTCGCTACTACGTGTTCGCACTGTTGTTCGTCCTGTTCGACGTCGAAGCAGTGTTCATCTTCCCGTGGGCGACCCGCCTCGAGGTGTACGGCCTGTTCGGCCTCATCGAGATGGGAATCTTCATCTTCGTCCTGCTGCTCGGTCTGATCTACGCGTGGCGGAAGGGAATGCTGCGATGGGTCTGATCGACTCTGGCAAGGCACCCAAGTCGCTCACCAAGCTGCTCAACATCTCTCGCAAGTATTCGCTTTGGGCCTACCAATGGGGCCTGGCCTGCTGCGCGATCGAGATGGGGGCGGCATTCGGCTCACCGCGCTACGACGTGATGCGCCTCGGCGTCATTCCGCTGCCGGCGAGCCCCCGGCAAGCCGATCTCCTGATTGTGTCGGGCACGGTGACCGACAAGATGGCGCCGGCGATTCGCCGCCTCTACGAGCAGATGCCCGATCCGAAGTACGTGATCTCGATGGGTTCGTGCGCCAACTGCGGCGGCCCCTACTGGGACAGCTACTCCGTGACGAAGGGCGTCGATCAGATCGTGCCCGTCGATATCTACGTGCCCGGATGTCCGCCGCGGCCCGAAGCGTTGCTCGAAGGCATCGTGTTGCTACAAGAGCGCATCCGTGTCGAAGACCTCGCCCAGAGATGGCGTGACGACCCGATCGTCGTCGGTGGGGGAGCGATCCGATGACGACCGACGAGAAGGTCGACGCGACCCGTACGGCAGCCTTCGATGCGATGACGAACGATCTCGATCTCGCCGGTTCACACCTCGCGCTCGGCGACGATCTGTGGATTCGTGTCTCGCGCGAGGCGTGGGTCGACACGTTCACGTACCTCCGCGACAAGCACGGATGCCGGTGGTTCGACTTCTTGTCGGTCATCGATTGGCTACCGTCGCCGTTCGGCCGTTCGATGGACTCCGAGATCGACACCATCGTGCATGGCAAAGATTCGAAAGAGCCCGATGCCATGGCCACCGGTGTCGCCGGGGGCGACACGCGCTTTCAGATGCTCGCCCGCGTCTACAACGTGACGCAGCATTGGGGCGTCACGGTCAAAGCCGACTTGCCCGACGACGATCTCCGCATCGCGACGCTCATCCCGGTGTTCTCCGGCGCCAACTGGCACGAGCGCGAGGCGCTCGAGATGTTCGGTATCGAATTCGTCGGCCATCCCGATCCTCGCAAGCTCTACCTGCCGGGTGCGTTCGAAGGATTCCCCCTGCGCAAGGACTTCCCGCTGCTGGCCCGCATGGTCAAACCGTGGCCGGGCATCGTCGACGTCGAGCAGATGCCGGGCGAGACTGATGAAGGCGATTCCGAAGCCGGTGCCGAAGGCGGTGACGCGGCGTGACCATGACCGAACGCGAACAACTGAGGTACATCGCTGCACAAGCAGCCGACGCCCGCGTCAACCTCGAGCTCGAGACCGAGGGCATGACCCTCAACATCGGGCCACAGCACCCCGCGACCCACGGCACGTTGCGCATCCTCGTCAAGCTCGATGGCGAACAGGTCGTGGCGGCCGAACCCATCATGGGCTACATGCACCGCGGCTACGAAAAGCTCGCCGAGATGCGCACCTATCCGCAGGTCACCACGCTCATCAACCGCATCGACTGGCTCGGCAGCTTCGCCAACGAAGTGCCGTTCATCCTTGCCGCCGAGAAGTTGATGGACGTGGAAGCTCCGCCACGCGCGCAACACATCCGCACCATCCTCTTCGAGCTGGCCCGCATTGCGAACGTGGTGTTGTTCCTCGGCGACATGGCGGTGCAGGTCGGTGCGATCACGCCGGTGTTCTACGCGTTCCGTGATCGCGAGCACATCCTCAACATGATCGAGTCGGCGACGGGCGGCCGTTTCCATCCCAACTTCGATCGCATCGGTGGCTTGAAGGACGACCTTCCCAAAGGTTGGATCGACGAGACCAAGGGTGCGCTCGCCCGGATCGAAGTGTTCTGCGACCAACTCGAGAACCTCGTGATGGGCAACGAGATCTTCGATTTACGCACCCGTGGCATCGGCGTCATCCCTAGCGATGTCGCGCTGCAATACGGCTTGTCCGGGGCCAACCTGCGCTCGACCGGCGTCGATTGGGATCTCCGCCGTGACGCGCCATGCGGGCTCGTCTACGACAAGGTCGACTGGAAGGTGTGGACCCATCCCGACGGGGACTCGTTCGCGCGTTACTGGGTGCGCCTGCAAGAGACCCGCGAGGCCTGCAAGATCGTCGAACAACTCCTCGGCAGCATCCCCGCCGGCCCGATCATGGCCAAGGTGCCCCGCATCATCAAGGTGCCCGCGGGTGAGGCCTATGTCGAGACGGAGAACCCACTCGGTGCGATGGGGTACTACATCGTGTCAAAGGGCGATCTGGTGCCGTTCCGGTTGAAGATCAGATCCGCATCGTTCAGCAACATCTCCGTGACACCGTGGTTGTTGCGAGGCGTCTATCTCCCCGACGTGATCACCATCTTGGCCAGTCTCTACTTCATCCTCGGAGACATCGATCGATGAACGTGCTCGCCAACATCCTCGACCCGTACTGGGCCAAGACAGTCGTGCGCGTCGTCGCCGCACTCGCGGTCGCGCTCCTGGTCGCGGGCACACTCGTTTACGTCTACTTGTTCAAAGCCGTGAGCTTCATGCAAAGCCGGTTGGGTCCCATGGAGGCGGGACCACAAGGCTCGTTGCAGTTGATGGCCGAAGTCGGCAAGTTCCTGCAAAAAGAGGACATCCACCCGACCAACGCCGACCGCGTCCTGTTCAAACTCGCCCCCTACGTCGTGTTCATGTCGACGTTCCTGCTCGTGTTGGTCATCCCTTTCGGGCCCGATGCGTGGTTCGCCGATCTCGATGTGGGCATCTACTTCGCGCTGGCCGTGTCGTCGATCTCGGTCATCGGCATCTTGATGGCGGGCTGGTCGTCGGCCAACAAGTACTCGCTCCTCGGCGGGCTACGCGCGGCCGGTCAGCTGATCGCGTACGAATTGCCGCTGGTACTCGCAGTCGTCGGTGTGGTGATCCAGGCCGAAACCCTCAACATGCAAGGCATCGTGAGCGCGCAGGCCAACGGCGAGATCTTCGGCTTCGGTGGCATCGGTAACCCGTACATCCTCACGCAGTTCGTCGGCTTCATGATCTTCATGATCGCCATGCAGGCAGAGCTCACGCAGACACCGTTCGACATGCCGATCGCCGAGACCGAGCTCGTCACCGGCTATCTCACCGAATACACGGGAATGCGGTTCCTTCTCTTCTTCATCGCCGAGTTCGCGACCGCCGGTGTGTTCTCCGCGATCGCCGCGGTGCTCTTCCTCGGCGGTTGGTCGCTGCCCGGGCTGTCGTGGGACAGCCTCGGTGACGTCAGCAACGTCATGAACGTCGTCGGGCCCTTGGTTCTAATCGGGAAGGTCATGATCCTGTCGTTCATCATCTTCTGGGTGCGGTTCACGTTCCCGCGCTTTCGTGAAGATCAGCTGCAGAAGGTCGCTTGGAAGTACTTGATCCCGCTGTCGTTGGGCAACATCGCCGTGACCGCGATCCTGAAGGTGGCGTTCTGATGCCGGCACCACACATTCCGGGTTCGGGTCTGATCAAGGGGCTGAGTATCACGGGCAAGACGATGCTCAAGACGCTGTTCCCCGGCGGATTGAAGAAGCCGATCCCCGACCCCGCCGGCGGTGCGGTCACGGTGCAGTACCCGCACGAGAAGGAAGCTCCGCCCACGCGCGCCCGGGGCGTCATCGCGCTCAAGGAAGAGAACTGCACCTCGTGCATGCTGTGCGCCCGCGAGTGTCCCGACTGGTGTATCTACATCGAAGCGCACAAGACCAAAGCGCCACCTCGCCGCGCCGGAGGCAAACCCCGCAAGGTCAACAAGCTCGACCGCTTCGACATCGACTACGCGCTGTGCATGTACTGCGGGATATGCGTCGAGGTGTGCCCGTTCGATGCGTTGTTCTGGAGCCCCGAATACGAGTTCTCCGAACCGCACATCGCGGATCTGCTGCACGACAAGGCCCTACTCGGCCAGTGGATGGAGACGGTCCCCGAGTTCGAGCCCTACGAAGCCGGTTCGCAGGCCAAGGTCAAGAAGGTGCCCCGGTGAGCGCCGCTGCACTCGCGTCTCAGGTCGTCGCGGATCCGGGCGGCGATGTGGTGGTCGCGCAGAACGTCGCGTTCGGCATAATCGCCGCGCTGATGATCGTCGCAGCCGTGCGTGTGGTCACGACCAAGAACGTCGTGCACGCCGCCCTTTACCTCGTGATCGTCCTCGCCGGGGTCGCGGCGCAGTTCCTACTGCTCGGCGCCGAGTTCATCGGTATCACGCAGGTGCTCGTCTACATCGGTGCGATCGTCGTGTTGTTCCTCTTCGGCATCATGCTCACCCGGGCCAAGCTCGGCGTCGACGACACCGTCGGCCAAGAGCGCCATCTCATGGCCGTGCTCGTCGCGCTCTTGTTGCTCGGTGTCATGGGCTACGCGCTGGTCGACGGATTCCGCGACGTCAAGGTCGGCGAGCGCGATCCTGCGTTCAACACGGCTGCGGTCAGCGACTCGATCTTCGGGCAGTACCTCATCCCGTTCGAAGCCGTGTCCGTCTTGTTGCTGGCCGCGCTCATCGGCGCCATCGTCGTGGCCCGCAAGGACTGAGGGGGCGTCCATGTTGGTCACCCAGTTCCTTCTGCTGTCCGCGGTCCTGTTCTGCATCGGCGTCTACGGCGTGCTCGCGCGGCGCAACGGCGTCATGGTGCTGATGTCGATCGAGCTCATCCTCAACGCCGTCAACATCAACTTCGTGGTGTTCAGCGTGTTCCACAAGACGATCGCGGGTGACGTATTCGGCCTGTTCGTGATCGCGATCGCCGCGGCCGAAGTCGGCGTGGGCCTCGCGATGGTCCTTCTCATCTACCGCAACAAGAAGAGCATCGATTTCACCGAGATCGACGCGATGAAGGGCTGACCCCTCCTTGTCCCCACTCCTGCTCCTAGCTCAAGAATCGTCGATCCACCACTCCGGTAAGTGGTTTCTCGACCACGCCTGGATCATCCCGGCTGTCCCTGCGGCGTCGTTCGTGCTCATCCTGTTCACCGGCAAGCGCTGGAAGTACAAGGGCGCCGAGATCGGCATTGCCGCGTTGGGCATCGCGTTCGTGTTGTCGTTGTGCGTCGGGGTGCAGTGGATCCAGTACGCCGACGATGCCCACCACGACGTGGCCACCGAAGAACAAGCGCTGTCGGTTGCGGGGCCGGTCTTCGCCGCGGACGAGCCGGGGACCGAAGAAGTCGCGGTGCCCGCCGTCGAGGTGACCACCACGTGGTTCGAGAACGAGAGCGTCGAGGTCGAGGTCGGCACCCTCATCGACGGCTTGGCCGTGATGATGCTGTTCGTCGTCACGACGATCTCGCTGCTAGTGCACATCTACTCCACTGACTACGTCCATGGCGACGTGCGCTACACCCACTTCTTCGCGTTCTTGAGCTTGTTCACCGCATCGATGTTGACGTTGGTGATCGCCCAGAACACGCTCATGCTGATCACGGCGTGGGAGTTGGTGGGCGTCTGTTCGTTCGTGCTCATCGGTCACTGGTGGGAGGACAAGGCCAACAGCGATGCCGCGCTCAAAGCCTTTCTCACCAACCGCGTCGGTGACATGGGCCTGATCATCGGGATGAGCATCCTGTACTTCAGTGCCGGCCGCACCTTCAACATCGTCAAGATCAACGAGATGGCCAACGCCGGTGAGATCGACCATCTGCCGTTGATGGTCGCGTCCATCTGCCTGCTCGGCGCCGTCATGTCCAAGTCGGGTCAGTTCTTCTTGCACACCTGGCTGCCCGACGCCATGGCCGGCCCGACACCAGTGTCGGCGCTCATCCACGCGGCCACCATGGTCGTCGCGGGCGTCTTCATGATCGCTCGTATGTACGGCGTCTTCTACCACGGCCTCAGCATCGGTGGATCCAGCATCAATCTCATGGCCCTCATCGGCGGGGTGACCACCATCGCCGGTGCGTGCCTGGCTTTCGTGCAGCGTGACATCAAGAAGGTGTTGGCCTACTCGACGGTGAGCCAGCTCGGCTACATGGTGATGGCCCTCGGCGTCGGCGCGTGGACCGCTGCGCTGTTCCACCTCTTCACCCACGCCTTCTTCAAAGCCGGTCTCTTCCTCGGTGCGGGTTCGGTCAGCCACGCGGTGCACCACAGCTTCGACATGAAGTCCGATATGGGCGGGCTCAAGAAGTACATGCCCAAGACGTTCTGGACGTTCATCATCTGTTCGGTTGCACTGGCCGGCGTCTTCCCCGTGTCGGGGTTCTGGTCGAAAGACGAGATCCTCGCGGGCACAGGTGGTTTCGGCCTCTTCGGCGGCACCGGCGGCAACGGCACCTACTACGCGATGCTCGTGATGGGCCTCGTGACGGCCGGGCTGACCGCGGCGTACATGACGCGCTGCATCTACCTCACGTTCTTCGGCGACTACCGCGGTCATGGCACGCCGCACGAGTCGGGGCCGCGCATCACCACCCCGCTCATCATCTTGTCGGCGTTCGCGATCTTCGCCGGGTTCATCAACCTGCCCAAGAACCTGTTCGGCATCCTGCCCGACAGTTGGGCGTTGCGTTTCGAGCACTACGTCGAACCCAAGGGCGCGTACTTCCCTGGCATCAGCCACGCCCGTGCGAGTTACGGGCTGGCCATCCTGGCGCTGCTCGTGGTCGGCGCGGCCATCGCGATAGCCTACCACTACTACTTCATTCTCGTCGACCGCAAGGGCCAGCTCGCGGGTAAGCGGTACACCGAGCTGCCCGACGGGCCGACCACTCGCTTCGCCTTCGCCCGCGCCGGTCACACGTTCCTCGTCAACAAGTACTACCTCGATCACCTCTACAACAACGTGATCGTCTACGCATTCAAGAAACCCTTTGCGAACGCCGCCTACTGGTTCAATCAAAAAGTGCTCGACGGCATCGTCGATGGTTCGGGCAAGGGGTCGGTGGCGGCCGGACGTGCGGTCTACAAGTACATAGACCAAGGGCTCGTCGACGGCATCGTCAACGGGTCGGGCGTCGTCTCGGACGAAGCGGGCCAAGGTTTGCGCAAGATGCAGTCAGGCAAAGTGCAGCAGTACGCGGCGATCATGTTCGTTGCGGTGGCCATCCTCGCGGGCATTCTCGTGATCGTCGTGCAGTAAACGGAGTTGGATCGATGGAGTTTCTCAGGGGTTGGGGCATCTCGATAGCGGTCTTCGCGCCCGTCGTCGCGGCAGCGATCATGATGGTTTTGCCGAAGAAGAACGAGACGGCCCACAAGTGGATCGCGCTCGGCGCGTCACTGGTGTCGGCCGGCTTCGGTGTCGCGATGCTGGCCAACTTCAGTGTCGATGAAGCCGACAGACTGCAGTTCGTCGTCGACAAGAGCTGGATCGACGTCATCAACAGTCGCTACATCGTGGGCCTCGACGGTATCTCGATGCCACTGTTCTGTTTGACGCTCCTGATCATTCCGCTGTGCATCATCTACAGCTGGAATCACTGGCCCGAACCGCACAATCCCAAGGCATTCCTCATCCTCATCCTCATCCTCGAGACGGGGATGCTGGGCAGCTTCGTGGCGCAGGACCTCATCTTGTTCTTCGTCTTCTTCGAAGTCGTGCTGCTGCCGATGTTCTTCATGATCGCGGTCTGGGGCGGCGAAAACCGTCGCTACGCGTCACTCAAGTTCTTCCTCTTCACGCTGTTCGGCTCGGCGGTGATGATCGTCTCGTTCGTGGCGCTGTTCTTCTTGAGCGATCCACACACCTTCGACATCCGTCTGCTCTCGCAGCTCGCCGGCGAGGGCATCACGCACGGTACGCAGGTGCTGGTCTTCGGGGGGATGTTCCTCGGCTTTGGCATCAAGGTTCCGATGTTCCCCTTCCACACATGGCTGCCCGATGCGCACACGCAGGCGCCCACGGTCGGCTCGGTGATCCTTGCGGCCGTCATGTTGAAGCTGGGCACCTACGGTTTCGTGCGCATCGCAATCCCGGTGCTACCGCAGGCCGCGGTGTCGTGGGCGCCGTGGATCGGCCTCTTGGCGGTGATCGGCATCATCTACGGTGCGCTCGGCTGTCTGGCGCAGACCGACATGAAACGGCTCATCGCGTTTTCATCGGTGGCGCACATGGGCTTCGTGATGTTGGGCATCTCGACGCTGACCAACTTCGGTATGAACGCCGCGATGTTCGGCATGGTTGCGCACGGCCTCATCACGGGCATGTTGTTCTTCATCGCCGGTTCGGTGAAGGACCGCTACCACACCCTCGAGATCTCCAAGCTGGGCGGGCTCTTGCAGGACGCCCCGCACCTCGGATGGATTCTCGGTTTCTCGGTGATGGCGTCGCTCGGCCTTCCGGGTCTCGCCGGCTTCTGGGGTGAGTTCCCCGCCATCTTGTCGGCGTACAACCCGGCCCGCGCGCTGCCCGTCGAGACATTCCGCACGTTCATGGTCGTCGCCGCATTGGGCACGGTGCTCGCCGCGGGTTACCTCTTGTGGCTGCTGCAGCGCACGGCGTTCGGCACGTCGCGGGTCAACCCGGCGCTGGCCATGGCCGGGCACGGCGGTGGCGGCCACGGTGGGGGGAACGGCGAGGACGACCACGGGCACGGTGGCGGCGCAGACGACCACGCAGACGACCATGCCGATGATCACGGCGAGCACGAGCACATCCATGACGTGAGCATCAGCGAAGGCCTGGCGTGGGCCCCGCTGCTCGTGCTCATCGTCGCGCTCGGCGTCTATCCCAACCTCGTGTTCAAGTCGACCGACCCCGCAGTCAAGAACGTGATCCTGCAAGAAGAATGCCTGCAGGACTACGTCGAAGCGGAGTGCGCTTCGGTCTTCGAGCCCAAGCATGCCGGAAGCGAGCGCATCGAATCCGCCGAGGAAGGCGGATGACCGTGCTCGCGCAGCTCGCGCCGTTCGACAAGCCGGTCATCGACTGGCACGCGCTCAGTCCCGAGATCGTGCTCGTTGGTGGGCTCTGCCTGTTGGTCATCGCCGACGTGGTCAAGCTCGACGCGTTCCGGAGGCTCGCCGCGGCCCTCACCGGTTGGGTGCTGCTCGGCGCGATGATCCCCATTCTCACGCTGGCGTGGAATGGTGATGACCGCTCGATGTTCGGCGGGGCCTTCGTCGTCGACAACTTCGCGCTGATACTCAAGGCGACGTTCTTGTTGTCGGCGTACGTGGTCGTGTTGCTATCGACCAACTACGTCGCCGAAGGTGACTACTGGGAGAACGAGTACTACGAGATGTTGCTCGCGTCGGTGCTCGGCATGGTGCTGATGGCATCGGCTCGTGATCTCATCACGATCTTCGTGGCCCTCGAGCTCTTGTCGATCCCCGCCTATCTCATGGCCACGTGGCGCAAACGCGACCTGAAGAGCAACGAAGCCGGTCTCAAGTACTACCTCATGGGCGTCTTCGCATCGGCGCTCATGCTCTACGGCATGTCGCTCTTGTTCGGCGTCAGCGGATCGACCTTGTTGACCGACATCAGCCGCGCCGTGGGCGATTTCGACCACTCGCAGCCGGTGATCACGCTCGGCATCATCCTCGTCGTCGTCGGCTTCGCCTTCAAGGTGTCGTCGTTCCCGTTCCACACGTGGGCGCCCGATACCTACGAAGGCGCACCGACTCCGGTTACTTCGTTCCTCGCCGTCGCGTCGAAGACCGCCGGTTTCGTGGCATTGCTGCAGCTCGTATTCGTCGCCTTCCCCGAGCGCCACGATGTGTACGAGCCGCTCATGTGGATACTGGCTGCCGGTTCGATGACCTACGGCAATCTCGTGGCGCTGCGCCAGACCAACATGGTGCGTCTCATGGCGTACTCGGGCATCGCGCAGGCGGGCTACATGCTGGCGCCCCTCGTGGTCGTCGGTCGCACCGCGGAGTCCGACAGTGCCGCGCTCGAAGCCATCGTCACCTACCTGGCGATCTACGCCGCGATGAACCTCGGCGCGTTCGCAGTGGTCATCGCCGTCGCCCGCAAGACGCGCAGCGCCGAGATCGACTCCTACCGCGGCCTGTTCCAATACGCGCCCGGCCTGACTGTCGCCATGACGGTCTTCTTGATGTCACTCGCGGGCATCCCGCCTTTGGGCGGCTGGTTCGCCAAGTTCCAGATCATCAAAGCGTTGGTGTCGGATACCAGCACCTCGGGTGTCGTGCTCGCGATCGTCGTCGGGATCAACTCGGTGATCGCGCTCTTCTACTACGCCGCGATCGCACGCCGGATGTGGGCCGACGAGGTGCCCGATGGCGACATCGCGCCCATTCGTGTGCCGCCGTCGTTGATCGCGGCGCTCGGCATCACGGCTGCCGTGACGCTGATCTTCGGGATATTCCCGCAAGTGGTCGGGCATCTCACCGAAGTGTCGCTGGCCTCGGCTGGTGGATGACGCCCGCTGGGCGGGAGACGCCCGCTGGGCGAGCTTGCGCGACAAGCTCGTCGCGCGTATCCGTGAGCGCGGCCCCCTCCGCTTCGGCGAGTATGTCGATGCCGCGTTGTACGACCCGACGTTCGGTTTCTTCACCCGCGGCGGCGGCGCAGGGCGCAGAAGTGACTTCCTCACGAGCCCTGAGGTCGGCCCCCTTTTCGGTGCGGTGATCGCCCGCGCCCTCGATACGTGGTGGATCGAGTTGGGTCGCCCCGATCCCTTCACTTTCGTCGACTGCGGTGCGGGCAACGGCACGTTGGTGCGCGCTGTCGTCGACGCCGCGCCTCGATGTCTCGACGCGCTCGACGTCGTGCTCGTCGAGCGCTCGCCTGCCTTGCGTTCGCTCCAGCCGCAAGGCCCGCGGCGCCAGAGCCGCGAAACGCTGCCCGACGAACGCATCACGGGTGTTGTTCTGGCGAACGAACTTCTCGACAACCTTGCGTTCGACCTACGCCAGCGAACAGATGACGGCTGGGTCGATGTTGTCGTCGATGTCGACCCCGTCGGTGCGCTCTGCGATCGGCCGAGCGGTGACCGTGACCGCGCGGCAGAGCACTACGCGGCGACGGACTGGCTGCGCCGTGCCCTAGAAGTCGTGCATCGAGGTCGAGTCGTGGTGATCGACTACGGGATCACGACCGAGCAGATGTGCGAGCGCGACTGGCGCGAGTGGGTGCGCACATATCGTGACCACGCGCGGGGTGGTGATCCGCTTTCCGACCCGGGCACCCAAGACATCACCGTCGACGTCGCGTTCGATCAACTCACCGCGATACGAGTGCCCACGTTCGACCGGCCTCAGCACGAGTTCCTCCGCGGACACGGGATCGACGAACTCGTCGCCGAAGGACAAAAGGTCTGGGCGCAGCGGGCGCACCTCGGAGACCTCGCCGCGCTGAAAGGACGCAGCCGTCTCCGTGAACGCGACGCGTTGTGCGATCCGAGTGGCCTCGGCGCGTTCCGGGTGCTCGAGTGGGCAAATGGCTGACGGCGTAAGCTGACGGGGATGGACGCCGCCGCTGCTCCGACCCGTACGCCGCTCACGCGAGTGCGCGTTGCCGCGGCTGCACTCGAGCTCGTCGACGACGAAGGACTCGATGCGCTGTCGATGCGCAAGCTCGGTGCCGCGCTCGGTGTCGAGGCGATGTCGCTCTACAACCACGTCGAGAACAAAGACGATCTGCTCGACGCATTGTCCGAGTTGTTGCACCAACACATCTTGGCCAGCTACACACCACCCGCCGGTTCCCCGTGGCGCGAACGGGCAACCACGATGGCGTTCGCGTACTGGCACATCGCACAGGCTCACCCCAATGCGTTCGCCATCGTCGGTACCCGACCCGTCGCGTCGCCCTCGGGTATCGCGGTGCTCGGCGAGTGCGTCCGCTTGTTCATCGATGCCGGCTTCGATGAGCGCCGGGCCAGCCTCATGTTCCACGCCGCGGCGGCGTGGCTCGTGGGGGCCATCAACCAAGAGCTCACGTTGATGCGGGAGTTGCGCCAGGGCAAGGGCTTCGTCGCGGCCGAAGTGCCGGTCGAACTGGCCTTTCTCCCCGGGTTCAAAGAGGCGTGCCTGGCGATGGACCCGGCCGACCGTTTCCGTGCCGGGCTCGCGGTGATCCTCGACGGTGTAGAAGCTGCTCTGGGTGACGGTGCTGCCCGTTAGGTGAACGACCCGCGCCCGCGCCTACGATTCGAACTACGCAAGCAAGGGGGAATGACATGGCTCGTCACTACCAGGTGATCTCCGGCGACGGACACGTCGAGACACCACCGTTCTGGAACAAGTACGTCCCAGAGAAGTGGGCCGACCGGGCGCCCCGTCTGGTGCAGCTCGAGGACGGCGGCGAAGGTTGGCTCATCGAAGGCATGCCCATGCTCAAGAACGGGCAGAACATCACCGGGCGCGGGCCCATCCGGTTCGACTTCGGTTCGTACTACAAGCCCGACGGCACGCCCAACGACGGCGCGGGGCCGGCACAACAGCGCTTGCGCGAACAAGACGAAGACGGCCTCGACGCCGAGGTGTTGTTCCCTCCCGTCTTCGCATCGCGCTTCCTCGAAGGCATCAAAGAACCCGACGTCTATCGAGCGATGATCCGTGCCTACAACACATGGTTGGCCAACGACTATTGCTCGGTCGCACCTGATCGCCTCATCGGCAATTCCGTGACGCCGATCAGCGACATCGATCACGCGGTGGCCGAAGTCGAGTTCGCGCACAGCGCGGGTCTCAAATCGGTCGCGTTCTATCAGTTCCCCAACGGCACCGGTTACAGCCAACCCGAAGACGACAAGTTCTGGGCGAAGTGCATCGAGCTCGGCATGGCCATCTCACCGCACTTCGGTTTCGGCCAGATTCGTCCCGAACCGCGTACGGCCGGCTCCGGCACCGCCGGTCAACCATACGCAGAGGCGTTGGTTCAACGGGCCGGTTCGCACGCCCCGGTCTTCTGCATGGCGCAACTCATGGCGGCGGGTGTGCTCGACCGCTTTCCCGACATCAAGTTCTATTTCGCGGAAGCCAACGCCAGCTGGTTGCCATCGACGATGTTCTTCATGGACGACAACCACGAGATCTTCTCGTCGGCCTTCGGCGGCCACCGCATGAAGATGACGCCCAGCGAGTACGTCGCCAAGCACTTCCACTTCTCGATCATCCGTGATCCGCTCGCGCTCGAGTTCACCGACAAGATCCCGGTCGACAACCTCATGTGGGGCAGCGACTTCCCGCACTCGGTCGGGTCCTTCCCGCACTCGCAGGACTTCATCGAGTCGGCCTTCAAGGGCAAAGAGAAGTTGAAGAAGAAGGTGTTGCTCGACAACCCGGCGCGCTACTTCAAGCTCGACCTGACGAAGGAAATCACACCGACACCGGCTGCCGCGTAGCGGGTTGCACGCCGCCCACCTCCGGCGCAACCGGCGGCGGGGCGGTCGCCGGCTTGTGCAGACCAAAGCGTTCGTGCAACCTCCGTAGCGGTGCGGGCGCCCACCAGTTCCAGTGACCCATCAGCTTCATCGTCGCGGGCACGAGTAACGTCCGCACGATCGTCGCGTCGATCAAGATGGCAAGGGTCAACCCGACGCCCATCGCCTTGATGTCGAGCGATGCGCCCGTGGCGAATGCCGCGAAGACCACACCGATGAGCACCGCGGCCGAC
The DNA here is from genome assembly GCA_035525225.1 of Acidimicrobiales bacterium. Classification (GTDB taxonomy): domain Bacteria; phylum Actinomycetota; class Acidimicrobiia; order Acidimicrobiales; family WLNW01; genus DATLFA01. The sequence goes on from DATLFA010000040.1 coordinate 28,194, forward strand.
GTGATGATGCGCCCCGTGCGCTGGAGCCCGCTCGACACGGCAACGTCGTTGTCGCCCGTGCGCTCGTACTCCTCTTTGATGCGCGCGAGCAGGAATACCTCGTAGTCCATCGACAGGCCGAAGGCGAGGAAGAACACGAGGAACGGCAGCCACAGCGCGAGGAAGCCGACGGCGTCGAAGCCGAGCACCCCGGCGAGGTGACCCTCCTGGAAGCCCCAGACCAAGACCCCGAACGTGGCGGTCAACGACAGCAAGTTCATCAGGATCGCCTTGAGCGGGATGAACATCGACCCGGTCAGTAGGAACAACAAGATGAACGTGGCCAGACCCATCACGGCGAGCGACCAGGGCAGGCGATCGTAGAGCGCGCTGCGTTGATCGATCAGCATGGCGGCCGGGCCACCTACCATCGCGTCGGCCGGCGCGTCGAGCGCTCTGATCTCGCGCACGATTCGTTCCGCCTGCGCGCTCTGCGCATCGGCGGTGATGAGCGCATCGATGATCGTCGGGTCGCCCTGCACCTGAGACGCTGTGATCCCGCCGCGCACCTGTGCGCCCTCGACGCCGTCGATGGCGCGGATGCTCGCCAGATAGTCCGACGAATCGCTCACCGGCGCATCGACGACGATCGTGATCGGGTCGTCACCACCGATCAGGAAGCGCTCTTGTTGTTCATCGAAGAGTTGCCGAGTCTCGAGGGAACGGGGGAGCGACTCTGCACCGGGGATCTCGATGCGGGCGCTCATGAACGGCACCGCCAAGATCAGCAGGAACACGGTCACGGTCGTGGCGATGAGGCCGGCGCGGCGCTGCACGACCGTCGCGACGCGGTGGAAGTAGCCGTGGTTGACTTTGTCGAGCTGCGCCGGAGCGATGCGATGACCTATCGTCGCGAGCACCGCCGGCAACAACGTCACCGCGGCAACCATGGCGAGCACCACGACACCGATGGCGCCATATCCGATAGAGCGGAAGACGTCATTGTCGAATACGACGAAACCGAGCAACGCCACACCCACGGTGAGGCCGCTGAACGCGACCGTCACCCCCGCGGTGCGCACCGTGTTCTCGACCGCGGTCGCGACGTCGTGCCCGGCACCGCGCTCTTCGCGGAACCGACTGACGATGAGCAACGCGTAGTCGACGGCAAGCCCGAGACCGAGCATCGTCGCCGCGTTGAGCGCGAAGAGGTGCAGCGAGGTGAAGGCGGAGAGACCATTGAGTACCAGCAGCGAGCCGGGCACAGCGACGAGGCCGATGATGAGAGGCAGACTCGCCGCAGTGAACCCACCGAAGATCAAGACCGCCAAGAGCAACACGATCGGCAGCGAGATGAGCTCGGCCTTGCGCAGGTCCTTCTCGTTCTGCACGATCGTTTCCTCTTCGAGGATGGCCGTTCCGCCGATGATCACGTCGTCGGCCGGGGCGGCGCGCAACGCGTTCCTCACGGCGTCGACCGCATCGTCGTGCTCGCGCTCGGCGAGCGTCGGGTCGAGGCGCACGCCGACGAGCGAAGCCTGGCCGTCGGTCGAGACGAACAAGGGCGTGTCGAGCCCCGACACCACCGAGGTCACCCCGGGGATGGCGCGCAGCTCGGCCGCGAGCGTGCCGAGCGTGGCCGCCGTCGCGGGGTCGGCGGGCGAGGCGCCGTCGAGCAGGCCGACCACGTCGGGCTGGTTCTGACCGAGGGCTTCGAGTTCGTCGAGGACCCGCCCCGCCTCGGTGCCGTGCTTGCCTTCGGCGTCGGTCTCGAGTTTGTCGACGACGCCGCTGCCGAACGCCAGCGAGGTCACGAAGAAAAGAGCCCAGAGGCCGATGACCGCTTTGCGCCGGCGCACGAGGATGGGGGCGATTCGACCGAGCACGGGACCCTCCGGAGACAAGCCGCACGCGGCTACTTACTGCGTACGTTTACACTGTTGGACTCAACCACGTACAGCGTAAGTAGGCAAGCGGCCAGACGGTGTCCGGCGTCACACGCCTTGTTGAGCGGGTCGTCGTCACCGTCCTCGGCCACAGCCGCTTCGCGAGGACCACGTTCACCTCGGCTGCGTACAGACGATCCGTGCCTGCAGGGCGAGCCAGGTCAACAGGCCGATGACCAAGTTGAGGTCCCGTAGGTGTCACTCGCGCCGCTCACGACCGAGTTCAGGTACCACGTGCCGAGCACCTGCACCACGACGAGCGCGACGCCGCCCAGATCGAACCGGGCAACAGCACCCGCCACTGCTGGCTGGCCACGGTCAACAACCGGTACCCCACGAGCAAAGACGCACTGTTGATGGCGGCGGTGCCGAGGGTCGTCGCGACGCGAGCGACAACGGCGAGATCATCGAGTTGGGTGGCGATGCCGGCAACCGCGCTACCGGCCACCGTGCCCGCGCCGACCACCCCGAGCATCGCGAGTGCGCGGAGCCGCTCGACGAGGAAGTTGGGGCGGTTGACCCGTGGGACGTCCATCAGCGCGGCAAAGTGCCGGCCGAGGTCCTCGGTGAAGCGCTTGTGAACCGCGTAGGAAAACGCCAGCACCACGTGCCGTTGCTGGAGGGCATCGAGTTTCTCGCGTAGAGAGGTGCCCGGCACATACAGACCTTACGCAGTGGCAGACCTTACGCAGTTGCGATGGGCAAAAGCGTCGCCCGTATGGTTCGGTAGGCTCGCCTGCGCCATTGACGTGGTGCAGGCGAACAAGGGGGCGACAGTGGCCGAACCAACGATCTCGGACTTCTATCTCGAGGAGCGCAGCTTCGCGCCCTCGCCCGAGTTCAAGGCCCGCGCGCTGGTGTCCGATCGAAGCCTGTACGAGGAGGCCGAGCGCGACTACGTCGCTTTCTGGGCACGACAGGCACGCGAGCTCGTCAGTTGGTTCTCCGACTTCGACACGACGCTCGAATGGGATCTTCCCTTCGCGAAGTGGTTCGGCGGGGGCACCCTCAACATCTCGTACAACTGCCTCGACCGTCACCTCGCGGCGGGTCTGGGCGACCGCGTAGCGTACTACTGGGAGGGCGAGCCGGGCGATACGCGCATCCTCACCTATCGCGATCTGTATGGCGAGGTGTGCAAGTTCGCCAACGTGTTGAAGTCGTTGGGCTTGCGCACCGGAGACCGCGTCGCCATCTACATGCCGATGGTGCCCGAGCTGCCGGTTGCGATGCTGGCCTGCACCCGCATCGGCGTGGCGCACTCGGTGATTTTCGGTGGGTTCTCGCCCGACGCCATCAGCGACCGGTGCAACGACGCGGAGGCTCGCCTGATCATCACGGCCGACGCCGGCTACCGGCGAGGCGCGCCTTCCGCCCTCAAGCCGAACGTCGACACCGCGCTCGAAAGTACGACGACCGTCGAGCACGTCGTCGTCGTCAACCGGTGCAACACCAACCCCGCGATGGAGCCGGGACGCGACCTGTGGTGGCACGACGTGATGGCGAGCGCGTCCGAAGACTGCCCTCCGGCGCATCTCGACAGCGAGCAGTTGCTCTACCTGCTCTACACATCAGGCACGACCGCGAAGCCCAAGGGCATCATGCACACGACCGGTGGCTATCTCACTCAGGTCGCGTTCAGCCACAAGTACGTCTTCGATCTGCGACCCGATCGCGACGTCTACTGGTGCGCCGCCGACATCGGATGGGTGACGGGTCACAGCTACATCGTCTACGGCCCGCTCGCGAATGCGTGTACGAGTGTGATCTACGAAGGCACGCCCGATACGCCGCGGCCAGATAACCGCAAGGGTGCCATGGCCGAGTGGCCCAAGGATCGCTTGTGGGACATCATCGAGCGCTACAAGGTCACGCAGCTCTACACCGCGCCGACCGCGATCCGCACGTTCATGAAGTGGGGCGAGCAAGAGATCGAGAGCCACGATCTGTCGTCGTTGCGCGTGTTGGGTACCGTCGGCGAACCGATCAACCCCGAAGCATGGATGTGGTACCACGAGTTCGTGGGCGGCTCCCGTTGCCCCATCGTCGATACATGGTGGCAAACCGAGACCGGCGGCCACATGATCTCGCCGTTGCCCGGCGTCACGACGACAAAGCCGGGGTCGGCGACACATCCGATCCCCGGAGTGTTCGCCGAGCTCGTCGACGACGAAGGCAACACCGTCGATCGCGGTGGCGGCTACCTCACGATCACCGAGCCGTGGCCCGGCATGCTGCGCGGCATCTGGGGCGATCCCGAGCGCTACAAGCAGACGTACTGGTCGCGCTTCGAAGGGCGCTATTTCGCCGGCGACGGCGCAAAGCTCGATGACGACGGCTATCTCTGGCTGCTCGGTCGGGTCGACGACGTGATGAACGTGTCGGGCCACCGCATCTCGACCACCGAAGTCGAATCCGCGCTCGTCGATCATCCGGCGGTGGCCGAAGCAGCGGTCGTCGGAGCCAACGATCCGCTGAGCGGACAGACCATCATCGGCTACGTCATCTTGCGCGGTGGTTTCGACGCATCGGATGCGCTGCGCGAAGAGATCCGTCAACACGTCGCGAAGAAGCTCGGCCCTATCGCGCGGCCGAAGGCCGTGCTCGTCGTGCCCGACCTGCCCAAGACCCGGTCGGGCAAGATCATGCGCCGCCTGCTGCGCGACGTCGCCGAGGGCAGGGTGCTGGGTGACACCACGACGCTCGCCGATTCCGGCGTCGTCGACGAGATTCGCTCGCGGCTCGCGAGCGGTGAGGCCACCGAGGACTGATCGCGCTGAGTGACCTTCCCTATCACTGGGTGTGGCGAGCGGAGCCGATCCCGGCCGGGCCGGCGGTCGTCTTCGATGTCGACGGCGTGTTGTCCGACGCCACCCATCGCCAGCACTTCCTCGAAGGCCCAGGCATGTACTGGGACTCGTTCTTCCAGGCCTGCGGCGAAGATCCGCTCATCGTCGAAACCGCCAGTATGGGGCAACTGCTCGACGCGAGTTACCGCGTCGTGTTGCTCACCGCTCGGCCGATCCGGGTGCGACCGCAAACCCTGCGGTGGCTCGGTGAACACGCCGATGCCGTTCGATGGGACCTCTTGATCATGCGCGACGAGGACGATTGGGGATCGTCACGGTCCTACAAGTCGGGCGTGCTCCGCGACCTCCTGGGACTCGGCTTCGACGTGCGACTGGCGCTCGAGGACGACCCCCGCAACGTCGAGATGTTTCGCAAGGCGGGGGTACCCACCATCTATATCCATTCGGGGTACTACGAATGACCACCGAGCCGAGCGGCGCCGGCACCGGGGGGCTTTACGGTGTTTTCCGGGCCGTGCCCTCACACTGACGGGTGGAACATCGCCGGAGCCCCTAGCGTTGTTCATAGAGACCGCTTGCGAGCGGTCAACGGAGGAAATCACAAGTCATGTTCAAGAACTACGGAAAGACCGCGCTGCTTCTCGCGGCGATGGGCGGCCTCACGATCGCGATCGGCGGCCTGTTCGGTCAAGGCGGGTTGTTCATCGGGTTCGCGCTCGGTCTATTGCTCGTCGGCGGTTCCTATTGGTTCAGCGACAAGCTCGCCATCGCGTCTGCCCGCGGCGTCGCGGTAACCCGCGAGCAGGCGCCCGAGTACTACAAAATCGTCGAAGAACTGGCCCAGCGGGCGAACATGCCCATGCCACGGTTGTACATCGCGCCATCTGATCAGCCCAACGCGTTTGCCACAGGGCGCAATCCCAAGCACGCGGCCGTGTGCGTCAACCAAGGCCTGTTGCAATTGATGTCATGGGACGAGGTGCGCGGCGTGCTCGCGCACGAGCTCATGCACATCCGCAACCGCGACATCTTGACCGGTTCGATCGCCGCCGCGGTCGGCATGGCGATCACTCTGGTCGCCCGCATGGCGTTGTGGGGCGCGATGTTCGGCGGCGGCGGTCGCGACAATGATCGGGGCAGCAACCCCATCGTGCTCTTGGCCACGGCCATCTTGGCGCCGATTGCCGCGCTGGTCATCCAGATGGCGATCAGCCGCAGCCGCGAGTTCCAGGCCGATGCGGGCGCCGCTCGACTCATCGGCGACGGCGAACCTCTGGCTCGCGGGCTCGAGAGGCTCGATGGCTACTCGAACCGCATCCCCAATATGGTCAATCCGAGCCAGGCGTCCAACTACATCGTCAACCCGTTCGGTGGAAAGAAGATGCAGTTCGGCAAACTCTTCTCGACTCATCCGCCGGTCGAAGAGCGCATCGCCCGCTTGCGTGGCGGCAACTGGGGCTGACTCGGGCTCACTCCCCGCTTCTGCGGGAGGCCGCTCCGGGCCTCAGTCGCGGAAGTTGGTGAACTGCAGCGGTATGCCGAAATCGTGATCGCGCAGCTTGGCGATCGTCTCTTGTAGGTCGTCGCGCTTCTTGCCCGACACGCGGAGCTGATCGCCCTGCGTCGACGACGACACGCCCTTGATCCCTGCTTCCTTGATGAACTTGTGAAGAGCGCGCGCTTTTTCACTGTTGATCCCGGCTTGCAGCTTGGCGACCTGACGCGCCTTGCCCCCAGAAGCTTCTTGCACCTTCTGGTAGTCGAGCACCTTCAGCGAGACCTTGCGTTTGACGAGTTTCTCTTCGAGCACCTGACGTAGCGCGGTGAGACGATCCTCGGTGTTGGCCTCGAGGGTGATCTCCTCGTCGCCGAGTTCTATCGAAGAGTTCGTGTTCTTGAAATCGAAGCGGGTGCCGATCTCGCGCGCCGTCTGGTCGACGGCGTTCTTGACCTCTTGGCCGTCGATCTCCGAGACGACATCGAAAGTAGGCATGCTGCGACCGTAGCGCACCGATCGCCACCGATCGAGGGCGCGCCAGGCCCCGAGCGGAGAGCTAGCCTCGCCCGCATGGGGCGGACGTTGCGGGGCTCGGTCGCGGTCGTAGGCATCGGCGAATCGGGCTATTACAAGCGGGGCGGGTCACCCGACCCCGAGTTCGTGCTCGCGCTGCGGGCGATCCTGGCGGCGTGTGCCGACGCCGGCATCGATCCCCGCGACGTCGACGGTTTTGCGTCGTATGCGGGTGATCGCAACGAACCCACCCGACTCGCCGCCGCGCTCGGGATCCGTCAGTTGCGGTTCGCCAACATGCAATGGGGCGGTGGTGGCGGTGGCGGTTCCGGCGCGGTCGGCAACGCAGCCGCCGCGGTCGCGACGGGCATGGCCGACTGCGTCGTCGTGTTCCGAGCGCTGGCGCAAGGTCAGTTCGGGCGTTTTGGCGGTGGCTCCACCGCAGCGACGGTGTCGGGCAACGGCGCGCTGTCGTCGCCGTACGGATTGATGTCGGCGGCGCAACAGTTCGCGATGCGGGCGCAGCGGCTGTTCCACGAACACGGCGTCGCACCCGAGACGCAGCGGGCGGTCGCGCTGGCCTCGTATCACCACGCGCAGAAAAACCCTCGAGCGGTGATGCACGGCCGGTCGCTCAACGCCGAGGCCTATGACGAATCACGCTGGATCGTCGAGCCGTGGCGACTGTTCGATTGCTGTCAGGAAAACGACGGCGCCGCGGCATTGATCGTCGTCTCGGCCGAGCGCGCGGCGGACTTTCCCCACCGGCCCGTCTATCTGTTGGGAGCGGCGCAAGGCGCGGGCTACCGAGAGTCGGCGAGCGTGCACAATCCGCCGCACTACGCCAGCGCGTGCTTCGTAGATGTCGCGCCGCGGCTCTACGAGATGGCGCAAGTGACGCCTTCCGATGTCGACGTGACGCAGGCCTACGAGAACTTCACCGGCGGCGTCGTGATGGCGCTCATCGAGCACGGTCTGTGCACCTACGAGAGTGCGAACGAGGTGTTGCGCTTCGGCAACTTGATCGCACCGACCGGCTCGGTCCCGATCAACACCAGCGGCGGCAACCTCGCGGAGTGCTACGTGCACGGCTTCGAATTGCAGATCGAGGCGGTGCGTCAACTGCGGGGTCAGTCGTCCAATCAAGTACCCGACGCACACGTTGGTCTCGTCATCTCCGGGCCGATGGTGACACCCGCCACCGACTTGTTGTTCGGCACTGCGGAGGCACTCGCATGAGCACCTACCTACCGAGCGGCCTTCCGCAGCCGGTACCGGCGGCCGACGGACTCGACGGCGGCTATTGGGAGGGCACCCGCCTGCACGAGCTACGCATCCAGCGCTGCAACGGATGTCGCGGTTGGCAATGGGGGCCCGAGTGGATCTGTCATCGCTGCCACTCGTTCGACCTCGGTTTCGAGCCCGTCGAAAGCAACGGGATTCTGTTCGCGACCGAGCGGGTTTGGCACCCGGTGCATCCCGCGCTCGTCGATGCGGTGCCCTATGTCGTGGCTTTGGTCGAGTTGCCCCATGCGGATGGTGTGCGCGTGGTCGGCAACCTGATCGGCGATCCGCTCGTCGACGTAGCGATCGGCTCGGCGGTGACCGCCGTGTTCGAAGATCACGACGACGCCGAGCGTCCGTACACGCTCGTGCATTGGCGAGCGGCCTAGGCCATCCGCTCGCCGTAGTTGCCGGCGGCATTCAGCAATGCGTGGATGATCGGGTGCGGTGACGCGGGCCCATTCGATGTCTGTGGCACGAACAACGACGCGACCCCGAGGTTGCAAACGATTGCAACGCGATATATCGTGATGCACACGAGAGCGAAGGACGCTCTCGACAAAGAAAGCAGTCCATTCAGTGAGATACCGAGATATGAACACCCCAACCGAAGGCCGGCGCGACGAAACTCGGCGCCCCGGCGACGACCGAGGGCAAGGACGACGACAGAGGCAAATACGAGGACGAGACCGCATGCCAAGAGCACACGACGACCATCACGAAGAGCACCACGGCCCACGGGGCCGCGGAGGTTTCGGCGGCCGTGGTCGGGGTGGCCGGGGCGGACGCTCGCAGGCGAATCGCGGCGACATCCGCGCCGCGGTCTTGGCGCTGCTCACCGAGCAGCCGATGCACGGGTACCAGATCATCCAAGAACTCGCCGAACGAACTGGCGGCGTGTGGCAGCCGAGCCCCGGCTCGGTCTATCCGTCGCTGCAACTGCTGGCCGACGAAGGTCTCGTCGCGAGCACCGACCAAGACGGGCGCAAGGTGTTCGCGCTGACCGCCGAAGGCACGACGCGTGCCGCGGAAGCTGCCGGAGATGCCCCACCATGGGAGCGACTCGCGGCCACCGCCGGGTCGGTCGACCTGCGCCACACGTTGGGCGGCGTCGCCGCCGCAACCCGGCAAGTCGCCACCACCGGCACCGCCGAGCAGGTCGTCAAGGCCGATGCGATCCTCACCGAGGCCCGCAAACGGCTCTACCAATTGCTGGCCGAGTAGGGACAAGCCTTTAGGGTCGGAGGACCCTGCTGATGCGGGGAGCCCCGGCTCAGCATGTAGCCATGAGCAACCGGCGATGGCGGACCGCGACGTGTGCGATCGTTTTCGTGGTCAGCGTCCCCACCGCTTCGACGACGAGGGGTGCGGTCCCCGGAATCACAACTATCGCCCGTCGGGCGCGACCGCCGCTGCACCCGATCCGTCTCCTTGGTTCGAGTACGTCGAACTCATCTCCGGTGGAGTCGTGCAGCGTTACTTCCGCGTGGTCGCGTACAACGCCAATGGCGACGCTGCCGCCTCGGTCACCGTGTGCGGCTCGCCCCCGGGCCGCCCAACCTGCTGACTGCGATTCCGATCCGGATGACGATGGGTTCGCGTCACGTGTTCGATCCGCACCCGTTGCATCTGACGGCGGTTGTCGGCGACTACCGGCATCGTGACCGATCAGCAGCCCAACGCGTAGTTCAGGGCCGAGCAGACTTGCTGCATCGTGGTGTCATCCAGCTCTCCGACCCGGTGCGCAAGCGATATCTGCGTCACCGTGTGCAGTCCGTCGCAGTTGACGGCCGACTCCCGCTCGAGACCGATCGCTCTGTGATCGAAAGCGACCTCCGCGCCGATGCCGCGGATGCCGGTGGTGATCTCGGCCACGGTGACGAGGGCGCGAACGTCGATCACCTCACGGCGGGTGAGCACCAACACCGGGCGGCGCTTTCGTCCGACCTCTGCGAGCCAGACCTCTCCGCGCGTCATTCGTGACCCCAGGCCTCGGCTTCGGCCCAGAACGCGTCGGGCTTCTCGGGCTTGCGTTCGTACGCCGCACGGTCCGCCCTGGCCAAGGCTTCGCGAACCGCTACTGCGACGCCGTCTCGAGCTGCTGCGGAGATGTTGACGCCGAGCCGCCGAGCCTGATCGGCCAGCGCCTCATCGAGCGTGAAGGTCGTGCGAGTCGTCGACATATCGTCCGATGCTATCACATAAAGCTATCAAGTTGTGCATGCTCAGGCACGAGCGCCGGCCCGTCGCACAGATGCTCCGACACAGGACCCGCCGTTTACTCGTTGGCGATTCGTCCCGGTTGGTCGAGGAGTACGGGCCAACCTTCCGCCCCGAGCAAGGCAAGGAGAACGACCGGCCGGGCACCTCGGAGTTCACGGGCGGGACGAGACTTCGGCAAATCCGACGTTGCCGCCGACGAAGCGGAAGTTCGCGAGTTCGAAAGAAACGCGATTCGAGCTTCGTGTTGTGTGGGCCGGGGAGGATTTGAACCTCCGTAGGCGCTAGCCGACGGGTTTACAGCCCGTTCCCTTTGGCCACTCGGGCACCGACCCAGGACGCATGAGGATAACGCGGTCGCAGGCACAAAGCCGTAGCGATAACAGCTCGGATCCGACTATTGAAGGCTGAGCATTCGTTGCATGACGACCACGTCGAGCCACTTACCGAGCTTGCGGCCGACCTCTTTCTCGACGCCGACGATCTCGAAGCCCACCGCACGGTGCAGCGCGATCGATGCGGCGTTGCTGCTCACGATGCGGGCGATCATCGAATGGAAGCCGTGGTCTCGCGCCGTGTCGACCAGTTCGGCCATCAACTTCTTGCCGACGCCCTTGCCCTGATGCGACTGATCGACGTAGACCGAATTCTCGACGGTGGTGCGGTAGGCGGGCCGGTCCCGATAGGGCGAGAGCGAGGCGAACCCTGCCAGCGTGCCGTCGTCGTCGGCGACGAGCACGACATGGGCCCCCGACCGCTGCGCCAACCACCCTTGTTGGTCTTCGAGCGATCGGGGTTCGAGATCGAACGTCGCGATCGTGAGGATCGACCGGTTGTAGATACCCCGGATGGCCTCCGCGTCGGTCAGGCGCGCCCTTCGAATCTGCACCCGCGCAATCTAGGACCAGGCCTGCACGGCTGGGTGAGGATCAGACTGTGATTTGCGCGGCGGCGATCTCGGCGGAGCGTTCCGTCGGCCGGGCCGGTTCGAGCACGTTGAGCTCGCCCGTCAGTGCTTCCACACGGGCCCACGACGACACGTCGGGGTCCTCGGTGAAGTAGATGAGCTGTTGCATCGACGACGAGCGGACCAGCAACTCGAGCAGCGCCGGCTTGAGCGGCCGCGGCAGATCGCGCAGCGGATCGTCGAGTAGCAGCGGAAAGCTCTCGCCGCCCGCGCCGAGCGAGCGCACGTCAGAAAGCCGAGCGATCAGCGCCTGGCCCAAGTCGGCCGTCGCCGCGTCATCGAGTGCCGGATGATCGACCGACGCCGGATGCTGGCTCAAGGCCTGGCGGTGGCGGGCCGCGCTGTCGATGGCGTCGCGTCGGGCGAGTACCCACGTCACGTCGAGGTCACCGACGAGGTGGCGCCACGCCTCGGTCGAGCCTCGATGTTCCTCCGCGGCGCGCATGAGGCGCTTGCGGTGTTGGTCGCTCGCGAGCAGGCCGTTGACCCGCTGCAGATGGAAACCCAGATACGACTGAGCGCCGGCGGCCTTGAGCGCCTTCGTCTCGTCGTGGCCGGCCTGATCGAGCTGTTTGAACTGGCGGAACGACATCACCGTGATCGCGGCGGCGGCGAAGACGAGCGGCATCGCCGACACCTTGCCGAAGTACAGCGACATCGGGACGGCCGCCAATGCGGCGAAGGCACCGCAGAAGAAGCTCAGCTTGCGGAACAGCTCGTGACGGCTCTGCGCCACCATGAACTCGTTGTGGCGATCCTCGATGCGCTGGACCACTTCCGCGTCCTCGGGGTTGGCCTGCATCGACTCGGCCTCGGCCTGGAGCTGATCCTCGGTGATGCGCACGCGCTCGGCGGCGCTCCACAGCTCGGTCGGGTCGAGCAGGGCGAGGCGCCGGATGATCTGGTCGGTCTGCGAGCTCGTCGTGAGGTCGCCCGGGGTCACCCGCATGCGGCGTCGGGCCGAACGGGAGTCGAGTCCGGCCCGGGCGAGCACGTCGATCTGGCCGTCGGCGTTCTCGAAGAAGCGGGTGATGTCCTCGGCCTGCTCGACGTCGATCACCCGATGGCGACCGCCGGTGGGCCGGAACACGGCGAAGCGCCCCCCGCTGTCGGTGGCCAGCTCTGCGTGCACCCCCGATCGGCTACTCCCGAGGGCCCCCACGAGCTCGTTGATGAGGCCCTCTCGTTCGAGGCGCCCCACCCCCGCGATCACGGTCAGTTGTGGGTGGAATTCCACGCTGAAGTGGTTGTCGTCTGCTTCGATGACTAGCCGTTCGTACCGCACGAGCAATGTTTCGACACGTGGTGAGAAAAACTTGAGCCAGAAGTCTCATTGAAATGGGCCGTCACAACTACGCCGCGTTGTCACGTGTGACAGGGCTTCCGTCCGTCGTCACTCTGAACGTCGGGACGTCAACCGAGTGATCAGGACTCGCGGGTCAATCGTGGAGCGGAGTTTGAAACGGACGAACGCCTTCCGCGGATAAGCGGAAGGCAATCCACACCGCATCGGTGGATCGAAGCTCAGCGTTTGACTTGCTCGTGAACAGAACCCGCATCTCGACCGTGTGCGCTCCTTGTGGGTCTTCTCGGGACGTTCGACCCTACGGCGCGGGAATCGAAACCCATAGCGTTGCCCCTTAGAGGTCTCCGACAGATCGAGAATTGGAGTGGGCGATGTTGTCCCGAAGCAGATTGCTGATCATCCTGGGCGCTGCCGCAGTGCTCGCGACCGCGTTCTGGCGACCCGGGTCTGCGGGTGCCATTCACGAGTTGGTGATCGAGTTCACCGTCCTGACCGGTGAGCCATTCTCCACCGTCACGGTCGCGACCGAGGAGGTCGAGCCGTGGCTGCAAGGAGCGTCATGTGCCATTGAGGTCGACGTCGCCAACAACGAGTCGGTCCACGAGGACACCGAACTGATCATCACCAGCGGTGACGACGTCGTGACGGTCCCCGATGTGGAGAGCGAGCCCGGCATCGTGATCATCCAGGAGGGCGAGCTCGTCCTGGGTGAGACCGTCGTCGTCGCCGTGCGTCTGGGACCCGATGGCATCAGCAGCGGCGGGTACTCCGTGGACTTCCTGTGCCCCGAGGAGCCGCCGACCTCCACCACCACCCCGACGACGACCACCACGACGACGACCACCACGACGACAACCGTGGGGCCTGTGGAGGTGCTGCCCGAGATCGAGTTACCACCCAGCCAGCCCGAGACACCGACGGTCGTGCAGCCGAGCTTCGCCGGCTGACGGCGCGATGGGCGCTCGGCGCTTCGGCGCCCTCGGGTTGGTCGCCGCGCTCCACCTGGTGGGTTGTGCGGGGCCCGGTGGTGCGGTAGGCCGAAAAGCTGACCGTCCCATGGCACCGCAGGCCGCGACCGAGGTGACCGCGACCGACGCGACGGTTCCCGAGCCGCCCACGACGGCCCCTGCGGCCGACGTCGTCGAGACCGCCGGCACGGTGGTGGCCCGTGCCCGCGGTGACGTGGTCGTGGCACGATCCCGGCCCATCGACGATGCTCCCGTCCTCGTCGAGCTCGGGAACCCGACCGCGTCGGGAGGCGCTCTGGTATTCCTCGTGCTCACGTCCCCTGACCAGGTGTCCACCGAATGGCTCGAGGTCATACTCCCAGTGCGCCCCAACGGCACCGTCGGCTGGATCAGGACAAGTGACGTTGACCTGTCCCTCGATCTCTTCCGCATCGAGATCGACGTCTCGGAACGTCGCCTGGATCTCTACGAGGGCGAGGTGCTGACCCTCTCGACCGAGATCGCGGTAGGAGTCGGAGCCACCCCCACACCACACGGCGAGTTCTACCTGGCCGAACTGCTCCAACCCCCCGATCCCAACGGCGTCTACGGTCACTACGCCTTCGGCCTGTCCGGGTTCAGCGAGACCCTCGACCGCTTCGCAGGCGGCGACGGAGTCATCGGGATCCACGGGACGAACGACCCGTCATCGCTCGGCAGCGAAGTGAGCCACGGCTGCATCCGGGTACACAACGACGTCATCGTGGACCTGGTAGCCAGAGTGCCGCTCGGAACACCCGTCTCGATCCACCCCTGAGCCGACAGCACGGCAGCTCCTCTTTCCGAGACTGGACGCGGAGCTGTCACGGCTTCGGCGCAATCGTCATCGGTGAACGGCCGCACTCCCGTGTAACAGGTTGGGGAACGGCCCTCTCGCGTGGCATGATTCGGAGCAGTTTTCGCTGCTCCCTTAGCTCAGTCGGCAGAGCGCTTCCATGGTAAGGAAGAGGTCGTCAGTTCGATTCTGACAGGGAGCTCGGTTACCCACGGCGACGTAGCTCAGTCGGTAAGAGCGCTCGACTCATAATCGAGAGGTCGACAGTTCGAGCCTGTCCGTCGCTACACCAGATGACAAGGAGGCCACCTACATGGCCAAGAAGAGCAACGAGAAGCGGGTCAACGTGACCCTCGAGTGCCAGACGTGCAAGCGGCGCAACTACATCACCACCAAGAACAAGCAGAACGATCGCGAGCGCATCGAGATCAACAAGTACTGCCGGTGGGATCGCCAGCACACGGTCCACAAGGAGACCCGCTAGGGTCGACCCGAATTTTGGAGACCCGCTAGGGTGGACCCGAACAGGTCGTCATCTTTTCGTCATGTAACGCTCGCGTGGTGCGGGGGTCTGAATCATGAGCCCACCTGAGGTGATCCGGTACGTCGAAGCGGCGCGCCGGGGCGATCACGAGGCATTCGAGCAGCTCGTGCGACTGACGTATCACGACACCTACACACTCGCGTATCGCCTCACGGGCAACGAGGAGGACGCGCGAGACGTGGTGCAAGAGACCTACTTGCGGACCTACCGCTCCATCGGCCGTTTCCGTGGCGACGCGCAGTTCTCTACGTGGCTCTACCGGATCACCGCCAACTGCGCGGCGTCGGCGTCGGCCCGCTCGGCCCGCCACCGCCACGCCGAGCTCGCACCCGACACACCGGTGCTCGATCCGCGCGCGGATCACGACCCGGCCCAACACGTCGACGCGACCACATTGCGGGCCCGGCTCGAGACGGCCATTGCGGAGCTCCCTCCTCGTTTGCGTCAAGTGATCGTCCTGCGCGACGTCTACGAGCTACCCCATGACCAGATTGCCGCGGAGCTCGGTATCTCCGAGTCTGCGGCCAAGGTTCGCCTCCATCGGGCCCGACGGATGTTGCGCGACCGGCTTTTCTCGGGAGATCAACGCCATGCCGTATGAGTGCCGGGACACGGTCAGCGAGATGCTCGACGAAACCAGCGTGGTATCGCTCGCCCATCGACAGCACGTCGAGCAGTGTGCCGATTGCCGGGTCGAGCTCGACATGCAGCGCGCCGTGCGCGCGTCGATACGGGTGTTGCGGGCGGAGCGGATCGAGCCGCCGGCCGACTTGTTGGTCCAGCTCTACGCCGACCTACGGCGCTACGCGGCGTCCCCCTCGCGACGGTTGGCCCGCCTGGTCCGCGTCGCCCCCTACGTAGGTGGGGTGCTTGCGGCCGGCGCGGCCGGTGCCGTGCTCGCCGGTCGCACCCGACGCACGCGCTTCGGCATCATCTGAACCAGCCGTGCGCTGCTATCCTCGATCGTCACCCCTAGGGCAGTAGCTCAACTGGCAGAGCAGCGGTCTCCAAAACCGCAGGTTGGGGGTTCAAGTCCCTCCTGCCCTGCGCTTACGCGTCGCAACGCACACCCGATAGGGTATGCGTGCGCGCAATGCACATTCCCTCTTCCGTACAAGTTCGAGTGATCCATGACCCTCAACCGCCAACAACGACGCATGTTGCAGCGCTCGGGCGACGTCGACGGCGAAGGCAACCCGGTTGCGCAACGCCGCCAGGCGCCCGCCGCTCCTCGCGCCGAGGAACGCACCGGCGCCCGTCAGTTCCTTCGTGAAGTTCGCCAAGAACTCAAGAAGGTCGCGTGGCCTACGCGTGAGACGACCATCAAGTACTCGATCGTCGTGCTCATCAACGTCGTCGTGCTCACGTCGATCATCGCCGGGTTGGACTGGGCCTTCTCCGAGTTCGTCATCCGACTGTTCCGCGCATGAGCCCCGTCGTGGAAAACGAATTCGAGCACCAAACCGAACCGAGCACCGACGACGCTGTAGCCGCGGACAGTGACGACGCCGTCATCGACGAAGACGAGTTGTTGCTCCAGAACGAACCCCGCGTGCAGAGCCCCTATGACCGTCCGGGCCGCTGGTACGTGGTGCACACGCAGTCGGGCTACGAGAAGAAGGTCAAGCAAAATCTCGAGGCGCGTACCGCGTCGATGAGCATGGAAGATCACATCTACGAAGTCGTGATCCCCATGGAAGAGGTCGTCGAGTACAAGAACGGCAAGAAGGTCACCGTCCAAAAGAAGGTCTTCCCCGGCTACTTGTTGGTGCGCTGCCTCCTCGATGACGACTCCTGGTACGTCGTGCGCAACACGCCGGGCATCGTCAACTTCATCGGCCATGGTGGCAAGCCGTCACCGCTGTCGCGGCGCGAGGTCGAGACGTTCCTCGGGGTCAAAGAAGAGGGCAAAGAAGCGCCGGCCAAGCAGCGCCGCGCCCGGCTCGATTACGAAATGGGCGAGACCGTCCGGGTTCGCGAAGGCCCGTTCGCCGACTTCTCGGGCGAGATCGTCGAGATCAACGAAGATCAGGCGACGCTCAAGGTGCTCGTCAACATCTTCGGCCGCGAGACCCCGGTG
Organism: Acidimicrobiales bacterium; assembly: GCA_035525225.1. Taxonomy (GTDB): domain Bacteria; phylum Actinomycetota; class Acidimicrobiia; order Acidimicrobiales; family WLNW01; genus DATLFA01. The sequence goes on from DATLFA010000040.1 coordinate 45,123, forward strand.
GGCCTCGAGTTCGGCCAGGTAGCCAAGCTGTAGACACGGCTGGATTCGGCTGATTCTCGTCGTCGGAGTTGCGACCGGGCCCGGTTGTTTGCAGACTTGATCGGTTCTCGCCGGGTTTGGTGCGCGCAATCGCGCGCGGCCCCGGCACTTCGGGAGATTTTTGAAAATGGCGAGAAGACGAATCATTGCGGTCGTGAAGATCCAGATCCCGGCCGGTCAAGCGACGCCGGCGCCCCCGGTCGGTACGGCCCTCGGCCCCCACGGCGTGGCCATCATGGAGTTCTGCAAGCAATACAACGCGGCGACCGAAGCCCAGCGCGGCATGGTCGTCCCGGTGGAAGTGACCGTGTTCGACGATCGCTCGTTCACGTTCGTGACCAAGACCCCGCCGACGCCAAACCTGTTGCGCGCCGCGGCGGGCATCCCCAAGGGCGCCAAGAACACCGGCGTCGAAAAGGTCGGCCGCGTCTCCAAGGCGCAACTCGAAGAGATCGCCCGGACCAAGCTCCCCGACCTCAACACCAAAGATCTCGACGCCGCGATGCTGCAGGTGGCCGGCACGGCCCGCAGCATGGGCATCACCGTCGAGGACTGAACCAAACCGCAATCACACCGGGACGGCGACCACCTCACGTCGCCCCGCTCACATGAGGGAGCCATCTATGGCGCAAGGAAAAAAGCAACGCGACGCCTTGAGCAGCTTCGACCGGGACAAACAACACTCCGCTTCTGAGGCGTTGTCACTGGTCAAGAGCCTGAGCAGCCGCAAGTTCGACGAGTCGGTCGATGTCGTCGCCCGGCTCGGCGTCGACCCCCGCAAAGCCGACCAGATGGTGCGGGGCACCGTCGGGCTGCCCGCGGGCACCGGCAAAGAAGTGCGGGTAGCGGTCTTTGCCCAGGGCGACCGCGCCACGGCCGCGAGAGAAGCAGGTGCCGATGTCGTCGGCGCCGAAGATCTGGTGGCTCGTATCGAGGGCGGGTTCCTCGACTTCGACGTGGCAATCGCATCGCCCGACCTCATGCCGCTCGTCGGCAAGCTGGGTCGCACGCTCGGCCCCCGCGGCCTGATGCCCAACCCCAAAACCGGCACCGTCACCGACGACGTGGCCAAGGCGGTGACCGAGTTCAAGGGCGGCAAGGTGGAATACCGCACCGACCGTTATGGCAACGTGCACGTGCCGATCGGCAAGGTCAGCTTCGACATGGCGGACCTGCAGAAGAACTACCTCGCGGTCATCGAGGAGCTCGAGCGGGCCAAGCCGTCGTCGTCGAAGGGCAAGTACCTGAAGAAGGTCGTCGTCTCGTCGACGATGGGCCCCGGGGTCAAGGTCGACACCGCCGCGGCGAAGGACATCTCGTAACTACCCGCTAAGATCCCTGCTCACAACTGAATTTGCTCGCCGAAGACCTCCGGTGCCCACGGGCTGAATGGGGAAATCCCCGCCGGACGAGGTGAACCTTCCACTTTGCTTCGGCATTGCGGGTGTTCGCTCGGGTCCCTGGTGGCCACGGCGAGCACCCGTTTCTCGTTTCCGAGGGAGGTGTAATGGAAAACCCCAGACCAGAGAAGGTCGCAGTCGTCGACGAGGTGCGCGAAAAGCTCTCCAGCGCCGACGCGGCGGTGCTCACCGAGTACCGCGGGCTCAACGTGCCGCAGATGGCCGCGCTGCGCGAATCGCTACGCGAATCGGGCGGCGAGCTGAAGGTGTACAAGAACACCTTGGTCCGCTTCGCCGCTCGTGACCTCGGCATCGAGATCGAAGACCTGCTCGAGGGACCGACCGCGATCGCATTCGCGGCGCGCACGGCCGACAAGCCGGGCGACGCCGTAGGGGTCGCCAAGGTATTGCGTAAGTACGCCAACGATCACGAAGCGTTCATCATCAAGGGCGGCGTGCTGAGTGGGCGCCGCTTGTCCGCCGACGATGTGAAAGCGCTCGCCGACGTGGCGCCGCGTGAGCAGTTGCTCGCCGAGTTGGCCGGCCTCATGGCCGCACCGACGCAGCAGTTCGTCAACCTGCTCGATGCCATCCCGCGCGACTTCGTCTACGCCCTCAACGCGCTGATCGAAAAGAACGAAAGCACCGAATCCGCTGCTGCGTAGCGCAGCACAACCTTTGAGAAGGAACAGAAAATGCCTACAAAAGAAGATATTCTCGACGCGATTGCCGGCATGACCGTGCTCGAGCTCAAAGAGCTCAAAGAGGCGTTCGAAGAGCGCTTCGGCGTCACTGCCGCGGCGCCGATGGCGGCCATGCAGATGATGCCGGGTGGCGGTGAGACGGCCCCGGTCGCCGAAGAGCAAGACGAGTTCGATGTCGTTCTGCTCGCCGCCGGCGAAAAGAAGATCAACGTGATCAAAGAGGTTCGATCGCTCACCAACCTCGGCCTCAAAGAGGCCAAGGATCTCGTCGACGGGGCACCCAAGGCCGTGCTCGAGAAGGTGTCGAAGGAAGACGCCGAAAAGGCCAAGGCCCAACTCGAGAGCGCCGGCGCCTCCGTCGAATTGAAGTAGTCGTGCCGATGGCCGCATCTTGATCCCTATGGATCAAGATGCGCCCAACGCTTGACCTCGGCCGCCTGGGCCCTTACCCTGCTGCCCAGCGCGGCGCCGTCAAGGCGTGCGTCAGCGTGCTCTCACGGGGGTTGCTATTGCGCCGGTCCCGGGTTATGCTCCCGGGTTGCCGTGCCCGCTCGTCCGCGTTTTGCGTTGCGCAATTTCTCTGTCTCTCGGTTTTCGCCGGTGACGCGCGCCCTTGCGCCAGCACGCCCCCTGACCAGGTTGTTCATCGCGACCGGGCCGGGTCCCTTTGTTTGTACCCCCTCCGAGGAGTATTCGTGTCGTCTCTAGCCCGGGACCGCTATTCGTTCGGCAATCTCGAGGAACCCCTCGAGTTGCCCGACCTGATTTCCGTTCAACGTGACTCGTTCAAGTGGTTCCTGAAAGAGGGCATCGCCGAGGCGTTTCACGACATCTCGCCGATCAAGGATTTCAGCGAGACGCTGCAGCTCGAGCTCGAGTTCGACCCCGATGACGAAGACCTGCGCCCACCGCCCAAGTTCTCGGTGGAGGAGTGCAAAGAAAAGGACATGACGTATTCCGCGCCGATTTTCGTGCGGGCGCGGTTCATGAACGCGAACACCGGTGAGATCAAAGAGCAGACGGTGTTCATGGGTGACTTCCCGATGATGACCGACAAGGGCACCTTCGTCATCAACGGCACCGAGCGCGTCGTGGTGTCGCAGCTCGTGCGTTCGCCGGGCGTCATCTTCCAGCCGGGTGAGCGGTTCCGCTTGCGCAACTTGGCCAAGCATCAGTTGGTCACCGGTACCATCCATCCCTATCGCGGTGAGTGGATCGAATTCGACGTCGAGCAAAAGCCGGGCAAAGACGTCACTGCCGGCACTCGTGTCGCGCGCAAGCGCCGTTTGAGCCTGTTCATGTTGTTGCGGGCGCTGGGCTTCGATGAGGAGCGCGCTCCGGGCTTCTTGAATCGCTTCGTCGACTACTTCGAGTTCCTCGAGGGTCAGTGGGAGAAGGATCGCGAAAACGCGCCGACGCAAGACGAGGCGCTCGTCGAGATCTACAAGCGCGCCCGTCCGGGTGAGCCGCCCGCGGTCGAGTCGGCCCGGGCGTATTTCCGCAATGCGTTCTTCGAGCCGCGCCGCTATGACTTGTCGCGCGTCGGTCGCTACAAGCTCAACCGCAAGCTCGGTCCCGAGATCGAAAAGGTCGAAAAGCTCTTCAAGCTCGACCTCGAGCGTCCCGAGCCGGACTCGCCGGTGTTGACACCGACCGAGATCCTCTGCGCCTGCACCTACATGTTGCAGTTGGCCAAGGGCGAACCGGGTTACCGCCTCGACGATCAGGATCACTTCGCCAACCGGCGCATCCGGTCTGTGGGCGAGTTGATCCAAAATCAGCTGCGCATCGGTCTGTCGCGTATGGAGCGCGTCGTGCGTGAGCGCATGACCACCCAAGATGTCGAGGCGATCACGCCGCAGACGTTGATCAACATCCGTCCCGTCGTCGCCGCGATCAAAGAGTTCTTCGGCACGTCGCAGCTGTCGCAGTTCATGGATCAGGTCAACCCGCTGTCGGGGCTCACGCACCGCCGCCGTCTCTCCGCGCTCGGCCCCGGTGGTCTGTCGCGTGAGCGCGCCGGGTTCGAAGTCCGCGACGTCCACTTCTCGCACTACGGCCGCATGTGCCCGATCGAGACGCCAGAAGGCCCCAACATCGGCCTCATCGGCGCGCTCGCCACGTACGCCCGGGTGAACCGCTTCGGTTTCATCGAGTCGCCCTATCGCACGGTCCGCAACGGCAAGGTCACCGACGAGATCGTGTGGCTGGCCGCCGACGAAGAAGAGGAATACACCGTCTCGCAGGCCAACGCGGCCCTCAATCCCGACGGCTCGTTCCGCAACGACCGTGTCTTGGTGCGCCGCTCGCCGCAGGCGGCGTCGTTGCAAGATCTGCGTCTGCAGCTCGAACAAGAGGTGTTCTTCGGTGCAACGACCGAGATCTCGCAGATCTCGCCGGCCGAAGTGCAGCTGATGGACGTGTCGCCCAAGCAGATCGTGTCGGTCGGCGCGGCGTTGATCCCGTTCCTCGAACACGACGACGCCAACCGAGCGCTGATGGGCGCCAACATGCAGAAGCAGGCGGTGCCGTTGGTGGTGGCCGAGGCCCCCTACATCGGCACCGGTGTCGAACGGCGCGCCGCGCGGGATGCCGCCGACATGATCCTCGCCGAGGACGACGGCACGATCGTCGAGGTCGACGGCCGGTTGATCACCGTCGACTACAAGACGCTCGGCAAGACGGTCTACAAGTTGTTGAAGTTCGAGCGATCGAACCAAGACACCTGCATCAACCAGAAGCCGCGCGTGACCGAGGGCGACGAGGTCAAGACGGGAGACATCCTCGCGGATGGCCCGTCGACCGATCACGGTGAGCTGGCGTTGGGCAAGAACCTGCTCGTCGCCTTCATGCCGTGGGAGGGCTACAACTTCGAGGACGCGATCATCCTCTCCGAGCGCCTGGTCAAAGACGACGTGTTGACGTCGATCCACATCCACGAACACGAGATCGATGCCCGTGACACCAAGCTCGGCCCCGAAGAGATCACCCGTGACATCCCCAACCTCAGCGACGACATCCTCGCCGACCTCGACGAGCGGGGCATCATCCGCGTCGGGGCCGAAGTCGGCCCGGGCGATGTGCTCGTCGGCAAGGTCACGCCCAAGGGCGAGACCGAACTGACGCCCGAAGAGCGCTTGTTGCGAGCGATCTTCGGTGAGAAGGCTCGCGAGGTTCGCGACACCTCGCTCAAGGTGCCCCACGGCGAATCGGGCAAGGTGATCGATGTCAAGGTCTTCAGCCGTGACGACTCCCACGAACTGCCCCCCGGCGTCAACCAACTGGTGCGGGTCTACGTGGCGCAAAAGCGCAAGATCTCCGTCGGCGACAAACTCGCCGGCCGTCACGGCAACAAGGGCGTCATCTCGAAGATCCTCCCGATCGAAGACATGCCGTTCATGGCCGACGGCAGCCCCGTCGACATCATCCTCAACCCGCTCGGTGTGCCGAGCCGTATGAACGTCGGCCAGGTGCTCGAAGCGCATCTCGGCTACGCCGCCCGATGGGGATGGGTCAACAACGGAGTCGAGGTCGGCGCCGCCCCCACGCGAGGCACCGAGCGCAAGACCCGGCCCTCGACGCCACCGTCGATCTACGTCGCCACGCCCGTCTTCGACGGCGCGCATTGGGACGAAGAAGAAGACGCGGGCAAGCACCCGACGATCAAGCACGTGTTGGGCAACATCCGCAGCGACGGCGCCGACGGCGAACGCCAGATGGCCGACACCGGCAAGACCATCCTTTTCAACGGCCGCACCGGCGACCCCTACGATCAGCCCGTCACCGTCGGCTACATGTACATCTTGAAGTTGGCGCATCTCGTCGACGACAAGATCCACGCCCGCTCCACCGGCCCGTACTCGATGATCACCCAGCAACCACTGGGCGGCAAGGCGCAGTTCGGCGGTCAGCGCTTCGGCGAGATGGAAGTGTGGGCCCTCGAGGCCTACGGCGCGGCGTACTGCCTGCAAGAGCTGCTCACCATCAAGTCCGACGACGTGCTCGGTCGCGTCAAGGTCTACGAAGCGATCGTCAAGGGCGAGAACATCCCCGAGCCCGGTATCCCCGAGAGCTTCAAGGTGCTCATCAAAGAGATGCAGGCACTGTGTCTCAACGTCGAAGTCATGGCGCACGACGGACACGAAATCGAGATGCGTGAGCTCGACGAAGACGTGTTCCGCACCGCCGAGGAGCTCGGCATCGATCTTTCTCGCCCAGAGCGAGGTTCAGATGACGAAAACGATGGCCGCGCCATCGGTCGCCGCTAAGCACGGCACGAACAGGACTGACAAATGCTTGATGTAAACGACTTTTCCCAGCTTCGTATCGGCCTGGCCACCGCGGACAAGATCCGCATGTGGTCGAACGGCGAGGTGAAGAAGCCCGAGACGATCAACTACCGCACGCTCAAGCCCGAGAAGGACGGCTTGTTCTGCGAGAAGATCTTCGGTCCCACCAAGGACTGGGAGTGCTACTGCGGCAAGTACAAGCGGGTGCGCTTCAAGGGCATCATCTGCGAGCGCTGTGGCGTGGAGGTCACCCGATCGAAGGTCCGGCGCGAGCGCATGGGCCACATCGAGCTCGCCGCCCCCGTCGTGCACATCTGGTACCTCCGGGGCACCCGCTCCTGGCTGGCGTACCTGCTCACGGGCACCGAGCCCAAGGACGAGCTGAAGGCCAAGCAGCTGGAGAAGGTCATCTACTTCGCCGCCAACCTCGTCACCTGGGTCGACGAGGAGCGCCGCGACATCGATCGCCCCAACCTCGAAAAGGAGATGCTCGCCGAGCGCGAAGCCATCGAGAAGGAGCGCGACCAGCGCATCAACGAGCGCTTCACCGAGCTCGAGGCCGAAGTTGCGGCGCTCGAGAAGGAAGGCGCGAAGGATGCCGACATCCGCGCGCGCCAGAAGGCCGCTGAGAAGGAGGTGGCCGCCCTCCGCGAGACCTACGAGGCCGAGATCGACATGCTCGGTCGGGTCTGGGACGAGTTCGGTGACCTCTTCGCCCGCAAGATCCTCGAAGACGAGATGCTGTGGCGTGAGCTGAAGGATCGCTACGGCGAGTACTTCGAGGGCGGCATGGGCGCCGACGCGCTCAAGTCGCTCATCGGTCGCCTCGACCTCGACGTCGAGGAGGAGAAGCTCAAGGTCGCCATCGACCCGCAGGACGGGCAGCGCCCGCTGTCGGCTCAGCGCAAGCAGAAGGCGATCAAGCGCCTCAAGATCGTCACCGCGTTCAACAAGCGCAACGACCAGGGCAAGCGGGTCAACGACCCGGGCGCGATGATCCTCGATGTCGTGCCGGTGATCCCGCCGGAGCTGCGCCCGATGGTGCAGCTCGACGGTGGCCGCTTCGCCACGTCTGACCTCAACGACCTCTACCGCCGCGTGATCAACCGGAACAACCGCCTCAAGCGGCTGCTCGACCTCGGCGCGCCGGAGATCATCGTCAACAACGAGAAGCGCATGCTCCAGGAGGCCGTCGACGCCCTGTTCGACAACGGCCGCCGCGGCCGGCCCGTCACGGGCCCGGGCAACCGCCCGCTGAAGTCGCTCTCCGACATGCTGAAGGGCAAGCAGGGCCGGTTCCGCCAGAACCTGCTCGGCAAGCGCGTCGACTACTCCGGCCGCTCGGTCATCGTGGTCGGCCCGACGCTCAAGCTGCACCAGTGCGGCCTGCCCAAGCTCATGGCGCTGGAGCTGTTCAAGCCCTTCGTCATGAAGAAGCTCGTCGACCAGGAGCTGGCCCAGAACATCAAGTCGGCCAAGCGCATGGTCGAGCGCCGTCGTGGCCCGGTGTGGGACGTCCTCGAGGACGTCATCAAGGAGCACCCCGTGCTCCTCAACCGTGCCCCCACGCTGCACCGTCTCGGCATCCAGGCCTTCGAGCCCGTGCTGGTCGAGGGCAAGGCCATCCAGCTGCACCCGCTGGTCTGCACCGCCTTCAACGCCGACTTCGACGGCGACCAGATGGCCGTGCACCTGCCGCTGTCCGCCGAGGCGCAGGCCGAGGCGCGCGTGCTGATGCTGTCGGCCAACAACATCCTGTCGCCGGCCAATGGGCGCCCGCTC
>DATLFA010000051.1:0-98993 GCA_035525225.1 Acidimicrobiales bacterium
CGATCAATGCGGTGCGGCTGTGCGTCGGTGCGTTGGCTCCCCTCGCGATCACGGTGATGTTGAACCGCTTCGATGGCCGCGACGCCGTGCACGAATCGAATCGCGAGTGGCTCGCCGAACGCGACGGATTGCCGGTGGTGACCACGGTGCGCGCGTGTGTGACGGCGGTGCTGGGGCGTCCGATCGAGGCGCGAGACCCCGACGGTAGACTGGCCGAGTGATCCACGCGCCGTCTCCGTTCGAGCGGCTTTCGCGCGAGCGGCGCCTGAGCATCGTGATCGTGCTCAACGTGGTCATCGTCGCGGCACAGGTGGTCACCGGGGTGATCGCCGGGTCACTGGGCCTGCTTGCCGACGCCGGGCACAATTTGGCCGACGTGGCGGCAGTGTCGCTGTCGTGGTGGGCGATACGTCTCAGCCGGCGTCCACCCACCGCGTCGCGCTCGTTCGGTTGGCACCGGTCGACGGTGCTCGCGGCGCAGGCGAACGCGGCCGCCATCCTCGCCGTGACCGCGCTCATCGTCTTCGAAGCAATACGGCGCCTCGACGACCCTGCGGACGTGCGCGGAGGGGTCGTGATGGTGGCCGCGTTGGTCGCACTCGCCGGCAATGCCTTTTCGGTGCTGTTGTTGCGCGATTCCCACCATGACCTCAATATGCGCTCGGCCATGTTGCACATGGTCAGCGACGTCGCCGCATCAGCCGGAGTCGCGTTGGCCGGCTTCGTCATCGTCGTCTCCGGCGGGAACTACTGGGTCGATCCCGTGGTCTCGCTCGCGGTCGGGCTGCTCATCAGCGTGGAGGCCGTTCGACTGCTGCGCGCCACTACCGATGTCCTGTTGGAAGCAACGCCCGCGGACCTCGATCTGTCCGTACTCGTCGATGCTGTCGTGGCCGACCCCAGTGTCGATGACGTACACGACGTACACGCATGGGCGCTGTCGAGCGACGTGCACGCGTTGTCGGCGCACCTCGTGATGAACGGGCATCCCACCCTCGAAGAAGCGCAAGTCGTCGGCGATCGCGTCAAGCGATTGCTCGCCGAGCGGTTTCGCATCGCCCACGCGACGCTCGAGCTCGAATGCGAGCCATGCATGGATGACGACCGCGATCCGTGCGCGATGGACGGCCTGACGCCTAGCTTCGAGCATCGTCATTCGCACTGAACAGGGGAACGACAATGGTCGAAGGGGACGTAGCGGTCTCGCGTTGGCAGCGGTATTTCCCCGGCCAGGTACCGACGGTGGAGCGCGGATGGCAGTGGACTGAACTGGTCGCACCCAGCCGCTTGTTCGGCGCCAACGGAATGACCGAAGACGGGCGCGGTCGTTTGCTGGTGACACAAGCCTTCGGCTCGCAGGTCACCGCCATCGACCTCGTGAGTGGTCGCCATGAGGTACTCGCTCGACCGTCGATGGGAGTGATGGGACCGGACGACGGGATCTGCGCACAAGACGGCAGCTTCTTCGCGACCGAACCCTTCTCGAACGCCGTGCGCCGACTCGATCGCGACAACGTGTGGCGCACCGTGCGCGACGACGTGTTCGGGGCCAATGGCATCACGATGGACCACCGTCGTCAGCGCCTCTTCGTGGACGAGTTTCGCGAGGGCGGCCGCTTGCTCGAACTCGACGCCTTCGGCAGCGGTCCGCCTCGGGTGCTGCTCGACGGCCTCAACGGGCCCAACGCGCTCGCGATGGGCCCCGACGGTCGGCTGTACCTTCCGTTGGTCTTCGCGGGCGAGGTGTGGTGCTATGACCTCGACGAAGGCCGAGGGTGGCGATTCGCCGGCGATCTGCAACACCCCACCGCGGTCAAGTTCGATCAATCCGGAAGGCTCGTCGTCACCGAGGCAAAGACCGGTCATGTCACCGCCATCGACATCGCAACCGGCCGGCGCACCACCATCGCCGCCATCGATCCGTCGATCGACAACGTGTCGATCGGCGCCGGCGATCGTCTGTATGTCTCGCACTTCGACTCTGGATTGGTAACCGAAATCGCTGGGGATCGCCGGCGCGTGTTGTCACCGGCGGGCCTTCTCGGTCCGCAAGGTGTCGCGGTACAAACCGATGGCTCGGTGCTGGTGGCCGACGGCCTCAGCATCCTCGTCGTGCGGCCCGATGGCGCAGTGGTGAAGCTCGCCCGGGCGTTGGTCGACCAGCCAGGGCTGGTATGCGGCATCGCGCCCGCTGGTGAAGGGTTCGTGTTGCTGAGCTTTCCGATGGGCGTTGTCGGTTGGCAACCGGGTGGCGCGCCGCGGGTGCTCGATGCTGCCGCTCGTCTCGATCGACCGAGCGGGCTGGTGGCCGACGGTACCGACGATCGCTATCTCGTGTGCGACCGTGACGCGGGCACCGTTGTCAGCGTCGGGCTCGATGCGACGATGCACGTCATGGCCAGCGCGTTGTCCGACCCCGTCGCGGTCGCGCGGGATTCGAACGGCTCGCTGTGGGTGAGTCAGGCTCGAGGCGCGGCAGTGGTGGCGATCACGGCGGATGGCAGCACTCGCACGTGCGCGGGGATCGACAAGGCCGAAGGGCTCGCCGCAAACGACGGCATGGTCCTCGTCGCCGACGTCGGTGCCCGCCGGCTCATCGCGATCGACCCCGGCACCGCGGCTGCGACCACTGTCGTCGAGGACGCGCCGATCGGTCCGCCCGACGGTGGCCAAGTGCCCTTCTCGTTCTGCTCGGTCGCGGCGCATCCTCGAGGTGGGTTCGTCGTGGGCTGCAACGGCGATGGGTCCATACGCTGGTTGCGACGCGCGGCCACACGCGGGTGAGTCGACCGGCTGCTACCGTCGGCCGTGGGGGCGCTGGTGTTGCTGGACGGAAAGGCCGCAGTCGTATCGGGGGCCGGCGCCGGTCTCGGCCGTTCGATCTGTGTGCAGTTCGCGAAGGACGGTGCTCGGGTCATGATCGGCGACCGCGACGAACGGGCCGTCGCGGCGTCGGTCGCCGCGGTGCAATCGGCCGGAGGCCAGGCTGCGGGTCGCGTCACCGATATCACCAGCCGCTCTGATTGCGAGGCGTTGGTGCGCGAAGCGGTCGACATGTACGGAGCGCTCGACATCCTCGTCAACGACGCCTATCACGGTGGTGACTTCTCGCGGTTCGACAGCGCCGACCTCGATGCGTGGAAAGCGACCAGCGACGTCAACGTCTTTGGCACCCTGAACGTGACGCAGGCAGCGCTCGGCGCGCTCGTGGCATCGGGTTCGGGTCGCGTGGTGATGATCTGCACCCACGGCGTCGATCTCATCCAACCGAGCTTCGGCGCCTATACGAGCTCCAAGGCCGCAGTCGCGCACTTGACCAAGCTGCTCGCCGCCGAGTTGGGGCCGCAAGGGATACGGGTCAATGCGGTGTTTCCCGGCCCGATCTGGGGCACGAGCCTGCGCGATTACCTCGACTCGCAGGCCGGGGAACGCGGCGTCGTGCCGCAGGTGGTCTACGACGAGTTCGCGGCCAAGAACGCGTTGAGGACCCTCGTGTCGCCCGACGAGATCGCGGACTCGGTCGTGTTCCTGGCATCGGACATGGCCCGGCCCATCACCGGCCAAGCGCTCTACGCCAATGCGGGCGAGAGCTTCCACTGATGCGATCCTCACCGATTACGGCACCGAAACGGAGGCACCGACGTGGTTGATGCTCGAAGCGCGATCGAAAAACTGATCTTCACCTGTGACATGCGAAACGACGCCGGCGACTTCGACGGCGTCGGCGAACTCTTCGCGCACGCGACGATCGGGATCGCGGGGATGGCCGAAGTGGTGTGCGAAGGTGCGCAAGGTACAGCCGAGCAATTCCGCCGCGTCACGCGGGTCTATCCCGAAGGCGGGGCCCGGACACACCATCTGTCGACGAACCTCATCATCGATGTCGACGAAGTCGACGGCTCGGCAACTTGCTCGAGCCACTACGTGATGTACCAACAGACCGATACGTTGCCGCTACAGCCGATCAACACCGGACGCAATTTCGATACGTTCGAGCGCGTCGCGGGCGTATGGCGGTGGAAGCGCCGTTACATCACCGTGTTGCTCTCGGGGGACATGTCGCATCACTTGGTGCAGGACACCACCCCGTTCACCTGAGGGGTTCAGCCCGGCAGTGGCACACCGACGCGGCACGCTCCGTCGATGTCGAACACTCGATTGAGGCGGCCGAACGCGATCCATGCGCCGACGCACAGTGAAAGATCGACGAGTTCGTCGTCGCTGAACTCACGGTGCAGTTCGGCCCACATCTCTTCGTCGATCGCGAGATGGTCGATGGCGAACAGGGTTGCGAACCGCGCCGAGAGCCGTTCGCGCGCGGTCAAGGAAGTGGTGTCGCCGGCGAGCACCGCGTCGTAGAACGACTCGGGCACCTCGTCGGGGCTGTCGGCTTTGCCCGGCACATCGCGCGCCGACCGCCAGTTGAGGCAGATGTTGCAGTCGTTGACGCTGGCGATGCTGATGCGGGCCGCCTCGAACTCGCGGAGCGACAACAACGACGACGCGTATACCGCTCCCGAGAAGGCTGCTGCCGGGCCGGTGAGCGCGGGAGCGAGTCGACCCCACACATACATCATCGGATCCTGATCGGCTGGCACCGCAAGACGTGGCATCGCCCACCCCCACAAAATGGTTCGAACCCTGGCACTATACGCGACGACGCCCGTTCTCGGCGTCTCACGCATGATCGAAAGGGACGCGATGGCCAGTGATCTGGGCGACACCGATCATCTCGCGCCGCATCTCGGTGAAGTCCGGGTGGCGGTGCTCGAAGCAGCGAAGGGCGTGACATCCCGCTTCGACCGTGCCTATTGGGTCGAATGCGCACGAGGCGGGCGCTTTCCCGACGAGATGTGGCAGGCAATGGTCGACCAAGGTCTGTTGGGCCTCGGCGTGCCCGAGGAGTACGGCGGTTCCGGAGGCGGCGTCACCGACACGGTCGCGGCAATGGAGGCCATCTCGAGTGCCGGTACGCCGCTGGCGTTGTTCATCCTCACCGTGTTCGCGCGTGAAGCGATCCTGCGTCATGGCACACCCGAGCAATGTCGCGCGCTGGTGATGCCGACCGCTACCGGCGAGCAGCGCATGTGCTTCGCGGTCACCGAGGCCAACGCCGGCACCAACACGTTCGCCATCGAGACGTTCGCCACCAAGACAGTCGACGGCGACTACTTGCTCAACGGACAGAAGATCTTCATCTCCGCCATCGACGTCAGCGACACCGTGATGGTGGTGACGCGCACCTCACGCGCGTCAGAGGTCGCCGATCGCCGGCAAGGGCTGTCCCTCTTCGTCGTCGACGTGAACAGTCCGGGTATCGAGTTGCAACCGCTCGACATCGGCATCGTGATGCCCGACCGCCAATACAGCGTGTTCTTCACCGATGTGCTCGTGCCGGCCGATCGCCTCATCGGTGCCGAAGGCGAAGGGTTCCGCCTGCTTTTCGATGCGCTCAATTGTGAACGCCTGCTAGCGGCCGCGTGGGCGATCGGTGTCGGTGACTTCGCGCTGGCGAAGGCCGTTGACTACGTGCGCGAGCGGGCGCCGTTCGGCAAACCCATCGGCGCCTACCAAGCGGTGCAGCACCCGCTGGCGATGGCCAAGGTCAAGCTCGACTCGGCGCGTCTGTTGATGTACACCGCGTCGCGTTCGTTCGATGCGGGTGTCACGGGCGGTTACCTCGCCAACGCGGCCAAGCTGTCGGCGTCGACGGCCGCCGTAGAGGCGTGCGACGCGTCGATCCAGTCGCACGGCGGCTACGCGTTCGACAACGGCGTCGACGTCTCCACGCTCTGGAGCATCGCGCGTTTGTTGAAGATCGCTCCCGTCAACAACGAGATCATCCTCAACTACATCGCGGAGCACGTGCTGCACTTGCCGCGGTCGACGTAACCAAGCTGCGGTCAGGCGGTGGGGAGGTCGCCGAAGAAGCCGGTGATGCGGCGCAGGCGGCCGTCCGCGCCGACCTCGCCGACGTCGATACCGGCAAGGGCCACGGTGCCGTCGGGGGTCACGAGCTCCCAGGCGAAGCGCAGGTGCTCGTGATGGGCATCGATGCCGCTGGCGCGGCGGAAGCGATGGCCGGGATAGTGGGCCTGCATCGTGGCGGCCATCTCGTCGATACCCGCGTGACCCTCGGCGGCAAGTGGCGGGTCGATCAAGCGTCCGTCTGCGGTCCAGACCTTCTCGATGAGCGTGCTGCGCATCGCTCGATCGGTCTCGTTCCATGCGGCGAGGTAGGTGTCGACGGTGGTGGTCAGATCGTTCATGTCGTGATCTCTTTCGTTCGATGTCGTTGTCAACGTCGACAATGAACGAATCCGCGACCGAAAGCGATTACCTGTTGGGTAGTGCGTTCGCGGCGCGCAGCCACGCATCGCTGCGTTCGTCGGCGGGGAAGAAGAGCTCGACCGCCAACTCGGACAGTGTGATGTCCTGTGGGGTGCCGAAGGTAGTGAGCGTGGTGAAGAGCGACAGCTCATCGCCAGCGACGTCGAGTCGCAGTGGCACGAGCAACTCGGGCTCGTCGAACGCCGCGTCGCGCCGCCGTTGCCGCACAGTTTCGACGTTTGGGTACTTCGCTACCTCGTCGGCGAGCCGTTTGAGTTCGGGGTCGTCGGTGAGCAGTGCAGCCCGCTGCAGTTGACCGACGAGATACGTGGCCCACTCGTCGAAGTTCAACGTGGCACGCGCGAGGCCATCGGGATGAAGGCAGGCGCGGAACACATTGAGTGGCGGCCCCATGAGATGCTCGGGGAGCGTGCGGGTCAACAACGACGCCGCATCGTTGGCGAGTACGACATTCCACTGCCGATCGATGACGACACCGGGATAGGGATCGTGGGTGTCGAGCAGCCGTTGCAGCGCGCCGCGAGCGCGCGTCATCTCGGTGGCACCGAGGGGAGTCTCGGAATACCGCGGGGCATAGCCGGCGGCGACGAGCAACACGTTGCGTTCGCGCAGCGGCACATCGAGCCCGTCGGCCAAGGCCAACAGCAATTCGGGACTCGGCTTCGACCGGCCGGTCTCGACGAAGCTCAGGTGCCGCGGCGACACGCCGACGGCATAGGCCAAGTCGAGTTGACTACGGCGACGACGAGTCCGCCAATCCCGTACCAACGGTCCGACCCCGTGATGGCGCACGCCCAACCGTAGGGCGGGGCGCCGTTCGGTTGCCACTACCTCTGAGGTAATCGGTCGATGATCGCTCACCGTTTGGCGAGTGCCGCCAGCTTGTTGACCGTGTTCCAGTTGCGAACGGTGGACGGCATGGGGGTGAGCTTCGCGGCGAGCGCGGCGGACAGCTTCGAGCGGCCCAGGCCATCCGGGCAGTGCAGGTAGACCTCACGCGCACCCAGGGCGAATTCCTCGGGCTCGAATCGGGAGACATCCAGCTCGTTCACCCGCGCCTCGTCGGGCGCGTGGTTGAGGAACACGACGTGCAGCTTCGTGGGATCGGGTACGCGGCCGAGGAACGGATTCGCTTTGATCACCGCGGACATTTCGCGCGCCGACCTGATGACGACATCGAGGGGCCGTCCGAGAGCGTCGGCGAACGCCGCCTCGACCTCCGACGCCACCAACGCCGACTTTCGTGATGCGCCGTCGAAGACGACGTTGCCGCTCTGGATGTACGTCTCGACGTGGGAGTAGCCGAACGACTCGAAGAGCGCTCGCAGTTCGGTCATCGAGAGCTGATTCCTGCCGCCGACGTTCACGGCTCGGAGCAGGGCAACGAAGGTGGCCATTCCCGCATCATGCCCGCGGCGCAGACCTCGACGCGGCAAGATAGCGCCATGTCCAATGCCCTCGGCGACCCCCTGTCCATTGCCCGTTCGCTCAGCCCCCTCGTCGAGCGAGAGGCGGCCTCGGCGGAGGCCGCGGGCACATTGCCCGAATCGCTCATCGACGCGTTTCGGGAATCGGGCCTGTTCGCACTGCAGATACCGAGGGCGCTCGGTGGGTTCGAGGCCGACGCCGAGACGAGCCTCGCGGTGTACGAGGAGGTGTGCCGTGCCGACGGTTCCGCCGGCTGGACGCTGCTGGCGAATGCGTCGACGTCGGCATTCGCAACCACGTACACGAGCGACGAGGCCGTGCAAGCGATGTTCGCGGCCGGGATGCCGACGCACGCCGGACAGTTTTCGCCACGCGGACGCGCCATCGCCACCGATGACGGCTACACCGTCAGCGGTCACTACAGCTTCGGCAGCGGCAGCGCACATGCCGATTGGGTCGGCGGCGGTGCGCTCGAGATGGTCGACGGCGAACCGCGAATGCTCGCGCCTGGTCGGCCCGCCATCAGAGTGTTCTTCGTCCCGCGTGACCACGTCGAGTTCGCCGGCAACTGGGACGTGCTCGGCCTCGTCGGCACGGGCAGCTACGACTACGTCGTCCCCGAGCAGTATGTCGACGCCGGCTTCACCTTCGATCTCATCGCGGGGCGGCCGTTGCGCGGCGGGCCGATCTACCGCATCGGGGTGTTGGGTCTGGCGCTGATCGGGCACGCAGGTTTCGCACTCGGCATCGGGCGTCGCGCCATCAACGAAGTGACGGCGATCGCACGGATCAAGCAACGGATGGGCGCGGCTACACGGATCGGTGATCGCGAGCGATTCCAGTTCGAGCTCGGCCGCTTCGATGCCGCACTACGGTCGGCGCGTTCGTTCGTGTTCGAATCGTTCGGCGATGCGCAAGCCCAACTCGACCGCGGCGACGATCTCGCACCGGCGGACTTCGTGCGACTGCGCCAAGCCACCACATACGCGACCCATGTTGCCGTCGACGTGACGCGGTTCGCGTACTCGTTCGCCGGGACCGACCCCATTCGCACACCGAGCGCGCTCGGTCGGTGCTTTCGCGACATACACGCGGCCTCGCAACACCTGGTGGTCGATGATGTGACCCTCGTGCTGGCAGGGCAATCCCTGGTCGAAGGCTGAACATCCGCCGCCACGACGGAATCTCTAGTCTGCGTGACAGCAGACCTCGAGCTCCATGCCATCTGGATCGCGAAAGAACAGTGACCACTCGTCGCCAAGCCGCTGATTCTCGCCGATGTCGGCGCCTGCTTCGACGAGGCGATCTCGTACCTTCTCGAGGGTGGCGTGGGAGTCGACCGCGAGCGCATAGTGGTCGATCGCGCCTCGACCACCCTGCGTCCGCCGATCACCGATGATCGTGTGGCTCTCCACTTCGAAGATGTTGAGCGCCGCCGCCGAGATCGAGGATGATCATGTGCGGATGGTCGGGTCGCGCCTACATCTCGAAGGTCACTTCTGCACCGAAGACCGCCTTGTAGAAAGCGACCGTCCGATCAATGTCGGAGGTCAACGTGGCCACATGGTTGAACCCGGAAGTCACCGGCATCGCGTCCTCGCTTCCCAAACGGCGGGACTCTACTCTGTGCTTGCTGAAACTCTGTGCTTGCTGAAACCTCTTCACCTACTGAAGCGGCATGTTCACGGAGCGTTCACGTATCCGACAACCGCCTGACCCGGACGCGTAACAAGATCGAGGGGTGACGATGCTTCCCGTCGACGTCGAACCGCTGTGGATGCCATCGCCCGAGCGTGCCGCCGCGACTCGGATGGCTGCATTCTGGCGCCGCGTCGGTGTGGACGACTACCCGTCTCTCCACGAGTGGTCGGTCGACGAACCTGACGAGTTCTGGTCGTTGGTGTGGCACGAGTGCGCGATGACCGGCGACCGCGGTGACCGCGTCATCGAACGACATCCTGAGTTCTGGTCGACGAGGTTCTTTCCCGATGCCCGACTCTCGGTTGTCGAGAATCTGTTGGCGATCGACCGCGATCTCGATACCGACAGCGATGCGGTCGTCGCGATCGACGAGACCGGTCGCCGCCTCGCGCGCAGCTGGCGGGAACTTCGCATCGACGTCGCGGCGATGGCCGCTGCCATGCGGGCGCACGGCGTCATCGCGGGTGACCGTGTCGCGGCGTGGTTGCCCAATGGGCTCGAGGCAATCGTCGTGATGCTCGGTGCGGCGGCGGTCGGCGCGATCTACTCTTCGACATCGCCCGACTTCGGCGTCGAAGGCGTGGTCGACCGGTTCGGCCAGATCGAACCGGTGCTCCTCTTCGCGGCGTCCTCGTACCCCTACGGGGGCAAACGTTTCGACTGTCGTGAGCGTCTGTGCGAGATCGTGCCCCGCCTACCGACGGTTCGCGCGGTGGTCCTCGCCGGCGACGCCGCGCCGGGCGCGATCGGATGGGACGAGCTCCTCGCGCCGCATCGCGGCACCGCGCTGTCCTACGAACGATTCCCGTTCGATCACCCCTGGTACATCTTGTACTCGTCGGGCACCACCGGTGTCCCGAAGTGCATCGTGCACCGCACCGGCGGCGTGCTGTTGCAGCACCTGAAGGAACACCAACTGCACTGCGATGTGCGTGCCGGCGATCGCGTCCTCTACTACACGACGACCGGCTGGATGATGTGGAACTGGCTCGCGTCGACGCTGGCATCGGGCGCGACCGCGGTGTTTTTCGACGGCTCACCATTCCACCCTGGTCCGCAGGCGTTGTTCGATCTGGTCGATAGCGAACGGTTGACGCTGCTCGGCGTGTCCGCGCGGTTCATCGAATCGTTGCGCAAGTCGGGATGGACACCTCGCGAGACGCATCGCCTCGACACGTTGCGCACCATCTGCTCCACCGGTTCGCCGCTGTCGCCCGACGGCTTCCGTTTCGTGTACGACGCCGTCAAGACCGACGTGCATCTCGCCTCGATCGCAGGCGGCACTGATCTGTGTGGATGCCTGTTGGCCGGTGATCCGACAGGGCCCGTGCGGGCGGGTGAGATCCAGCGCCCTGCGCTCGGCTTGGCCATCGACGTCGTCGATGACGAAGGTCGATCGTTGCGCGACAGCCCGAACTCGGCCGGCGAACTTGTTTGCCGGCAGCCCTTCCCGTCGATGCCGCTCGGTTTCTGGCGCGACGATTCGGGCGAGCGCTACCACAACGCGTACTACTCCCGATTCGGCGGCATCTGGGCGCACGGGGACCACGCGTCGTTCACTCCCTACGGCGGCGTGATCATCCACGGCCGCAGCGACACGACACTCAATCCCGGTGGTGTGCGCATCGGCACGGCCGAGATCTACCGCGTGGTCGAGGCCCTCCCCGAGGTGGCCGAAGCACTGGCCTTCGGCCAGCAGTGGGACGACGACGTGCGCATCGTGCTGCTGGTGCGTCTCATCGACGGCGCGACTCTGACCGATGATCTCCGCTCGGAGATCCGTTCGAAGGTGCGGTCCGCGTGCACTCCTCGACATGTGCCCGCGGTGATAGCACAAGTAGACGATCTGCCGCGCACGCGCAGCAACAAGCTCGTCGAGTTGGCCGTGGCCGACGCAGTGCACGGTCGACCGGTGCGCAACACCGAGGCCATCGTCAATCCTGAAGCGATCGACGCCATCATCGCGCTCGCCGAACTGCGCCGGTGACCGCCGCGCGGCCCCGCGAGAAAGAACTCATGATATTTGACGGCAAGACAGCGGTGGTGACCGGCTCGACCAGCGGTATCGGGCTCGGCATCGCGCGGGCGTTGGCGGCCCAGGGCGCCAACGTGGTGCTCAACGGCCTCGGAGATCCCGACGACATCGCGGCGATCGAGTCAGAGTTGCGCGGATGGGGAGTGCAGGCACGTCACCATCCTGCCGACATGCGCGACCCGGCCCAGATCGAAGCAATGGTAACCGACGCCGAAGCGACGTTCGGCGGCGTCGACATTCTCGTGAACAACGCCGGCATCCAACACGTTGCCGACATCGAGTCGTTCCCCACCGACAAGTGGGACGCGATCCTGGCCATCAATCTTTCATCCGCGTTTCACACGATCCGTTGCGCGCTCCCCGGGATGAAGCGGGCCAACTGGGGTCGCATCGTGAACATCGCGTCGGCGCACGGCCTCGTCGCGTCGCCGCAGAAGGTCGCCTACGTCGCCGCCAAGCATGGGATGCTCGGCCTCACGAAGACGGTGGCGCTCGAGACCGCCACGACCGGGGTCACCTGCAACGCTATTTGTCCGGGTTGGGTGCTGACCCCGCTCGTGCAACGACAGATCGAAGTGCGGGCCGAGGCAGCGGCGCTGTCGATCGATGCGGCGAAGCACCTGCTGCTCGGCGAGAAGCAGCCGTCGCTCGAGTTCGTCACGCCCGAGCAGATCGCCGCGGTCGTCGTGTTCTTGTGCTCGGATGCGAGCAGTCAGGTGCGCGGCGCGGCGTGGAACGTCGACGGCGGTTGGTGCGCCCAATGATCGTGTGGTGGATCGCGCCGGCGCGATCAGATGTTGGCCTGGATGACGTTGTGCACGATCGGGTAGATCTGGGTCTCCCAGCGCCGCCCGTTGAACACTCCGTAGTGGCCGACGCCCGACTGCAGGTGATGGCCCCGCTTGGCCGGCCCGATGTTGGGACAAACGTCGTGGGCCGCCACGGTCTGCCCCACCGCACAGATGTCATCGCGTTCTCCTTCGACGGTGAGCAGCGCCGTTCGACGGATCGCGGCCGGCTCGACCAGCCGCCCTTGCCACTCGAGCGTGCCGCGCGCGAGCTCGTAGCGCTGGAAGACCTTCTCGACGGTCTCGAGGTAGAACTCGGCGGTGAGGTCGAGCACCGCGAAGTACTCGTCGTAGAACGCTGCGGTCGCCGAGGCGCTGGCGCGGTTGTTTCCGGCCAGGTCAGCGAACAACTTGCGGTGGGCGCTCACGTGTCGCTCGAGGTTCATGCTCATGAATGCGGCAACCTGCAAGAAGCCCGGATACACGCGGCGAAAGACTCCGGGGTAGCGCCACGGCACCGACGCGATGAGATTTCGCTCGAACCATGTGATCGGCTTGCTCGTGGCGAGTTCGTTGACCTTCGTCGGGTTGATGCGGGCATCGATGGGCCCCGCCATCAAGGTGAGACTACGCGGCACCGCGGGGTGTCCACCTTGGGCCATGACGGCCGTCGCGACGAGCGCAGCGACGCAGGGTTGGCACACGGCGACGACATGTGCCCCGGGGCCCATGACCTCGAGAAACCGCACGATGTGCTCGATGTATTCGTCGAAGCCGAAGCGGCCGTCCCTGAGTGGAATGTCGCGCGCGTTGTGCCAGTCGGTGAGATACACGTCGTTGTCGGCAACCATCGTGTGGACTGTGTCCCGCAACAGCGTGGCGAAGTGACCCGACAATGGGGCAACGAGCAAGACGCGTGGTCGTTCGATACCGGTCTCGGTCGAAAAGGACAGCAATGTGCCGAACGGTGTGCCGTCGACCGCCTTCTCTGTCACCTCGACCTCATGCCCGTCGACGACGACGTGCTCGATACCGAAGGGCGCTCGCGCGTGAGAGAAACCCATACGCGCGAGCAGCTCATAGCCCGCGCCCAGATTCATGAACATGGGGCTGCGGGGGAGATCGCTGCGCCATGCCTGCGATGCCCGCGCCGCCAAGCGCGCCATAGCGCGCAACGGCGCCATCAGATCACTCTGCGTCTGGTACGCGGGATAGAGGACCGAGGCACCTGGAGTCACGCCGGTCAGCGGCTTGCGGTAGCTGTCCAACGCGGTGAATGTCATCGCGTGCCTCGCATGCAATTCGACCTTATCGAAGAAGACTGGATTGCACCATGAAGCGAGCCACACTCACCATCAACAGCAGGAACTACGGTTCGTGGTCGTTGCGCGGCTGGCTCTTGTGCAAGCTGGCGGGCATCGACTTCGTCGAAGAAGAGTTGCCCGCGGATGATCCTGCAAGTCGAGCCGAGCTGTTGTTGCTTTCGCCACCGTTCCTCGTGCCATGTCTCGTTCACGACGACACGACCGTGTGGGACACATTGGCGATCGGTGAATATTTGCATGAGCTCGTACCAGCGGCCGGGCTGCTGCCGGCCGACAGGGCCGACCGCGCTCGTTGTCGATCGATCTGCGGTGAGATGCATTCGGGTTTCGTGAACCTCCGTGCGGCACTGCCGATGAACGTGAAGGCCGATCATCCCAACTTCATGGTGTGGGCCGGCGCCCAGGCCGATATCGATCGTGTCACGCGTGTCTGGACCGACTGCATGCTGGCCTCTGGAGGACCTTTTCTGTTCGGTGATCGTCCGACGATGGCCGACGCGATGTACGCGCCCGTATGCAGTCGATTTCGGACCTACCACATCAGGCTCGATCATCTGTGTGACGACTATTGCGCGACGATCCTGTCGATGCCGGCGGTGGTGGAGTGGATGGATGCTGCTCGCATCGAACCGGAGCAGCTCGACGAACTCGACGTCGAGTTCTGAGCGGTCGTCTCACGCGGCTGCGTTCCACAGCGCGAGGTTGCGCCGCACGTTGCGCAGCGGTTCATACGGCAAGTCGATCAATGTGACGCAGGTTCGGCTGAGGCTACGCAACTCGGCCGCGGCCTCCATGATGAGCCTGCGATCACGCTCGCGCGTCGGTGACCAGGTCGTGAGGGCCAAGCCGAGATCGAGAAGACGTTCGAATGCGTCCACGTCCGCTCCTGTTCGTCGCCTGCCGCAGCGACGATACGCGCCGCGACTCAGCCGGCAGTGACGGTGTTGTGAACACCTCGTGAACAGGAGACGCGACCTGCCGAATTCTGTCGTCAATTCGTCGTTTGGCGCGCAGCGCCGTTCACTTTGAGGCTGCTGCCTTGGCTTCGGCGGCCGCTCGCCGCGCTGCTCGCACACGTGCGTGCTCGAGGTCGGGGGACTCGGTGCGCTCTCGCTTGATCTCCCAGAAACTTGAGTGACGGATGAGCCACGACACGTGGCGGAACATGTCGACGGCGTCGTCGTCGTTGGGCACCGTATGGATCACGGGGCCGAAGATCGCCGGGCCCTTGCCGCCATCGAGGCGGATGGTGGGAACGCCAAAGGCGCCGACCTCGGACACAACTGCGTGGTGCTCGGCGAGCACGCGATCCCACGTCGACTCGTCTGCGAGCGCCGCGTCGACGATTGCGGGGTCGGCACCGGCGTCGGCCACCGACGAGCGAATGACCTCGACCTCGCGGATGTCCTGTGTGTCGTCCCATGTCCGCGCGTCGAGGTGCGCATAGAACCGTCCGACCGACTCGGGCCCGACGGTGTCACGCAAGGCCATCGCCGTGCGCAACGCAGTCGCGGCGCGGAACTCTGCGGCATCGTCGATCGATGTCTTGCCCGTGTTGTGCACTTCCAGCGAGAAGACCCGCCATTCGACCTCGACCTCTCCCAATTCGACGAGTCGATGAACCCACTTCGAGGTCAAGTAGCACCAAGGACAGAGGGGATCGAAGTAGAAGGCAATCTTCTCCGGCATGCTTGCTCCTCGGGTCGGTTGTGCTTGGCTCAACCTAGCTGTTTGCCTGCAGCGGGGCCGCTCAACCCACGCGCTCGAGCACGACCACGGGGATCAATCGGTCGGTCTTGTCCGCGTATTCATCGAAGTTGGGCATGAGTTCGGCCTGTGCCCGATACAGGCGCTCGCGTTCTTGGCCTTCGGCAACCCGTGCCTGTGCCTGGAATGTGTCGCCCGGGAGCTCGATGGTGACACGAGGATTCGCCGACAAATTGCGGAACCAGTCGGGGTCGCGCGGCGCTCCTCCCTTTGACGCGATGACCACGATGTTGTTGCCATCGCGCGTGTGCACGAGGGGTGTGGTTCGCGCGGTTCCGGTCTTGGCGCCGGTAGTAGTGAGCAACAGCAGTGGAGCTCCGGCGAAGGCGCCGGTGACCGCTCCGCCTTTTTGGCGGAACTCTGCGATGACCGATCGGTTGAAGGCGTTGTAATCGGGGTTGGGTGTCATTGCTTGTTGAACCCCTCGACAGGCGTGTGCATTCCGCTCGGCCGGATCGACGCTCGTTGCGATCGGTCAAGTTGGAATCGGGCAGGCGTAATGCCCATACTCGGCCGCTAGCGCTGTCTCTGTTGCTGCGGCTGTCGAATGAAGGAAGAAATGATGGCCCTTGCCCCGAACGAGTTGCTCGCGAGGAGTCAGGTGATCGCGGTCGTCGGCATGTCGACGCATCCCGAAAAGGAGGCACACTCCGTGCCCGTCCAACTCATTCGTGACGGATGGACCGTGATCCCCGTGCACCCGACTGCGGAGGCGATTGCCGGCCAGAAGGCGTACCCCACCTTGAGCGACGTGCCGGTACCGGTCGATCTCGTCAACGTCTTCCGGCCTTCGGCGCAGGCTGGGGCAGTCGTGAAGGCCGCCATCGAGGTAGGCGCTCCTGCGGTCTGGCTTCAGCAGGGCATCGTGTCGGGCGAAGGTCGACAAGCCGCGCTCGCGGCCGGGCTCGACTATGTCGAAGACCAGTGCATTGCGGTGATCCGTTCGGTGTTCCGAGTGCGCCCTCCTCACCCGCGACCGGTCACGGGTTGACCGCTGGTCATTGGGTAGTGCGGATCAGTTGGTCGGTGAGTGAATCGATCACGCCTCGCGGTCCGTGACGCACGAACCATTCGTAGCCGTACACCTCGCGAAATGAGCTCTCGGACAGTCTCATCACCGACGACGAGGAGTGCACTTGGCTGGCATGTGCGGCGATGGCGGCCCGTTTCTGAGCCAAAACCATGCGGACGTCGACGGTGGTCGAGACGAAGACCGTCGGCACACCGATGTGGTCGATGTGGGGGAGTGACTCGCGGGCATGGTCGATCAGATGCGTATCGACGAAGTGGAGGTATTCGCGATCGAGTGTCATCTCGTAGACCGTGGTGAGCGACGCCAGGCGCGCCGCGGCGAGTCCCGCTCGGTGGACGTGGACGTGATCGAGGTGCCCGTAGATTCCGCCTTCGTCGTAGACGACCAACGCACTCGCACCTTCTTCGGTGATGACGTCGACCAATCGGCGCGCCACTTCCTCGACGTCGACTTCGCTGAAGGTCCGTGCCGGCGCGTTCGGTGACGGTTCGACGCCGGAGTCCTCGTAGCGAAAGAGGACGATGCGCGCGACGCCGAGCAATTCACACGACGCCGCCAACTCGCGCTCGCGTTCGTCGGGCAACCAAGTCGACGGCGGCGTCGCGTCGTCGGTGGTTGCGGCGATGCTGCGCCCTCGACCACCCGAGGTCGCCATCACGACGACGACGCGGTGGCCGCCGACGGCGAGTCGAGCGATGGTCCCCCCGGAGAAGATGGCCTCGTCGTCGGGATGCGCGTGGAAGAAGACGATCGTCTGCCGTGGCGGCGGCTGCTCCGGCGCTACCGGCGTGGTCATTGCGGGTCCCTAAAGTCGATGTATCCCATCGAGATTAGGGACAATGGGGCACCCAGACAACCCGCTCGGGCCTCGTTTCCCGCTCGGGCCTCAGCGCGGCTTCCACGCATCGGGATTCTCGGTGAGCGCGAGTACCTTCCGGGGGATCTTCCCCGCGACCACGTCGGCCAAGGTCACCTGTTCGAGGACGTTGCGCAAACTGGCCCGAACCGCCACCCAGACGAATTGCAGGTGCTCGGCCGGCCCTTCGTAGACCGTGGCCTCCGGGCGCTCGCCGCGGATCTCGGCGAGCGGGCCGTCCACCGCACGGATGATGTCGGCGATCGTGATGCGGTTCGCCGGTTTGGCCAGCTTGAAGCCTCCAGCCGTGCCTCGCACGCTCGTGACCAGGCCTGATCGCTTGAGGTCGACGAGCGAGTTCTCGACGAACTTCATGGGCATCTGCTGCTGCTTGGCGATGGCCGCGCCGGTGACGGGCTTGCCGTCGGGTTCGGCCGCCATGACGAGCAGGGCGCGGGTCACGTAGTCGGCCTTGGCAGAGATGTACACGCCGACATTCTGCTCGCCGTTTCCCACCAACCGGTGTACCGGCGCGAGTGGGGCGGTAGGGCATCCGGCCGACGTCACAGTCACTACGGGTTGACGGTAAGACCAATGCTGCTTATGGTAATCCTGATTAAGTACGTCGACTTTAGGGAGTACTGCGGTGACGAAGCGTCGACGGCGTCTGATCGTTCCCCTGCTGGCCGCCACAGCACTGCTCGCATCTGGGTGCGGTGACGACGGCGTCGCCGGCTCGACAACGGTGGGCGGCGCGGCGATGGCGGAGGCGACGACGACCGTACGGCTCGGATATTTCCCGAACGTGACCCACGCGTCGGCGATCGTGGGCGTCGAGATGGGCCTCCTCGCCGAGAAGCTCGGTGCAAACAAGCTCGAGACGAAGATCCTCAAGGCCGGTCCCGACGCCGTGACTGCCATCCTCGCCGGTGCGATCGATGCCGCTTACATCGGACCGAATCCTGCGATCAACGCGTTCGCTCAGTCGAACGGCGAAGCGATCCGCATCGTCTCCGGCGCGACGTCGGCAGGCGCGTTCCTCGTCGTGAAGCCCGAGATCAACTCGGCGGCCGATCTGAAGGGCAAGAAGGTTGCAACCCCACAGCTCGGCAACACCCAAGACGTTGCGTTGCGGTATTGGCTGAAGCAACAGGGTTTCAAGACCGACGCGCAGGGCGGCGGTTACGTGTCGGTCGTGCCCCAGGACAACGGGCAGACACTCGAAACGTTCAAATCGGGCGCCGTTCATGGGGCGTGGGTACCCGAGCCATGGGGGACACGCATCATCCAAGAAGGTGGCGGAAAGATACTGCTCGAGGAAGGGACCCTGTGGCCTGATGGCCAGTTCGTGACGACCCATCTCATCGTCTCCATCAAGTTCTTGAATAATCACCCCGACGCCGTCAAGCGGTTGATCGAAGGTCAGATCGCGGCCAACGATTTCATCGCCAAGAGACCCGATGATGCGAAGAAGGTGGTCAACGAGGGCATTACGAAGTACACCGGTAAGGGCATCGCGCCGGTGATCATCGATGCCGCGTGGAAGAACCTCACTTTCACCAACGACCCCATCGCGTCGTCGCTCATCGCGTCGGCGCGACACGCAGAGGAGGTCGGCTTGCTGAAGCCCACCAAACTCGATGGGATATATGACCTCACGATGCTCAACGCTGTCCTCCACACGGCAAAGCTCCCGGAGGTCAGGTCCTAGTGACGATCACCGATGTCCGACACGACAACGATGCGACCTCCACCGGCCCGGCTATCCACATCGCCGGGCTGAGCCGCGTCTTCGGGACCCGCGCCAAACCCGTTCGGGCGCTCGAAGGTTTGTCTCTCGATATCGCTCCGGGCGAGTTCGCCTGCCTCGTCGGCGCCTCTGGCTGCGGCAAGACGACGCTGTTGAACATCGTCGCCGGGCTCGACCGGGCCTCGACGGGCACGGTCGACGTCGGAGACCGCAAGGTTGCCTTGATGTTCCAAGAGGGCGCGCTCTTCCCGTGGCTCACCGCGAGGGGCAACATCGAACTCGCGCTGAAGTTGCGCGGCGTGAGAGAGCGCAAGGCTCGGCGGGCGCGTGCCGAGGAACTGCTCGAACTGGTGCAGCTCATCGACGCCGCCGATCGGCGGCCCCACGAGCTCTCGGGCGGCATGCGGCAGCGGGTGTCGCTGGCGCGGGCGCTCGCCCAAGACGCGGAGATCCTGCTCATGGACGAACCATTCGGCGCACTCGACGCCATGACGCGCGACGTACTCCATGACGAGCTCGAGCGCATCTGGAAGGCAACCCGCGTCACCATCTTGTTCGTGACGCACAACGTGCGCGAGGCCGCCCGTCTCGCGGACCGCATCGTGTTGCTGGCGAGCCGGCCTGGTCGCGTCATCGCGGAGTTCCCGGTCGACGTCAAGCGGCCTCGCCGCATCGAGTCACCCGAGGTCGGTTCGCTCGCGGGAACGATCACCGAGCGGTTGCGCGAAGAGGTGCGTCGCCATGCCCGGTGATGTCGGCGTCGATCCGGCGGAACGGCTTGCCGCCGATCTATCCGATCGTGAGCTCGCAGGGCTCGATGCGCTCGAACGAGACGAACTGAGCGAACAGTCCAAAGCCTGGCGCGTGTGGTCGTCACTATGGCCGAAGGCGGCCGCCATCGGGATCGCAGTGTTCCTGTGGCAGGTCGTCGTGTGGTCGAACTGGAAGGAGGAGTGGGTCCTCCCTGGTCCTCGCAAAGTCTTTCCGACCCTTGCCGACGTGGTGCAGACGGCCGACTTCTGGCGCGCGGTGAGTACCACGATGCAGCGGGCGCTCATTGGATTCGGCCTGTCGTTGTTGATCGGTTCGGTAGTGGGTGCTGCAGTGGTACGCGTCCGCGTGCTGCGCACGGCCGTCGGCTCGATGATCACCGGGCTTCAGACCATGCCGTCGATCGTGTGGTTCCCGCTCGCAATCGTCTTGTTCCAGTTGAACGAGCGCGCGATTTTGTTCGTGGTCGTGTTGGGTGCCGCTCCCTCGATCGCCAACGGGCTGATCAACGGCGTCGATCACGTGCCGCCGCTTCTCATCCGGGCCGGTAACGTGCTCGGAGCGCGGGGGTTCTCCCTCATGCGTTCGGTGATCTTGCCCGCCGCGCTGCCCAGCTATGTGGGTGGGCTCAAGCAAGGATGGGCATTCGCGTGGCGCAGCCTGATGGCAGGCGAGCTCCTCGTCGCTATCGGCAACAAGCCGGCGTTGGGTGTTCGTCTCGACTACGCGCGGACACTGAGCGACTATCCGCTGCTCATCTCGTACATGATCGTGATCCTCATCATCGGCATCGTCGTCGACGCCATCTTCGGTGTTGCCGACCGCCGCGTCCGGGCGCGGCGAGGTCTGCTCGTGGGCGGCTGATCAGACCATCGCGGCGTCGTGCATTGCTTCGACGGTGTTGCCGTCGGGGTCGACGAGTAGCGCCGTGCGCACGCCCTCGCGGATGGTGATCGGGCCGAACGCCACCGTGCCCCCTCGCGTGGTCCAGCGGTCGATGATGACGTCGAGGTCGTCGAGCCACATCGCCACATAGCGCAGGCCCGCGCGGTCCCAGAAGTGCTCGGTCCGCGTCGACGGGTCGGGTGTCTGCGCAGGGACCATTACCTTGAGCGCGCCGGTCCCGAGCGCCAGGCGGTGCACGGTGCCGCCGGGGAACACCCGCGGCTCGAGCACCTCCAGACCGAACACATCCTGGTAGAAGGAGACGAGTGCGTCCGTGGCACTCACGAAGCCGATGTCGACACTCATCACGGTCATGCCGCGTACCCTAGGCTTCCCGCTCCAGGGCCGCTCGGGCCCTAGGCTTCCCGCTCCAGGGCCGCTCGGGCCCTAGGCTTCCCGCTCCAGGGCCGCTCGGGCCCTACGCTGCGCACAGGCACACGGTGGGGGAGACGGCAATGGATTTGCGTGGAGTGGGCTATCTCGGCTTTGCGGTGCCTGATCCCGACGCATGGTGCAAGTTCGCGACGTCGGTGATCGGTCTCATGCCCGCGCCGGCACCGCCGAAGCGCGACGACACGATCTACCTGAAGGGCGACGAGCGGCAATGGCGCATCGCGCTGCACCCGATCGATCAAGGGAACATCGATCAGGAGAAGTCAGACAAGAGTGGACTCGCCTACGTCGGCTTCGAGCTCGGATCGCCGACGGCGTTCGACGCGGCGAAGGCGCGCCTCGCGGAGATGGGCATCCCTGCCACGCCCGGCAGCGAGGACGAGGTCGAGGCCCGCGGCGTTCGAGACTTCGTACACGTCGTCGATCCGTCAGGAGTTCGTATCGAGCTGTATTGGGGGCCGACCCTCGATGGTGGCTTCGTGTCGCCCGCGGGTGTGCCCCAATTCGTGGCAGGCGAACTCGGCTTCGGCCACTACGTGTTGCTGGTGCCCGATCTCGACAAGTCGATGGCGTTCTACGGCGATGTGCTCGGGATGAAGCTGAGCGACTACGTGATCATCGGACCGAACATGTCCGTCCAGTTCCTGCGGTGCACGCCCCGCCACCACTCGGTCGCGCTCACAGCGGTGGGCCCGATCAGCGCGCTGCACCACGTTGCGTTCGAGGTGACCGACATCGATCAAGTCGGTTACGCGCTCGAGCGGGCCACGCGGGCCGGATGCCCGATCACCGCCACGCTCGGCCGGCACAAGAACGACCGCATGCTGTCGTTCTACATGCGTAGCCCGGCCGGGTTCGAGGTCGAGGTCGGCTGCGGCGGGCGCTTGGTCGACGATGCCACGTGGGTGGTGAGCCACAACACGGGCGGCGACGAGTGGGGGCATCACGGCCTCACCGCCGATTCGCTGTCGCCCGCCGGCGCTTCGTGACGCGAGTGCCGATGGCCGTCGACTACGACCCGCTGTCCGAAGAGGCGATGACCGATCCGCACTCGCTCTACGCGCGACTCCGCGCCGAGGATCCCGTGCACTACATGTCCGAGTACGACGCGTGGGCGCTCGCCAGCTTTGCCGCCGTCTGGCAGGTGTGCTCCGACACTTCGAGCTTCTCCGTGCGTCGCGGCCCGACACCGAATCAGATCCTGTTGGGTGAACCCGCGTCCGACCTGACCTTCGCCGGCCTGGATCCGCCCGAGCATCGCCTTCGTCGTCGAGTACTCGCCCCCTTCTACACCCGCGAGGCGGCCGAACGCGATGACGCCACGATCCGGGGCCTCGCGCGTGGGGTCATCGGGGCGCTGTTGCGTGACACCTCTCAGTTCGATGCCTACGCCGACTACGCCCACATCGTTGCCGGGCGTTTCGCCGCGACCAGAGTCGGCATCCCCGTCAGCGAGGCCGACTGGCTGCGAGAGCGAATCGGTGCGTCGTTTCACCGAGTGCCTGGACAGCGGGGCACCTCCGAGGCCAACGTGGCCGCGACCATCGAGGTCTTCACGTATCTTCACGGACTCGTGGTGGACAGCCGGCGGGAACGGAGGTTTGCGACCGGTGTGCTCGCCACATTGCTCGATGCGGTCGTCGAGGGCGAGGCTCTCACCGACGAGCAGGTCGCCGCCGAACTCCATACGTTGATGGTCACGGGTTCGGACACCACCGAGTTCGGCCTCGCCGCGGCGCTGTACCACATGGCCCGCAACCCCGAACAACGGGCGGAGGTGATCGCGGACCCGGGCCTGTGCGTCTGGGCCTTCGCCGAGGCCCTTCGCCTCGACCACCCCACCGACATCTTGTGTCGCTCCGCGTTGCGCGACGTCGACGTCGCGGGCGCCACGGTGCGCGCCGGGCAGGGTCTGCTGCTGTTGTGGGCTTCGGCCAATCGCGATGAAGCGGAGTATCCGAACGCAGACCGCTTCGACGTGCATCGGCGCTACGAGCGTTCGTTGCTGTTCGGCCATGGACAGCACAAGTGCATCGGCGAGCACATCGGGCTGCGCATGGGAGCGGTGATGCTCGAAGAGATGATCTCGCGTGTGGCGAGCTTCGAGGTCGACTTCGACGGTGTTCAGCGTCGTCGGGGCGAGTTCCTCAAGGGTTTCAACCGCATGCCGATAGAAGTGGTCGCCCGCACTCGGCGGGTGGGCGAATCGTGAATTTCGCGGTCGACGACGACTACGAGTTGATCCGTGACGCCGTACGCGGTGTGTGCCGGCAGTTCGACGACACCTACTGGCGCCGCTGTGATGCCCAGCATCTGTTTCCGTGGGATTTCTACGACGCGATGGCGAGCGGCGGGTGGGTCGGCATCGCCATCCCGGAGGTGTTCGGGGGCGGTGGCCGAGGCATCGCCGAAGCCTCGATCGTGCTCGAAGAGGTTGCGGCATCGGGCGCGGCCATGAACGGCTGTAGCGCGCTGCACCTTTCGATCTTCGGGATGAACCCTGTCGTGAAGTACGGCAGCGACGAAATGAAGCGCGCGTACCTACCGCGTGTTGCCAGCGGCGAGTTGCACGTTGCGTTCGGCGTCACCGAGCCCGACTCCGGCACCGATACGTCCGCGATCTCGACGCGCGCGTGGCTCGACGGCGACCACTATCTGGTGCGGGGGCAAAAGGTCTGGACCACGAAGGCTCAAGATTGCGAGAAGGTACTCCTGCTGGTCCGCACGACACCGATCGAACAGTGCACGCGCCGTACCGACGGCATGACGTTGCTGCTCGCCGATCTACAACGACCCGAGGTCGATATCCGCCCCATCGACAAGATCGGCCGCAACGCCGTCGCATCGTGCGAAGTTCGATACGACGACTTGCCCGTGGCGATATCCGATCGCGTCGGTGAAGAAGGCCTCGGCTTTCGCTACCTGCTCGATGGCCTGAATCCCGAGCGCATCCTCGTCGCCGCCGAAGCGCTCGGCATCGGCAAGGTCGCGGTGCGCCGCGCGGTCGCGTACGCCAACGAGCGCATCGTGTTCGGCCGTCCCATCGGCAAGAACCAGGGGATCTCGTTCCCGTTGGCCGAGGCTCACATGCGCTTGCACGCCGCCGAGTTGGCAGTTCGCGAAGCCGCGTGGCGCTATGACAACGGGCTGACTTGTGGCGAACACGCGAACACCGCAAAGTTCCTCGCGGCCGACGCCGGCCATTTCGCCGCCGACAGAGCGATGCAAACCTTCGGCGGTTTCGGCTACGCCAAGGAATACGACGTAGAGCGCTTCTGGTCCGAGTCACGGCTCATGAAGATTGCGCCGATCTCGCAAGAGATGATCCTCAACTACGTGTCCGAGCACGTGCTCGGGTTGCCCCGCTCGTACTGATCAGACCTGTACGAGTGAACGGGGCGCCGACTGCGACGTGTGCGCCGGCGGGTCGGAGTCGGTCATGGCTGCGTCGATGGCGCAGAGAAGGTCTGAGGGATCATCGGTACTCAGCGCGAGCAACGATGCGAGGCTGACGCAAAATACCGATGCGTGATCATCGACCGAGGGTAGTAACAACCTGACGAGGCGACGCTGCACGACGATCTCTTCGAGCGTGACCGAGGCACGGGGCAGAGGTGTCTGGCAACGAGCGTGCCGCGATCGGTTCATCCATATGCGCATTTCACACAACAACCGATGCCACTGCACACGCACGTCGCTCGCTCGCAAGATGTCGTCGACGCACGCGCCGCGCGCACTCATCCATTCGACGAAATCGGCGCGGTCTTGGTCGATCCGCACCAACGCGTTGGTCATCACGTTCGTGAACGCTAGCGACATCGCGCGGGCGTAGCTCGTCGTTTGGGCTTCCATTGATAGGACGTTGCACTATCTGACGTGCGAACGACAGTGCATCAACGCATGACGCCAGTGCCCCGCACGTGTGGGAACGCGGCTCGCTGCCCGCCATCGACGACGAGTGTCTGGCCCGTCATGAAGCCCGCGAGGTCGCTCACGAGAAATACCAACGGACCGGCAATCTCGTCGGGCGTTCCGAAGCGACCGAGGGGCGCGCCATCCGCACGAGCGGCGTCATTCGGGTCGACTCCCTGATCGGCGTACGCCGCCATCACGCGTGGCGTCGCGATCATGTCGGGAGCGACCGCGTTCACGCGAATGCCATGAGGCCCCCACTCTTGCGCCATCGTGCGTACGAGGTCCATGAGCCCTGCCTTCGCCGCTCCGTACGCGCCGTGGTTGGGCGCACCGTAGAGGCCACTGACCGACGCGACGACCGCGATGCGCCCGCCGGTGCCCTGGTCGATCATGCGCTTGGCGGCAGCACGCCCGACGTAGAGGTGTTGGGTCAGGTTGCGCGTGAGGTCGAGCGTCCACGTGTCATCGTCGACCGTCATCAGGTTGGCCCATGCTGCCGTGCCGACCATGTTGATCACGACTTCGAGGGAGCCGTGGAACATCGCGGCTTGCTCGACGATGTCTTCGGCTTGGGCTCGTCGGGTGACGTCGCCGGTGAGCGCGGTCGAACGGACTCCCAGCGCGGTGACCTCGTCGGCGACGGCCTTTGCTCGTGCGAGGTCGAGGTCGGCGACGACCACATCGGCACCCGCACGGGCGAGCAGCAACGCGCTGGCGCGACCGATCCCGAACCCGCCTCCGACGACCAGTGACTTCTTGCCTTGCAGCCCGAACACGCTTGCATCCATGATGTTGCCCCCGTTGGTGATCGCGGGGTCAAGCCTCGCACACAGTCGCCGATGGGCGCTCCTTCAGCGTGCGCTGGGCCGGTTGATCGCGTCGACCGTGCCATTGCGCCCGCGCAGGTAGTCCTCGGATACTCGACGCGTGGGGGCGCTAACCTCGACGATCGAACATTTCCCGTGAAAACAGTTGGTTCGCGGGCCCGTCGTGCCGATAGCACAGCGACACCTCGCGATCGCGCAGAACGTTCATGGATTCGACATCAGCTGCTGTCAGGTTGGCCTGGCAGACCACGACCGACGTAGTCCGGCCGTCACCGGCGCGCGACGCTTCACAGGCCTCGCTGCTCGGTCAAGGCCGAGGGGGCGCGCTGATCGGTGTGGACCTCGACGACCTGGCCTACGAAGAGGCCGACGTCGAAGAGGCTCGGGACGGCGTGGTACGGGCGATGCTCGTTCGTGTCGCGGACGCGATCGGTGACGATGGCCGCGTCGTGCGAGGCGAAAACGATCGGTTGGTGGTGATCACCTTCGGCGGGATCCACGAAGCGCTCGATCTGGGCAACCGGATTCACCGGGCCGTCGAAGCGCCGATGTTCGTCGACGGCGTGTCGCGCCGCTTCGGCGCCAGCGTCGGGGTAGTGGTCGATCAGGCCGCCGCCCGAACGCCCGAGGCACTCTTGCGCGAACTCGGCATCGCGCTGCGTGCGGCCAAGGCAAAGGGGCCCGGGGCCACCTGCGTGTACAGCGAAGGTCTCGGTCGCAAAGCGCTCGAAGAGGTCGCGCTGCGGGGTGCGCTCCGCGAAGAACTGGCAGGGCCGCCCCCCAAGCTCGAGATGCAACCGGTCTTCGAGGTGCAGACGAACAAGGTCGTGGCCGTCGACATCAGCGCGCACTGGAATCATCCGGTGCTCGAAGGTGTGGCGCTCTCGGAGTTGTTCGGTGTCGCCGATCGGGCGCACCTGACCGGTGAGCTCGGGCGCCGCGTACTCGATCAGGCTTTGATCGCGGTCCCCGAGATCGACGCCACGGTGGGCAACCCCGTGCGCATCGTCGTAGAGGTCAATGCCCGCGAGCTCGCGATGCCCGACTACGCGACCGCAGTGCTCGACACGATGCAACGGGGCGGTGTCGACCCGCAGCGCGTCGTCGTCACGCTCAGGGCACCGCTGGCGCCCGATGACCGATTTCCGGTCGTGCGGTCGCTCGCGTCGTTGCGCGAGCGCGGCGTCGGCCTGGCCTTGGCGGACTTCGGGTCGGGGTTGTCGTCGCTGCGGGCACTGCGCGAACTCGAGTTGGACTACGTGACCCTCGACCAGTCGTTCACCGCGGATCTCGACACGCGCGAAGGCACTGCGATGGTCAAGACACTGGTGACGCTCGGTCATTCGCTGGGGCTACGCCTCATGGCGACGGGTGTGGACTCGCCGGATCATCTCGCGGCATTGCGCCGGCTGCGCTGTGACCTTGCGGTGGGAGATCACTGCGCGCCGGCGATGCCACTGCCGAAGTTGGCAGAATGGTTCTCTCGTGGAGACGGCGACGGTTCGCGCCATCGCCGCTTGTTCGGTCGCTGACGTCACCACCCGGTGTAGACGATCGACTCGCTCGAGGAGCTACTCGCCCTCGACCGACGCGACGTCGATCTCGAGCACATGATCGATCATCGTGCTCGATCGTCCGATGTGGAGTCGGTAGCGGCCGGGGTCGACACGCCATCGCGGTTCTTTGTCGTCCGGCCCGAGTTGGACCAACGGCATTCGCAGCTTTTCGCGCGTATCCGCTGGTAGGCCGTCACCCGGGAACCAATACGCGAAGGACCGGTCGCCGAGGATGAGCGTCGCCGTGGCGCTGGCATGAGGTTCGAGCCACAGCTTCGCGAAGGCTTTGAGCTCTTTGCGCGGCCGTTGGCAACGAGGATCGCATTGCTCGACATAGCACTGCACGACCTCTGCCCCACGGCGCTCGCCGGTGTTGTGCACAGGGACGGATATCTGCAGTGGGATCCCAGGCAGGTAGGTCGTCGCGGATGCGGTCGGCGCGCCGACGACGAAGGTCGTGTACGACAGCCCGTGGCCGAACGGGAACAGTGGCGCGATCTCGCGTGCTTCGTACCACCGGTAGCCGACGAAGAGGCCTTCGCCGTAACGCAG
The DNA here is from genome assembly GCA_035525225.1 of Acidimicrobiales bacterium. Taxonomy (GTDB): domain Bacteria; phylum Actinomycetota; class Acidimicrobiia; order Acidimicrobiales; family WLNW01; genus DATLFA01. The sequence goes on from DATLFA010000051.1 coordinate 27,994, forward strand.
CTCGCCGTGCTCACCGGGAAAGTTCGTGCGGGTGGGGTTGTCCTCGAGCTTGCGCGGATACGTCGTCGGCAGGCGTCCGCCGGGATCGCAGTCGCCGAAGAGGACGTCGACCAGCGCGTGCGCCATTTCTTGGCCGCCGAGCCCGCATACGAGCACCGCGGCCACTTGGTCGATCCACGGCATCGCGATCGGGGAGCCTGCATTGACCACGACGGTGCAGTTGGGGTTGGCCGCACTCACTCGGCGCACGAGATCGTCTTGGACGCCGGGCAGGTGTAGGGACTGGCGGTCGAACCCCTCGCTCTCCCACTCGCCGGACGTGCCGACGACCAGGACGACGGCATCGGCGGCGCGAGCGGCTTCGACGGCACGCTCGACGAGGTCGGACGCGTGCTCTGGTCGCAGCCCGACGATGATTCCCTGCAGCGGCTGTGACGGCGCAGAGGCGTACTCGACGACGACCTCATAGCTGCGACCGCTCTGGAGCTCGACGGCGATGCGTTGCTCCTGGCTTCCTGCACCGTAGAAGGCCGTGCCCCTCGGTGGTACCGGTCCACTTGTCGCGTCGATCACCACGCGGCCATCGACGAGCACGCGCGCCCGACCTATTTGCACGAGGCTCAGCACGTGTGGTCCTGAGTCGGCGACACGCACGGTCGCCGTTGCCCTGAAGGAGAACGCACCGTTCTCGATACCCGGAGGGTTTCCGAAAAGGGTGATCCTGCCGGAATCGACGTCGCGCCGGTGCACGACTTCACCGCGGCGTTCCGGGCCGCCGAAGAACTCGACATGCATTTCGGCGGCGAGGGGAGCAACAGAGCGATCGATGACGCACCCCGGTTCATAGGTGATCGTCATCGAGTCGCGCATCCGCGCTCGCAACGCAGCCAACGGCGTCGTGCGGTGTTGGGGCTCGAGCGAGGCGGATCCGCCGCCCATGATGTGCACACGATCGGCATTCGGTCCGATCACCGCCAGGTGACCGATTGCGGTGCCGGCGAGGGGAAGCGCTGCTTCGTTCTTCAGCAACACCATCGAGTCGGTGGCAGCACGGTGGGCCAGCGACGGTCCCGCCGCATCGTCGGCTCCCACCGTTGCGTGGTCATCTGCTGCGCTGTCGTTCACTGCGGCCCCGAGCGCTCCGATCCGTTGCCACACGCGCAACAGGTTGCGGACCTTGTCGTCGAGTACGCGCTCGTCGACAAGGTCCGCGCGAACCGCGTCGGCGAGGGCGGGGCCGAAGAACCGTCCCGGCCCCGGCATCTCGAGGTCGAGGCCGGCGCGCGCGCTCGCCTCGGTGGAACCGGCGGCGAACCAATCGGAGATAACGAATCCGTCGAAGCCCCATTCGTCGCGCAGGATGTCTCGCAGCAGTTCGTGATGCTCGCTGCACCATGTGCCGTTGACTCGGTTGTACGCGGTCATGATGCCCATTGCCGCGCCCTCGCGGACCGCAAGTTCGAAGGGCACGAGGTAGATCTCGCGCAGCGTGCGTTGATCCACGACCGAGCTCATCACGTACCGCTCTTGCTCGGCGTCGTTGGCCACAAAGTGCTTGACCGTCGTGGCGACTCCCTCTGCCTGAGCGCCCCGGACGAACGCCGCGGCAAGGCGTCCCGAGAGCAGGGGGTCTTCCGAGTAGCACTCGAAGTTGCGCCCCGCGAGTGGGGTTCGGTGCATGTTGACCGTCGGAGCGAGCAACACCCTGCATCCTTTGCCGCGCGCTTCGCCACCGATCAGTGCGCCCACCTGCTCGATCAGCAGCGGATCCCATGTGGCACCGAGTGACGAGCCGCACGGGACGCAGATCGATGCCACCGACGATCGTTCGGGATCGACCGGCCCACGCGCCCCGTTGGGTCCGTCGGTGACCACGATCGTCGGTATCCCGACCCGCTCGACGCCGTGTGTCGACCACAGGTCTCGACCGTGGGTCAGCGATGCCTTCTCGTCGATTGTCAACGCACGGAGGATTTCGTCGATGTTCACCACGACCAACCGTAGAGACATCGGTAGCATCCCGTCGACAGGATCGACGAAACAGTTGAAGGGGACATCATGAGCGGCGGGCATTCTGCGGCGGAGATACGGGCGCAGTTGCAACATCCGGTCATCGACATCGACGGGCACACCGTAGAGTTCATCCCTGCGCTCGAAGGCTACCTCTGCGAAGAGGGTGTCGGGGTCGCCGACGCATTGTCGCTCACGATGCCCGGCTCGCTGGGCCCCGTGATGGATTGGTACTCGTTGTCCATCGCCGAGCGAGCGGACAGCCGCGTTGCCCGTGGGCCTTGGGGAATCGGTCTCGAGCACACCATCGACCAAGCGACCGCGTTCCTTCCGAGCCTGCTCTACAACCGCCTCGACGAATTGGGCATGGACTTCAGCGTGATCTACCCGAGCATCGGGCTGTTGTTCCCTCACCTCCACCAAGAAGATCACCGCCGCGGCGCGTGCCGTGCTCTCAATCGGTTCAACTCCGAAGTGTTCGCGCCATTTGCCGATCGCATGATCCCTGTGGCCGAGATCCCCATGCACACTCCCGAAGAAGCGATCGCCGAGCTCGAACATGCGGTCGGCCTCGGGTTCAAGGCCATTGTGATGCCCAACTTCGTACAGCGACCGGTCGCCGCGGTCGCGGATCGGCATCCCGAGGTCGCACCGTGGGCGCTGTGGACCGACACCTTTGGTTATGACAGCCAGTACGACTACGACCCGGTGTGGGCCAAATGCCGCGAATTGCACGTCTCGCCGAGCTTCCATTCGGCGGCGATGGGATGGCCCAATCGTCGGTCGATCTCGAGCTACGTGTACAACCACGTCGGCATGCTGGGCGAGAGCCACCACTCCACGGCCAAGTCGTTGGTGATGGGAGGCGTCACTCGCCGCTTTCCCGACCTCAACTTCGCGTTTCTCGAAGGCGGCGTGGCGTGGGCGGCGTCGCTGCTCTGTGACCTCATCGGCCATTGGGAAAAGCGAAACGGTCCTCGCATGCAATATCTGGAACCGGCCGAGCGCATCAACCGCGACGAATTCGAGAAGTACTTCGAACGTTACGCACCCCAGTGGACCGAGATGGTTCCTCCCGCCCGCTCGTTGCGTCCCGAGGACACGGCGCTGATCGACGAGTTCGCGGCTTGCGGGATCGAGCGTGTCGAAGATTTCTACGAGTTGTTCGTGCCCCGAATCTACTGCGGGTGCGAAGCCGACGATCCGATGACCGCTACCGCATTCAACGACAAGGTCAACCCGTTCGAGGCCAAGCTCAAGGCATTCTTCGGCTCTGACATCTCACATTGGGATGTACCGGTGATGGCCGACGTCCTCGGTGAGTCACGCGAAATGGTCGAGGATGGGCTCCTCACCGAGGACGACTACCGCGACTTCATGTTCGTCAACCCGGTCCGCTTCTATTCGCACGCCAACCCGGCGTTCTTCGACGGGACCGTCGTCGAGCGCGAAGTCGATACGTTGCGCGCCACACTCTGAGTCGCTAGGGCAGTGGGCCCGGCGAATCACCGAGCGTCATCGACGGCGATCGGCACGCCCGAGCCGGCGAGGCAGCGCCGGATCATGCGATAGTGCGGATAGTGGTCGGACATCGCTCGATGATTCGTGCAGCGTTCGTCCCACACGGCCACATCGAATTGCCGCCAGCGCCACCGACACTGCAGGTTGGGGTCATCGAGCTTCGACTGCAAAAGCGCAAGGATCGCCGCGCTCTCGTCGTCGCTCAGGCCGACGATACGGCGCATGAACGAGCCGGCCAGATAGAGCGCACGCCGGCCGGTCACCGGGTGCACGCGCACGAGTGGTTGCTCCGCACCCTTGAACGGCTCGACCACCTCCCGGTAGTACTCCTCGCCATACAACTCGAGGATGGTTTCTTTCGAAGCGCCCAGTTGCATGTCGAGGCGCAGGCCACCGAGCAACTCTTGCATCGTCGGAGACAGCGCGTCGTGCACCGCGTAGAGGCTGAGCCACAAGGTGTCGCCGCCGACGGGGGGAGTCGCGCGCATGTTGAGGACCGCGATGTCGGGGGGCATGGGCACGAACGGCACATCGGTGTGCCAGCGATCGGCTTTCGGTGGACTGTCGGCGTTGTCCTCGAGGTTGACGAAGAGCACCTGCTTCGCGTTGGGCCGGGTGTCGACACTGGCCGACATCGGCGGGCCGAATGCCGTCGCGAACGCCAACTGCTGGTCTTCGCTCAAGTCCTGGTCGCGGAAGAACAACACGAGATGTCGCATCAGAGCGTCGTGGATTTCGGTCCGCTGTTGTTCGCTCAACGGTTGGCGCAGATCGACGCCGTCGACCTGCGCTCCGATGTTCACGGTCAGCGGATCGACGGTGATGGTCTCATAGGTCGCCACTGCGCCAGCATCGCGCCCAATCTGACCGAGCGGCCTGCCGTGGGTGAAATCCGGGGGGTGAAGTCGAGGGTCAAATGTCGATTGTGTCTCGAACACGTTACGAACGCGCTACGGTACGTGTCGCGTGAGTTCGGCGCCGTCAGCCCGAATCCCGCCCTGGAGCATCATGTCGCGCGTCGGCCGCACCTATCTGATCGTTGTCGTTGCCTCGTTGCTGGCCGCTGTCGTGGTCCCGTCGATGGCGGGGGCTCAAGGCCCCAGCTATGTGGTCGCACCCAATGGCCGCGACGACGGACGCGGCGATGTCAACGATCCGTGGCGCACGATCGACGCCGCGGTCAGCCGTCTTCGTCCCGGCGACACGCTCCTCGTGCGCGGCGGCGACTACTCGTCGCCCTACGGGCTCTCTGCGCCGGTCGACATCAACGGCCTGAGGGCGACGGCCGCCCAGCCCGTCAGGATCGCCGCCTATCCGGGCGAGCGACCGATCCGTCGCGGTAGCGGCTGGCAGGTGTTCCGGGTGTTCAACAGTTCTCACGTGACCATCGAAGGCTTCGAGATCATCGGCACCGCCCTCAGCGATCGCGCGCCCACCGCCGGCGTCGAGGTGAACGAGTCCAACCATGTCGTAGTGCGGAACAACATCATCCACGACACCGGTGGATCCGGCGTGAGCGCCATCCACTCCGACCACGTGTGGGTCGAGGGCAACCAGATCTGGGGCACCACCAAGTGGAGCACCTACCAGACCTCCGCGATCAGCTTCTTCGAGTCCGTCGACGCCAACACGGGCACCGGTCCGTTCGGATTCAACAACCTCATCGTCAACAACATTGCATTCAACAACGAGACGCTCGTTGCCGGTCCCGAGGGCCTCATCACGGACGGCAACTGCATCATCATCGACAGCAATCGGTCGCGCGGCTACACCGGAGCCACCGCGATCCTCAACAACGTCTGTGTCGGAAACGGTGGCCGAGGCATCAACGTGAACCGTTCCGACAATGTGATTGCCATCAACAACACGCTGTCGGGCAATGCGACCCGTGTCGACCAACCGGCGGCCGAGCTCAATGCGACCTACGCGTCCAATGTGACGTTCCGCAACAACTTGGTCTCACCGAACCGGCCCGATCGTGCGCTGATTCTGTTCGACGTGCAGAACGTGACTACGGCCAACAACGTCTACGTCGCATCAACCCCGTCGCAGGTGGGGCCAGGCGACCGGCTGGTGGCGTCGTTGGTGTTGTTCCTCGGCGCGATCCCTGAACCTGACAGCGCGGTTACCGACGCGGGCGACGCCTACGGCGCGCCGGATGTCGACGTCTTCGGAAACCAGCGCAACGGCCGTCCCGATGCGGGCGCCGTCGAGCGCTGAGTGGGCCCGAGCGGCCCTTCGAGCGGGAGGTCTGGCGGCGAGGCGACGCACCCGCGATACTCCGTCGACGGGCGAAAGTCGTCGGATGGGGGAGCGATGCGGGAATACAGCGAGAGCGAAAAGCGCAACCTCTCGGTCGTTCGTCAGTTCTTGAACGAAGAGCCCCCACCCGCCGACAAGTCGGAGTTGTTCGCCGAAGACGGCATCTGGTGGAACGGCTTGCCCTTGGCGCATAGCGAAGGTCGCACCGAGCACCGCGGACGGGCCGAGATCCGCAAACTCCTGCCGTCGCAGAACACCACCACCACGCTCGGCCCGGGACGTGATCGCTACGACATGGCGACTCGGGAGGTTGCCGACGTGATCACGCTCGCCGACGGCGACTACGTAGTGCACCAGCAGACATTCCGGGCGACGACGATCCGCGGCAGGCCGTACGAGAACACCTATTGCTTCGTCTTCCGGTTCAACGATGCGGGCGAGATCCAGTACCTGACAGAGCACTGGAATACCTGGCACGCCTATCGCCAACTGTTCAACAACTTCGACGTCGAGCCCGCCCACCCCCTCGATTGAGCCCACCCGCCGCCACCGCCCCGCGCGCTACGCTCCGGACATGGACGCTGCCGCTGCCGCACGCGAGTTCTGCACCCGCTGGCCCGAGATGACCAAAGAAGAGATCGCGGCGCACTTCACCGACGACGCGGTGTACGTCAACATCCCCTTCCCGGGAGAGACGATCGGCGGGCCGGCCATTGCCGAGGTGTTGCACGGGCCCTTCATGGCGAAGTTCGCGCGGATCGAGGCAACCGTCCATCAGGCCGCGGCGGCCGGAGATCTGGCCTTCACGGAACGGACGGAGCGGTTCACCCCGCGAGACGGGACGGTGTTCGAGTTGCCGGTCGTGGGCGTCTTCGAAATGCGCGGCGATCGCTTCTGCGCGTGGCGGGACTATTTCGATCGCGGTCACTGGCAGGCATAGGCCGATGTCTTCGCGCTCTGAAGGCCACTCGGGCGTGTCCAACGCCGACGAACACGCGGGGGACACGGAGGAGCAGGCGGCGTTTCGCGTCGAGGCCCGGGAGTTCCTGCGAACCCATCTGCCGCCGCGACGCGATGCGAATCCGTGGGCATTGAACTTCACCTCCGACGACGTCGAAGCGCGCACACATTTCGAGTCCGGACGCGCGTGGCAGCGGCTGCTCTTCGACAACGGTTTCGCCGGTCTCACGTATCCCCGCGAGTACGGAGGGCGGGGCGGCGAGTCCTGGCACGAACGCATCTTTCGTGAAGAGCTCGCGCATGTCGAAGCGCCGACCGCGTTCATCTCGGCGACCATCGCAATGCTCGGGCCGACCCTGATGCGTCACGGCAGCGACGAGCAGCGCCGCGAGTACCTACCCCGCCTGCTCTCCGGCGACGACGCGTGGTGTCAGCTCTTCAGTGAGCCCGGCGCCGGCAGCGACCTCGCCGGTCTGGCGTGCCGAGCCGACCGCGACGGTGACCAATTCATCGTCAACGGGCAGAAGGTGTGGAACTCGGCGGCGCAGTTCTGCGACCGCGGCATGCTCCTCGTGCGCACCGATCCCGATGTGCCCAAGCATCACGGCATCACCTTCCTGCTCGTCGACATGGACAGCCCCGGAGTTGAGGTGCGTCCACTGGTACAAGCCACGGGCTCGGCGCATTTCAACGAAGTGTTCCTCTCCGATGTCACGGTCCCCGTGAGGCGGGTCCTGGGCGAGATTGACGAAGGTTGGGCGCCGGCGCGCACTGTGCTGTCCAACGAGTCGGCGTTCATCGGTGGAGGGGGTGGTGGCGGCAACATCAACGAGAAGCTGGTGATGCTGGCGCGAGCGTTCGGAGCCATCGACGAACCGACCGTCAGGCAGGACCTCGCCCGTCACTACACCCGTGAGCGGCTACTCGCGATCATGGGCGAGCAGATCCTCGCGGCGGTGCGCCAGCGCAAGGCGCCGCCGATGGATCCGTCGATACTCAAGCTCTTCGTCGCCGAGAATCGCGTGTTGTCGGGAAACCTGGCGATGGCCATGGCCGGCCCCGCCGCGTTGGTCGCGACCGATGAGCGCAGCGCGTGGATGCAAGCCGAGCTGGTCGGGCGCTACGGCATCTCGATCGGTGGTGGTACGAACGAAGTGCAGCGCAACAATCTTGCCGAGCGCGCGCTGGGCCTACCGCGCGAGCCATCGGTCGACCGCGAAGTCCGCTGGCGCGAGATACGCCGCAGCTGATGGCAAAGAGCTCCGCTCTGAAGGGCACCTCGGGCCCTAGCTCCGCACCGTCGAGCACGTTCAACGGTGCCGCAGTGCGCCGCGCCGTGCACGTCCGGTACGAACGCCCGCCGATACTCGACGACAACTGGGCGTTGAAGCTCATCGATCGCAAGTCGCAGCTTCTGGTTCGCTGCCCGCCGCTGTACCGCAAGTTCCTCGCGCCACAACAACTTCGTGCGAAGGCTTTGTTCGCGTACTCGATCTCGAACCTGCGCCTCGCCGAAGAGTTGGTCGAGCAGGGCCTCGCGACGGGCACCGATCAATACCTGTTGCTGGGCGCGGGTCTCGACAGCTTCGGCGTGCGGCGCGGTGATCTGTCCGGCCGCCTGCGGGTGTACGAGCTCGATCACCCCGTCCCGCAGGCAGTCAAGCGGGCCCGTATCGTGCGGGCTCGCGGTTCGGTGCCCACCAACGTCGAGCTCGTGCCCATCGACTTCGAAAAGACCACCATCGCGCGGGCGTTGACAGCGTCGAGTCACGATCCGCGCAGGCCGTCGACGGTGTCGTGGCTCAACACGATCGCGTATCTCACGGTCGACGCGACGGTGGGTTCATTGCGCGGACTCGGCGAGGTCACCGCGCCGGGTAGCCGGCTGATCTTCAACTATCCGCCAACGGCTCGCCTCGCCCCCGAGTCCGAGGCTGCACTCGCCGCGGTTCGAGCGTCGGTCGCTCGCAAAGGCGAACCGTTTCGCGCGACCTTCGAACCGCACGAGATGGAGCACCACGTGTCCGATGCCGGGTTCACGGTCGAAGCACACCTGACCGAAGCCGATCTCGACGCCCGGTTCTTCACCGGTCGTGCCGATGACCTGCGACCCACGTTGCCCGCGCGTACCATCGTCGCGCGACGCGTCTGATCGTTCGGCCATGGCGCAACTCTGCTTCAACACGTTCAATCGATCGGCCTACTTCGGTGTGGATCCCGACCTTCCCGCGCAGATCGATGCCGCCGGCGCCGCCGGCTATCGCCTTTTCGGCCCCGACACGTATTCGCTCGACGCCTGGCTATCGGACGGGCGTCCGGTAAGCGAGCTCGCCCGCATGCTCGACGCCCGGGGCATGCAATGTTGGGAGATGGCCGCGCTGAACCTCGCTGAGCGCGAGGAGACACTTGCCGCTGCGCATCACGTCGCCGAGTTGGCCGCGGTACTGCGGCCGCGGTGGATTCTGACCAACGTAGGAGCGCCGGTGGATCTCGAGTTGTGCGACACATTTGCGATGGTGTGCGACGTACTCGCGACAGTGGGAGCGCGTCCCGCGATCGAGTACCTACCGTTCACCCCGGCCAACTCGATCGCGACGACCAAGGTGCTCATCGACCACGTCGGCGTCGAGCGAGCGAAGATCCTCTTCGACACGTGGCATCACTTTCGCGGGCCCGACAGCTATGCCGAACTCGAGGCGGCCGCGGTGGATCTCGTCGCGTACATTCAGTTCGACGACGCGCGCCCGATGATCGGCGACGATCTGGTGTCCGAGACCATCTACCGGCGCACGTTCCCCGGCGAAGGCGAATTCGATCTCGACGGATATTGCGATCGCATCAAGGCAAAGGGTTGGGACGGCGTCGTCAGCGTGGAGATCCTCGACCAGGAATGGCGGGACGGCTCGGCAGGATCGTTACACGAGTTCGCGCAGCGCACCTACGAGTCGTCGGCGCGCTACTGGACCATCACGGAAGGCGAAGTATGAACGTCGACGAGCTCATCGATCGAGAGGTTGCCGCGGCACTGGTCGCGACCGGCTACGGGTCGGTCGTCTATCCCCTCGACCCAGAGGGCGTGCCGGCGTTCCGCGCGAATCGGGTCGCGGTCGTGGTGCCGCTCGATCCTGCGTCCACGATCGCGATCCATGACGTCGCGGTGCCGGGCCCGCCAGGAGACCCCGATGTCATCGTGCGCGTCTATTCACCGCCCGCGAGCACCGAGCCGCGGCCGTGCTGCTATTGGATCCACGGCGGTGGCTACATCTTCGGCGACATCAATATGAGCGATCTGCGTTGTGTCCAGACCGCCGAGTCACTGGACTGTGTCGTGGTGTCCGTCGACTACCGACTTGCCCCCGAGTCACCGTTTCCCGCGCCACTCGATGACTGCTACGCCGGTTTGGCGTGGACCGCGGCACACGCTGCCGACTTGGGCATCGATCGGCAACGCATCGTGATCGTGGGGCAGAGCGCCGGCGGGGGTCTGGCCGCGGCGCTCGCGCTACTCGCGCGCGATCGGGGCGAGATCCCGGTGTCGTACCAACTGCTCATCTACCCGATGATCGACGATCGCAACGCGACGACGTCCAGCGAGCTCGTCACCAAGGTGTGGACGCGTGAGGCCAATCTGCTCGGCTGGCGCTGCTATCTCGGCCACGAGCCCGGCATCGATGGAGTGTCGCCCTATGCCGCGCCCGCACGGGCCGAGGATCTACGGGGCCTGCCTCCGGCGTTCATCGGTGTCGGCACGCTCGACGTGTTCCGCGACGAGAACATCACCTACGCGCAGCGGCTGCTCGCCGCCGGCGTGCCGACCGAGCTCCACGTCTATCCCGGCGCCCCCCACGGCTTCGAGGGCCTCGCACCGCAGGCCGCGGTGTCGCAGCAATTCTCCCGCGACATCGCCGATGCGCTGCGTCGGGCGATGTACCCCCGTTGGTAGCATCGCACGAAGGCCTCCGTCAGGCGGGAGCCGTGAGGGGAAGACCATGAACGAGAGCGGCCTCTTGATTCGCGGCGGCCACGTCGTCGACGGCACCGGCAGCGAGCCCCGCCGCGCCGACGTGCGGGTGCAGTCCGGACGCATCGTCGAAATTGGCCTCGACGTGAAGCGTGACGGTGAGGAGATCTTCGACGCCGACGGTGCCATCGTGGCGCCCGGCTTCATCGACACGCACGCGCACACCGATCCGCAGGTGTTCTGGGACCCCACCGTCGACCCTGATCCGCTGCACGGCGTCACGACCATGCTCGTCGGCAACTGCAGCCTGTCGCTGTATCCCGCGTCGCCGTCGACGCGAGGCGACATCTCCGATCTGTTCGCGTATATCGAAGACGTTCCGCGCCACCTCTTCGACGATTGCGTGCCGTGGACGTGGTCCGACTACGCCGGCTACCGCGACACCGTCAACGCCACGGGCGCCGCGTTGAACTTCGCCGCACTCGTCGGCCACAGTCCTATCCGACTTGCAGTGATGGGCGCCGACGCGTGGACGCGCGTCGCGACGCCAACCGAGTGCGCCGCGATGGCGCGGATTCTCGACGACGCCATGCGCGCCGGGGCGTGGGGACTGTCGACGTCGTTCCTCGACGTCGACGCGCACGGTCGACCAGTGCCGTCACGCGCGGCCGACGGAGCCGAGTTCGACGCGCTCCTCGATGCACTGGGCTCGCACCGACGAGGCCTCGTCGAGTTCGTCCCCGGACTGCTCAGCCCCGACCCTGAGATCGCCGTCGAAGAGTTGGCTCGTCGATGCGGCGCACGCCACATCCCGCTCACGTGGACGGGCTTCGCCCATTCGAGCACGCCGGGTTACACGCAACGCTGGCTCGACTTGGCGCGACGGCTCCATGACGAAGGCATCCGCTTCTACCCTCAGCTCTCGCCGCGTACCGTCGACTTCCGGCTCAACTGGGATTCGTCGATGATGTTCATGTCGATGCCCGAAGGTTGGCATCGTGTCGTCGCCGCCCGCGGTGCCGACAAGGCGGCGACCCTGCAAGACCCTGCATGGCGCCAGACGGCACGCGACGAATGGGACCGCACCGAGAAGGCGATGTTCCCTCACCGCCGCACCGAACTGGTGCGCTTCGTAGAGGTCTTCGGGGCCGAGAGCGAGCAATGGCTCGGGCGGAGCCTCGCCGACCTCGTCGCTGCGCGCGGCGGACATCCTTCCGATGTCTTTGCCGACTTTGTGCTGGCCAACGAGTGCCGCCCGGGCGTCGTCGCGGTCGGCATGGCGAATGCCGACATCGATGGCGTTGCCCGTACCTTCGCCGATCCCAACGTGTTGATCAGCTCGTCCGATGCCGGGGCGCACATGAACATGTTGTGCGCATCGGGCGACACCACGTTGGTGTTGACACGCCACGTTCGTGAGCGCGGCGACTTCACCCTCGAAGAGGCCATCTACCAGTTGACGGGGCGTCAGGCCGAGGTCTTCGGCTTCAACGGCCGGGGCAAGATCGCGGTCGGCAACGTTGCCGACCTCACCGTGTTCGCCCTCGACGAATTGCACTACGACAACGACGAGTTCGTCTACGACCTGCCCGGCGGCGGGTCCCGCTTGCGCCGCCCCGAAGGCGGCTACCGATCCACCTTCGTCAACGGTGTCGCCGTGCAGTTCGATGGCAAGAGCACCGGGGCGCTACCCGGTCGCGTCATCGGCTCTGACGAATAACACAAGCGGGGGAACACCATGAAGGTCGCCGTCGATGTCGCGGCGCGCGAAGGCATCGCGCTCGTCGAGCTCAATGATCCCGCCAAGTACAACGCCCTGACGTCGGGCATGGTCCGTGAGCTCACCGAGACATTCGCGACGCTACGGGTCGACCGGTCGGTACGCGTCGTCGTGCTCGCCGGCCGAGGCAAGGGTTTCTGCGCCGGCGCCAACATGAGCGGCAGCGACGAGATCCCCGAGTTCGCCCGGGATCGTGGGCCGGTTGGCTTCATTCAGGTCTTGCAAGAGCAACTGGCCGACCTGGTGCTCGCGATCCACGAGCTACCGCAACCGGTCATCGCGGCGGTGCACGGTGCGGCGGTCGGAGGTGGCCTCGCGCTCGCGTTGGCCTGCGACCTGCGAATCGCCAGCGACGACGCGTACTTCGCCGCCCATTTCATCCGTGTCGGACTGTCGTCGTGCGATGTCGGCACCAGCTACACGTTGCCGCGCATCGTCAGCCCGACGATCGCCGCCGAGTTGATGCTCACCGGCCGTCGTTTCGCCGCCGACGAAGCATCGCGAATCGGCTTGCTCAATCGCGTCGTGCCTCGAGATCAGCTGCACGGCGCCGCGTTCGAACTCGGCGAAGGCATCACCGCCAACAGCGAGTTCGGTGTCTACATGACCAAGCTCGGCCTATGGGCCAATCTCGACGCGCCCAGTCTTCGCCACGCCATACAACTCGAGAATCGCACGCAGGTGCTCGGCACTTTCACGGGCAACATGCGCGAGGCGGCGCAAGCCTTCGTGGAAAAGCGCCGGCCCGTCTGGAAACAGATGTAGCGGGGCTACTCGGCTTCCATCAGTTTGTTGAGGCGCTCCGTGGTGTCGATCCACTGCTGCACCATGTCGATCACGATATCCCGAGCCGGCCGCACACGATCGATGCTGCCCACGATCTGACCGGCAGGGTGACCGGCGAAGTCCTTCGAGTGCACGCGGCTGAAGCGGCTGGCCGCTTCGGAATACAAGATGCCCTGCAGCGGCATGGGCAACGGGTCGGGGGCGCCCGGCTGTTCCCACGCCTCGGTCCACTTGGTGCGCAACTGCCGCGCCGGCTTGCCGGTCATCACGCGTGAGCGGACGAAGTCGCGCGACGACGCCGCAAGCAGATTCTGCGTCGTCTCGGGGAACATGTCGGCCTCGGTGGTGAGCAACCAGATCGAGCCGAGCCACACCCCCTGAGCGCCGAGCGCCATCGCGGCGGCCATCTGACGCCCATCGCCGATGCCACCGGCGGCGAGCACCGGCACCTCGGGACCCACTGCGTCGACCACTTGCGGCACGAGGACCATCGTGGAGATCTCGCCGCAATGACCGCCGGCCTCGGTGCCCTGCGCCACGATCACGTCGACACCGAGTGCGACCTGGCGCTCGGCGTGCTGCTTGGAACCCACCAGCCCGCCCACGAGCAACCCGGCCTCGTGGCACTGGTCGAGCACATATTTGGGCGGCGGGCCCAACGCGTTGACGACCATCTTGACGCCACCGTGGCTGAGCGTGACCTCGAGCTGTCCCGGGCCTTCTTCATCGACACCGAGGCCGGCCGCCTTGACGGTGCGTTGCTCGAGGTCTGCGGGCAACGGGGGGATGCCGGCGTCGTCGAGCACTCGCTGCACGAACTGGCGATGGGCATCGGGGATCATCGCCTTCAGATGTTCGATCGACGCGTCTTGGCCGCCGCCCTTGCCCACGTACTTGACGGGCATGGCGAAGTCGACACCGTAGGGTCGCCCCTTGACGTGCTCGTCGATCCAGTTGAGCTCGACCTCGAGCCGCTCCGGCTCGTAGGCCAACGCGCCGAGCACCCCAAAGCCGCCGGCGTTGGTCACCGCAGCGACGACGTCGCGACAGTGGCTGAACGCAAAGATGGGGAACTCGATGCCGAGTCGTTCGCAGATGGGTGTCTTCATGTGGTGCTCCCGGGTTTTGAAGGGACCGGCCGCGGCAGTCTCGCACGCCTCGCCAGCAGCGGCAACGACTCGACATACTGGCAACGGGGGTTGGCGATGGAACTCGGACTTGCAGGCAAGCGGGCGATCATCACGGGCGCATCGAAGGGAATAGGTGCCGCGGTAGCGCGTGAATTCGCCCGTGAGGGCACGCGGGTCGCGTTGATCGCACGCGACGAGCAGTCGTTGCGTGACGTCGCCGCAGCGTGTGGAGCGTCGGCGGTCGTCGTTCGCGCCGATCTGGCGCACGCGGATCAACTGGCCGACGCGTTCGCGTCGTGCATCGAGCAACTCGGTGGCATCGACATCCTCGTGAACAACGCCGGTTCCTCGCCCAACGGCACCATCGAACAGGTCACTGACGACCAGTGGGCCGAGTCGTTCCACCTCAAGCTGATGGGCTACGTGCGCGGCATGCGTGCAGTGATTCCCTCGATGCGGGCGCAACACTACGGCCGAATCGTCAACATCGGAGGCGTCGCCAGCGTGCATGCCAGCGCTGGGTACGCACTGGCCGCCTACAACGCGGCGATCGTGCACCTGACCCGTTCGACCGCCGAGCACGTAGGCCCCGACGGGATCACCGTGACGACGCTGCATCCCGGACCGACGCTCACCGATCGACTGCGCACGATGTTTCAGGCAGGCGCGTCGGCTCGGGGCCTGAGCGTCGAAGAGTTCGGCGAGCGGGTCGTCGCGCAGGGCCTGCCGCTGCGCCGCCTCGGCACCCCCGAAGAGATCGCCAAGGTGATCGTGTTCATGACATCGGACGTCGCATCGTGGATGACGGGTGCCGGGTTGCTCGTCGACGGCGGCGCGGCCAAGGGCAACGTCACGCAGTAGAGGCGGGCGATCGACGCAAACTGCGTGATCGCCTGGTCAGCGCAGCGGTCGCAGCGGCAGGTGCGCCGTCATCGCGGAACCGACGGGCCCCAAGAGCATGCGCTGACGATGCAGCCGGCGGTTGAACAGTGCGATCAGCTCCGCGTCGCGCTCGGCGCCGGCGGCAAGCACGAAGCGTTCGAGAGCAGTCTCGCCCTCTTGCCACGACCGAGGTCGCACCCCCAACAGTTGTGCGATGTCGTCGAGATCGCACTCGACAACGATCGCCCCGATCTCATCGAAGCGGTCGAGATGGCGCGCCAGCCGAAACGCGATGCGCTGTTGGTAGGCGGACAGCTCATCGACGCCGCGAATCGTCCGCAGGCTTCGCACCAGATGCCGGTGGGCCACACTCACCGGCGATTCCCCGGGCTCGGGTACATCGACTTCGTCGAGTACGACGCCGACGAACTGCGCCAACGATTCGAGTGCGTAGAGGTTGGTCTCACTGCACCACTGCTTGTAGTTCATGAGATCGCTCTCGGGCGTGGGGTCGGCCAGCGCGCGGTGCAACGCCAGCTGCGTGGTGAAAGAGAACGCGAAGTGGTGATAATCGATCGCGTCGAGGTCGACGCGATGCCCGCTGATCGCGCCATAGCGATCGTAGAACGCCTGCAGGTCGCCGTAGCCGATGACGGTGTCGCGCATCCGCAACCCGGCGAGATCCATGAGCGCGTCGCCGATGTGAGCCAACTCCAGATCGAGCAAGGACACGATGCGGCCCTCACGGTGCATGAACTGCCCCGAGTCCCACACGACCACGGCGGGGCGGATGTGGTGCTGCGGGGGATTGCGGTCGATCCACCCGAGGCAGAACTCCATGTACGGGTCGGGGCGCCTCTTGCTCGCCCGGTACGCCCGCTCATAGGCCCGCATGCCGGTGCGGGCGACCTCCGCATCGTCGACGGGCGCTTCGACGCCGGCGCGGATGAACGCATCGAGATCGAGGGCGTGCATACGAGCCAGGATCTCGGCGTAGTGCGCCATCACCGAGTCACGGTCGACCTCCGCGTGGCCGTGGAAGTCGACGCTGCCGAAGGTGCGCTCCATCACGATCGCCTTCGGGTTGTCGCAGAAGCCGTGGACGCGAGGCACCGGAATCCCATTGTCATAGAGCAGTTGCTGCACGTGCAGTTCATGCTCCAGCGGAAAGATCGGCGCCATGTCGGTGCGTTCGCCCCGAACGTACAGATGCACGTCGGCGCCGCCCGTCAGACGCACGTCGACGAACCAGGCCGGCCGCCACCTTGCCTGCTGGCTGATCGCGGTGATCTCACCGCCGAGGTTGGCAGCGATCCATGCGACCACCTGCGCTTCTGCGCCAAAGTCCGGTTCAGCATCCATGGTCAACCACGACGGAAGCCAATCACATCGCGTGTCACATTGGTCGAGCGGGAGCGCGAAGATGGGGCAGGCGCATTCTCGAAGGGGATTTCATGGAACAGCTCCGAACGATTGGTCATCTCGCGCTGCACTACGGGCCCGGTGACCAACAGGGGGCGCGGCGGCTGCTCGAGCTCTGTGGCTGCACGTTGCTCGACAATGGTCCCTCGCCGGGCAACGACGGGTTCTGCACCGTGTTGCTCGACGGCACGACCGCGTCGCATGCGGAGAACCTGATGTTCTTGTCGCCGGTGGGCAAAGCGCAGCTCGAGCTCGAGCAGGCGATCGCGAAAGGGCTTCGCATCGGTAGCGACGACGAAGACCCCGCCGCGGCGTTGTTCACGCAGTTCAAGTACGAAAAGCCCGAGTCGTCGGCGCACATCGGCATTCGATACGCCTCGTTCGAGTCGCTCGAGGACACGGTCATGGCGCTCGAGAAAGCAGCGAAGCCCGGAGGCGAGCTCGCGGGACGGCTCGAGATCACCAAGCTCAAGGCGCCGCCCGGCCTCGATCCCGAAGTCGATCGTCGCATCGCATCCTCACCGATCTTCACCGATGACACGTTGCCGTCATTTGCGAAGTGGTGGGTGCAGATCTTCGTCCGTACCAACCTCTTCGCGCACGGCCTGTTGAGCTTCGGGCAGACGATCGAGCTCGACTACGTGTTCGAACCGTTCTTCTCCCACCTGCCGCCCAAGTTCGGGTGACCGGGTCGTCAACATGGACGACAACTTCGGCGTGCTCCGCGTCGCCTCGGAGGGTGCCGTCGCGGTCGTGACTATCGACAACCCGCCTACCAATCTCGTGGGTGGACCATTCATCGGGGACCTGATCACGTTCGTCGATGCTGTGGAAGCGGACGAGAGCATCAAGGTGGTCGTCTTCCGTAGCGCGGACCCCGACTTCTTTCTGATGCACGGCGACGTGGAGCAGTTGGTCAATGCCCCACGGCGCGCGTATGAGCCAGCAACCACACCGAACGTCGCGGCCGTCACCTTCGAACGGCTGCGCAGAAGCCGAGTGGTGAGCATCGGCATGATCGACGGACAGGCTCGTGGGGGAGGAGCGGAGTTCCTGACCGCGCTCGACCTGCGAGTCGGCTCCGATCGCACCGTGCTCGGGCAGCCCGAAGTTCCGATGGGAATCCTGCCCGGCGCCGGCGGGACGTCGCGCCTGCCGCGGCTGCTCGGTCGTAGTCGCGCGCTCGACCTTATTCTGACGGCCCGTGACGTCGACGCCAACGAGGCGCTCGCCATTGGCTGGATCGACCGTCTCCTGCCGAGCGTCGATCTCGAATCGCACACCATGGCCTTGGCGCAGCACATCGCGCGGATGCCAGCAGCGTCGATCGAAGCAGTGAAACGGGTGGTCGATATCTCGCTGCGCGATGGAGACCTCGATGTCGCGCTCACGGCGGAGACCGATGCTCTGGGACAGCTCATGTCGCTCGATACACGCGAGATCAACATGCGCCGCTTTCTCGACGCGGGCGGCCAGACGCGAGAGGCCGAGCTCACTCGCAACGCGTCGCTGATCCAGGCGATGCTCGAATGACCACGGGCTTGCTCCGCATCAGCGACCACTACGCGCCGGCGAAGGCGATCTACGACGGCCTCTCGGGATCGTCTGAGCGCGCTGCGCGCTGAGCGGCGTGGCGGGCCTTGTGGCACCGCCAGCACCGGATCTTCAGTTCTTCGACGATCGTGTGCTTGGTCTGATCAAAGTCGGGGTCGTGGTCGTATTGCAGCAAAGTGGTAGATCCGCAGTCGACACAGGCACGGTCACGTTCGCGCACCACCCGCCTTTGTCGCTCCGTGGGGTGTCGTTGGCGCCCCGATGCATTGATGGGCCGACGCTCCGCATCGTGGATGAGCACACGGAGGAACGCGTCGGGCACGAGCCGCTCGACGACACTGTCGGCGATCGGGGTGCCGTCGTCGAGGCTGCAGCCGTCCCCCCGGATGTGGATGATGAGCTCGGCGGTCAGGTCGGCGCCCCCACCGGTGACGATGGCAAGCAACGCGTCGGCGCGTTGTTGGGGCATAGACGGCCATTTGGCCACGGACAGTGAGTCTGGCGCGTCCGCGGACGCGTCTTCGCCACGCTCCGCGCGCATGACCTGCGCCTCGACCGCCGTCGTGAGGACACCACCGGGTTCGGGTGGGAGACGGAACCAACCCTCGACCATGCCATCCGCGGCGGTACGCCAACCGAGCTTGGTGGAGGCCCGGTGGCGAGCTTTGCGTTCGCTTTCCGTTTCGTGCCGGTTGAGCCATTCTGCCAAGGCAGTAGGCAGATGGCCTGCCGTGACACGCTCGGCAATCGCGCACAGATCATGTTGGTTCTCCTCGTTGGCCACCCTCGTTAGCGTTCGAACCTTGCTATAGGACAAGCGGCCGTCGCCGAAGCGCCGGGCAATCTCATCCACGTTGGACAGCGCGTGGCCGATGCGAAGCCACTCACGAGCGGTGCTCACCTCGGTATCGATTCGCTCACCGACCCAATGTGCACAAGTCGGTGCCTTGTCGAATGCCCATTCTCCGGACAGGTCGAATTCAACCAACAACACGATGAACGCCGACATGTCGCGCGATATGCGCAGCCCCGCATCGACGATCGCGGCGCGCAAAGGAGACCTAGGGGACAATACGGCTGTGGGCATGACGACTTCGGATGGCAGACCACAGGCCGGGTTCCGTCCTGAGGCGTGGACTCTTCGAAGTAGCCATGACGCAGGCTCACCAGCGCTCGCGCTGGCAGCATAACGACCAGGTGAGACAACCACTCGACCCTTGACATCGTCACTCGCAGTGGGAATCACGCGCCCGCGGACGCGCCCTTACCACCCGTAGTGGTTGTGAGTTTCGGATGCCGCGTTCGCTGTGTGCCAGCGAAGATGAAAGTCATTGTCCTCGTGACGTGCCGGTGGTTACGGTGCGCGCGCTGGACGGAAACCCCCTTCACCACGACCGGTATCAGCGCGCGAACACTTACGACCCGCAGTGGGTCTTCGACAATCAGATGGGGCCGAATGCCCTGTGGCTGTTGGAGTCGCTCACCGAAGTCCTCCCGATCGGTGCCGGCGCCCGCGTGCTCGACCTCGGTTGTGGGCGGGCGATGACGTCGATCTTCCTTGCAAAGGAGTTCGGCGCTCGCGTCTGGCCACCGATCTGTGGATCGAAGCGTCGGACAACTACGAGCGTATCGTCAGCGCCGGAGTCGACGATCTCGTGACACCGATCCATGCCGAGGCGCACACGCTTCCTTTCGCAAGCGACTTCTTCGACATCATCATCAGCATCGACGCGTACCAGTACTTCGGGACCGCGGATCTCTACATCGGCTATTGGTCGACTTCCTTCGCCAGGGCGGACGAATTGGCGCAGTCATGCCCGCGTTGCTCGACGAGCACGGCGCGACGGTGCCCGAAGCGCTGGCTCCGTTCTGGAACAGGGAGTTCTGCTGCTTCCACGGGCCGGACTGGTGGCGAGCGCATTGGGCGAAAACCGGCAAAGTCACCGTCGATCATGCCGACGCCATAGAAGACGGATGGCGGGATTGGCTGCGATTCGACGAGATCAGCGGCCCGCTTCTCGAAGGCTGGCGCCGCGACGCGGCGGCAAACTCCTCCGCGATGCTCCGCGCCGATCAAGGCGCGCTCCTCGGCTTCACCCGCCTCGCCGGAACAAGAGCCAGATGAGTCGTGCAACGAGCGTCCGCCCGGCAACAGCCGACGACACTGCGGCAATCATCACCGTGTACCTCGAAGCGTGGCGCGCCGGATACGAAGGGATCCTCGATCCCGCGGAACTCGAGGTGCAGGCCCAGAAGCGCGCCAGCTACGACTGGCACGGCGCCATCACTCGTCCCGAAAGGGTTGTCTTCGTCGCCGAGCACGAGTTCGTGATCGTCGGTGTCGCCGAGTGCGAGCCCGATGCACCCACCGACCGCCGCGCGAGGCTGCAGATTCTCTATCTGGTTCCTGGGGCGTGGGGCACTGGTGCGGCGGCCGCTCTCGTCGACGCGTCACTCGCCGAAGCACATCGCGCGGGTCGACGTGCCGTGTGGCTCGAACTCGTCCAGGCACAGGCCCGAGCGCGCCGGTTCTACGAGCGGGAAGGCTGGCGACTCGACGCGTCGATCCCACCGGTGTCGAACGGACTCGTTCGCTTGCTCCACTATCGCCACGACGTTACGGCGTTTTGATTGGTGCCGCGTTCGGTATCATGTCAGCATTCTCGACATGACCACCGGCACGCCACGCTCGCGCGGCGACGAGATCGTGCGAGCCTTGCTCACGCAGCCATACCCGCGCGACCCGTACCCGCTGTACCACGAACTGCGCTCGATCGACGCGGTGTTCCCGAGCGAAGCCGGGCCTTGGATCCTCACGAGCTATGACGCGTGCGCGCTCGCGTTTCGCTCGCCGTTGTTCGGTCAAGGCGAGTCGGCCGAACTCGTTCGGCAGGATCCGCGCTTCGAGTGGAGCGCGGTGTTGCAGTCGCTCGGCCAGATGATGGTTTTCATGGACCCGCCGGATCACACACGCCTGCGTCGCATCGTGTCGCGTGTCTTCAGTCCGCGAGTGATCGACGAGTTGCGGCCCTACGTGCAACGGGTCGTCGACGACCTGCTCGTGCCTCTGGCGGGATCGGACGCCGACCTGGTCACGGACTTCGCTGATCTGATCCCGGTCACGGTCATCTGTGAGCTTTTGGGTGTGCCACACGAAGATCACGAGCAGTGCCGCGCCTGGAGCGAAGAGATCGCGCTCGCGATCGAACCCGTGGTTCCCGACGACTTCCTGCGCCGCGCCGACGCCGCGACGCGCTCGTATCAGGAGTACTTCGCCACACTCATCGCGGAGAAGCGCGCCCGACCGCAGGAAGATCTCCTCACCTTGTTGATCCGCGCCGAGGATCAAGGCGACCAGTTGAACAATGCCGAGCTCGTCGCGATGGCGACGCTGCTGCTCGGTGCCGGCTTCGAAACCACCCGTAACGGCATCGCCGGCGGCATCCTGGCACTGCTCACACACCCCGACGAGCTCGCACAACTGCGTCGCGACGCGACGCTCGACAAGTCGATGGTGGACGAGGTGTTGCGTTACGTGTCGCCCAACCAAACCTCGGTGGCGCGGTTCACGCTCGAAGACGTCGACGTGTTCGGAACCGCGGTCCCCAAGGGTGCACTGATGGCACCGGTGATCGCGGCGGCCAACCGTGATCCGGCGCGATTCGCCGACCCTGACCGCCTCGATATCGACCGGCCCGACAATCTGCCGTTGACCTTCGCGCCCGGGCCGCACTTGTGCCTTGGCGCCCCGGTGGCGCGGCTCGAGGTAGAGCTTGCGCTCACCACACTGGCGCGACGGTTCCCGGGCCTCGAGTTACTCGACGACGATCCGCCGATGCGCAACACCTGCAACCTCGGCCCCGGACCGCGTGGTCCGCAACATCTGCCGGTAGCGATGGGAAGCCAGACCGGTAGACGGTGACGATCATCGGAGTACGTCGGTTGCGCGATGGTCGCGGTCCACTCCGCCGGTCAGGAAGACGTTGTTCACCGAGTTCTCGGTACGCAACGGCAGGATCTGCTGATAGACGTCCGACGCGTACCACTTGGTCGCGCTGGAACGATCCGGAAATTCTACGACGACGAGAGTCCCGGGACTTTGTCCCTCGAGCAATTGGGGATCGCCCCCGTGCACGATGAAATGACCGCCGTATGGGGCGAGCGTGGCATCGATGCGTTCGAGATATTCGACAATGGGCGGACCCATCTCCACGTCGGTCAGTACTGCTACCGCGTAACTCGCCATTTTCCGGCTCCTTGTGCCTCGGGGATGCACTGAACAGTGTCAGTGAGCGAGGTAATTGATGCAATTACCGCCGAGGTCATCGTGCGCCGGTAGTGGGCTACTTGCGGCCGACGATCGTGCGGAACTTCTGCACCACATCGGCGAGATAGTCCTGCGCCGCGATGGCGTCGTCGGGAACGCTCAGGCCGGCGCGCACGTCGGTTACTCCGGCGTCGACGAGAGCGGGAACGCCTTCGAGTGTGCGATCGACATCGACCTTGCCGCCGTCGCCTCTGACCGCGGGAAGGTTGCCGACGATTTGGATGTCGGATGGGTCACGGCCAGTCGCCGCGACACCTTCGCGCATCTTCACGATGGCTTCGCCGACCTCTTTGGCCGAGGGACCCCACGGGATCCATCCGCTGCCGAACCGGGCGATGCGCTTGATGACGCGGGGATTGACGGTGCCGCTCACCCAGATCGGGACGCCGCCTGCCTGGCGCGGCTTGGGCATCTGATGGATCGCTTCGAAGGTCAACAGATCGTCGCTGAAGCTCGCTCGCTGTTCGCGCCAGAGGGTCTGCATGACCGAGAGCGAATGGTCAAGCAGTCGACCGCGTCCCTCGAATTCGAGCCCTGCGGCTTCGTACTCTTCCCTCTGCCAACCGACGCCCACGCCGAGATCGACTCGTCCGTCCGACAACACGTCGAGTGTCGACAGCGTCTTCGCCAAGACGACGGGTCGGCGCAGCGCGGCGATCACGATGTTGGTGCCGAGACGAATTTGCGTGGTGATGCCCGCGAGCACCGAGAGCACGGTGAGCGGCTCGAGCCAGAGACCGTCGGGGCCCGTTGGTTGCTTGCCACCGATCGCACCGCCGAGCTCAGGCCGGCCATAGGCCTCGAGATTCTCGCCGTACACGACGTGGTCGGAGACGACGAGGCGATCGATACCCGCAGCATCGGCAGCCTTGGCTCGATCGAGCATGTGCGGCCACGACCCCTGATCGTCGGCGGCGAAGGTGAGGAGGGCCATCGAGAGCTGGGGTGACTGGGGCATGCACTGTCCTATCGGTCGGGCTGGCGTATCGAGCGGGGAGTGTGACTACGTGCCGGCGAACGTAGTCCGCACGGTCGCCCCGCGCTCAGCCGCAGTCGACGGCGTGGCCTTTGGCGGCGGCCGATCGATAGATCGCGTCGGCGACGACGTGGGCCCGCAGCGCAACCGCGACGTCGGGGTAGGCGGGCGTTCTCGCCATCACCGCGGCAGCGAAGCCGTGGTCGGGATGGCCCGCCGGAGGTAACAGCGGCGCACCGGCCTCGAACAGCGCGGCGCCTTCGAGCGTGCCTTCGTCGCCCGAGGAGTCCTGCCACCGCACGGGCCCGAGCCAATCATTCTCGAGTGACACATAGCGATGCTCGCAGAACACTTCGACGCGGCGCTGGCTGGGTCGAGCCAGGTTGTCATGCCAGATCGTCACCAGAGATCCGATCGCACCATCGGCGAGCTCGAAGCCGACCGCCATCACGTCTTCGATGCCCGCGATCTGGTGATAGGTGATGCTGCGGGCATTGACGCCGACGATGCGACCGACGGTGTGCTCGATGAGATCGATGTCGTGGATCGAGTGCTCGAGCAGCGCCCCCGCGCCCGCCTTCGAGACGTCGGCTCTCCACGTCGATCCGTACATGCCCTGGGTGGGAATGTACTGGTCGTCGCGGAAGATCATGCTGACTACGCGACCCGCCGACGGCGCGTGGACGAGCTGTCGCAGCATCGCGAACGCAGGGGAGTGCCGCAGCACCAACCCGACCTGGTTCACGACACCGGAGCGTTGCACGGAATCAGCAAGTGCGGTCGCCTCGGCGAGCGACGGGGCCAGTGGCTTCTCACAGAACACGGCACGACCGGCAGCGACGACGATTTCGACCAGTGCACGATGCTCGGAGGTCCACGTGCAGACGTACACGGCGTCGCTGTCGTCGATGACCGCCCCGACGTCGGGTGCCATCTTCGCCGCGAACCGATCGGCGAACTGTTGCGACCGCTGGTGATCCGGGTCGTAGACAGAGCTGATCGTGACCGGCGTGGACGATCCGGTCAGACCGTTGGCGTGCGCGTGCGCGATCAAGCCCGCGCCGAGGAACCCCACACGTACCAGTTGCACCGCGTTGGATAGTAGAGCTGCGCTCGGCCCCACCCGTGCTTCGCGGGTCGTGCAATGATGTGCGGATGGATCGCCTCGCGGGACGTGTCGCCGTGATCACCGGTGCCGGCGGCGGCATCGGCAGCGAAGTCGCGTTGGTGTTCGCGAAGCACGGCGCGATCGTGGTCGCCAATGACGTCGACCCCCACTCGCTGGGTCAGACCGCGCTCGCCTGTCAACGTCACACCAGTGACTCGATCGCGATCGTCGCCGACGTCGCGGACAGTGCGGCGGTCGACGACATGTTCGCGCAGGTTCGGCAACGCTTCGGCAGGGTCGATGCACTGGTGACCGTCGCCGGCATCAGCTCTGTCGCCGACCGCCAGCGCGAAGAGGCGGCGCAACCGCCGCGCGAAGCCGCCCCACCCACGTATGCGGTCGGCATCACCTCGTTGAGCGACGAGAGCTGGCGGCGGATGCTGGCCGTGCATCTCGACGGCACGTTCTATTGCACGCGGGCCGCGGTCGCGATGATGGCCGAACAGGGTTCGGGCTCGATCGTCTGCATCTCGAGCATCGCCGGTCTCGCGGGGCTCGGACCGTTCCACTACGCGGCGGCAAAAGGCGGGATCTTGGGATTCGTGCGTTCGCTCGCGCGCGACCTCGGCCCCATCGGCATCCGCATCAATGCGGTGAGCCCGGGCGCGATCGACGCGGGGATGACGCGAACGTTCAAGCCCGAGGTGGTCGAGGCGTTCACGCCGACGGTGCCGCTGCGCCGGCTCGGTCACGCCCGCGACATCGCGTATGCCGCGCTGCACCTCGCCAGTGACGAGAGCGCGTACACGACCGGTCAGTCGCTGTCGCCCAATGGCGGCGCCGTCATCGGATAACTGCGGGTCCGATAGAACTCGAAGTCGTCGAGTACGTGTTGGTGACGAGCGCGCACCAATGCGACCGAGTCGGGGTGGGTGAAGACGTAGAAACGGTTGGCTCTGATCGCGTCGACGACGATGGGGCCCACTGCGTCGTTGGGCATGGCGGCAGGGTTGGGCGGCGCCCCTGCTCGCGGATCGGCAAGTGGGCCGCCGAAGCGCTCCGGTCGATTGCGGGCGGCGGTCGAACTCAGATTGCCGGCAACGAGGCCGGGGCAGAGCACCGACACGCCGATGCGTTCGGGTGCAAGCTCCATGCGTAGCATCTCGCAGTAGCCGATAAGCGCATGCTTCGTCGTCGTGTAGAGCCCGTTGAAATAGCCACCGACCGCTCTTGGTTCGAGCGCGAGGAGGCCGGCCATCGACGACGTGTTGACGATGTGGCCACCCTGGCGGTGCGCGCGCAGATGCGGGAGGAACGCAAGGTTGCCGCGTACGATCGACATCACGTTGAACTCGACGAACCACGACCATTCGGCTTCGGTGGCTTCGTCGAGGCGACGATTGAGGATGACGCCGACGTTGTTGGACAGCACATGTACGGCGCCGAACTCTACAATCGTCGTCTCGGCGAGCGAGTCGAGTGAGTCCGCGCTCGTGGCGTCCACGCGCCGCGCGATCGACCGTCCGCCGGCGCGAGTGATCTCATCGGCGACACGCGTCGCACTGTCGAGCTCGATGTCCGCGACCACCACGTTCATGCCGGCGTACGCCAATCCCAGCGAGACACCGCGGCCGATGCCGCCTCCGCCGCCGATCACCACGCCGGTGCGATCCGTCAATACATCCACCAGAACTCCCTCTATCTTCCGGTTACGTGTGCTGCGTACGTCTTCCCGTCACATCGGGCGAGGATCGACGGCGAGCTCGCCGCTGGCGACTTCCATGACCTGGCCGCCGACGGAGACGTGCGCGCCATCGGTGCGGATGTGGAGATAGCTCGACCGTCCCATTGCGTGGCCTTGGTTGATCACCGCTTCTGCATCTCGGGCGAGACGGCGCGCTCGATGCAAGTACCCGGCCAGCGGTCCGGCAGCCACGCCGGTGGCGGGATCCTCTTCGATGCCCACGGCGAGGGCACCGAAAATCCGAGCCGATATGTCCGCCCGCGTGCTCGTTTCGCTCACGAGGTAGACGATGCGCACGGGAGGGTGCGCGGCGAAGTACGCCGGCAGACCCGCAGGTGTCGCTCTGTCGAGCGCCTCCTCGTCGCGCACGGGCACGATCAGGATCGGGACGCCGACGGAGATGACCGCGATCTCGAGCTCTCTGGAGCGATCCGAGAGCTCGAGGCCGACCGCGCGATACAACGCTTTGGCGTCAGCGGCCGGCGCCGTCGACTCGACCGGCACTCCTTGATTCATCCACACGAGGTGCTCTGTGCCGCCCCGGTGCTCGATGTCGATGCCAATCGGACCGATGGGCAACTCGACCGCGGTCGAGGTGGGCCACGAAGTGCCGAACCGCTGGGCGAGTACCACCGCAGTGGCGCCGATCGTGGGGTGGCCGGCGATGGGCAGTTCGGTGGTGGGAGTGAAGATGCGGAACGAGGCAAGACGCGACGGGTCCGCGGCCGGTCGGGCGTAGACGGTCTCCGAGAGATTCATCTGGCGCGCGATCGATCGCATCAGACGGGCGTCGAGCGCGGGCGCGTCGACGAAAACGGCGAGTGGGTTGCCACCGAAGGCGTGACGAGAGAACACGTCGACCACGCGATAGTGCAGCGCGGTGGTCATAAACCCTCGCCGAGTCGCCGACGACACCTCGTCAGCGGGCTCGGGCCATCAACTCGCCGACCTTGTCGATGGCGGCGAGCACATCGTCGTGTGCGTCGCGTGCCTGACGGCCGAGCTCGGTCGCGCCGGCGAGCTCGAGCATCTCGGGCAACTGAGTGCGAAGGCAGCGCAGCGTGAACTCGACGGGATCGCCGACCGCCACCTCGTCGATGCGGCAGATCACGTTGCTCTGCTCGGCGTTGCGAATGTAGTGGTAGTGCGGTTCGTGTTCGAAGCAATCGAACCGTAGATGCTCGAGGCCGTCGTCGGCGCCACAGACGTGCACCGTCGGACCGTAGTCATCGAACTCGACATGCGCTTCAGGGATCTCTTGATCGCGATAGGTGTCGGCGAGGATCGCGTTGGTCAGTTGGCGTGACTCGACCACGAACCGAACCGGGCCGGCATCGACGGGGACGCACATCTCCGCGACCATCGGGATCGGCATCGCCGTGTAGAGATTGCCGCGCCGGTATGGAGAGTCTTGACGATCCACGAGCGTCCCCCGTTCGGTTCGAAGAACTCACTCTACCGCGCCGCGATGTGCCGTCGTGGCGGCGAAAGGCGCTCGGTGAGCGTCCGTAGGTAGCGCCGCCGCTGGATCTCCAGCTCGACTGGTAGGTCGATCCGCACGCCCTCGCGGTGTACGGCATGACGAGCGCTCGGCGCGGCTCGGTGTCCACGTTGACCGACGACCCGTGCACCATACCGGTCGTGACGATGCTCACCTGTCCCGCTCGTGCGAGCACCGGGCCCGGCTCGGCATAGTCGTGGGGAGGCAACGCGTCGAGGCCGACTCCGGCCACATGTGGGTGGCCATGACCCCCAACGCCGGCGAGCAGACGATGGCTGCCCGGCCGGCACACCATCGGTGCCCGGCGTACGTTCACCTCGGACAACCAGAGGAAGAACGTGCAGAAGACGCGACGAGGGCGCGCCTGCCAGTGGTGCTCGCGATAGCGCACGTCGACATGTTGCTCGAAGCCCCACGAAGCACCGGGTTGTGGATACGCGATGGTGATGGCTGTCTGGTAGAGACGGACCTCTGACGCATCGAGGATTCGCTTGGCCGCTGCCTCGAAAAACGGGTGCTCGATCAACGTCAACGGGCGACAGCGCGGTGTCGACGGTGATTGCCCCATCATCGAGGAATCGCTGTACGTCGTCATCCGAGATCGTCTCGATCATGCGGTCGCCCGTGCCGCGATGTCGCCGAGGTCGATGCCCTTGCCGCTGCGCTCGAAACGGCCTTTGTCGAAGGACCGAGTGGCTACGTCGTGGCCTGCCGCGAGACGACGCAACGCACCGACGTTGGCCATCTCCTGGGCGATGTGGGCGAATGGATCGAACGAGTACCACCGGCACGCGTTCTGATAGGTGATCTTGTCGAGATCGGCGTCGGACACGCCGTCGGCCACCGCCAGTAGCGTCTCGGCGGGGATCGGCCAGGTCGAGTCGGAGTGTGGATAGTCGCACTCCCAGGCGATCGAGTCGATGCCGATCTTGTGGCGTAGCGCGAGGCCGACGGGGTCGGCGATGAAGCAGGTCAAGAAGTGCTCGCGGAACACCTCGCTCGGGAGGCGGCCACCGAAGTCCTGCCCCGTCCACAGGCGATGTATGTCGTAGGTGCGATCGAGTCGCTCCATGAAATACGGAATCCACCCCGTACCACCTTCGGAAAGGGCGAAACGGATCGACGGAAACTCCTTGATCACGCGTGACCACAATAGGTCGGCGGCGGCGCTGCAGATGTTCATGGGTTGCAGTGTGATCATCACGTCGACCGGAGCGTCGGGCGCAGTGACGGCCAGTTGACCCGACGAACCGAGGTGAATCGAGATCACGATGCCTTCATCGCACGCGGCCCGCCACACCGGATCCCATGATGCATCGTGAAAGCTGGGATATCCGAGCGTCGCGGGATTCTCGGTGAACGTCATCGAATGACACCCCTTGCGAGCGTTGCGGCGCATCTCATCGGCCGTCAACTCGCCATCCCAGAGCATCGGCAGCGCCATCGGAATGAACCGGCCCGGATGCGAGCCGCACCATTCGTCGATGTGCCAATCGTTGTAGGCGCGGATCATCTCGTGCGCCAGGCTCTTGTCGGCGGCCGCGGCGAAGAGACGGCCGGAGAATCCGGGGAACGAGGGAAAATTCATCGACGACAGCACGCCCGCGGCATTCATGTCCTTGACGCGCTCGTCGACGTCGTAGCAACCGGGACGCATCTCGTCGAACGCCGTCGGCTCGACTCCGTACTCGTTCTTCGGGCGCCCCGCGACCGCGTTGAGCCCGACATTGGGAATGACAGTGCCGTTGAACCTCCACACATCGGACCCGTCCCCCGTGCGCTCGATACGCGGCGCGGCGTCTCGGTACCTCGCCGAAACGCGACCCTCGAAGAGGTGCGGCGGTTCGACTACATGGTCGTCGACGCTCACAAGGATGAGTTGGTCCGGCGTCATCGGTGCCCCCGATCAGACTCGCGATCACCCACCTTACCGCCCTGTTACGCTGCGCAATTCGAGCGCGGGGGCGGTCTCGGACGAGGGGGTACGGCAGATGGGGCGATTCGATGGCAAGGTCTCGATCGTCACGGGTGCGGGTCAAGGTATCGGCGAGGAGTACGCGAAAGGTCTCGCCGCGGCGGGAGCGAAAGTGGTCGTCGCTGATCTGAACGAGACGCAGGCCGCTCGCGTTGCCGAGGAGATCCGCGCAAAGGGCGGCAGCGCGAAGGCGACCAAGGTCGACGTTGCCGATCCCGCGAGCGCGACCGCCATGGCCGAATCCGCAGTCGCCTCCTATGGCGGCATCGATCATCTCGTCAACAACGCGGCGATCTACCACTCGATGAAGATCGACGGGCTGTGCACGGTCGACCTCGACTACTTCCAACGATTCATGAACGTCAACCTCTTCGGCGCGCTGTACTGCACGCGAGCGTGCGTCGATGCGATGGCGGAACGAGGTAGCGGCGTCATCGTCAACCAATCGTCGACCGCTTCGTGGATGGCCGGCGGCTACTACTCACTGGCGAAGGCGGGCATCAACAGCCTGACCGCGTCGTTGGCGGCGGAGCTCGGCGGACGCAACATCCGGGTCAACGGCATTGCACCAGGGCCCATCGACACCGCGGCGACACGTTCGGTCCTTCCCGACGAGTTCTGGAAGGGTATGGTCAACAGCCTCGCCATCAAACGCATGGGCGCGCCCGACGACCTCGTCGGCCCGTTGTTGTTCTTGTTGTCCGACGACGCGAAGTGGCTCACCGGCCAAGTGATCAGTGTCGACGGTGGCCACATCGTGAGGTTGTGAATGAACAGGCCGCTACAAGGGGTCCGCGTCGTCGAACTCGCCGCGTGGACGTTCGTGCCCGCCTCGGGAGCGGTGATGGCCGAGTGGGGCGCCGACGTCATCAAGATCGAACACCCCGAGGGGGGTGATCCTCAGCGCGGCCTGGTCAACTCGGGCATGGTCGCGGGCGGACCGGACGGGGTGAATTACTTCATCGAGCAACCCAACCACAACAAGCGATCGATCAGTCTCGATCTCAAGCATCCGGACGGCCGCGCGATCGTGCTCGAGTTGTGCCGCAACGCCGACGTCTTTCTCACCAACTGGCTGCCCGGGCCCCGCTCGCGTGCTCGCCTCGACGTCGACGACATCCGCGCGGTGAATCCTTCGATCATCTATGCGCGCGGCCACGGCCAAGGTGTGCGCGGTCCCGATGCCGACAAGGGTGGTTACGACGGTTCGGCGTTCTGGGCGCGAGCGGGGGTCGTCGATGCGCTCACCGCGTACGACCGCGATCCGTATGGGCCCACGCAGCCCCCGGCGTTGGGTGACCTCGCGGGTGGCCAGACCATTGCGGGGGCTATCGCGGCGGCACTCTTCAAGCGAGAGCGCACCGGCGAACCGTCGGTGGTCGACATCTCACTACTCGCCGTCGGCATGTGGATGATGTCGCCCAACATCGTGTCGCAGAAGCTGTATCAAGACTCGCCGGCGCCGAGCTTCGGCCGTCACCAGGCGCCCAACCCGATCGCCAATCGGTATCTGACCAAGGACAACCGGGTTGTGCATCTGGTGATGTTGCAGGCCGTGCGGTACTGGCCGGAGCTGATCACCGCCGTCGGGCGCGCGGATCTCGCGCGCGACCCGCGCTTCGCCGATGCAGCGAGCATGTTCGCCAACCGGGTCGAGGCGGTACGTGTCCTCGACGAGGTGTTCGCGACGCGTACGTTGAACGAGTGGCGTGAGGCGTTGCAACACATCGATGGCGTGTGGGCGCCGGCGCAACGCGCCATCGAGCTCTACGACGATGAGCAGGCCATTGCCAACGGCTACATCGCGTCGGTCGACCCGGGTGACGGCGCGCCGAGTTTCCCCGTCGTCGCGAATCCGGTGCAGTTCGACGAACAGCCATCGACCGTGACACGAGCACCAGACGCGGGGGAGCACAGCGACGAGATACTCGCCGAGCTCGGCTACGACTGGGATCGCATCGTCGAGCTCAAAGTCGCGGGCGCAGTGCTCTGAGCGATCGTCACAGGCGCCCGTCGGTGGGGAGCTCGTCGGGTATCCATCTCGGCGAGCGGCGCTCGCGAAACGCGTGATAGCCCTCGAGCGCTTCGTCGCCGCGCAAGCTGTTGATCATGCCGATGCGGTCGTAGAGGCCGTAATACGCGTCGAGTGAACGCTTCGTGTCCGCGCGGGCGACAGGTGCCGACTTGCATGCGGCCACGAGCGCATCGGTCGCGGCGTCCATCAACTCGTCGTGGGGTGCGACGCGCGAGACGAGCCCCCATTCGAGGGCTTCGGCCGCGCTGACCGTGCGCCCGGTGAGCAACATGTCGCGTGCTCGCGCGGGCCCGATCTGACGGGGAAGGATCTGCGCGTAGTTGGTGTCACTGATGCCGCGGAGCAACTCGGGCGCCCGGAACGTGGCCCGATCGCTCGCAACGGCGACATCGGAGAGCATTGCCATCATCAGCCCGCCCCCTTGGCAGATGCCGTTGATGGCACTCACCACCGGCTTGCCCGATTGACGGAATGCGTCGAACGGGACGAGATCCATGAAGAGCAACCCAGGCAGATCGCCCCAACCGTCGCTGTTGTCGCCGCCGAGGTCCCCACCAGGTATGAAGACATCCCCGGTTCCGGTGAGCAACATGCCGGCCAGATCGGCGTCCGCGTCGACGTGGTTGATGGCGTAGCGGACCCCGAAGTACATCGACGGCGTCATCGCATTGCGCTTCTTCGGGCGATCGACGATGCAATGCGCCAGCGGGCCGTGGCGTTCGAAGTGTAGGAACGGTGTGCCCAACCAGTCGCCCTTCGGTGGCGTGCCGGTGCGGGGATCTTGCTGCATGGTCTGGTCCTCAGATCGGGGAGTGCGACGCGGTGATGAGTGACTCGAGCGACGGGTCGTCGCGGAAGTGCTCGTTGGTCAGCGGTTGCCAGTTGTTCGCGTGCGGTAGTCCTTCATGAATTGCTGCACTTCTTCGGCGCGATTGGCGATGTTCTGATTGCGGTTCTCGAGCGCTATCGCCGCCGTCATGCTCGGGTTGTCGACGTTGTGCCACAACACCTCTTTGGTCATGACGAGCCCGACGCGGGTGTAGCCGGCGATGACGCGGGCGTACTCGAGCGTGCGCTCCATCAGCTCCGCGTCAGGCGCGACCTGTGAAACCAAACCCATCCGTTCCGCTTCGGCCGCGTCGATCTCTCGGCCGGAAAAGATCAGATCGAACGCGCGAGCGTTACCGATGAGGCGCGGCAGTAGGTACGTGATGCCGATGTCGGTGCCGGTCAGACCGGTGCGTATGAACGCCGAGCAGAACCGCGCCGACTCGGCCGCGATGCGCACGTCGGTCGCACACGCGAGCGAGAGTCCTCCGCCGAACGCGGGCCCATTGACCGCACCGATGAGGACCTGTGGCGTATTGCGCATGTGGACCGTGAGGTTGGCCATGAACGCCTGACCGTCGACGCCCACGCGCGCGTGTGGGTGCTCTCCCGGCGCTGGTGGCGTGCCCCAGTCGCGCAGGTCGAGGCCGGCACAAAACCCGCGGCCGGCTCCGGTCAGGATCACGACTTTGCAGTCTTCGTCATTGCCCACCTCGTCGAGCGCGTCGTGCAGTTCGCGAACGAGGTCATAGTTGAGTGCATTCAGCCGCTCGGGTCGATCGAGGCGGATCATGGTGATGAACGGCTCGATGCCTTCGATGGTCACGGTGGGCACGACAGACTCCGATCACGCGGCCCCAAGGCAACCGCGACCGTTATTGTCTCGCGATTCTCGTGTGACCGGGGGGAAGGAACAAGATCGTGGGGAGTTGCGAAGGGCAGGTTGCCTTGGTCACCGGGGCGAGCCGTGGCGGCACCGGGACCGCGATCGCCATCCGGCTCGCCGCGGAGGGCGCCGATGTCGCGGTGACCGCCCGCACCCTGGCCGGCCTCGACGAGTGCCGCGACCGCATCATCGCGTTGGGCCGCCGTTGCCTGGTCCTGCCGGCGGACATGGGCGACCCCACCGCGCGGGCAACGCTTGTCGCGTCGACGGAACGAGAGCTCGGGCCTGTCGACATCGTGGTCAACAGCGCGGCGATCGGCGGCTACAAGCCGTTCGAGGAGTGGTCGGCCGACGAGCTCGCGTTCATGATGCAGGTCAACGTGTGGGGTCCGTGGCAGTTGATGACGGATGTCATCGGGGGCATGCGCGAACGCGGGAGGGGGTCGATCGTGAACCTCACCAGCTTCTCGGGTGAGTACCCGCCCGGTCCGCCATTCCCCGAGAACCGTCCGTCGAAGAGTGGTGCCGCGTACGGCTCGTCGAAGGCCGCGCTCAATCGACTCACGGTCGCGGTCGCATCGGAATGCGAGGGTCAAGGCATCTCCGTGAATGCGCTCACGCCCCAGGCCGCCATCGCAACCCCAGCACTGGTTCGCGCCGGTTGGATCGACGAGGTGATGTTCGAACCGCTCGAGACGATGGCCGAAGCCGCGCTTGCGTTGATCACCGGCGATCCGAATGTGCTCACCGGTCGCATCGCATTCAGCTTGCAGCTATTGCTCGAACTGCAGCGGCCGGTCTATGACCTACACGGACGCGACCTGGTGAACGGTTGGCAACCGGGCGATCTTCGCGGCGCTATCGAGCGGCAAGCGGAGAACCTCGCGTCGCGCGGATGGGTCGCGCCGTTCGACTTCCACCGTCGCAGTAGCCCGACCCCCTGATATCGCCTCTTTCAGACCAGGAGCACCCATGCCAGTACGAGTCGAACGTGACGGACGCATTCTCGTCATCGAGATCCAGCGAGAAGAGAAGCGCAACGCCATCGATCCCGAACTCACTGCCGGCATCGACGCCGCCATGAACGAACTGGAGGACGACCCCGATCTCTGGGTCGGCATCATCACCGGCGGTACGTCGGTGTTCTCGGCGGGCTCCGACCTGCGCCTCACCGGCGGTGATCCGACACCGCGGGGTGGCGAGTACGGCGTCATCAGGCGCGAACATCAGAAGCCGCTCATCGCCGCGGTCGAAGGCCTGGCGCTGGGTGGGGGAATGGAGATCGTCCTCTCGTGCGATCTCGTGGTGGCGTCGAAGAACGCGACCTTCGGGTTGCCCGAGATCAAGCGGGGACTGCTCGCCCTCTACGGCGGTGTCTTCCGCGCCACTCGAGCGTTGCCGCTGAACATCGCGAAGGAGGTCGTCCTCACCGGTGATCCGATCTCGGCCGGGCGGGCGGCGGCCTTCGGTTTCGTGAACGTTCTGTGTGAGAACGGCAATGCGCTCGCCGAGGCGAAGAAGCTGGCTGCCCGCATCGTGGACAATGCTCCGGTCTCGGTTCGCGAGAGCCTGCGAGTGGTCGAGCGCACGGTCGGGGCATTCGACGACCTCGCGTGGGCGGCAACGAAGGATGCGGCGCGCGTCGTGTGGGCGTCGGAGGACTCTCGCGAAGGCCGGACCGCGTTCCTGGAGAAGCGGGACCCGGTTTGGCGCAACCGCTAACCATTACGGGAGTTGACCACGCTGCGTGGCATTCGCGCATAGCCAGGGGGAAAACGACCGCCGCGTCCGCTACCTCATGTACATCTGGCCACCGTCGAGCATGATCGTGCAACCGGTCATGTAGCGGGCGTTGTCGCTGACGAGCCAAGCGATCGTCCGGCCGATGTCGGTCTCGGCATCGCCGAAGCGGCCGAGGGGAATGCGACCGAGCATCTGAGCGAATCGATCGGGATCGCGAGCCTGAAACGCGTGGAGTTGCGGCGACTCCGCTGCCGGCATGATCAGCAACGTGCGGATGCCGTCGGGGCCCCATTCGACCGCCGCGACGCGGGTGAGGGCTTCGATGGCGTTCTTGGCCGCCGCGTACACCCCGTGGAAGGACTCGCTGGAGTCGAGCTGTACTCCTGACCCGAAGTTGACGATCACCCCGTTGTTCTTGCTGAGGTGCGGGTGTGCGAGCCGCATCGAGCGAAATGCGGCGAGTGGGCCCGACCGCCACGTGGTGTCGAAGTCGTCCTCGGTCGCGTCGAGCAGGAACGAATGCCGGTAGGTCTGGGCGTTGTTCACCAGGATGTCGAGCCGCCCGAACTCGGCCACCGCCTGATCGATACATCGCGAGATGTCGTCGAGTTCTCGGACATCGCAGACAACGGGCAGCGCACGTGCGCCCCGGTCGGCGACCTCGGCACAGAGCGCGTCGAGGGTCGATCGGGTACGTCCGGCGGCAACGATGGTCGCGCCGTCGTCGGCAAAGGCCAATGCGACGCCACGGCCGATGCCGGCGCCCGCGCCGGTGATGATCGCGACCCGTCCGTCGAGCATGCCCATGTCAGATCCTCTCGATGATCATTCGCGGAACCCCGGGCAGTCCCGTCAGTCGAAGTCGGAGCCGCCGTCGACGTTGACGTTGGCTCCGGTCATGTAGCTGTTGGCCCGCGACGCGAGGAACGCGATCACCGGGCCGATCTCGGATGGGTCGCCCGCCCGCCCCAGATGCGCCGGGTGCCCGAAGTCTTCGGTGATGATACGCATCACGTCGAACAGATCGTCGGGATCGGCGTTGCGATGCGGCGGTAGTGCGGTGGCGTAGTCGCGCATCCCCTGCGAGTTGAACGAACCGGGCGACACCGTGTTGACGAGGATGCCTTCGGGCGCGAGCGACAGCGAGAGGTTCTTGGTGACGCTCGTCAACGCGGCCTTCGATGCCGTGTACGCGATGAGCGAGGGTGACTGGCGTTTTGTCGAGTGCGCCGAGAGGTTCACGATGCGGGCCCAATCGGCACGACGCAACAACGGCAGAGCGGCGCGGACACAACGCACTGCGCTCAACGTACCGATGTCGAAGGTCGCGACCCACTCGTCGTCTTCGAGCTCTTCGATCGGCTTGATTCCCACGTCGACGGGCCCCGCGGCGTTGACGAGGATGTTGAGCGACGGCCAGCGGTCCTCGAGCTCTGCGAACGCCCGATCGACGTCGCTGCGAGACGTGAGGTCGGTCACGATGCCGAGCGCATCGGGGCTGCCAAGTGTGCGCAACGTGGCGACCGTGTCGTCGATCGCCGCCTTCGTACGCGCGAGGATCGCAACACGGGCACCGTCGGCGGCCAGGCATTCGGCCGCGGCGCGACCCATGCCCTTGCTGCCACCGCTGATCACGGCGGTGCTGTTGCTCAGTCCGAGATCCATCGGCGTCGATGCTCTCCCAGCGGTAGTCTCGCTGCAAGTCGCTAGAGCCCGGACACCGTCCTTTCCGACGCGCGATGAGCGCTTGCGCGACGAGCCGGCAGCGGGGCAGAGCGCGATGGTGGGGGCAACGATGCGACACGATCTGGTGATTCGAGGGGGCTCCGTCATCGACGGTACCGGCGCGGGGCGCGTCACGGCGGATGTCGCGATCGATGGCGGTGTCATCGTCGAGGTCGGCCGCGATGTCGGCACGGCGCGTCACACCGTCGATGCCGACGGCTTGCTCGTCACGCCCGGCTTCGTCGATGTGCACACTCACTATGACGCACAAGTCGCGTGGGATCCGTATGTCACGCCGACGTCATGGCACGGGGTGACCACGGCGATCATGGGCAACTGTGGGGTCGGCTTCGCACCGGTCAAGACCGAGCACCGCGAATGGCTGATCAGCCTCATGGAAGGCGTGGAAGACATCCCCGCCGATGTTCTCGGCGCAGGGCTGCCGTGGGGATGGGAGACCTATGGCGAGTACCTCGACGTGCTCGACCAGACTCCGCGGGCAATCGACGTCGGCGGCATGATCACCCACGCCGCCACGCGCGTCTACGTGATGGCTGAGCGAGGAGCCGATCATCGCAGCCAACCAACCGACGAGGAGGTCGAGTCGATGGCGAAGGTCGTGGCCCGAGCGATCGACGAGGGCGCCCTCGGGTTCTCGACATCGCGATCACGCAATCACAAGACCCGCGACGGCGATCCGATTGCCAGCCTCGACGCCGGCGAGCGCGAGCTTCTGGGTTGTGCCGACGGGTTGCGGCGGGCCGGTCGCGGCCTCATCGAGATCGCGGCCGACTTCGTCGACAACGACGTCGACGACGAATTTGCGCTCTTCCGCGCGCTGGCCGCGCGGTCGGGCCGGCCCGTCTCGTTGCCCATGACACCCCAACATCATCAACCGCAGCGCCATCGCAAGTTGCTCGAGCTCATGGCGCAGGCCTGCGCCGACGGGCTGCAGTTCACCGCCCAGGTACCCATCCGGCCGGTGGGAGTCATGATCGGTCTCGAGAACCGTCTCCATCCATTCTTCGCGACGCCCACGTATCGCTCGATCGCCGCGCAAACTCTCGTCGAACGGCTGGCAGTGATGCGACAGCCCACTTACCGCAACCGCATCCTCGCCGAAGCCCTCGCGTTGCCCGTGATCCCGGATCTGTCGCTGACGTTCGCGCTCGACGAGCCGCTCGACTACGAGCCCGACAACGCACAATCGATTGCAGCGAAGGCCGCCGCGCGGGGTGTCGAGCCTCTCGCGTATCTGTACGACCTGCTCGTCGCGGGCGACGGGTCCGCGTTCTTGTACCGTCCCGCCAACTCCTACGGAGACGGCAACTTCGACGCATTGCGCGAGTTGCTGTCGTCGCCGTTCACCGTGCCCGGTCTGGGTGACGGAGGCGCACACTGCACACTCATCTCCGATGCCTCCAATCCCACCTACATGCTCACGCACTGGGGTCGCGACCGTACCCGAGGCGAGCAACTACCGGTCGAGTTGTTGATCAAGTGGCATGCGCACGACACCGCGGCCCTTTTCGGGCTGCGCGATCGCGGTGTGCTCGCACCGGGCAAGAAGGCCGACATCAACGTGATCGACTTCGATGCGCTGCAGGTGCGCCGGCCCGAAATGGCCTATGACTTCCCGGCCGGAGGCAAGCGCCTCGTGCAGCGCGCCGACGGCTACCGGGCGACGGTCGTCAACGGCGAGATCACCTATCTCGACGGCGTGCCCACTGGTGCGCTGCCCGGCCGTATCGTGCGCTCTCGATGAACTCCACCGATCTGTCCGCCCCGCTCGCCGACGTGCGGGTGCTCGATCTCACGACCTTCCTCTCGGGGCCCTACGCCTGCCTGGTGCTCGGTCAACTCGGCGCGCAGATCGTGAAGGTCGAGCCACCCTCGGGCGATCCGACACGGGGCGGCCAGCGGGTGCCGAGCAACGATTTCTGGTTCGGGCTGCATCGCGGCCGGCGCAGCATCGTGCTCGATCTCAAATCGCCGCAGTCACGCGACATCTTCATCGACCTCGCGCGCCACGCCGACGTCGTCATCGAGAACTACCGCCCCGCGGTGACCACCCGCCTCGGCATCTCGGCGGCCGATCTGCGCGCGGTGAATCCACGACTCATCGTGTGCTCGATCTCGGGCTACGGAGCGCGCAGCTCCATGGCCGGTGCGGCCGCGATCGACGGCGTGGTGCAGGCGTTCTCGGGCTCGTTTCACATACCGCCGGTGTTCGGTCTGCCCGAAGGCCCTATCAACTGTCAGATCGCGGATCTCGCCGGCGGCACCGCGGCCGCGCACGGCGTGCTCGCGGCGTTGTACGCACGCGAGCGCAGCGGCGTCGGCTGCCACATCGAACTCACCCTCGTCGAGTGCCTGCTCAGCTGGCTGGCGACGGTCGATCGCACCGGCACCTTGCGCTCGCCCAACACAGTGTTGGCGACGGGCAGCGACGGCGGCCGTTTCGTCGTGCAGACCACGATGCACTTCCGCACGCGGCTCGCCGAGTTGCTCGGCCTCGAGTTCGAGGACAGCGAGGCCTACGCCGACCGGGTGCGCAACGCGCTGTCGACGCGGCCGTCGACCGAGTGGCTGGCGCGCCTCGAACACGAGGGCATTCCCGCGGCGCCGATCCAGACGATCGCCGAAGCGCTGGCGCATCCCGACGTCACGAGCGAGATCGTGGGCGAGCGCGTCGTGCCCGCGAGCCCGTTCGTCATCGACGGCGAACGCCGCCGTACCGATCAGCCGCCGCCCGTGCTCGGGGCCGACACCGACGACGTGCTACGCGAATGGCTCGGCGCGCGGCCCGTCAGCTGATCGGCGGCGGCTCGGCCGGGCGAAAGCGGAACAACTTCTCGGCATTCGCCCGCAACAATTTGTACTGGGTGGCGTCGGACAGACCCTGCATCGATTTGCGCGCGATCTCGACCGAGTGCGGCCACGTCGTGTCGGCGTGGGGATAGTCGGACTCGCACATCAGGTTGTCCTCGCCGATGAGGTCGATGACACGCATACCGGAGTCGTCGCGCAAGAAGCAGCCGTAGATGTGATCACGGAATGTCTGACGGATGTCGATGGTGTCGACGTTGGCGGCGGTACCGATGTCGTACGTACTGTCATATCCATGGATCTGGATGCCGCGTGAGATCCAATGCCGTTGCGTCTCGAGGCACTGTTCGGCCCGCTCCAAGAAGTAGGCCATCCACCCGACGTTGCCTTCGCTGAGCGCGATCTTGAGCTGGGGAAACTTCTCGAACGCATCACTGAAGAGCCACGACAACATCGTGCCCGCGGTGCGCATCGCACCGAACGCGATGTTGGCGAGCGGCGGCGCGTCGTGACAGATGGCGGGCAGTTGCGACGACGAACCGACGTGCATGCAGATGACCATCTGCGTCTCCTCGGCCGCACGTAGCAACGGATCCCAGTAGCGGTTCGAATCGTGGATCGTCGGCAGACCGAGCGGTTCGGGGTTTTCGGAGAACGCGACGGCAGTGACGCCTTTCGCCGCACAGCGCTCGATCTCACGGGCGATCTCGGTGGGATCCCACAGCGGCACGATGATCATCGGAATGAATCGTCCCGGCGCGGCGGCGGACCATTCGTCGGTCATCCAGTCGTTGTATGCCTTGACGCAGAGCAGCGCCAGCTCTTTGTCCTTTGCCTCGTAGAAGATCTGGCCACAGAAGCGGGGGAACGACGGGAAGCACAGCGACGCGAGGATGCCCCCGGCGTTCATGTCTTCGATGCGGGCCGTGATGTCGTAGCAGCCGGGGAGCATGTCGGCATAGCTGATCGCGTTCGGGGTGAAGTCTTCCTTGCGCATGCCCGCCGACGCCGCGAGCCCACCCGTGGGCACGCGACGATCTTCGTAGAGCCAGAACTCGCCGTCGGGTGTCTGCGCCAAACGAGGTGCGACATCGCGATAGCGCGCCGGCACGCGGTCTTGCCACACGCTCGGCGGCTCGAGGACGTGATCGTCTACCGAGACCATCCAGTCGAGCGAAAGCGTGTCAGTGGCGTTCGCCATACCTGTTACCCCCAAGGTCGGTGGTCAGTAGTGTAGATCGGTACGGGGGACCGCAAGTGCCGACGAATACCAAGAGCCGCCCACCGCGCTCGCTCGCGATCGTCGTTGTGACCATCGGCGCATTCGTCTACTCGATGCTGCAGTCCCTTGTCATCCCGGCGCTCACCACGATCCAACGCGATCTCGACACGTCGGCGACCGCGAGCACGTGGGTCGTCAGCTCATTGCTCGTTTCCACTGCGATCGCGACGCCGATTCTCGGCCGCCTCGGCGACATGTTCGGTCGCTCCCACATGCTGGTCGTCTCCCTCAGCGCGCTGGCCGTCGGGTGCGTGATCTCTGCAACGGCATCGTCGATCGGAATGTTGATCCTGGGGCGAGTCGTGCAAGGTCTCGGCGGCGCGGCGATCGCGTTGGCGTTCGGCATCGTTCGCGATGTGGTCGAACCCGACCGGGTCGCCACCGCGATCGGTTTCGTCGCGGCCATGACCGCCGTCGGCGCGGCGACAGGCATCGTGCTCTCTGGCCCCATCGCCACCGGGCTCGGCTATCGCTGGCTGTTCTGGCTTCCACTGATCGTCATCGTCCCGACGGCGATTGCCGCCGCGGTGGTGATACCTCCCTCTGCTCGCCTGCCCTCCGTACGGATCGATTGGCTGGGCGCGCTGTTGTTGTCGGCGTGGTTGTTCTGCTTGCTCTTCGGTGTCAGTGAAGGCCCGCAGTGGGGATGGGCGTCGCCGAGTGTGCTCGGCTTGATCGTCGGTGCCGTATTCATCTTCCTCGTGTGGGTCCGCGTCGAGTGGCAGCGCGACGAGCCGCTCGTCGACTTGCGGCTCATGCGACGCCCGACGCTCATGCGGGTCAACGCGGCGTCGTTCGCAGTCGGCTTCGCCATGCAGGCTACGTTCACGTTCGTCCCGCGGTTCGTGCAGATCGCGCAAGACACCGGCTATGGCTTGGGCGTCCGTCCGTCGCGTGCCGGTTTGGTCGCGCTGCCGTGGAGCATCGGTTCCACGCTCACCGGCATGCTGCTCGGTCGGCTCGCGGCGCGCTATGGGCCCAAGTTGGTGCTCGTCGCTGGCGCGATCGTCAGCGCGATCCCGTTCGCCATCTTGACGGTGCGCCACGATTCCATATGGATCATCTGCGCCGCGTTGGGCGTCTTCGGCACCGGTACCGGTCTCATGGCCGCGGCGATGCCCACGATCCTTTTGCGCGAGGTGTCCGCAGATCAGATCGGCGTGACCACCGGTATGAACGTCAACATTCGCACTATCGGTGGTGCGGTCGGCACACAGATCGTCGCCAGTGTGATCGCATCGGGTACCCGTGACGGGTTCGGCAGCGAATCTGCGTACGTCGCGTCGTTCATCGTGGTCGGCAGCGTGTGCCTTCTTGCGATCGTCGCCTCGGTCATGGTGCCCCACGACCGTCCCCCATCCGTGGCCTAGCTTTGCGCGCAGAGGGCCGCTCGGGCCCTGTGCCGTACACGATCGTCTATCGTCGAACCATTGATCCGGGGGGTCTATGTCGTCTCGCGAAGAATTCGTCAGGACCAATGAGGCACGCGACCGCGCGATGGGCATCGGGATCGTCGGCGATCCGTACCCCCGTTACCACGAGCTGCGCGAACAATTTCCTGTCCACCACGGCACCCTCAGCGGTGCCTTCGGGTTCGAGGGCATGGACGGCATGTTGCACCCCGAGCGCGCGCACTTGACGGCGTATTCCTACGAAGTCGTCGAGGCGGTGCTCAAGGACACCGATACCTTCTCGTCGTCGTGGTACGACCCCCAGCTCGTCCCCACCATAGGGCGCTCGATCCTGCACATGGATCCGCCCGAGCATCAGCGTCACCGGCTCGTGGTGCAACCAGCGTTCTCGCTCACGGAGATGAGATGGTGGGAGACCGAGTACGTCCGCCCGACCTGCGCTGCGTACATCGACGAGTTCGTCGACCGCGGTCATGCCGATCTCTACTCCGAATACTGCGTGCGCGTGCCGATCCACGTGATCTCGCTCGCCCTCGGCCTACCCACCGAAGACCTGCCGTGGTTCCATACCCTTGCGGTGCGCATGACCACCGGCGGCGTGACGAAAGAAGAGTCGGCCGCGGCGACCCGTGAGTTCGAAGCGCGCATCCGCCCACTCGTCGAGCATCGTCGCGCCGAGCCCGGGCGCGATCTCATCAGCGTGATCGTGTCCAAACCGG
Organism: Acidimicrobiales bacterium; assembly: GCA_035525225.1. Taxonomy (GTDB): domain Bacteria; phylum Actinomycetota; class Acidimicrobiia; order Acidimicrobiales; family WLNW01; genus DATLFA01. The sequence continues at coordinate 71,352 of DATLFA010000051.1, forward strand.
TGCGCGACGGTGACGGCGTCGAGCATTCTCTCGACGACGACGAAGTGCTGACGTTCTGCAAACTGTTGTTGCCCGCGGGCGCCAACACGACCTACCGATCGCTCGGGCTGCTCTTGATTGAGCTCTTTCGCCATCCCGACGAACTGGCTCGCGTGCGCGAGGATCCGTCGGCGATCGCCCCCTGTGTCGAGGAATTGCTGCGCATCGAGCATTCGACCTCACTCATCGGACGGTTGTGCACACGTGACACCGAGGTCGCGGGCGAATCCATTGCCGCCGGCGATGTGATGTTGCTGTCCCTCGCTGCGGCCAACCACGATCCGGCGCGATGGCGCGACCCCGAGCGCTTCGACAGCAGCCGCACGCCGGTACCGAACATCGCGTTCGGGTGGGGCCGGCATCGCTGCCTCGGTGTGCATCTCGCCCGGATGGAACTGCGGGTAGCACTCGAGGTGCTGCTCGAGCGCTTGCCCGGTCTGCGCCCCGACCCGGCGTTTGCTCCAGCCGAGATCACCGGGTTGATGTTCCGCGCCCCCGAGCATGTGCGCGCCGTATGGGACGTGCCGAGACAGGAGCCAGCATGATTTCGCCAACGACCGAACCGGTGATCGTCGTCTCGTGTGACAGCCACGTCGGCCCGCGACTTCGCGAAGACCTCCGCGAGTACTGCCCGCAGCGTCACCTACGCGACTTCGACGCGTTCGTCTCCGCCCACGAAGCGCGACGAGAGGAGATGGCGCGAGCCGGTGTCGTCGACGAACGGGCCCGATTTGCCACCGGTCATCCCAATACCTCGATCGCCGGCCATCACGATGTGTACGCCCGTCTCGACGACATGAACAACGATGGCATCGCGGCCGAAGTCATCTATCAGTTCAGCCAGAACGGCGAGCCGATGCCGTTGGTGTCGGACCCTGGCGGTGGTCTCGGCACAGTGCCCAGTGGCGCCTTCGAGCTCGGTGCGGTCGGCTACCAGATCTACAACCGGTGGCTGGCCGACTTCGTCTCGGTCGAGCCCGAACGCCATATCGGGTTGGCGTACCTGCCGATGTGGGATGTCGATGCGGCGGTGCACGAGCTCGAACGGGCGCGCCAATCAGGGCTGCGCGGCGTCAACTTCCCGCCGCCCAGTCGGGCGGGGCACCTCGAATACAACAATCCCGCGTGGGAACCGTTCTGGTCGGCCTGTGAGAGCTATGAGATGTCGCTCAACACCCACTCGAGCGGTGCCGCGGCCTTCGACTACTTCTCCGGCCCCGGTGGCGAAGATCTCCTGATCTACGAAAGCGGTGGTTGGATGGCGCGCCGCGCCGTGTGGTGGTTGATCCACGGGCAGGTCTTCGAGCGCCATCCCGGTCTCAAACTGGTGATCACCGAGCAATTCGAGGGGTGGTGGACACCGACGTTGCACGAGCTCGACAGTGTCTACGTGCGCTTCGGCATGCGGGGCAACGTGCTACCGAAGATGCCGAGCGACTACGCGCGGCGCCACGTCTTCATGGGTGCGAGCTTCTTGTCGCCCGCGCTCGCAGAGCAGGCGTTCCGCGAAGGCTTCGTCGACAACGTCCTGTGGGGCCGTGACTACCCGCACATCGAAGGCGCGTTCCAGGTCGCGGCGCCCGGGTCCGAACCGATCACGCATCTCTCGTTGCGCAACTCGTTGTCACGGGTCCCCAAGCCCGCGGCGTTGTCCATGGCCGGAGAGAACGCGGTGCGTGCATTCGGCCTCGACCGGGCCGAGCTGGCCGACGTGGCGGCGCGCATCAACGCCCCGACGGTCGAGTCGTTGCTCACGCCGCCCGAGGTCCTGCCCCGGATCGCGGAGCGCAGCAACGCCTTCCGCGGCCAGGCCGGGGCCCGACCCCTCGACGTATCCCTGTCGTCGTGAACGCCCGGTCGTTCGGCCTCTGGTGGGGGACCATCGAAGGCGCCGGCATCGCGACGCTGGCCGAGGTGGCCGGGGCCGCGGGGTTCGGCTCGATCTCGATCACGCCGGCGATGTACTTCGAGGCGCGACAGCAAGGCATGAGCGATGCCGCGCTACGCGGGCTGCTCGCGCGAGCGGACGTCACCGTGGCGATGATCGATCCGTTGATCCATGGCCTTCCCGGGTCGCGCGACCCCACATCGGTCGCGCGGCGGTTTCGGTCGACCTTCGAGCACGGCGCGGATGATGCATTCGCCGCGGCGGAGGCGCTGGGCGCGAAGGCGGTCAACATCGCGCACTATATGGGCGCACCGACTCCGCTCGATCAACTCATCGATGCCATCGGCGCGTTGGGACGCGACGCGGCCGAGCGCAGCCTCGAGTTGCTCGTCGAGTTCATGCCCGAAGGCGGTATACGAGACCTCGCCGACGCGGCGACCATCGTCGCCGGTGTCGGGGCGGCGAATGTCTCGGTCATGCTCGATACATGGCACCTGTTTCGTACTGCCGGCACACTCGACGACCTCGAGCAGTTGCCGGCAGGGACGATCGGCGCCGTGCAGGTCGGCGACGCGCCAGCCGATGCGTGGGGGAGCGGCGTCAACCCTCCGAGCGCCGATCGGCTGCTGCCCGGCCAGGGTGCGGTGCCACTCCGCGACATCGTCGCCATTGCGCGGCGGAACAATTCGGACGTCGTGGTGGGCATCGAGGTCTTCAACCGCGCGTCCATCGACGCCGAGCCGTTGACCCGAGCGAACGCGGCGGCCACTGCGATGGTCAAGTGTCTCGGACCTGGCTGATCCGCACCGCGATCAGCTCTCGAGCAGCATCTCGAGGCAGCGCGTAGAGGGATTTTCCAACCAGATCGCGTTGTCCGCAGAAATCTGACCACGCGCGACAGTGCGATTCATCACGCGCACGACGATGGCGCAGTACCGCGCGGCCGCAAGCACTTCGTAGTAGTGGGTGTCACCCACATCGCGTCCGAGCGCCTCGGCGTAGATCGCTCGTTGTTCCTCACGGCTCGGCTCGCCGGCGAGGTGCGCGATGCCCATCGATTCGTGCGACCAATGATCGAACATGAGCCACCACCCGAGGTCGTATTCGGGTGGTGCCAACGACACGGCTTCGAAGTCGGTCACGCACACGCAGGTGAAATCCCGCCAGATCATGTTGCCCGGCCGCGGATCGCCCCATGCGATCGCGACCTCTCGATCGGGGGGAAGGTGGCGGTGCAACCACTCCAGGCCACGATCCAGCAAGGGGTGCGTGCGATCGCCGAGCTCGCGGCGTGCGTACTCCTCCCAGATTGCCAATTGGCGCGCGGTCCCCGGCACGGTACCCGCAGGATTCAACCAATCGAGATCGGCGCTTCGCCAATCGATGCGATGCACATCGGCCAGCACGCGAAGGCCGCACTCGATCAAGCGGCGGCGATCGGCGGGATCGGCGTCGTGGAAGAAGCCCTCGCGCAGATACGACGGATTCTCGATCGGCACCTGGCCGTCGACGAACCCCATCACGAAGAACGGTGCACCCAGCACCGACGAATCGCTCTCGTAGCCGATCAGCGGCGCGATCGGCACCGAGGAGTGTGTCGCGATGCTGTGCATGGCGCGGTACTGGATCGCGATCTCGACGTCGAGGCCAGGTGCTTGCGTCGGATAGATCGGCGGGTCGGCCGTTTCGCGGCGCAAGACGAATCGTTCGGCGCGCGCACCGTCCGCGGAGGTGACTGTGGCGTCGACCATCAAGGTCTCGGCCGAATAGCCGCTCCTGGGTGTCGCGAAACCGTCGACGTGCACCGATCGCTCACCGACGATCTTCTCGGTGAGCCATCGCCCGAGCGCCGCGGCCTCGGTCGAACGATCCATGGTCATGTCGGCGCGAACTCGTCAGGGAAGTTGGAACAGGCGACGAGCGTTGGTTTCGGCGATCTTCACCGCGATCTCGTCGGGAACATTGCGCATGCTCTCGTCGAGCACGGTGCGACTGTTGGGGAAGGTGCCGCTTTCGTGCGGGTAGTCGGACTCCCACATCATGTTGTCGACCGGGATCTGATCGAGTGATGCGAGCGCCAAGTTGTCGCGCAAGAGGCACACGAACATGTGCTGCTCGAAGATCTCGCGTGGCGGTTTGGTGGCTGCCAGCACTTCACCGAGGTCGTAGAAGACCTGATCCGCGCGTTCGAGCACGTACGGCACCCAACCGGCGCCGCCTTCAGAGAACGCGACGTTGAGCGACGGGTGGCGCTCGAGCACGCCGGAGAACAACCAGTCGGCGCAGGCGATCATCGAATTGGCGCCCACGAAGGTGAGCGCGACCGGGTCGGGGGCGTCCGGCGAACTGCGCAGCAACTTCGACGATGATCCGATGTGAAGGCAGACGGGCAGACCGGTGTCGGCGATCGCCGCCCACAGCGGTTCCCAGTGCTCGGTGTAGACCGAGGGCAGCTCGAGCGTCGTCGGATTCTCGGAGAACGCGAATGCGCGGACACCTCGGCCGGCGACGCGATGTACTTCTGCCACCGCGGCGTCGACATCCCACAACGGCAACACCGCCACACCCATCAGGCGCTGCGGATCCGTGTGGCACCACTCGTCGACGAGAAAGTCGTTGTAGGCCCGGATGCACAGCGTGGCGAGTGTCTTGTCGTTGCACAGGATGAAACGGTGGCCGGCGAAGCGGCAGAAGTCGGGGAACGCCAGCTGCGCCCACACACCGTCGTGGTCCATGTCGAGGAGCCGCGCCGCGGGGTCGTAGCAGCCCGGGCGCATCTCTTCGAACCGCGCGAACCCGTGGGGGCTCTGATTGAACTCGGGCCGCGTGCGGGTGTTACCACGCACGGTGCGCACGACCTGTTCCTCGAACGTCCATGCCTGCGTGCCGTCGTCGAGTTCGATGACACGCGGGCCGATGTCGCGATACTTCTGCGGGAGGCGCGTCTGCCACAGGTGCGGTGGCTCGATGATGTGATCGTCGACGGAGATCGCCTTGACGTGGGTTGGCAGCATGGTGAACCTCGGGTCTCTTCGGCGGGCTATCGCAACGACGACAGCTTGACGACCGACGCCTGCGGAGTCTCGATCGGGCCTTCGGGCAAGAAGAATCGCCAGAAGATGGAACCTGACTGTCGGCCTTCGGTATCGATCCAGTTGGGTTGGCCGGGATCCTCGTGCGCCACGATCATACGGAAGGAGCCGTCGGCCTCGAGTTCGGTGTTGGCGCGGTTGCGGCTGACCTGACGGTTGACGTAGTCGTACATCTGCGAAAAACGGGTCCACAGGCACACGTTGGCGAATCGGCACGTGGGCCAACGACCGGTGATCACCAACGCTTCGTCGGGCCCGATGCGATAGGGCGCCATGCTGTACGCGGCGTCGAAGGCAGCGAACGCCATGTTGCCCGGCACGATCGGGGGCGGGAAGTGATTGGGCGTCACGGAGACGAACGGCGCGGGCGCGTTGGTGCCCGGGCGCGGAGCGTCGATCGTCTTGCCCCGCACATGGTTGGTGACACGCGTAATTCCGCGCGCGACGGTCTCGTCGTCCCAACGCGGGCGCGGCCCCGCCGGCTCTGTCGCCGCGATCGACAATGGGATGTGCAATGTCTGCGACGCCGACGCCGACATGGGCCATTCGAAGTAGTGGCGCGTCGTGATGCGACCGCCTTCTGTCGGGATCGCCAGCCAGTTGCGTTCGGCCGGCGGGCCGCCGAGGCGGATCTCGTAGTTGCCGTCCGCATCGGTGTCGATGTCGTTGTCACGCAGCACACCCGCGGTGCCCGTCGAGTACTTGCCGTCGGACGCGCCCGCTTCCATCGTGAACGACGTATAGACCGCGCCGGCGAGATTGCCGTTGACGATGTACTCGCGCGATCCGCTGACCGGTGTCTCGAAGTAGATCGCGTCGGAGTTGTCACCGGTGAAGCTGCGCGTCGGCGACACGATGCGCAGGAACACCGGCCGGTCGGGGTCGAACTCCTGATGCGCGAACAGTGCCGACTGGAGGATGTGCGTGAGATTGCGGAACCCGTCACCCACGTCGTCGGGGTCGGTGACGCCCCACTCGGCGCCGACGCAGCGCTCGCCGGCCTCGCGCAACAGACCGAGCAGGTCGGCGAACGCGTTTCTGGACTTGGAACTCGACATGGAAGACCCCCTGGGCCCGAGGTTAGCCGTCGACAGCGCTCAGCCAGTCGGCGCTGGCGACCGCGAGCAGTGCGTAGATCGCGTCGTTCATCGGCGTCGGGATATGGAACTTACGGCCGAAGCGCACGACCGCTCCCGTCAGCGCCTCGTATTCGGTCGGTCGCTCCGCCAGCTGGTCGTAGAGCATCGACGACCCCATCTGCGGGTTGACCGTGCGCATCCCTTCGACTATGGGTCGTGCCATCGTCTCGTCGATCTTGGCCCCCGCGGCCTCGCCGATGCGCAGGCATTCGGCCGCCAGTTGCACCGCGAGGTCCGCGATCGCCTCGTCGCGCAGGATCACGAGGCGCCGACGGGTGAGCGCGGTCAACGGCGAGCAGGTGACGTTGCTGATCAGCTTCTGCCATGCGACCGTCGTGAAGTCGTCCACCGACACGAGCTGCAGCGCAGTGTCCGCGAACACCGGCGCCAGCGCATCGGCTATCGGGCCGGCCGGCACGTCGAAATTCGCGAAGCCGTGATGAACGATATGCCCCGGCGCGATCGCTTCGGCGCCACAGCGCACGACGCACGGCAACACCGGCGCGGCACCGACGTGAGGGCGTACCCGTGCCTCGTGCTCGACACCGTTTTGCATCACGATCACGCCGCGGGTAAAGGAACCACATGCTCCGCGCAACCACGGTGCGGCGGCCTCGGTCTGATGCGCCTTCGTCGCCAAGATGACCCAGTCCGCCTCGGGAACCAGTGTGGGATCGGTGAGCACCGGCAACGACAGTTCATGGCGTTGTCCGTGTTCGTCGATGACGACGAGCCGTTCGAACGGCGAGCGCACGCCCAACACCACCTCGTGGCCTGCTCGTGCGAGCTCGAACGCGACGTAACCGCCGATCGATCCGGCCCCGACGACGACGATCCGTGCCTGCGTTGGTGATGGCATCTACGCGGAACGATAGGGTGCGGGCGGCGTTGTTACGAACTGGGGGGACGGATGCACGACGCGCGGTTGGCGACTCTCGTCGGCGGGCTCGTGTTCCCGGAGGGTCTGCGCTGGCGCCGTGATCGCTTGTGGTTCACCGACGTCGAAGCGCGCCGGGTGTACTGCTGCGACACCAACGGCATCGTCTTGAAGGCCTTCGACACCGCGCAGCATCCCGTCGGTTTGGGCTGGGACACATCGGGCACGCTCATCATCAGCACGCTCGAGCGACGTCTGTTGCGCTACGACGGCCGTGCCGTCGACGAGGGGATCGATCTGGGCGAACACGTGCCGTACAACGGCAACGACCTGGTCACCGATGCCGGCGGGCGCGCCTACCACGGCAGCGTCGGTGCGCCGATGGATTCTCCGGGCGAGTTCGCCGGCGCCGGATCGATCGTGTTCGTCGACTCCGACGGCACGGCCCGCACCGTGGCCGGCGGCCTGTCGTTTCCCAACGGCATGGTGCTGACGCCCGACGGCTCGACCTTGATCGTCGCCGAGAGTGTCGGCCGATGCTTGACCAGGTTCCGAGTCGCAGCCGACGGCTCACTGTCGGATCGTGCGCTGTTCGCCGCGCTCGACACCATCCCCGACGGCATCTGCCTCGACGCCGACCGCGCGGTATGGATCGCCTGCCCGACGACCACCGAAGTCCAACGCGTCCGCGAGGGCGGCGAGGTGCTCGAACGCATCGATACCGAACGCACGGTGCTCGATGTCGAACTGGGCGGCGACGACGGACAGACGCTCTACGTCGCCACCGCGCCCGACATCAGCCACACCAAGGCGGGCGCCGGGCCCCACACCGGCAAGATCGAGCAGCTGCGGGTCGCTGTGCCCGCATTCCGCTCCGAGGGCCGCTCGGGCCCCGTTGGGCGGTGAACCCGGCGCATTACGAGGGCCGGCGCCGTCGCCTACTGCTCGTCGCGCTGGTCACCTTTCTGACGTTGCCCGCCCGCCGGCTGCGCTTCACCCGCGAGGTACAACCCCATGCTCCCTGACGACGCTCGCCTGATCTCGATCAACGACCACTTGGTCGAGCCGGCCGCGCTGTGGGGTGGACGCGACGATCAACCCCACGTCGTGGCCGTCGAGGGCGAAGAGCGCTGGGTTCTCGGGTCCGAATCACTGACGGTACGCGCGTTGTCGATTCTCGGCGTGGAGCCCGACCGGCGAGCGTCCCTCGTGAGCGAGATGCATCCGGCAGTCGGTGACCCGATGGCGCGAGTGCAGAGCATGGATCGCGACGGCGTCGCGGTGCAGACGCTCTTCCCTCACATGATCGGCTTCGCCGGTGAGCGGTTGCGATTCCTGCGCGAACCAGAGGCGCGGCGGCGCGCTGTTCGTCGCTACAACGACTTCGTGCTGCGCGAATTCTGCGCGTCGGCACCTGACCGGCTGGTCGGTGTCGCGGTGGTGCCTCTCGACGACCCCGCCGAGGCGGCCGGCGAGCTGCAGCGTTGCGCCACCCTCGGCGCCCGTGCGGTGTCGTTGCCCCACGCGCCACACCTCGTCGGCATGCCCGGCTTCGGCGACGTTGCCTGGCATCGGCTGTTCGCTGCCGCCGAGGAGGCCGGCCTGCCGGTCATGATCCACGTGGGTTCGTCGGGCGCGCCGCCGAGCACCGTCGGTGCGGGTTCGCCGGGAGCCATGCTGGTGCAAGGCGGCTTCGACGTCGCGAACGCGATGATCGACCTGCTGTACGCGTACGTGTTGGTGCGTCATCCGCGACTCGCACTCGTACTCGTCGAAGGCGGTATCGGCTGGCTGCCCTATGTCATCGATCGCGTCGAGTTCTTCGCGCGCCAGCGGCCCGAGGTCTGGTCACCGCCGTCGCGCGAGCGTACGCCGGGCGAGATCCTGCGTGAGCAGGTGCATCTGTCGTTCATCGACGATCGTCTCGGCTTGACGATGCTCGACACGATCGGCGCCGACCGGGTGCATTGGCAATGCGACTTCCCTCACGCCGATTCGCCGTGGCCGCAGAGTCGAGCCGCGCTCGCGTCGCAGCTTGCAGATGTGGACGACGAGACTGCCCGCGGCGTCGCCGGCGCAAACACGGCGGCGCTGCTGCGGTGTGGGGGCGGGTCTAGGAACGCTTGACGGCGGGAGGCACGTCGCCCGAGGCGCAGCCCTTGGCGAAGTTGACGGCATCGAGCAGACGGGCATCGTTGGAGAACACCTCGATGACCGGCAACTGCAGCCGGAGCCGCTTTTGCAGCACGGCTGCCTGGACCTGCTCGTTCCACATCACGAACACGACGCTGGTGCCGTCACGGCCCGCACGAGCGGTACGGCCCGAGCGGTGTAGATACGCCTTGTGATCGACGGGCATGTCGAAGTGCACCACGATGTCGACGTCGTCGACGTCGATACCGCGTGCGGCCACGTCGGTGGCAACGAGCACGGCGTGTCCCTCTGTGCGGAACTTGTGCAGCGCGCGGTCGCGCTGTGGCTGTGTGAGATCACCGTGGATGGCCTGCGCCGCGCAGCCGTCGGCATTGAGCTTGCGGACCAACTGGTCGGCCCCGCGCTTGGTGTTGCAGAACACCAGCGTGCGACCGGCGCCTTCACGCAGTGCCGCCACTACCCGGTGACGATCCATCTCGTGCACCGACAAGAACAAGTGCTGCATCGTGTCGACGGTCTGCATCGGGGTGTCGACACCGATGTCGACCGCGTCGCGCATCCAGTGATCGCGCAGCACCATGATGGCGCCGTCGAGCGTCGCGGAGAAGGCCAGCGTCTGGTGCTCACGGGTACACAACCGCAACAGCCACTCGACCTGTGGGAGGAACCCTTGATCGGCCATGCGGTCGGCTTCGTCGACACAGACGATCTCGATCGCATCGAGCATGCAGTCCTTGGTGCGGACCAGATCGGCGAGGCGCAACGGCGTGGCGACGATGATGTCGACGCCGCCTTGTAGCTCGACGATCTGCGCCTGGCGGTCGGCACCGCCGTAGACGGCGGCCACCTTGACGCCCATCGCCCGGGCCAGGGGAGCGAGCACGCCCGTCACCTGCGCCGCGAGTTCGCGGGTGGGTACGAGCACCAGGCCACGGGGACGTCCGGCCAACGACTCGGCACCGGACAGTCGCGAGATCATCACCAAGCCGAAGGCGAGGGTCTTTCCCGAACCGGTGCGGGCACATCCGGCGACGTCGCGGCCGGCGAGTCCGGCCGGGATTGCGCCGGCTTGGATGGGGGTGGGCTCGACGAGCTCGGCTAGGGCCAGAGCGGCGTCGAGCCGGGGGTCGATGCCGAGCGAGGCGAAACCGGTGGTGATCGGCGGGGCCTCGTTCATGGCTGGACCGGCTTCGCCGGGGTTCTCGCTGGTCGCATCGGTGTCCTCGGTGGGCTCGTCGGTATCGCCCACGGTGCCGAGTTCAGCGCCAGTGGCGGGTTGTTCGCGACGCCGCGCGCGTCGCCAGCCCCGCCGGGTTGTTGTGATGGTCATCTATCGTCCTACGGCGGCGAGCCCGCAAGCGCCGGATTAGCAGCTGCGAGGGCTCACAGAAACCGCCTGTGGGCTAGAGGATAGCCGAGGGGTCCGTCAAATCCTCGGATCCGAGCCCGAGCGGCTCTGGTTTAGCGCTCAATCCCACACGCACGGGAGCTTGGTCACCATGCGAAAGCCGAGCCCCGTGAGGTGGACGCCTTCAGCGGCGGGGTCGAGGCGCAGGTTGGGGAGTCGATCGAGCACGGTGTTCAGCATCACGTCGAGTTCCATGCGCGCGAGGTGCACGCCGAGGCAGTGATGCTTGCCGAATCCGAAGGTGAGATGTCGATCCGGGTTCTTGCGGTGGATATCGAACTCGTCGGGGTCGGGCCACTCGTCGGGGTCGTGGTTCGCGGCTCCGATGTTGAGCAGGACCGTGGCCCCGCGCGGAATGGCGACATCGCGCAGCACGGTGTCGCGCGCCACACGCCGGCCGAACTGCACCAGCGGCTGCTCGAGTCGCAACAACTCTTCGATGGCGTACTCGGTCAGGGTGCGATCTGCCCGTAGCGCCTCGAGTTGATCAGGGTGAGTGAACAACATGTAGAGCAACATGCCGAACGCCCGGTAGGTAGTGCTGGCGCCGCCGAGCAGCAGGAGCTTCACGAAGCCGTCGATCTCCATGTCGGTCAAGGGGTGGCTCTCGAGCCCGCCATCCTCTGCAACCTCTTCGTCGGTGAGCGTGGCCTGGACGAGGATCGAGATCAGATCGCGGCCGGGGGCACGCCGTCGCTCGTCGCACAGCGGGCGGACGTAGTCCGACATCGCCTGCGTGGCGGCCGCTCGGTCTTCGGCGGTCTCTGCCATCGACGTCATGACGATGGCCCATTCTACGAAGCGGTCGAGATCACTCTCGGGCAGACCCAAAGCCGTAACGATGACACGGGCCGGTATGAAGGCCGCGAACTCGCTGTAGAGATCCGCATGACCGCGCTCGACGAGTGGGTCGAGTTGACGCGTGACGATCGGCTCGACGATGTCGGTGCGCCACCATCGCATCTCGCGCTTGGAAAATGCCTTCTGCACCAGCAGTCGGAATCGCTTGTGCTGCGGTTCGTCCATGCCCAACATGTTGGGGCCGATCATCACGTTGAGCGATGCCTCGTACCACTCGTTCGTGAACGCGGTGTCGGACTTCAATATGTCGACGCACTCGCGAAACGAGTTCACCGTGAAGAGGTTGTCGCCCGTGGCCTCGGTCGCGCTCGTCACGCCGAAGTGCTGGGCAATGCCGCCCGCGTGCACCGGGCACTCCCGCAGCAGTCGTTGGTACGTGGGATACGGGTCGTCGACCAACCCGGCGCCGAAACTGCGGTTGCGCGCTTCGTCGACTTCGGATCGTCCCACGCGCTCGGCTTTGGTCGCTTCGCTCGCCGGCTCGCTCGTCGTGCTCATCGTTCCCCCTCGGCGGTCATACCCCAAAGGTAGGAGCCCAACGACAATGCCACAACCACCAGGCTCGTCGCGGTGAAGGTGGCCCGCGGGCCGAACGCGGCATACGCCGATGCCGCACTCACGGCGGCGATCGCGGCGGCGATGGCGCCCACGGCGCCGTAGAGCCCTTGCCCGAACGCCAACAGCTCGACCGGGCTCGCCCTGGCCATTGCGGCCTGCCCGCCGGGCATCGAGACGGCCTGGGTCACGCCATTGACGAGCGCGAGCGAGGCCACGAGCAACGGCGTCGAGGCGAAGCCGAACGCGATCACGAACGGGACGCTGGCGAGGTTGGCGACGACCGCAGCTTGCCGTGCGCCATAGCGGTCTGCGAGTCGCCCGCCCAACGGTGACAACAAGATGAGCGGGATCGGGAACAAAGCCAGCGACACGCCGATGAACGTCGGACTCGCGCCGAGGTCCTTGAAGTAACGCGACCACAGGGCTTCGAACGCGCCGAAGAGAAACTGCAGTGCGGCACCCAGCATCAGAGCGGCGTGCACAGTGCGCCGGCGCAAGAGACCACGGACCGCGGCGCGGCTCTGCGCGGGTTCGGGAGGTGGCTCTGCTATTCGCGCGATCGCCGGCACACAGATCACCAAGACGGCGAGCAGCACGAGGAAGGGCGCGCGAATTCCTTGGATCTCGAGGAGGAACGCCGCCAGCGGAGGGCCCGCGATGAAGCCGCCGACGGCGACCGCGCCCATGCGACCGAGTGCCTCTGCAGTCCGCGCGGGATTGCGATACACGACGACCCTTCGCGCGGCCGGCCCGTAGAGGCCTTCCCCGGCGCCGGTCAGCAAGCGAGCGCCGACAAAGCCCCAGACGCCGGTCGCCAACGCGAAGCCGATCATGCCGAGGCCGGCGCACAACAACCCGGCGCGCAACAACAAACGCGTATGCCCTCGATCGGCGAAGCGGGAGAACGTGATCTGCATGACGACGTTGCCGACGAACGTTGCCGCGGCAATGACACCCAGGCTCCAACCGGGAAGCGAGTATTGGTCCTGAATCTCGGCCAGCAACGCAAAGACCGCGCCCGACGCCATCGTGAGCACTGCTTGGCCGAGATAGAGAAAGCCCATGGTCGCCCGCGGCGATGGGCCAATGCGTTGCGCGCTCGTAGGACTGATCAGATCGGCCGATCGCCTCGAATACTGACGCGACGCATCACCCGTCGGTGGCCTGTGTAGTCGGCGACCGCGTAATGCTGGGTGCAGCGATTGTCCCAGAACGCAACCGAGTCGGGCTCCCAGCGGAAGCGCACCTGGAACTCGGGACGCTGGATGTGCTCGAACAAGATGCCCAGCACCTGCTCGCTCTCGGCTTCGTTGAGTTGGCAGATGCGCGTCGTGTAGTTGCCGTTGACGTAGATGCCTTTGCGTCCTGTCACCGGGTGCGTGCGCGCGACCGGATGTTCTGCAGGAGGATTCTTCGCGCGCACCTCTTCGATGGTGGTCGGCGGTTTGTAGCCCGCGCGCATGGCACCAACGAGGGGCCGGGCGAAGTCGTGAATGGCGGTGAGATCGTCGACGAAACGTTGCATGTGCGGCGACAAGCCCTCGTAGGCGGCGTACATGCTCGCCCAGCAGGTGTCACCACCGACCGGCGGCAACTGCACGGCGCGGAGCACCGCGCCGAGGGCGGGCGTCTCCTTTCCCGAAGAGTCGCTGTGCCAGGAGTCGGTGCCGAGACCGACGGGGTTCGTCACGTCGATGACCGTGACATCGGGGTTGTCGGGATCGGTCGTCGTATAGCCATGCGCTTCGATGGGACCGAAATGCGCCGCGAAGCGAACATGCATCTCGGGCGTGAGGTCGCGCTGGTCGCGGAAGAAGAGCACCAGGTGGTCGGCAAATGCCTGTTCGACGGCGGTCATGACCTCGGGGTCGTCCACGGCCTGCGCAATGGTCGCCCCGCGGATCTCCGCGCCGATGTTGGTGGTGAGGGGAACGATGTCGATGCGTGCCAGACTAGCCAAGCAAGAGACAGAGCCAGGCCCGAGCGGCCTGCGGCAGAGCGGGAAACCAGGGGGCGCAATGGACGCGCAGATCGCCATTCGTGGAGGGTCGGTCATCGACGGAACCGGGGCACCGGCGCGGCGCGCCGACATCGGTATCGCCGATGGACGCATCGTCGAGATCGGCGACCGCGTGACCGCGGCGCGTGAGATCGACGCGAGCGGCCGCATCGTCACGCCGGGTTTCGTCGACATCCACACGCACTACGACCCGCAGGTGCTGTGGGACCCGTCGTTGTCGCCGTCGTGTTGGCATGGCGTGACCTCGGTGGTCGCCGGCAACTGCGGGTACAGCATCGCCCCGACTCGCGCCGCGGATCGGGCCTCGTTGTTGCGCACGCTCGACAAGGTCGAGGACATGCGCCTCGCCACGCTCGAGGCCGGCGTCGAATGGGACTTCGAGACCTACGGCGAATACCTCGATGCCGTCGCGAGACGAGGCACCGTCATCAATTTCGGCGGCTACGTGGGCCACACACCGGTGCGGCTGTATGTGATGGGCGACGACGCGTACGAGCGCAAGGCGACCGACGAAGAGATCATCCGCATGAAGCAGGTCGTCGCCGACTCGCTCAACGGCGGCGCGCTCGGGTTCTCGAGCGACCGCGGCGGGTTCCACATCGGTGACGGTGGCCGGCCGGTGCCGTCGATCATGGCCAGTCAGGAAGAGACCGAAGCGCTGATGCGGGTAGTCGGTGAGATCAACCGGGGCATGATCCACATCGCGCCGGGTGAGAACTACGAATGGGTCTACGACTTCCAGAAGTCACTGGGCCGGACGATCACGTGGTCGTCGATCCTCACGTATCCGCCCGAGTGGAAGTCACGGGCGCCGTTCAAGGGCAAGCTCGATCGCCACACGGCTGGGCGGCGCGACGGTGCCGACGTGTGGGTTCAGGTCACGTGCCGACCGATCGTGCAGCAGATCCTCATGAACGAGCCGACGCCGTTCTATCAGATGCCCGCATTTGCCGATCTCGTCGCGACACCGATGGCCGAGCGGCCGACGCTGTATCGCGATCCTTCGTGGCGGGCCCGTGTCTACGACGAGTTCGAGAGCAGCAAGTGGATCAATCCGGGGTGGGAGACATTCGTCGTGACCGACTCGCAGGCGCACCCCGAGCTCGAGGGTCGCTCGCTGGCGTCGATCGCCCGCGATCGGGGCTGCACGCCGTTCGATGCCCTCGCGGATGTCGCGCTCGACGACAACCTGATGGCCCGCTTCGAGGTCACCTTCGCCAACAACGACGAAGCCGGTATCACGATGTTGGTGCAGAGCGAAGGCTGCATCATGGGGCTGTCCGATGCCGGCGCCCACATCAGCCAGATCTGCGACGCGGTCATGCCCACCGACTTCTTGTCGTCCTGGGTGCGCGATCGTGAGGTGATGCCGATCGAGCGCGGTGTCCGCAAGCTGACCGGCGAGATCGCCGACGTCATCGGCGTCGATCGCGGGTATCTACGGGTGGGAAGCCCGGCCGACATCGTCGTGATCGATCTCGAACACCTCTCGACCGGTCCGCTGCGCCGAGTGCGCGACATGCCTGCCGACGGTGAACGCCTCGTGGCCGACGCCCCGACCGGTATCGACGCCGTGCTGGTGAACGGCGCGCCCATACGGCTCGACGGCAAGCCAATCGACCACCTGCTCGAAGAACTGCCGGGCGCGGTGTTGCGCAGCGTCGCCGGAACGGCGCGCTCATGAAGGTTGGCGTCAGCCTCTTCATGCAGAACTACACCGACTGGCTGCGCTTCGAGGGCATCGAACGCGGCGACGCGGTCACCCCCATCGCCATCCCTGATTCGCAGATCTACGAAGAAGACCTGCGGTTGGGCAAGATGGTCGAACCCCTCGGGTTCGATTCGCTGTGGAGCGTCGAGCACCACTTCACGCCGTACACGATGGTGCCCGACGTGTTGAAGCTGCTCAGCTACTTCGCCGGGTGCACCGAGCGCATCGAGATGGGCACCATGGTCATCGTGTTGCCCTGGCACGACCCGATCCGCGTCGCCGAAGGCATCGCGACCCTCGACAACATGCTCGCCGGACGGCGGTTGTCGATCGGTTTCGGTCGGGGTCTCGGACGACGCGAGTTCGGCGCGCTGCGGGTGCCGATGGAGGAGTCACGCGAACGATTCCTCGAGGCCCTCGACATCGTGAAGACCGCGCTGAGTGACGAGTGGTTCAGCTACGACGGGCAGTTCACCAACATTCCGCGCACCACGCTGCGACCCCAGCCGCGCTCGTCGGCCGCGCAGTTGATCGACAACATGTACTGCGCGTGGGGTAGCCCGCAGACAATCCCGATCGCGGCGCACACAGGGCTCAAAGCGCTCTTCATCCCGCAGACCACTTGGGACGACTACGCCGTGCAGATGGCTCGCTTTCGCGATCTGCGGGCGCAGGCCGGTTTCGCTCCTGCGCACCCGACCGTCGCGCTGTGGGTCTACTGCGCGAAAGACGAGCAAGAGGCCGCCGACGGGGCCCGTGAGTACATCCCTCAATACGCGGACAGCGCGCGCCGTCACTACGAGATCGCCAGCACCCACTTCGAAGAGACGAAGGGCTACGAGCACTACGCAGCCGGCAGCCGTGCGCTTCGCGAGGCCGGTGACAGCTACGACATGGGCATGATGTATCTGAACAACCAGGTGTGGGGCACGCCCGAGCAGTGCATCGAGAAGATCGGCCGCATCAACGAACTGATGGGACCTGATCACTTCGTCTGCATCATGCGCTACGGCAGCATGCCGATCGCCCGCGCCGAGGCCAGCATGCGACTGTTCGCGCAAGAGGTGTTGCCCGTGGTGCAGAAGATGACACCGGCTACGGTCGCCACCGCAGTGGGATAGCCGTGACGCTGGCTGATCTCCTGATCGAGCATCCCTTCGGCGACGACCGCGCGCTGCTGTGCACGATCGACGCGGAGGTCACCGCCGGCGAGGCGCGGTCGCAAGCGAACGAGACCGCGGCACGACTGATCGCGGCGGGCGTCGAACCGGGGCAAGCCGTCGCGGTGCAACTTCCGAACGGGCCCGAGATCATCACCACGATGTTCGGTATATGGCTCGCCGGCGCAGTGTTCGTGCCGATCAATGCCCGGGCGCCGCAACACGAGGTCGATTCGGTCGTCGAATCGACGCATCCCCGGGCGATCGTGCGCGCGGACGGCATCGAGATGCTCGTCGGCGCAACGACGTTCGCCCCCGATTCCGCGTTCGCCACCTTCACGTCGGGCACCACCGGGCGTCCGAAGGCCATCCTCCACACGCACACCGCGTATCTCGAGCTCCTCGATCGCATACTCGGCCCGCTGCGCGGCAATGCCACCGATGCCACGCCGGCAAAGACGCCGTCGCCGAATTTGATCCCGGTCTCGCTCACGCTCAATGCCGGCATCTACAACGTGTTGTTCGGATTACGTGCGGGTTCGGCGATCGTCATCATGGATCGCTTCGTCACTGCCGACTTCGCCGCGCTCGTGGCCCGCTATCAGATCCGCTCGACAGTGCTGCCACCCGCGGCCATGACGATGTTGTGCGACGACACAGCCGTGACCGACCTCGCGCCGCTGCGCTATGTGCGCAGCATCACCGCCGCGCTGTCGCCGTTGGGTGCGCGCCGCTTTCGCGACAAGTTCGGCGTCACCGTGCTCAACGGCTACGGGCAGGCCGAGATGGGCGAGGTGATCGGCTGGACCGCCGCCGACGCCAAGGACCACCCCGAGAAGCTCGGCGCGGTCGGGCGCGTACACAAGGGCGTGGCCATCAAGATCGTCGACGATGCCGGCAACGAGCTCGGCGTCGACGAGATCGGCGAGCTGTTGGCGCGCCCACCCAACGTCGCCGCCGGGTACGCGGGTGGAGGCGACCTCGGCGAGCGCATCGACGCCGAGGGCTTCATGCGCACCGGCGACCTGGCCCGCATCGACGACGACGGCTTCGTGTGGATCGAGGGCCGTCTCGGCGACGTGATCAACCGTGGCGGCAACAAGGTGTTCCCCGACCATGTCGAAGAAGTTCTCCGTCTGTCGCCGCGTGTGCGCGAGGTGGCCGTCGTCGGCATCCCCGATGAACGCCTCGGCGAGGTGCCGGTCGCGTTCATCGTGGGTGATGCAGCGGACGACGAGCTACAGCAACTGTGCCGCGATCACCTCGTGCCCTACAAGGTGCCCATCGCGTTCCATCGCATCGACGCGCTGCCGCGCAGCGAGGTGGGCAAGGTGTTGCGCCGCGAGCTCGTCGCCTATTGCTCGCCGACCGCGGGCTCGCCGTAACACATGAACTCGACGAGGTTGTAGTCGGGATCGCGCACGTAGACGCTCACGCTCGTCGCGGTACCCGCGTCGCGGCCACCGATGCGATCGACGGGTCCTTTGATGATCGGGATGCCTGCGGTGGCGAGCATCTCGAGTACCGATGCCAGGCCGCCTTCCCACACGAAGCAGATGTCGCCGCAGCCGGGCACCGCCGTCGGCCCGCGCAGATTTGCCGTGAAGCCTTCGGGGTGCACGTTGATCTTGTTGTTGCCGAACGCCAGCGAGAAGATCGGGTATCGGCCCGCGCGCCATTCGTCTTCCTCGGGGCTGGTGAACCCGATCGACTTGTAGAACGCCAAGAACCGTTCGCCGTTGGCAGTAGGCAACGCGATGTGGTCGAAGCCGGCGACCGGCATGGTGTCCCTCGATTCAGTCGAACTTGTACAACGTGCGGCAATTGTCGGCAGTGATCTTGCGACAGTCCGCTTCGCTGAGAGATTGGAACGACGCCACGATGGATTCCCGCGACTCGGGGAACGTGCTGTCAGCGTGAGGGAAGTCGCTGGCCCACATGAAATTGTCGGCGCCCAGCAACTCGATGTAGGTCGAGCCGTGCGCTTCTTCCTCGAAGGTGATGTACACCTGCCGGCGGAAGATGTCACTCGGTACCGAACGCAATTGATAGTCCTTGGCCACCCCAGGTCGCTTGGCTGCCGACGCGTCCATGCGATGTACGAAGTACGGCAGCCAACCGAGGCCGGCTTCGGCCATGACCAGGCGCATGCCCGGATGGCGCTCGAGTGCGCCGCAGAAGATCATCGTCGCCAACGGCTCGCACAGTTGCATGGCCACGACGGTCGCGAACGCGAGGTGCGCCCAGCCGTTCGGATTGATCGGAATCGTGCTCACGCCGCCGCCGATGTGAAAGCTGATGGGCAGACCGGTCTCGGCCGACGCCGCCCACACGCGATCCCAGGCGGGGTCGCCGCAGTCGAACTCGAAGCAGTACATGAGCGCGCCGCGGTGCCCCAACGCAGCGACGCGCTGCAACTCCGCGGCGGCGGCATGGGGCGAATGCGTCGGCAGCACGGGCAGCACCGACAGACGATTGGGGTCATACGCGTTGAACTCGATCGCGAAGTCGTTCCACGCACGCCAGCACGCCGCTTTGAACTCGTCATCGGCGATCGGCAACCCCAGCACCGCGGGGCCGTAGATCACCGACGCGTACAGGCCGTCGCGATCCATGTCGACGAGGCGCAGGTCGGGCTGGGACGGCCGCAATCCATCGGTGTAGCCGCCGCGCGCGAGCGCGCCATGGGCGCCACTGGTGGGCAATCCGCTGATCCCGAGAACCGAGTCACCGACGACCCACGTGGGTACCCCGTTGCGGTCGATCACGCGGGGCGCCCGCTCGGCGTCGGCCGCCGGCAACCGCGAGGTCCACAGGTCGAGGGGTAGCGCCCACATGTCGAGATGGTCGTCGCAGGAATACAGCGGCCAATCGACTTGTTTGAACGCGGCCACAGGTGCGGTCACAGTGCTCATGTCCGCAGGTTAGTCCGCTACCTTTGGGGGGGCGGAAGGACGGTCCACCATGATGATCGAAACAGCACCCAGCGCGGTACATCTCGGGGCCGGCGATCTGCCCTTCGCCGATATCGGGGGCGGCAACAAGCTCAAGGTGATCCAGGTCATCGAAAAAGAAGGTCTCTGGATCATCGAGAACATCTTCCAGAAGGGCTTCGAGGTGCAGACGCACCGCCACACGGGCCCCGTCTGGGGCTACACGGTCTCGGGCGGGTGGAAGTACAAGGAGTACGACTACGTGAACCGGGCCGGCTCGTTCCTTTACGAGCCCGCCGGTTCCGTGCACACGTTGCAGTGCATCGAGGACAACACGCAGGTGTGGTTCCACATGTATGGCGTCAACCTGAACCTCGACGCCGACGGCAATGTCGAGTCCGTGTCCGACGGCGCCGGCTCGTTGAAGGCCTACTACGCGATGTGCGAAGCACAGGGCATCCCGCGGCCCAACGTGTTGATCGGCTGAGGCTTTTCGATCTGCAAGGCGCTCGCGCCGCGAGCTCTGCCTCAGCTCGGGCGGCGCAGCACTCTGCCCGGTAGCTCTCCGGTGGGCTTGCCGTCGCGCACGATGGTCGTGCCGTTGACGATGATCGCCTCGTAGCCGGTCGGTTCGTGCACGAGTCGGCGCGCGCCGGCAGGGAAGTCGTCGAGGAACCGCGTGCTGACCACACCCAACCGTGCCGGGTCGAACAACACGAGATCGGCATACGCGCCCTCTCGTATGACACCGCGATCCGAGAGCCCGAGCATCGCCGCCGGCTGACCCGTGAGCTTGTACACGGCCTGTTCGAGCGTGAGCGGGTCGGGCACGAGATCTTTGAGAACCCGGGTGGGGTAGTCGGCCCCGCAGAACGTCTGCAGGTGCGCGCCGGCGTCGCTGGCGCCCGCCATCAAGAGCGGGTGTTGCGCCATACGCTTGCGGAACTCGACGTGCGCGGGGCCCTGCTGGCGGTCGATGCGAAATACCGTCGCGAGGTCTTCGTCCAACGCCAGGTCGAGCACCGCGTCGAGCACGTCGACGCCACGCGCGTCGGCGAGTGCCGGGGCGGGCATCCCCTCGAGATGGCGGTTCTCTTCGCGCGCCGTCGCGGCGACGGTGATGCGATCCCATTCGAAGTTCACCGACCGGCGGATCGTGGCCAGTTCATTGCGCATCACTTCGCGCAACGACGGATCACGCAACGCGCGATCACGTTCGGCTCCGCTCAACACGAGCGCGTCACGCACGCTGGGCACGTCGTCGAAGATGAACGTGTCGGCGAAGCAGAAGAACATGTCCTGCGGGTTGGCCCGCAGCATCGGGTACACACGGAGGCCGGCGGCATTGGCGGCTTCGATGGCGGTGAGGTTGCGCTGCCATCCATCGGTGAAGCCGGGGAACCAGTCGATCATGTTGACGTTGACCGGCGCGTGCGAAACCTGCGCGATGTCGCATACCAACTGGCGGTCGGCCTCGGAGTAGCCGGGTAGCGATGTGTTGGGGGTGAACTCGATGACCGAGCCCGGATACCGCGAGAGCACGTCGGACAGCGCGACGAGCTCTTCGGGCGACGCGAGATTGCTCGGCACCGGGCGGCCCTCGTGGTCGGCGTGCACGTCGAGCTGCGAGCTCGAGAACCCGTAGCCGCCGTCGACCAACGCCCCTTCGAGCACCTCTGTCATGGCCTCGATCTCTGCCGCAGTTGCGACCCGTTCCGAGGCGTCGTCGCCCATGACCCACCGTCGCACCGCGCAATGCCCGACGAGTTGCACGACGTTGACGCCGATACGGCCCTCGAAGCGATCGAGCAGATCGCGCATGCTGCCACCGGTGAAATCGACACCGGCCGCGAGTGATGCGGTGCTCATGCCTTCGACGCGGGCCAGTGACTGGATCAAGAAGTCGAGGTCTTGTGGTTTGGCCGGCGCGAGACTGAACCCGCAATTACCGATGACCACCGTGGTGACTCCGTGCCAGCTAGAGGGCGAACACGACGGCTCGAACATCAATTGCGCGTCATAGTGGGTGTGGATGTCGACGAACCCCGGGGTGAGCACCAACCCGTCGGCGTCGATCGCTTCTAGTGCCGCGTCCGTGCCGCGGCCGATCGAAGCGATACGCCCATCGCGCACCTCGACATCGGCGGTGTACCCGTCGCGCCCCGTACCATCGATGATGCGGGCACCGCGTATGACCAGATCTGCCGGCATGGGTTCCTCCTAATTTTCCGCTCTGAGGAGCCGCTCGGGCTCGTTGTCGAGCGGCTCAAAAGCGGGGATGACTTCGCGTCCGAACAGTCGCAACATCTCGGCGTGTTGCTCGAAGCTACCGTAGGTCGAGCGTTCGTTCGTATTGCCCGGTATTCCCGCACCGAACGCCGCATGTACGTGCGTGCAAGCGGTCGCGCGGTGATACCGCTCGATCTGTTGGATGATGTCGTCGGGCGAGCCCCACAGCAAGCGATCGCGGGCGATCTCTTGCGCAGTAACGCCTTCGCCGGCGTCGATGCGGCCGAACAGCGACTTCTCTTCTTCGTCTTCGGCCGATTCGCGCCAGTGCTGCATCAGGCCGTCGACGTAGCCGGGCAAGAGGTCCTCCTCGACCTCGCGGCGCGTCGGCGCGATCCAGGCATAACGGCGCAGGATCCAATCGTCGGGCTTCGCCTGCTCGGCGCGCGCCTTGCGGTAGAGCGAAAGGCAGGCCTGGCCTTTGCTCATCGACTGCACGGGTCCCCACAACCACGCATCGCCCAGACGCGCCGCTCGCTCGATGGCGACGTCGGCCACGCCGGCGACCCACAGCGGAGGGTGCGGGCGCTGTGCGGGCCTCGGGTGCATGGTGAGTTCGGGAAAGCGGTAGAAGCGCCCGTCGAAGGACGTGTTCTCTTCGGTCCACACGAGCTTGAGGATCTGTAACGCCTCTTCCATGCGGGCGCCTCGTTGGCGGAAGTTGGAGCCGTGGGCCTCGAACTCCAACGGCCACCATCCACTGCCGACGCCCAACGACACCCGACCGCCAGAGAGTTGGTCGATGGTGGCCACCTGCTCGGCGACGCGCAGCGGATCATGGATCGGCAGCTGGAAGATGCCCGTGCCCACGCGCAGCGTCGACGTGCGCGCGGCAACTGCCATCATGAAGGTGAGCGGGTCACTCTGGTTGCCCGGCATGAAATGGTGATGGCCGATGGTGACGGTGTCGAAGCCCGACTCTTCGGCGACGCGGGCGAGCTCGAAGCTCTCCCAGAACGGATCGCGATGGGCGGCGTCGCGAAAGACGGGAAGTGACAGCGAGAACTTCATCGGTGGGAGCGTATTGCACCGCTCGATAGCATGCGGGCCGGGAAAGAGAGGGCCGATGAGCGAACGAGACCTGCCTGCGTTGGAGCGAGCCCGCGCCGAGATCCGCGACCGTCACATGCGACCGTCGGCGTCACGGCCACCGTCGTCGGCGAGGGGAGTGCACCATGTGGCACTCATATCGTCGGACGTGGAACAGACCGTGCGCTTCTACCAGGACCTCCTCGAGTTCCCGCTCACCGACATGTTCGAGAACCGCGACTACAAGGGATCGACGCACTTCTTCTTCGACATCGGCAACGGCAACTCGATTGCCTTCTTCGACCTTCCCGGGCTCGATCTCGGTCCCTACGCAGAGGTGCTCGGAGGGTTGCATCATCTCGCCATTTCGGTCGAACCCGATCGGTGGGCGCACCTCAAAGGCAAGCTCGACGACGCCGGCATCGAGTACGCGCACGTCGACGGCTCGTCGATCTACTTCCGTGATCCCGACGGCGCTCGCCTCGAGCTCATCAGCGACCCACTGGGCGAGATGTACGGCACCACGGTCGGACTCTTCCACGAGAGGTAAGGGTCCGAGGACGCCATGTCCCGGATGCGCTAGCGGTCACCGTCACGTCTCCAAGAGCCCTCCGACCTGGGCCGAGTACATCGGATGGTGACACAACGTGCCGCCGTCGATCACCACTACCTGTCCGGTGACGAACGACGCCGCGTCCGACGCGAGGTAGGCGATCAGCTTCGCGACGTCGTCGGGCGTGCCCGGGCGGGCGATCAATCGGTTGCTCGACGACACGTGGCGATCGCGTGGTGAGTACGCGGCTTCGGCGACTGGCGACATGATCAAACCGGGCGCGACCGCATTGCATCGGATTTGCTGGCGGCCGTGCGTCGTGGCCACGTACTGCGTGAGCGCGTTGACTCCCGCTTTCGACACACCGTACGCAACCTGGCCCCACCGTCCGGTCAATGCGTCGATCGACGACACGTTCACTATGGATCCACCACCGCCTTCGATCATGTGGGGGATCGCAAACCGGCAACCGAGCATCACACCGCGGAGGTTGACGTCGAAGATGTGATCCCACAGCGCGAGGTCGACATCGACGACGCTGGTATCGGCGCCGTAGGTGTCGGGGCCCACCGCACCGGCGTTGTTGACGAGCACGTCGAGTCGCCCGAATGTCGAGACGGCGGTATCGATCAGCGCTCGCACGGCGTCGGGGTCGGTGACGTCACAATCGACCGCAATGCCGTGTTGCCCTCGGCCTTCGATCGCGGACACCGTGCCCCGAGCACCGACGCTGTCGATGTCACCGATCGCTACCGACGCGCCGTGCTCCGCCAGCAGCCACGCAGTGGCGCGGCCGATGCCCGACGCCGCCCCGGTCACCACGGCGACCCTTCCATTGAGATCGATCACGTTGGCTCTCCAGTTGCCCATCATCGGGCGCGCGGTCAGACTCCGCGACAGTAACCCCGAGGAGGGTCTTGTGATCACGGTCAAGCCGGACAAGTGGGATCGCGTCGTCGACGTGATCGTCGTCGGGTCAGGTGGCGCGGCACTCGTCGCCGCGACGTTGGCCCATGACGGCGGGGCCGCAGTGCTCGTCGTCGAGAAGGCCGACATGCTCGGCGGCACGACCGCGGTGTCCGGTGGTGTCATGTGGTTGCCCAACAATCATCTGATGGGCGGCGCGGGCATCACCGACAGCCGTGACGACGCCATCGCGTACGTGACGCGACTGGCCAACGGGCACGAGCACGATCCGGCGCTCATCGAGACCTTCGTCGACACCGCGCCCGAGATGCTGGCGTATCTCGAAGCGCACACGCCGCTACGCATGGCGGTGGTGCCGAACTTCCCCGACTACTACTTCGCCTACGACGTGCCCGGCAAGCGCCACGGTGGCCGATCGCTCGAACCAGTGCCGTACGCGGTCGGCACCGAACTGCCCGAGTGGCGCGACAAGCTCGTCACGCGCGGCACGCTGATGTCGTTGGGCGCGGTCACCACTCTCGGCGAAGACTTCTCGGCACCCGACGACGCGTTGCGAGCCGAGCTCGCTCGCCGCGAAGCCCAAGACGTCCGTACAAAGGGAGCAGCACTCATCGCGATGTTGTTCAAGGGGCTCCTCGAACGTGGTGTCGAGGTCACGCTCGGCACCGCGGCGCGCGAGCTCGTGATGATCGACGGCGAAGTGTGCGGTGTCCGATGCGAGCAGGCCAGCGGTAGTCGCGTGATCGGCGCCCGCAAAGGCGTGGTGCTCGCGTGCGGTGGCTTCGAGTGGAACCGCGAGATGGTCAATGCCTTCATCGGCTACGACGTCAAGCCGCTGTCGCCACCGAACAACGTCGGTGATGGCCTCGTCATGGCCATGGAAGCCGGCGGTCAGATTGCGAACATGAACTCGTACTGGGGCCAGCCGGCCATGTTCGACCCGGGCGTGACGCGCAATGGTGAGTTGGTGCCGCAGTTCGAATGGGCTCGCGGCGAGCCGGGTTCGCTGATCGTCAACGGTCACGGCGTGCGCTTCGCCAACGAGTCGCTGCCGTACAACGACTTCCCCAAGACCTTCGGACGCTATGACCCGACCAACGTCGATTTCCCCAACGAAGCGCCGGCGTGGATGATCTTCGACGAACGCACCAAGCGATCCGTGCGCATCATGTCGATGCTGCCCGACGACCCGGCTCCCGATTGGATTCCACAGGCCGCCACCGTGCGCGAGCTGGCCGCCAAGATCGGCGTCGACCCTGACACACTGGAAGCGACGGTCGCTCGCTTCGACAAGCACGCTGCCGACGGCGACGATCCCGACTTCTTGCGCACGCGGCAGGGCTTGATGGCACCGGGCCGCATGCGGCCACTCGTGGGGCCCTACTACGCAGTCGGCATATTCCCCGGCGCGCTCGGCACCAACGGTGGGCCTCGCCTCGATGCCGACGCGCGGGTTCGCGCGTATCGGGGCGGTGTAGTGCCGGGCCTCTACGCGGCGGGCAATACCGCGGCGAGTGTCTACGGCTGGGCATATCCCGGTGGCGGCGGCACCATCGGGCAGGGCGCCGTGTTCGGTTACCGCGCCGGCCGCCATGTCGCGAAGCAACCTTCCCGAGCGATCGACTGACGGCGCGCGATGTTGCCCGCCATCGATTCGGACGGACACGTATTCGAGCCCTCAGACGTGTGGAGCGACCGCATGGACGCGAAGCGGTGGGGCGACCTGATCCCGCGCTATGTCGCCGAAGATCATGACGGCCACGAATCGTGGTACATCGGCGGCGTCCGACGATTCGCCGGTACCGGCATCTTCGGCTGCGGAGTCGGCCTCGATCCCGACGAACTCGCGTCGCGCAAGTGGAAGTACACCGAGGGCCACGCGGGCGGATGGGATCCCCACGAGCGGCTGCGGGTGCTCGACGAAGAGGGGATCGACCGCACGATCCTGTATCCGACGATGGGCATGTTGTGGGGCCCGCTCGACCCGATCCCCGCCATCCGTGACCCTCAGTTCGTGCTCGCCTGCCAGCAGGCGTACAACGATTGGGTCGCCGACTACTGCAAGGTCGCGCCGTCTCGCTTGATGGCGGTCGCGACCATCCCGATACAAGACATCGAACTCGCGATGGCCGAAACACAGCGCGCCGTCGAAGACCTCGGGCTGTGCGGCATCATGTTGCGATCAGCGCCGCCCGACCCTGCGGTGCCGTTCAACCACCCGCACTTCGATCCGCTGTGGGCGTTGTGTCAAGACCTCGACGTGCCGATTGCGCTGCATCCCGCGACACACGTCGACTTCCCCAATGCCGTGCGGTTGTTCGATCTCATCAACCGTGAAGCAAACGTCAGCGTGAACAACCGGGGCACCGACCAATTGCGCGGCGGTGGTGCAATCAGCCACGCTGTGGGTGCGCCGGTCGACGCCATCGTGTGCCTCGGCCGCTTCGTCATGGGCGGCGTGTGTGAGCGTTTCCCCCGGCTACGGCTGCTCATCTTGGAGTCGGGCGGCGGCTGGTTGCCGGCGATCCTGCACACCATGGACGAAGAGATCAGAGCGCGTCCGAAGGAGCGGGAGTGGTTGACCCATCTGCCCAGTGAGTACTTCAAGCGGCAGTGTTGGATCAGCTTCACCCCCGATGACCCGACCCTCGTACCCACCGTCGAACTCATCGGTGACGATCGCCTGCTGTGGGCCACCGACTTCCCCCACCTCGACGGCGTCTATCCGGGCGCGGTGACGAAGTTGGCCGAAACCCTCGCGCCGCTGCCCGCTGAGTCGCAGGCACGCATCGCGATGGACAACGCCATCGCCGCATACGGCATCAGCATCTGACCTCGTGTCAACGCGCGCACCGGCCCATTCCGTTGATCAGTTCCATGGGAAGCCGGGTTGTCGGATTGGGGGTTTGGTGGTTTCGGTGGTGCCGTCGGGGTAGGTGATATGGAGGGTGCCGTCGGGTTCCATGACGAGTCGGATTTTGGGGTCGTGGGCGGCGCGGTGGTG
>DATLFA010000053.1:0-4011 GCA_035525225.1 Acidimicrobiales bacterium
TAAAACGCCAACAGAACGGGCGGTTTCGGCTGGGGAACACCGCTAGGCGACGGCGCCGTCGGCTCGCAGCGCGGCGCGCTCGGCCGCGTCATAGCCGAGTTCGTCGAGGATGGCGTCGGTGTCCTGGCCCAGAAGCGGTGCGGGGCCCGCGGCCGCGGCGGGCGTCTCGGAGAAGCGGGCCGCCGGTCGAGGCTGCTGCAGCGGACCGGCAACCGGATGTTCGTCGTCGACGATGAGGCCGTTGGCAATGATCTGTGGATGATCGGGGATCTCCGAAAGCGCCACCGCCGCGACGGCCGGCACTTTGGCTTCTTGGAGCCGGCGCAGTGCCTCGCCGATCGTGAACTGCCCCGCTGCCCCTTGCACGATCTCGCGGTAGACGCGGGGATAGTCGGGGTCCGACAGTCGCTTGGTCATCGTGGCGAACCGAGGGTCATCGGCAATGTGCGCGACATCGAGCGCGCGACACAGGCCGGCGAACTCTTCGTCGGTCACCGCTGCGATCGTGCCCCAACCATCCTTGAACCGTGTGACGTCGTACTGCGACAACGACGGCAAGACGTTCACGTCATCACCGGTCCACGTGAACTCGGTCGCTCGATCGCTCCAGAGGAACCACACCGCGGCGTCGAGCATCGCGAGTTCGACATGCTGTCCGCCACGACCCATGGCCCGGGCGTAGAGCGCGGCGGTGATCGCCTGGGCCGCCGTGAGGGCGGTGATCTTGTCGCACGCGAGGTTCTTGATGAACGTAGGCGAACCGTCCGCGCCGGCTTGGCCGTGAGCGAATCCCGACGCGG
The DNA here is from genome assembly GCA_035525225.1 of Acidimicrobiales bacterium. GTDB lineage: Bacteria > Actinomycetota > Acidimicrobiia > Acidimicrobiales > WLNW01 > DATLFA01. Next base: position 801 of record DATLFA010000053.1, read on the forward strand.
CTTGGATCAAGTTGTCGTAGACCTTGGTCTGGGCGAGAGGGCCGACCGACCCGAACCCGCTGATCGACAGGTAGATCAACTCGCGGTTGAACGCATGCAGCGCGTCATACCCGATGCCGATGCGGTCGACGACGCCGGGCCGGAAGTTCTGCGCGAAGACGTCGGCATTCGCCGCGAGCTTGTGCAGTACGGCCAAGCCGCGTTCGCGACGCAAGTCGATTGTGATCGCGCGCTTGCCGCGGTTGGCCACCTGGAACATAGCGGTCACACCGTGGCTGCGCGTGGAGATCTGTCGCGTCAGGTCACCGGCCCCGGGTGGTTCGACCTTGATCACCGTCGCGCCTTGATCGGCGAGCAGTGCGGTCGCCACTGGCCCGGACAAAACGGTCGACAAGTCGACGACCCGTACACCGCGAAGTGGTCCATCTACTGAGGTGCGCGTCGTATCCATGCACCCAGCCTGTCACGCTGTAGGGTCCGCCGGCATGCCCACCTTCTCGTCGTGGCCGTACAAGAAGATCGTGGCCGTCACCTTTGTCGTGAGCGTGTTCATGGACGTACTCGACGTCACGATCGTGAACGTCGCGCTCAAGACGATCGGCGAGAAGTTCGGCGCCAGCGACACTGCTCTCGAATGGGTGGTGACCGGCTATATCCTCAGCCTCGCGGTCTGGATCCCCGCGTCCGGTTGGTTGGGCGATCGCATCGGCACCAAGCGCGTGTTCCTGTTCGCCCTCGGCATGTTCACCCTCGGTTCCGCGCTGTGTGGACTGTCGTGGAGTATCGGAGCGCTCATCGCGTTCCGGGTCGTGCAAGGCATCGGCGGAGGCATGCTCGTGCCGGTCGGCACCGCCATGCTCTATCGCGCGTACCCACCCAACGAGCGCGCTCGTGCTGCTGCGGTGCTGTCGATCCCGAGTGTTCTCGGCCCCGCGCTGGGCCCGGTGCTCGGCGGCGTGATCACAACCCACACATCGTGGCGCTTCATCTTCCTGATCAACATTCCGATCGGAATCATCGCGTTCGTCTTCGGGCTGCTCTACCTGAAGGAGAGCGCCGAGCCGGCGGCCGGCAGCTTCGACTTCCGCGGGTTCGCGCTGTCCGCGACCGGATTCAGCCTCGTCATCTTCGGCTTGTCGGAGATCCCGCGGCGCGGTTGGACGTCGCCGATATCGATCATCCCCACCGCGGCCGGGCTCGTGGTCATCGCGATCCTCGTTTTCTACTCCTTGCGACAGAGCGCCCCGATGCTGGCGTTTCGGCTCTACGTGAATCGCGCCTTCCGCTCGGCGAACATCGTCGGATTCATCGGGATGGGTGCCTTCATCGGCAGCGTGTTCGTCATCCCGTTGTTCTTGCAGCTCTACCGAGGACTCTCGCCGCAGGAGTCGGGTTTCGCGACATTCACGCAAGCGCTGGGATTCATCTGCGTCTCGCGTTTCGTCGGCCTCGCCTACATGCGCGTGGGCCCCCGTCGTTTGATGGTCGCGGGATTGGCGCTGTCTGCTTTGATCAACTTGAACTTCTTGTGGGTCGACGAAAACACGAATCTCTGGTGGATCCGGCTCATCATGTTCGGTCGCGGGCTGTGCCTGCCGCTGCTGTTCATCCCGTTACAAGCGAGTGCGTTCGCCACCATCAGCTTGGCGGACACGGGCCGCGCGTCGTCGCTCTTCAGCACCTCGCGGCAGTTGGCATCCGCGGTGGGTGTCGCGATCCTCGGAGCAATCCTCTTCACCGGCATCCGAGCGAGGACCGCGACCGCAACGGCTGCCGGCGCGACCAGCGAGGGGGTGAAACTGGCGGAGCTCGGTGCGTATCACCGGGTGTTTCTCTGGGTGGTGATCTTCTATGCGGTCGGCGCGATCGCGGCGCTCTTCGTGCGCGACGTCGATGCAGCGGCCACAATGGGTCCACGATAGGGGGCGCATGAAACCGGAACGCCAACGCGAGATCGTGCGCCGGCTGCTGGCGCTTCACGACCAGAAGTCGACCGAGCTCGCGCAGCAGCCATTGCGCAATCCCGCCGCTGACTACACGAACGCCGAACAGTTTGCGCTCGAGCAGCAACGGCTCTTCCGCGATCGCGCGGTGGTCGCGTGCCTGTCGGTCGATGTCGCAGAACCGGGCGCGTTCGTGACGACCGACTGCGGCGGCATCCCGATTGCGGTGGTCCGCGGTGAAGACGGGCAACTTCGAGCGTTCGTCAACATCTGCCGTCATCGCGCGTCGACCGTGCTGGAAGGGCACGGCACGTTGAACCGAAGCATCGTCTGCGGGTTCCATGGTTGGACGTATGGTCTCGACGGGCAGCTGATGGCGCAGCCGTTCTCCTGCGACGGGTTCGCGTCGATCGACACGGACGAGCTCTCCTTGCGTCCCGCGGCGGTGGCCGAGCGTTCGGGTCTCGTATTCGTGCGCGCCACCAACGACGAGCCGATCGACCTCGACGCGCTGCTCTGTGGCGTCGATGCCGAGCTCGACGAGTTCGAGCTGTCGTCGTTCCATCGCTTTGACCGCTGGGTGTCGTCGTGGAAGTGCAACTACAAGCTCATCCTCGACACGTTTCTCGAGGCGTACCACGTGTTTGCGCTCCATCGCCGATCGGTCGCTCGCTACTACCTCGTCGCGCCGTCCACCTGGGATCCGTTCGGACCGAACCTGCGTTACCACTCGTTGCAGAAGAACTTTCCCGAGCTGAAGGATCTCCCCGAGGATCAGTGGGATCTCGAATCGCGCGGCACCATCGAGTACTTCATCGCGCCGAACACCATCCTCTCGCACAGTGTCGACCACATGGCGGTCTACCGGTTCCTCCCGCGCGCGGTCGACGAGACCGTCGCCGAGTTGACCATCTACACACCGAAGCCCGTCGAGAGCGACGCCGATCACGAGCACTACCGGCGCACGCTCGAGCTGCATCAAAAGGTCAGCGGCGGCGAAGACTTCGTACAGCAAGAAGCCATCCAGCGATCGCTGGCCACCGGCCTCGTCGAAGAGACGATCTTCGGTCGAAACGAACCTGCCGCGATCCACTTCCACACCGCGATGCGCGAACTGCTGAAGTAGCCCTAGTGTCCTGAGTCGAAAATTCGTTGCCAGTTAGGAATTTTGTGGGTGTGGCGCGCGTTCCCATGTCGTGATGTATGACGATGGGAGGCAACGATGGGACGACGTGGCACAGCGGTGGCCGAGGTGGTGCTCGGTGGTG
>DATLFA010000079.1:0-23651 GCA_035525225.1 Acidimicrobiales bacterium
TCGCCCCGACCCTGCACCCGCGCCACCCCACGCAACACATCACCGGCCTCACCAACCGTCATCGGCCCCGCGACAATCGCCTCCAGCCTCTCGAGCACCCCCAGCACGGGCGGCGCATCCATCAACAACGACATACAACAATTGTAAAGACACCCACTGACAGCGAAAGTGGTCGAGTGAGCATTGCCGGCGAACCGCTCTGGTCCGAACGACGTATCAGGTCGGGACGCGGCGATGCCGAAGGAATACAGATGCAGACATGTCGACTTTGTGGCTCATCCGACGCGCACGAACGCGCGGGTCGACTCGGGCGTTACGCCCTCACCTGTGACAGCTGCGAGTCACGCCGCGGCACGCATCTGGCCACCGACGGGCGCGTGATGGCCACGCAACTCGCCCACGCGACGATCCAGCGTTCTCACTGGCGCCGATAGGCGCCGCGAGAAGCGCGAGAAGTCAGAGCCCCAATGACGCAGCGACGCGGTCTTGGTGGAAGGGCGCGTCGCCCCACGCGGTCGACAATGCCCACGCTCGCTTCATCCACAAGTGAAGGTCGTACTCGAACGTGTAGCCGATGGCGCCATGGCACTGCAGCGCCAAGCGGCACACCCGATCGGCGGCTTCTGACGCCATCGCTTTGGCGGCCGATACCTCGCGGTCGCGATGCGGCGTCGCGTTCGCCACTGCGTACGCCGCGACATAGACCATCGGTCGAGCGAACTCGACGGCGAGCAACGAGTTGGACATGTGGTGCTTGACGGCCTGAAAGCTGCCGACGACCTTGCCGAACTGCTCGCGCTGTCCGACATAGTCGACGGTGACATCGACCATCTGCTGGGCGAGCCCGATGAGTTGCGCCGCGGCGCCGAGCGCGCCCCGGTTGAACGCGTCGGCTTGCGCCTGGCGTCCTTCGTCACCGCGTGAGATGCGCACACCGTCGCCGGTGGTCCATTGCACGGAGAACAAGCGGCGCGAGAAGTCGACCGCACGTTGCGCAGTGAGAGTGACCTCGGACCGGGGCACGAGGTACACGTCGTCGCCGCGCGCCAACAGCAACGCGTCTGCTTGATCGGCATACGCGACATATGGCGAATGCGCGAGGCCGACACCGATCAGCGCTTCGCCCGTCGCCGCACGAGCCAACCACTCGTCGGCGTGCGCGTGGTGATCGCGCAGCAATGGGATCGCTACGGCCGCGTGCTCGACTATCGGCTCGGGAAGCGCGGCGCGACCCGTCGCTTCGAGCAGCCCGACCAAGTCGACCTCGGACATGCCGAAGCCACCTGCAGCCTCGGGCGCGAGCAAGCCGATCACACCCATCTCGCCGAGTTGCTGCCACATGCCTGGGATGCGGCCCGTGTCGTTCTCCCACGCAGCCCGCACGGCCTCGGGCTTGCACTCGTTCGCCAAGAAATCGCGAACGGCGTCGCGGAACAACAGTTGGTCCTCGGTGAATGCGAACTGCACGACCAGTCACCTCACCGCGGTAGGCCGAGCACGCGCTCGGCGATGATGTTGCGTTGGATCTCGTTGGTGCCGGCGTAGATCGGCCCGGCCAACGCGAAGTTGTAGCCGTCGAGCCACTCGCCACCGTCGACGGCATCGGGCGCATCGCCCATCAGTTCGCCCTGCGCGCCCAACAGGCGCAGCGCGGTCGCATGGATCTCGACATCGAGATCGCTCCAGAAGATCTTCATCAGGCTCGCTTCGGGACCCATCTGACCACCACCCATCAATCGGGCGGCCGTGTAGTACGTGTACCAGCGGTAGGCCTGCGCGTGCATCCAATTGCGGGCGACCTGGCCTCTCAACGACGGATGCAGATCACCGGCAGTCTCGTCGCGCGAGGCCGACAGGCGTTGGTACAGGTCGACCACTCGCTGCGCCGGCGCGACGAAGCGTCCGGGGCTGCGCAGGTTGAGCCCGCGCTCGCTCGACGCGGTTGCCATCGCCACGTTCCAACCCTTGGCTTCACCGCCGAGGATGGCCGACTCGTGCACGCGTGCGTCCTCGAAGAACACTTCGCTGAACCCCGGTTCGCCGTCGAGGCGACCGACTGCGCGTCGAGTGAGCCCCGGCGTGTCGACCGGTACGAGGAAGTACGTCAGCCCCCGGTGACGTTCGGCATCGGGATCGGTGCGGAAGATGCAGAACAACCAATCCGCGAACGCGCCGCGCGTCGTCCACGCTTTTTGCCCGTTGACGACGAACCACTCTCCGTCGCGGATGGCCTTGGTCTTGATCCCCGCGAGATCACTGCCGGCATTGGGCTCGGACCAACCCTGTGCCCAGATCTCTTCGCCGCTCGCCATCTTCGGCAAGAAGCGATCCTTCTGTTCTTGCGTGCCGAACTCGAACAGCGTCGGACCGAGCAGCGTCACACCGTTGGCCGAGATGCGAAATGGCCCGTTGGCCGCGTAGTACTCCTCTTCCCAGATCAACCACTCGATGAGCGAGCAGTCGCGACCGCCGTACACCTCGGGCCACGTGACCACGGCCCAACGACCGGCGTACAGTTGCTTCTCCCACTCACGGTGTTGCTCGAACCCGTCGGCTGTGTCGAAGGACTTCAACCGGCTCTTGGGCACGTTGGCCCTGAGCCATGTGCGCGCCTCGTGGCGGAAGGCTTCTTCTGCGTCGGTGAACGTCAGGTCCACGATGACCTCTTCAGTGTTTCTCGTGTCGCGGAATTGCGGGCGGGATCACTTCGGTCCGCAGAGGCGGTCGAGCTGCTCGATCGCCTGCGCAACGATGCGGTCGATGAGCTCTTGGCACGTCGGCAGGTCGTCGATGGCGCCCACGCCCTGGCCGGTCGGCAAGATTCCGACTTCGAGATGACCGTCGACGATTGCGGCCTTCGTCATCATCGGCGCATTGGCCGCCATCGCCATCTGTGCCCACGAAAGGTCTTGGGCTTTCTTCATGGCCAAGCCCTCTTTGAGCAAGGAAGCGAACGACGTACCGGTCATCTTGCGGAAGCGCAGCGCATTGGCCGCAGCCTTTGGCAGCGCGAGGAACTTGGCTTTTTCGAGCCGGTCGATCAACGGCGTGCGGATGACGCGCTGCGGCGCGCCGTCGATCGCACGCGTGACCACCGTGTCGGTGACACTCGCCTGTAGGTAACGCTCCTTCGCGACGTCGGCGACCCAACTGTCCTTGGTCATCAAGAATCGGGTACCCATCGCCACGCCCGACGCGCCGACCGCGAGTTGACCGGCGAGACCTCGGCCGTCGAATATGCCGCCCGCCGCGAGCACCGGGATGTCGACCGCGTCGAGCACCTGCGGCACGAGGATCGTCGTGGGCACGAAGCCGGTGTGGCCCCCGCCCTCTTGGCCCTGAGCGATCACCGCGTCGACACCCCACGCGGCAACCTTTTCGGCGTGACGGCGCGCACCGATGGTCGGCATCACGACGATGCCGGCGTCTTTGAGCTTCTTGACGATGTTCTCGCCCGGCGCCTGCGCGAACGACGCCACCGGCACCTTGGTCTTGATCACGTAGTCGACCCGCTTGTCGATATCGAGCGCGTCGGTCCGCATGTTGACGCCGAAGGGAGCATCGGTCGCCGCCCTGATCTCGTCGATGGCCTGCACCATCTGTTCGAACGTCATCGGCGCCGACGCTAGGATGCCGAGACCGCCGGCGGCCGACGTCGCCGCGGTGAGCTTGGAGTTGGCCACCCAACCCATGCCGGTCTGCACGATGGGATAGCGGCACCCGAACAGCTTCGTCGCCCGCGTCTGCAGGCGGGGGTCTACTGCGGGCGTCACGTCGGCCTCACTTGAACTCTGCTTTGCGGGTCGACTTGGGATCGATGACCTCGCGGATCATGCGCAACTCTTCGGCGGTCGGCTGTCGTGTCTCGGGGATGGTCCCGTCGATCACCAACTCGAATGTGGTGTTCTCCACGACCTGGTCGACCGTGACCCCTGGGTGCACCGACACCAGTCGCATGCGGTTGTCCGGTGTCTCGAAATCGAACACGCCGAGGTTGGACACGACGCGACGGATCTCGTGCCAGCGCGATGCCAGTGGACCCAACGCGCGCATGCGGTCGTAGCCCGGCGCCGACACCACGTCGACCTTGTCGACGAAAACCTGCTTGGAATGATTGGGGATCCAGTAGCTCATCGTGTGATTGATGGCATTGCCCGGCGCGCCGCGCAGGCCGAGCAACTGTGCCTTGGGCTTGCGCCAATCACCGATGGCCGCGAGGTTTTGGTTGCCCCACATGTCGACCTGGCTGGCACCCATCACGACGTGGCGCTTGCCCGACCACACGATGTCGAAGATCGTGCGATACGGCGCATAGGTCTCGATGACCTTTTCGCCGGGCGGTACTCCGATCGGAATCGTGTTGGCGATCAACGCCGCGACCGTGTCGGTCATCATCAGATCGGGCTCGAACGTGGCGCGTGCCAACCGTCCGCCGATGATCGGAACGGCGCCGATCGGGTTGCACAGGATCTCGCCGTCGCCGCGGAACGCTTCGGCCATCGCAACACAGCAGATCTCGTCGATCATCACATCACTCATCGTTGCCCCCGAGCGTTGATGGCCTTCACGTATTCGGCGTGGCTGTCGAGATCGAGATACGACGCCTTGAATGTCTTCCACGCCTCTTCGTCGCGTGCCGTCGCGGCGTACTCACGTTGGAACGCCTCGTCGCGCTCGTAGTCGGGCGGACACTCGGTGAAGTGCGCACCCATCGCGGCCTCGACGACGCCGGTGACGTACATACGCGCAATCCTCTGCGTGTGCACCGAGCCGTACTTCGCGAACTCGGCCGTGTCGACGATCTGCTCGGTGGACATGAACGTCTTCTTGGCGGCCGTCGCGAGGATGTCATCGAAGAACAGGTCGGGACCGAGGAACTGCCCGTTGCCTCGTACGTCGGCCCGGTTCATGTGGATCAACGCGACGTCGAGGTCGAACGCCGGAACGGCCACGAACTCTTCGCCGTCTTCGTAGGGGGACACCACCGTCTTGAACGACGGGTTCATCGTCATCATGTCGCTGCCCAACCCGGCGCGGGTCGGGTAGAACGGCATGCGGTGCGCCGCGGCCATGAGCCCGAGGAGGAAGGCACCCTCGTCGAGTTCGGCGAACTCGATGGTGCCCGCCTGCTTGGCTTTGCGGAAATGCGGCTCGAGCGGGATCGAGTCGAGTGACACGAATCCATAAGACACCTTGCGCACCTTGCCCGCAGCGCACAACAGGCCGACCTCGGGCCCGCCGTACGCGACGAGGGACAGATCCTTCAAATCAGAACGCAGAATCGCCCGCACGAGCGACATCGGTTTGCGGCGCGAGCCCCAACCTCCGATGCCGATGGTCATCCCATCACGTAGCTCGGCGACGACCTCGTCCTCGGTCATTCGCTTGTCGGCCATAGGCAGCGAACCCTACTGGCCCCGAACATGGTGAGCCCATCCCCGGTGAGCGCGAACTCACCGGCCGCCACGGACTATCGTCGATGCGATCATGGCTAACCGCTCAGAGGGCCGTTCGGGCCGCGCTCCCAACCCACTCGACTTCACCGGCAAGTGCGTCATCGTCACCGGAGGCACCAAGGGCATCGGTCGGGTGATTGCGACCACGTTCATGGAATACGGCGCCGACGTGGTGGTCTGTGCCCGCAATCCACCGGCCGAACCCGTCACCGCCGCCGGCAAGACTGCGATGTTCGTGGCGTGCGACGTCCGCGACGCGGACCAGTGCAAGGCCGTCGCGCAGGCGGCGGTCGACCAGTACGGCCGCATCGACGTCCTCATCAACAACGCCGGGGGCGCGCCCCCCGCGGATTCGGCGACGGTGTCCCCCCGGTTCAACGAACGCGTCATACAGCTCAACTTGTTGGCGGCGATGTCGTTCTCCCAGGCGGTCTATCCCGCGATGATGCAAGGCGATGGCGGTCTCATCATCAACATCTCGAGCATCAGCGGCGAGCGCGCCAACCCCATGGGCATCGCCTACGGGGCGGCCAAGGCCGGCCTCGTCAACCTGGCCCGCACACTGGCAGTCGAGTGGGGGCCGAAGATCCGCGTCCTCACGGTCACCGTCGGGCTCATCGTCACCGAAGACGCGCACCTCTACTACGGCGACGAAGCCGGCATGCAAGCAGTTGCGGACACGATCCCGCTGCGGCGCATGGGCACTCCCGAAGACATCGCGGACGCCGTCTTGATGTTGTGCTCACCACTCGCCCGATGGATGACCGCCACCAATGTGCACGTCGACGGCGGCGGCGAGATCCCGTCGTATCTGAGTGCCTCGACCGGCGACGTCACCCGAGTCGGCCACTGACGTCGGATGGCGATCCCGTACGTCTACGACATCGACGTCGAGTACGGGCGCTGTGATCGCGTCGCGCCGCGCATCCGTCGTGTGGTCGCCAACAATCCGAGCAAGTTCACGTTCAAGGGAACAGGCACCTACATCGTCGGCGAGGGTGACGTGGCGATCATCGACGCCGGGCCCCGCGACACCGCGCATGTCGACGCGCTCGTGCGAACCGTGAGCGGGGAACGAGTCACGCACCTGCTCATCACCCACACCCACGGCGACCATTCACCCGCGGCGGCGATGCTCAAACAGCGCGTCGGCGACATCCCCACCTACGGATTCGGCCCGCATCCGTTGCGGCCCGACGACGAGCGGGCGTGGGCCGAGGCGAATCCCGACGAGCCCGATCCCGAACTCGATGCGGCGATCGCGGCCGCCGATGCCGAGGCCGCCGCGAAACTCAGCGAAGCGCCCAAACTCGAAGAACATCCCGACTACGACTACGCCCCCGATGTCGTCCTGGCCGACGGCCAACAGATCGACGGCAACGGGTTCCGTTTCACGGCGCTGCACACGCCCGGCCACATCTCCAACCACATGTGTTTCGCGCTCGAACCGCGCACGAGATCCGACGCCGAGATCGTCTTCACCGGCGACCATGTCATGGGATGGTCGACGACGATCGTGCCGCCCCCCGACGGCGACATGGTCGCATACTTCGCCAGCTTGCAACGTTTGCTCCATCACCGCGACGCCACCTACTACCCCACGCACGGCCCACCGATCGCGCACGGCCACGACTACGTCACCGCATTGCTGGCGCATCGGCGCGAGCGGGAGTCACAGGTGCTCGAGCAACTCGCCTCGGGGCCGCGAACGATCCTTACGATGGTCAAGGTGATCTACGCGGACGTCGGAGTGGAGTTGCACCGGCCAGCCAGCCGTTCGGTGCTCGCGCACCTGTTCAAGCTCGTCGACGAGGGGCGGGTGCTCTGCGACACGGTCGTCCCCACGCTACGGTCGACCTATTCGCTCGCCCCCAATGCCCCGCTCGCGGGCGGCTGAGGTCCGAGGTCCACTGCCCATGCCGCTCGATTCCGTCGATGACGTCGCCCGCTCGCTCAACGAATTGCGCCGCATGCTCGCCGCCAACGATCTGAGCGGCGTGCGAAGGCTCGTCTATTTCGGCCAGCTCGATTGGTTGCGCGAGCGCCTCGAGCCCCGCGAGTATTTCGCGTTGCGCGACCGCGTCAACGCCGGTGACATGCAGTGGCTGCGTAGTCGTTTTCTGGCCTCCGACATCACGTGGATCAAACACGCGGTGCAGCGCGGCGACGCCGAGGCGTTGCGCATTGCCAATCGACTCGGGCAGTTGGGTTGGCTCGAGCCGATCATCCCCGTGAACGACTACCGCCAGCTCCGCCAGCGCATCGATGGTGGCGATCTCGCGTGGATGCAGGAACGGCTCGACCAATGGTCGCTCGAGAAATTGGTCGACGTCGACCCCGCGACGCCGCCGCTGATCGCCGACACGATGGCCGGCGGCCCCCCTGCTGCGGAGTCCGACCAGTCGTTCATCCTCTCGCCGCTCGCGCCACCCAATCGCATCGAGGAATCCATGGAGCGGCCGTCCGACTTCTATGACGACATCTTCGCCGGCTTCGACGAGAGCATGCCGCGGACCCCACCGGCGGCGATCGTGTCGGACATGCCCCCACCGACGCGTTACCAACGGCGCCGCCGGCGCGTGTCCCCTGCTTGGATCGTCGCACTGGTGATGTTGCTCGTCGCGGGCGCGCTGTCGTACCTGTCGCTGCGCGACTCCAACGAGCGGGCGGTCAGGACGACTACGCCGTCGGTGACCACAACGGTGGCTCGGCCCGTCACCGTCCCGACCACCGTCGTCGCCACGACCGCAGCACCGACGACGACGGCCCCGCCGGTGACACTGGCGCCCCTCGCGACCGACGTCGTGTATTTCGCGTCCGGCTCGACCAGCATCTCGACCGCGGGCGCCGCGGTGATCGATGCCGCCGTAGCCAAGATCAAAGCCAATCCCGGGATCACCGTGAAGCTGACTGGCGTGGCCGACAGCAGTGGCTCCGCGGCGACCAACGCGCAGGTCTCGCAACGACGGGCACAAACCGTGCAAGACGCGTTGAAGGCAAAGGGTGCGGAGGCCGTGTTCGAGATCACTGCCGCCGGGACCGACGCCACCGTGGCCCCCGACAAAGCTCGACGTGTCGAGATCGCCTACGTGCGCCCGTAAGGCGACTCAGGTCCTCGAGAACGTCTTCCACATCACTTCGGTGGCGTTGATCTGTGTCGTGGTGTGTCCGAATTTCTCGACGGCGGCGCCGCCGGGCCACGTGTGTCCCCGCCGTCGATGATGTAGAGCTCTACGGTCGTTCCACCGCGGCAACCCGAGAACGCCCGCTTCGTCATTTCCGAGCTGAGTTGTTCGTCGGACGGTTTCGATCCGCAACCGCCGGAGTACGGCACGACCTCGTCTTCGGTTCCATGAAACGCCACGACCGAGGCGACCGTGACCGTGTGCGTCGACTGGCCCGACGGCCCCTGCGGGTCGCGGCACACGGCGATGCGGTAGGCGCGGTGATGGGCGATCCGTTCGCGGGCGTCATCGCCGTGCCGGTCCCTTCGCCCGCGCAGCCGGCGAGCGCGATGGTCATCGCTGCGAGCACACGCATCCGCCGTTTCACCGGGGCACCATCGGCGGGCCCGCAGAGAGAATCAAGGGTTAGGGTGCGGCCATGACTGAAACGTCTCGCAAGGTCGCGCTCGTCACCGGCGCCAGCCGCGGCATCGGCAAGGCCGCGGCCATCATGCTCGCCGAAGCCGGCTACGACGTCGCGGTGTCGGCCCGCACCGTCCACGAGGGCGAGGGACGGTCCGACACCGAGGGCGTCGCACTGCCGGGCAGCCTCGACACCACGGTCGCGGCGATCGACGCCGCCGGCACCGAAGGGTTTGCGGTGCGGATGGATGTGCTCGACCGGCAGTCGTTGCTCGACGGCGTCGAGGCGGTGCTGGGCCGGTTCGGGCGCATCGACGTGCTCGTCAACAACGCCATCTATCAGGGCCTCGGGACCATGGTCGAGTTCGCCGATCTGGTCGAAGAAGATCTGCATCGCATCTTCGAGGGCAACGTCTACGCGCAACTCGCGCTGATCCGTGCCGTGTTGCCGCAGATGAAGGAGCGCAATTCGGGCACGATCGTCAACATGATCTCGGCGACGGCGTACCAAGACCCGCCGGCGCGCATCGGCAACGGCGGCTGGGGCATGGGTTACGCGATGTCGAAGGCCGCCCTCGCGCGTGTCGCTCCGCTGTTGCACCGCGAACTCGAGGACTACGACATCCGCCTGTTCAGTGTCGATCCCGGCTTCGTCGTCACCGAAAAGACCGAAGCCTTGGGCCGCGCCGGACAATTCGCACAGCACTACAAGCCGGCGACGCCACCGGTCATCGGCGCGGCGATCCGCTGGCTCGTCGAGGACCGCGAGTCCGACTTACTGCGGGGGCAGATCGTGATGGCGCAGCGCGAATGCAAGCGGCGCTCGCTGCTTCCCGGCTGGCCGTAGGATCTTCGTCGTGCGCCTGCCCAAGCACTCGGCCTCCAACGGCATCGTGGATCCCAAGATGTTCCCGCCCGACCCCGAGGTCGTCCGCCGCGCTCGTGACGAGCTCGCGCTGCTCGAGACAGAGCTCGAGTCAGCCGAGGGAATGCGCGAACGCCGGCGCATCCGCAAGGGCATGCGCAGGGCCAAGGCGGCCGCCGCGACCGGCATCGAGCGTCGGCATCGGGGCGCAACGTACTGAGCCGTGCTCCCCAGTGCGCATGCTCGATGGCCGGTTCGACCGGCCGATCGGGTGCGGCGCCAAAATCCGCTCCCTGCTGATTCTCCGGTGACGAAATGGCAGATCGTCCGGCAAGCATCTCCGGGCGGCGGTAGGCACCAGCGCGACCGTCGCTGACCAGGCACAACCGCCGCCGCACCCCGCCGCGCATTTCGTCACCGGAGAATGGGCAGGCGGCCGCAAATGAGGACGACCCACGAGCCGACGGGAGAGGCACCCGAGCATGAACCTAGGGATGCTGCGCGCTGACCGACACGACTTCGCCGGTCATATACGACGCGTAGTCGCTCGCGAGGAAGACCATCACGTTGGCGACTTCCCACGGCTCCGCGGCGCGCTTGAAGGCTTCGAGCGACACCAGCGAGTCGAGGAAATCCTGCGACGACACCTTGGCCAAGAAGGGATGCATCGCCAGCGAGGGGGCGACGCAATTGATGCGCACGTTGTGCGCGGCGCCTTCCATGGCAGCGCAGCGAGTGAGCGCCATGACGCCTGCCTTCGCGGCCGCATAGTGGCATTGCCCCTCTTGTGCCCGCCAGCCGACGACGGACGCGTTGTTGACGATCGAGCCGCCAACACCTCGGGCGATCATGTGGCGCAACGCGGCACGCACGCACCGCATCGTGCCGTTGAGCGTCACGTCGAGCACGACGTTCCACTGATCGTCGGTCATGTCGACGAGATCGACGGTGCCGCCGAGGCCCGCGTTGTTGATCATCACGTCGATGCCGCCGAGCTCGCCGGCCGCGGCGTCGACGAGATCTTGCACGTCTTCTTCGCGCGTCACGTTGCACAGCACGGTCGGCGGGCGCACGCCGACGGCCTCGGCGAGTGCATCGGCCGCCTCGTTGAGTCGGCGTTCGTGGATGTCGCTGATGAGGATTCGGGCGCCCTCCTCGGCGCACCGCTTGGCCGCGGCGAACCCGATGCCCGTACCCGCGGCAGCGGTGATGACGACGCCTTTGCCTTCGAGCAGCTTGTGGCCCGGAACATACGTAGGTGCAGCAGTCATGGAGAAACAGGTACCTCGGGGACGTCTTTCATCAGTTCGATCACTTCTTGCAGGGTGATGTGCTTGGACTCGGCGACCCACGGCGCGCGTTGCCACGGCACGAAAGGACGGATGTCGCCTCCCTTTGCCATGAACACCCGGCCGGTCAAAGGGCAGTCCTCCATGGCGAGATAGGCGACAACCGGTGAGATGTGTTCGGGGCCGAACACATCGAACGAGCCGTCGTCGGGCTTCTTCACGAGATCTTTCGTGCCGGGCGAATCTTCGGTCATGCGGGTGCGGGCGGCGGGCACGATTGCGTTGACCCGCGTGCCATAGCGCTTGGCTTCCATGGCGAGGATGATCGACAGCGTCGCGATCGCGGACTTGGCGGCGCCGTAGTTGGTCTGACCCGGCGTACCGATGAGGCCCGAGGTCGACGACGTGTTGATGATCGACGCGTTGACCGCCTTGCCCGCTTTGGTCTCGTCGCGCCATACCCCGCAGGCCACTCGCGACATGCAGAACGTCGTGCGAAGGTGGCCGTTGATGACGGCATCCCAATCGTCGTCGCTCATGTTGGCGAACATCTTGTCGCGCAAGATGCCGGCGTTGTTCACGATCACATTGCAGTCACCGAAAGCCTCGATCGCGACATCCCACGTGGCCTGCGCGCCCGTCATCTTGGACACGTCGGCGTTCGACGCCACGGCCATTCCGCCCGCTTGGTTGATCTCGTCCACGACCGCCTGCGCCACCGTCGGGTCGCTACCGGTGCCATCGGGGCCGCAACCGTTGTCGCATACGACGACCTGCGCGCCTTCCTTCGCGAACAACAGCGCGTGCTGGCGGCCGATGCCGCGCCCCGCGCCGGTGATGATGGCGATTCGCCCGTCGAGCACACCCACGTTGATCCCTTTCCCGTGACCTGGATTTCGAGGTAGATCGTCGCGCTACTGCGCTGCGTCCTCAGCGACTTTCTTGTCGGCCATCTCCTTCATGCGCCGGTCCATGTCGGCAATGAAGGGATGCTCCTCCCACTTGAGTTGGTTCTCGACGGCATCGGCGAGCTCGCTCACGTTCCACCGTGAGCCGGGCGCGTAGATGGAGCGGATGTCGGCGGGTTGGTTCCACACACTGACCCGGCGACCCGTGCACGTGTAGACCTGACCGGTGACCGGACGGCCGCGGTCGGAGATGAGATACATCACCATCGGCGCGATGTCTTCGGGCTCGCCCATGTCGATGCCGAACGGCACGGCGGCCGACATGCGGGTTTTGGCGACCGGCGCGATCACGTTGGCGTTGATGTTGTAGCGCTTGAGGCTCATCGCAGCGGACTTGGTCAGGCTGATGATGCCGCCCTTCGCCGCCGAGTAGTTGGCTTGCGACGACGAACCGATCGATGCGCCCGACGTGAAGCCGATGAGGCTGCCGCCACCGTCCTGCTTGCGCATGACGGCCGACGCGGCGCGAAACACGGTGAACGTACCCTTGAGATGCACGCGCACGACGTCATCCCACTCGTCTTCGGACATGTTGAAGATCATTCGCTCGCGCAAGATGCCGGCGACGCATACGCAGGCGTCGATCGAACCCCAGTTGGTGACCGCCGCGTCGACGATCGCCTGGCCCGTGGCCATCGAGGACACGTCACCGGCAACCGCCAGCGCGGTGCCGCCGGCCTTGGTGATGTCGGCGACAACGCCATCGGCGACCTCGCTCGTAGGGTTGGAGCCGTCCTGGGCGACGCCGTAGTCGGCGACGATGACGCGTGCGCCCTCGGCGGCGCAGGCGATGGCGATGGCGCGTCCGATGCCGGAACCGGCCCCGGTCACCGCGACATTCTTGCCTTCGAGAAAGCCAGCCACTGCACGTCTCCTGTCGTGTTCGATTCGCTTTTCGGGTTCGATTTCGCTTTCGATCGGTGGCGAAACGAGGGCACGATAGCCGTCCCGCTCTTCGCACGGCCGCTCGGGCGGGGCTTCGCCGCTACGGTGGGACACATGACAGCTGATGCAGGATCCGGCCGCTTGGCCGGCGACGTCGCGATCGTCACCGGCTCGACTGCGGGTCTGGGCAAAGAGATCGCTCGCCTGTTCGTCGCCGAGGGCGCGAGGGTCGTCGTCACCGGCCGCAACCGTGAGCGGGGCGAGGCCATCGCGGCCAACCTGCGCGCCACGGGCGGTGAAGCCACATTCGTGCAGGCCGATCTCGGCGTCGACGACGACGCCCACGCGCTGATCGACACGACCATCGAGCGCTACGGGGCACTGCACGTACTGGTGAACAACGCGGTGTCCCCCGAGATCATCGCCCGCGACGGCAAGGCCGCCGACGTCGCAAACGACGTGTGGGAGGCGATGCTGCGCGTCAACGTCCTCGGGGCGGCGTGGCTGCTGCAAAAGGCGATCCCGCAAATGCTCGGGCAGCAGCGGGGATCGATCGTCAACATCTCGTCGCGCACGGCCGAACGAGCTTCGCCCCGTTTGGCCGCCTACACCGCGAGCAAAGGCGCTGTGAACGCGCTCGCCCGCTCGATCACCCTCGACTACGGCCGCGAGGGCATCCGTTGCAACACCGTCCAGCCCGGCTACATCCTTCACGAAGAACGCGACGTCGATCTCTCGCCGGAACGCCGGCGCTACATCGAGGACATGTGCATCACAAGGCCACCGGCCGCCATCGATGTCGCGTACGCCGTGTTGTTCTTCGCGTCGAAGGAGTCCGAGTGCATCAGCGGGGTCACGCTGCAGGTCGATGCGGGATCGTCCGCCGGCCGCGGGCGCACGTTCGACTATCCGCCAGCCGAATAAAACTGCTCCGAACGAACGGACGTACGACTCGCGGGCGGCGCGTTCGCACAAGAATCGCACATTATTCACTTCACCCCCAACAACCTCACTAGTATCTCCCCTGCTCTGGGCGGAGAGCGTGCGGCTTCCGGCGGCACGCGAATGGGCGAGTGAGTCAACTCCCCGCTCGTTCGAACCGGAGCGAAGTGTCCCAACCCAATCTTCCCCCGCCGCTCAGTCCCGATACGCGTCCGTTGCCCGAACGCCTCGAGGCAGTCGCGCTGTCGCCGGCGCGCGGCGCGCTCGCTCATCTCGCGCTCGGCGCGATCGAGCAGTATGTCGCGGTTCTCGACCTCGACGGGACGGTCCTCGAGGTCAACGACCACGGCTTTGCTCTCATAGCCGGCCCCCGCGAAGAGATCGTCGATCGCCCGATCTGGGTCACTCCTCCCTGGCAGGGCAACCCCACCGCACAAGCACAGCTCCGCCTCTACTTCGATCGGGCCCGCCGCGGCGCAGTCACCCGCGAAACGCTCACGGTGAGCCATCGCGACGCGGCCTCGGCCATCGAGATCGAGGTGCCGATCGAAGTCCTCTTCACCCCGATCGTCACGAGCGATGACGGCGGAGAGTCCCATGTGGGATTCGTCGTTGCCGAAGCGGTACACGTCGCAGAGCGCCATTCGCTGCGCACCGCCGTGACCGACCAATCACGCGCGTTGGCCGAGTCCGAAGCCCGCTTCCGCGCGCTGGCCGAGAGCACCTCCGATCTCGTCTGCCTGCACACACCGGACGGCGTCTATCAATACGCGAGCCCGTCGGTTCGACGTTTGTTGGGGTATGAACCCGATGAGCTCGTCGGCACACATCCGATCGACTACATCCACCCCGACCAACGAACCCACGTCGAGCGCCGCTTCCACATCCACACCGTCGCCGGAAGCAAGCCAGTCGAGTTCTCCTACCGCATCCGCCGTCGCGGTGGCGCGTACACGTGGTTCGAAACCGTGATCACCCCGATCGTCAGCAACGGGCAGGTCGTGCAGTTGCAGTCCTCGTCGCGTGACATCACCGAGCGCAAACGCACCGAAGAGGAACTCGTGCGGCTCGCCTTCCACGACGAGCTCACCGGTCTCCCCAACCGCGCACTCGCGCTCGATCGCATCGGCCAGGCGCTTGCCGTCAGCCGGCGCACCAATCAATCCGTGGGCGTGTTGTTCATCGACCTCGACGGCTTCAAGGTCGTCAACGACACCATTGGCCACTACGCGGGCGATGCGACACTCGTCGCCGTCGCCGAGCGGTTGACCGGTCTTGTCCGACCGGGCGACACGCTCGCTCGCCTCGGCGGCGACGAGTTCGTCATGTTGTGTCCCGGGGCCGACGGTCCCGCATCGGCGATCGTTGCCCGGCGCGTGCTGCACGCGCTCGGACAGCCGTTCACCGTCTACGGCCGCACCATCGATCTCACCGCCAGCATCGGCATCGCCATTTCGCAAGGCGCGGACGACCCGATGCGCCTGGTCGAAAACGCCGACACCGCGATGTACGACGCGAAACGCGCCGGCCGCGATCGCTTCGCCATCTTCGATCCGGATGAACGCACGTCACAGCTCAATCGCCTCGCCACCGAGTTCGCATTGCGACGCGCCGTCGAGCGCAACGAACTATTGCTGCACTACCAACCGGAGATCGATCTCGCCACCGGCCGCGTGGTAGGCGTCGAGGCACTCGTGCGCTGGCAACGTGACGACGGCATCCTCGTGCCGCCCGGCGACTTCATCCCACTCGCCGAGGAGACCGGCCTGATCATCGTCATCGGGCGCTGGGTCATCGAAGAAGCGTGCCGCCAAGTCGCCCGCTGGGAATCCCAGGGCGCGGGCCCCGACCTGCGGGTCTGGGTCAATGTCTCGGCCCGCCAACTCGGCCAACCCGATCTCGTGCCGACCGTGCAAGCGGCCATCCGCGCCGCCCGCATCCGACCGCAGTCGTTGTGCCTCGAGATCACCGAGTCCGCCCTCATGGAGGACGCCGAGGCCGCGGCCGCCCAACTCGACCAACTGCGCAGTCTCGGCATCAGCCTGGGCGTCGACGACTTCGGTACCGGATACTCGTCGCTCGCGTATCTCAACCGCTTCCCGCTCGACGTGTTGAAGATCGACCGGTCGTTCGTGGCTCGCCTCGACGCGGACACCGAGGCCGAGACGATCGTCGCCGCGATCATCGACCTCGCGCATGCACTCGACCTGGTGGTCATCGCCGAAGGTGTCGAGACCGAATCGCAACTCGCGGTGCTACGGCGCCTCGAGTGCGACCAGGCGGTCGGGTTCTACTTCAGCAAGCCGCTGCCGGCAGATCAGCTGACCGTCGCCAGCTATATGGGCCGCCAGTAAGGCACGGCTCGGCCCGGCGCGAACTCGACCGCGTAGGCCTCTAGCGGCAGATCGACGCGCACGTCGTCGACCGCGATGTCGGTGACGGTGCCGAACATCCGCACCGGCGCGTCGTCGAGGTCGATCATCGCTACGCAGTAGGGCAGCTCACCGCCGAACGGCTTGGCGTGATACTGGCGGATGATGGTGAAGGTATAGACCGTGCCGCGATGCGACACCTCGAGCCACTGCGGCGTCGCGGAACAGCTCGTGCACACGGCACGCGGATACCACTGCCGGTGTCCACACGCATCACAGCGCTGGATGAGTAGTCGGCCCTCCGCGCAAGCCTCGAACCACGGGCCGTATTCGCCTTCGCCCGCGGGTGTTGGCCGATCCCATTGCCGGCCGCGTATGACGTGCATCATGTCGGCCGATCCTTGCCCAGAACGACCGCACTCATGCACGACAGCCATCCACCCGAGCCACAGGCCAGCGCGACTTCACAGTCGGGTACCTGCACCTCGCCTGCTTGACCGCGCAACTGGCGCACCGCCTCGATGATGAGGAAGATGCCGCGCATGCCCGGGTGATTGGACGACAAGCCGCCGCCATCGGTGTTCATCGGCCACTTGCCACCCTTGCGGAAATGCCCTTCTTGCACCACCGCTCCACCTTCGCCGTGCGGCGCGAACCCGAGGCCTTCGAGCATCATCAACACGGTGATCGTGAAGCTGTCGTAGAGCTGCAACACGTCGACATCGTCGACGGTGACCCCGGCACGCCCGAGTGCTTCGGGCCCGGCCCTCGCCGCGCCCACCTCGGTGAAGTCGGGCATCTGGATGATGTTCCAGTGCGTCTGCGTGCCCGCCGCGCCGAGCACATAGACCGGAGGCTGTGCCAGATCCTGCGCCCGCTCTTCGGTCGTCATGATGAACGCACCACCGCCGTCGGTGATGACACAGCAATCGAGTTTGTGCAACGGGTCGGCGACCATCCGGGAGTTGAGCACGTCGTCGACCGAGATCGGGTCGCGATAGCGGGCCAGCGGGTTGTACGCGGCGAACTCGCGAACGCCAACGGCAATCTCGGCGAGTTGCTCGGACGTCGTGGCGAACTCGTGCATGTGGCGGCGCGCCGCCATTGCGTATGAGCCGACGAGCGGTAGGCCATACGATGACATGAACTGCCCGGTGCCCTCGACCCGCGCGTCGCTCGTGAGAAACCCACCGGTGCCGAGCATGCGCCCCATACGCGTGAGCTGATCGGATCCGTACGTCACGAGGATCGCCTCGGCCGCCCCGTCTTTGATCGCGGCCGCAGCATGCTGCACGTGGAACTCGAACGATGATCCGCCGGTCATCGTCGAGTCGAAGTAGCGGTGCTCGATGCCGAGGTATTCGGCCATAGCCACCGTCATGTCGTTCGGGCTCGACGACGCGTTGACATACCCGTCGAGGTCGGCCTTCGGCATCGCGCAGTCCGCGAGCGCCCGCTGCATGGCTTGTGCGTGGTGTTGTGTGCTGGTGAGGTGCGGCGCGATCGGGTAGTCGGACAGACCGATCCCGCAGATCACCGGTGTTCGATTGGCCACGGGCGCAGTTCAACACACCTTGGGCAGGCATGCTTTACTCGGGCATGGTCCGAGTGCTGCACCACCTCAACGCCGAAGCGGCCGCGTCGCTGGCGGCCGAATTTCCCTCGGTCGAGTTCGTTTCCATCCCCCGCGCCGGCACGATCGATGCCGGCGTGGCCGGTGACGTGCTGGTGACCAGTCCGGTCGCGACACCGTCGCTGGCCGACGCACTCGGCCGCGGCGTGAAGTGGGTACACCTCATCGGGACCGGCGTCGATCGGTTCCCCCTCGATCTGTTGGCCCCCGACGTGACGTTGAGTTGCTCGCGCGGCGGGTCCGCGATCGCCATCGCCGAGTGGAGCCTCACCATGATGCTCGCCTTCGAAAAGCGCCTGCCGCACTCGTGGTTCGATGCACCGCCCGATCGCTGGTTCCAAGCCGACCTCGGCACGCTGTACGGCAAGACGCTCGCCGTGGTCGGGCTCGGCGGCATCGGCGAGCGCACCGCCGCGCTGGCGCTCCCGTTCGGCATGCGGGTCAAGGCGCTGCGCCGCTCGCTTCGCCCGGCCGATACCCCCGGCGTCGAAGTCGTCGGCACCCTCGCCGAAGTCCTCGACGGTGCCGATCACGTGTTGATCGCGGCACCGCTGACCCACGAGACCCGCCATCTGATCAACGCCGAATCCATTGCGTGGATGAAGCCGGGTGTACACATCGTCAACATCGCGCGGGGCGGGCTGATCGACCAGGACGCGCTGCGCTCGGCGCTCGATTCGGGCTACGTCGCACGCGCGTCGCTCGATACCGTCGAGCCCGAGCCGTTACCGGACGACCACTGGCTGTACTCGCATCCCGCCGTCCGGTTGAGCCCACACATCTCGTGGAGCATGCCGCACGCCCAAGGCCTACTCATCGACACCTTCCGGGAGAACCTGCGCCGCTACCTCGACGGACGCTCGCTCGCCTACGTGGTCGACGTACGGCTCGGCTATTGAGCCTCCATACTGGTGCCATGCGCCTTCACGACAGCCCCAAGGACAAGCAGTCCCGGGACGAAGCCATACAGCTGATCCTGCGACGGGTCGGCGCGGCGCTGGGGCTGTTCCTTCTGGGCGGTCTCCTCGCGTACGCGCTCGGCGTGCCGATCTTGGTCATCGTGATATTCGGTATCGTGATCGTCGGCATGGTGCTCGTCACCACGTAACGGCCAATGGGGGAGCATATGACTTCAGTCGAGATCGATCCGTTCGAATGGTCGGACGTCCCGCACGAGCTCTTCACCGAAGTGCGGGCGACGTGCCCGGTGGCGAAGAGTGCCGGTGGTTGGTATCTCGCAACGCAAGACGACGTCGTCGAGGCGTCCAAGAACGTCGATGTGTTCCTGTCGAGCTTTCGTCAGCCCGGCATCGTCGTACCACCCGAAGAGCAGTTCATCAACGAGATACACGAACCGCGCCACGGCAAGATCCGTCGCATCATCAACGCCACCGTTGCCCATCACAAGTCGATGCATGTCGAGGGTTTCGTTCGCGACCTCTGCAACGAGTACCTCGAACCCATCCTCGCCCGCGGCCACGGTGAGTTGATCGACGAGTTCATCGCGCCGGTTCCCATCAACGTGATCGCCTATCTGATCGGCGTGCCCCGGGGCGACTGGCGGCAGTTCCGCGAGTGGTCCGACGAAGTCGTCGAGGGCACCTACCCGACCCAGTTCCGCAACGAGCGCGGCGAAGGCCTCGCCGGCGCGCACCCAGAGTTCTGCTCCTACATCGACGGGCTCATCGCCGAGC
The DNA here is from genome assembly GCA_035525225.1 of Acidimicrobiales bacterium. Taxonomy (GTDB): domain Bacteria; phylum Actinomycetota; class Acidimicrobiia; order Acidimicrobiales; family WLNW01; genus DATLFA01. Next base: position 19,692 of record DATLFA010000079.1, read on the forward strand.
GCCACCGAGACGGTGACCGACCCGACGACCTCGTGACGCGCCTCATGTACACCGAGGTCGACGGCAAGCGCCTGACCGACGTCGAGGTTCGCACGCAGCTGGTGTTCCTGATCATCTCGGGCAACGAGACGACGCGCCATCTCATCGCCAACCTCATCGCCACCGTCGTATCCCATCCCGCGCTGTTCGAGACACTCAAGGCCGATCGATCATTGGTCGAGCGCGCCGTCGAAGAGTCACTGCGCATCGACCCGCCCGTTCACGTGTTGCTGCGCAACTGCGAGCAAGCGACCACGATGTTCGGCGTAGAGATGCAACCGGGCGAGAAGATCGCGTTCGGCGTCGCGTCGGCAAATCGCGACGAATCGAAGTACGACGATCCGCACAACTTCCGCCTCGATCGCACCAACTGGCGCGAGCACTTCGCATTCGGTGGCGGGCCCCACATCTGCCCGGGCGCGTCGCTGGCACGCCTCGAAGCACGCGTCGCGCTCGAAACGTTCCTCGACCGCGTCGACACGGCCGAGACCGAGCCCGGCTGGACCCGCCGCAAGACGCCGGTCTTCTGGGCGAACGGCCCCGTCGACCTCCCCGTCCGCGTCTCCTGACGCTCAAACTTCCGTTCTCGCAGCACATCGTCGAATCCAAGTCGACGTTGTGCTGCGAGTTCGCGGGTTAGCCGGGGTGGTCGGGGGTCAGTCGATGGTGAGGAGCTCGATCAGGTTCTCGTCGGGGTCGCGGAAGTAGACGGACGTGCCGCGCTCGCCGTTGCTCGCCGGTCGACCGACCGGCCCTTCGACTATTGCAACCGCATTGCGCTCGAGTGCGGCGACCGCGTCGGCGATCGGACCGCGAAAGCGGAAGCACAGGTCGGCCGAGCCCGGCGTCGGCGCGAGCGCATGCGGCTTTGCCGGGGCGGCGGCCGGGTGTATCGACATGCGGCAACCACCGAGCTGGATGATCGCGACGGGCATCTCACCGCTGCGCCGGCGATCGGCGAAGCACAGCTCCGCGCCGAGCACGCGCTCGTAGAAGTCGATCGTCGACTGCACGTCGGCGACGGTGATGGCGACGTGGTCGTATCCCTCGACCGGCATTACTCGGGGCCCTTGTCGTGGATCGCCGGATCCCACCGAAACGTGATGGGCGGGCCGGCCATCGAACCGCCGTCGATGGTGTGCTCGGTGCCGGTGATGAACGCGCTGTCGTCGCTCGCGAGGAACACCACCAGTTGTGCGACCTCGAGCGGCTCACCACAGCGGCGCGCCGGAAGGTGCTGGAAGCGCTCGTCGAAGTCGGTCTCTTCGACGCCCGGGCTGCGCGTCATCATCGACGTGTTGATCGGGCCCGGATGGATCGAATTGACCCGGATGCCATCACGGCCGAGTTCGACCGCCGCCGTCCGCGTGAGCCCGCGCATTCCCCACTTCGCCGAGCCGTAGGCACCGTGATACGCGAGTCCGGTGAGCCCCGCGGTGGACGAGATGTTGATGATCGACCCGCCTCCGGCGCGGCGCATGGGCTCGAGCACGGCCTTGATGCCGAGAAAGGTTCCCAGCAGGTTGACGCGCCAGATGCGCTCGAATCCATCGGCCGTCTCGAATTCGATGGGTCGCGTCCAGTGGATCGCGGCGTTGTTGACCAAAACTCGTAGCGGTCCCATCGACTCGGCGACGGCTACCGCGTTGGCCCAATCGTCGGCGTTCGACACGTCGAGGTGCACATAGCGCGCCATTGCTCCGAGCTCCGCGGCAACGCGTTGGCCGTCATTGTCGATGACGTCGCCGATGACGACGCGGGCTCCTTCCTCTACGCAGAGGCGGGCGTGCGCCTCACCTTGGCCCCGCGCACCGCCGGTGATGATCGCAACCCTGCCGTCGAGCTTGCCCATCGATATCCCCCACCTGTGCTCGGTCCCGAGCGGCGTTTCTACCGCACCGAGCCGGCGAACGGACAACCCGTCCTGACCGAGCGATAACGTCGAGCGCTGGAGGTGACGATGACGACACCGCAGCCGGGCATCTTCCAAGAGGACACGCAGTTCCATTGGTTCTTGCATTTCCGCGTGCGACCAGACGCGCCGGCAGACAATGTCCGGGCCGCGATCCGCGCGGTGCAAGACGTCGCCGCCGCGGGCTCGCCCCCGGAGACCGTGACGCTCGTCGTGGGATTCGGCCGTTCGATGCTGCAGCGCCTTGCGCCGGGCGAGGTACCGGCCGGACTGCACGATTTCACGGAAGTGACGGGCACGAGCGGCCGCACTGCAGTCGCTACTCAAGAAGACGTGTTCTTCTGGGCGCACAGCAATCGCCACGATCGCAACTACGAGGTGGCCCGTGATGCGCGCCGCGCATTCGCACCCATCGGTGAACTCGCGCGCGAGACACCGTCGTTCGTGTATCGCGACTCGCGCGATCTGACGGGGTTCATCGACGGCACCGAGAATCCCGATGCCGAAGAAGCACGCACGCTCGCGGCCCTCGCCGAGGGCCAGACCGGCGAGGGCGGTAGTTTCGTGTTGACGCAGCGTTGGATACACGACCTCGACGCGTTCCACGCACTGACCGTCGAGGACCAAGAAGCCGTCTTCGGTCGCACGAAGGTCGACAGCATCGAGATCGAGGACAAGCCGCCCACCGCGCACCTCAGCCGCGTCGTGACCCTCGACGACGCCGGCGACGAGATCGAGATCTATCGCCGGTCCGTTCCCTACGGCAACGCCGCCGAGGCCGGGCTGTACTTCTTGGCCTTTACCGACGACCTCACCAAGATCGACCGGATGCTCGCCAACATGTACGGCGCATCCCCCGATGGCGGCCATGACCGTGTCGTCGAGTTCAGCCAGACCGTGTCCGGCGCGTACTACTTCGCGCCGCCGGCCGAAACGCTCGCCCGCATCCTCGGCATCACGCCGTGAAAAACTTCGCAGGCAAGACCGCGGTGGTCACGGGAGCCGGCAGCGGCATCGGCCGGGCACTGGCCCGGCGGTTCGCGTACGAAGGCATGGACGTCGTCGCCGCCGACATCGAAGCGCCCGCGCTCGCCGAGACCGTCGAACTCATCGCGCGAGTGGGCGGCCGAGCCACTGCCGTGGTCACCGATGTTGCGAATGCCGATGCGGTGCAGCAGTTGGCGGATACCGCGTTCGCCGACCACGGCGGCACGCACGTGTTGTGCAACAACGCGGGAGTGTTCTCGGGCGGGTTGTTGTGGCAACGGACCTTGCGCGATTGGCAGTGGGTGCTCGGCGTCAACCTCTACGGCATCGTCTACGCCATTCGCAGCTTTGTCCCCCGCATGATCGAGCAGGACACCGAATGCCACATCGTCAACACGGCGTCGATGGGCGGGTTGTTCACGAACGCGTACTCGGGGCCCTACTACACGTCGAAGTTCGCGGCAGTCGGGCTCACCGAGTGCCTTGCCCACGACCTCCGCTCGGTCGGTTCGAAGATCGGCGTGTCGGTACTCGTGCCATCGCTGATCGCCACGAACATCGGCCGCTCCGATCGCAACCGTCCCGAACAGCTCATGGATCCGGGCCTCGAAGAGCCACCCGACGTCGCGTTCATCAAGCAAGCGCTCACGGACTCGACCGCCGGCGGCATCGCACCAGACGAGGTCGCCGCGATCGTGCTCGACGCCATCGTCGCGGAGGACTTCTACATCCCGACCAAGCCGAGCTTCACCGATCAGATGCAAGCCCGCTACGAAGACCTCATCGCTCACAAGTTGCCGCGGAGCCCCGACATCGACTGACCGCTCACTGGGCGCCGCGCCACGCAACAGTGACGTTTGTGCCGGATTTCCTTGATTGTCTTGGGTTTTCGTTTGCGCCGGTGGTCGAACACCTGTACGATCACGGGTATGTTGAGTTCATCGGTGGTGGAGCTGATCGACATCGCGAAGCGCCTCGATCTCGCCGTCGATGGCGACGACATCGCGGCGGTGACGATGGTG